>URDC01000024.1 GCA_900546565.1 uncultured Opitutales bacterium
TTAGGTACGTGAGCCGCAATGAAACCGTCTTTTAGTCGAGAGCCTCGTTTGCGAATCTAAAAACAAAAAAAACATTCCGCAGAGCGGAATGTTTCCGTAAATAAAAATAAATATTCGCAAACGAGGCGTCCTCGCGATTTTTAGTTAGGGGAGGAGGACGGAGTATTTGGGGTATACCTTTATGATTGAGATTTCGCCGTCGGCGGTGTCGACTTTGTCGTCGATGTAGGTTTCGTAATGCGTGTCGTTGAACTGGTCGGCGGCGAGAATGTCGTCGGATTCGGCGGCGTCGGCGGAAGTCGATTCGAGCGCGAGAGTCATAAAGACGGCGCAACAGGCGAAGAAGCCCGCGACTGCCGTCCACTCGGATATTGCCTTGAAGCGCGAAACGCGTTTGGGGGCGATGAATTCTTCGACGTCGAAGGACGCCAATTTCGGGAGTTTCGGGTCTTTGCCGTAGAGGCGGCACATCGCCTTATGCATTGCGCAGGCGCGCAGAAAGAATCCGCGCAGGTTTTTGTTGGCGGATATGCAGTCGAGCAGCTGCTGGGCTTCGGCGGGAGAGCACTCGCCGTCCAAGTAGCTTGAAATTATGCGCTCGAATCTGTCTTTCGAAATTTTCATAAAAGGTTTTGTGCTCGGTCTGTGGGGGGCTTCGGGAAAAGCCCGCTGACAGCGCGAGCCGATATATGGCATTTCGGCGGAATATGCCTTTGCCGCGGCGGGCTTAGAGCATTTTTTCGAGGTTTTGGCGCAGGCACTCGCGTGCTCGGGCGATACGGCTTTTAACCGTGCCGAGGGTGAGGTTAAGCTTTTTGGCGATTTCCTCGTAGCTGAGTTCCTGCGCGACGCGCAAGTCCATAATCTTGGCGTATTCGGGCGGGAGAGCCGCCATTGCGCGCGCCATAATAGCTTCGGTGTCGCTGCGCTCGATGAGGTCGGCGGGCGAGACTTCGCTGCTGGGCAAAACATCGGCAAAGCTTGCGGCGTTGTCGGCGGTATCGTCCGAGCTTACGGGGGCGTCGAGCGACATCGTGACCGAGCCGCCCTGACGGCGCGTCTTTTTGAGCCTGTTGATTGAAAGGTTGCTGATGATTCTGAATATCCACGTTTTCAACGAGGAATCTCCGCGGAATGAGAATATGCCCTTGCGGATTTTCAGCATTGTATCCTGCGTGAGCTCTTCGGCGTCCTCGTTATTTTTGGTGATTGACTTGGCTTTCAGGTAAATGTCGTTGCCGTATAGGCTGGACAGGACTCTGAAAGCGTCCTCGTCGTCGTTTCTAATCATTTCGATTAGAGTTTTATCGTCTATTGTTTCGGCGTTTGTCATTCGGTTTAAACCTTCCTTATTTTGATAGATTAGACTATGCTAATTTGTGAAAAGTTTCAACTTTTTTTGCTGCTTTTTTTATTGTGGGGACGTGAAAAGGGTTGTTGGTTTGGCTGTATGTTGTGGACATTGGACTGGCCGGTGTTTGTGAAGTGGGTGTATGGTGGTGTATCGGAGGGGTGGAGGGGCGCGTGTGGGTATTTGAATGTGTATCGGATTTTTCGGGCGGCGGGTTAAGTTTTTGTGTTGTTTGCGAAAAAATGGTTGCCAAAAAAATGATTTTTTGAGATTATGTAGGCAGTGAAGGAGTATGTTTGAGTTGAAGAATTTTTCGAAGAAATCTGGGAGTGTGTTCGTTTTCGACTGCCGCACGGGCGAAGTCAGACGGCTGCCTCTTTGCTGTTTTGTAGACGCGAATTTGAATGAATGTCGGGCTTCGGAGGCGGTAGCCGAGCTGCGGGAATCGGATGCGGTGCGCGGTGCGGCAGTGGCAGTCCCGACGGGAGCGGAATCGGCGCGCGTGTGCGTGAATAGCGTGTCGTTTACTTCGCCCGTCGAGCTCGGAGAGATTGCAACTTTCGGGGTGGGGGAGAATTTGTTTTATATAGCTTCGTCGGCGCGGCGCGTGGCGGACTTCGCTAAAATAGATGTATCGAAGTGGCTTTTGTTTTATGCCGAAACGGGTATGATTGAAGACGAGATGCCCTTTGAGCGGCTCAAAGATGGCGTTTTGAGCAGAGGACTTAGCGGAGAGGGCATGGCGGTGTGTCCGTCGAACTTCGACGTGGGCTTTATGTTCGGCAGTGTGTTTGCCGACGGTGCGGACGCGTCGGGTATGGGCGGCGGCGTTCGGGCGGCACCCGCGCTTGCGGAATCGGTTGTGGCGGCGACGTGTCCGCTTTGCTGGCTGAAATTCGATGTCGGCGACGCGCTGAGCATTGCAGCCCACGATAGTTTGCGCGGCGACCCCGTTTTGGGCGAAGACGAAATGCTGCGCTTTTTGCCGACGTCGTTCAACGAAGACGGAGTTGCTCTCGACCCCATGGGGACGCCCTCGCCCGATGTGGCATGCCCTCATTGCAGGAAAAAGCTTCCGCCGAATTATTTCGACTACGAGCAGAAGATTTTTTCGATTGTAGGCGCGCCGAGTTCGGGAAAATCGTATTATTTGAGCGTGTTGGTGGGCGAATTGCAGGCTTCGCTTTTCAGGAATTTCGCAGTGGTGATGAAGGACCTCGACCCGACGGGCAATATGCTTTTGACGCAGATGAAGAACCGTCTGTATTCTGCGAAGCGTCCCGAAGATGCTATTTTGGCCAAGACTGCGCTTGAAGGGGCAATGTATGAACGGTATCCGCGTTTCGGGAAAATGGTGTCGCTGCCGAAGCCGATGACGTATGCGCTTTCAAAGGACGGAGGGCGGAAGACGTCGCTCGTTTTTTACGACAATGCGGGCGAGCATTTCGAGCCGGGGCTTGACTTGGAGCAATCACCCGGGGCGTTGCACGTGGCAAGCGGCGCGGCGATTTTCTTTTTATTCGACCCCGCCGCAAGCCGCGAATTCAAGGCTCGGTTGGGCGACCATCCCGATCCGCAGCTTGCGATTTCCGGGCGTCTAGACCAGCAGGACACGATTCTTGCCGAAATGGACGTGCGCATAAAGCGTATTCGCGCACTCGGCTCGGATAGGAAAATCGATACGCCCCTTGCGGTGCTCGTCGGAAAATACGACATTTGGAGGCATTTGCTTGACGCACAGCTGCCGCAGGCGGTCTGCGACGGAATGTTGGACTTGGAGGCAATCGACAAGGCAAGCGGAATTTTGCGCGGTTTTTTGATGTCGGTTGTGCCGAATATTGTGGCACAGGTCGAGTCGATTTCGTCGAATGTGCGCTATTTCGCGGTCAGTGCGTTGGGGCACTCGCCGCAGATGATTGAATCCGGTTTTTGCGCGGGCAAAATCGCGCCAGTTCCGGGGAAATTGAATCCGATAAATGTGGAAATCCCCGCGCTTTGGGCGATTTCGCAAACCACAAACCTCATACCTACTGGAAAATAATGGCATATCAACAAATATACATGAGTTACAAGTCTTCGTTAACCCCCGGGAGAACGGGGTTTTCGACGGTTGCGCGCTGCGAATCCATGCCCGATGCTCTCGTGGCGGAAGTCGAACGTTTCAGCCAATACGACATAAAAAGCGGAACGGTGTACTCGCACAGGAAAATAGCCGCGGGCGGAAAGAGGTATCATCTACTTACGCGCGTGAAGGACTGCGGTGTAGACTACACGAACCGCAACAACTACATTGCGCATCATTTGATTTTTGGCGAAGGCGAACTTGAATCGGTGTCGGCGACTGCCGCGGACATTCTGATGTCGTTCGGCGACTGGATGGACTCGTTTTGTGGCGAGCCGCGTTTTATCCGCGAGATTCCGGCAAATGCGTTTTGCAAATACAATGTTTCGAGGCTGCCTGCGAGGGCGTGGAAGGCGCGTTTCGGCGACTGCGCGTATGCTGCGGTTTTGGGCAACACTGCGCGGATTCGCGCGGAAGTTTCCGACGCGGGCGAGCTGTTGAAGCTTTATGCAGAATCGCTTTTGATTGCGCAGTTGAAGCACGAAGACTGGGACATTACTTTTACGACGCAGCTTCTGCCCTCGGACAAAGCCGCCGACTTTGCGTGGGTGGCGAGCGCGTCGCTGGGGGCGCAGGGCGCGGTTGTGGATATGTGCGCGAACACTGTGCGCTTTCTGCCGACGGGGCGGGCGGCGGAATATGCGTGTTCGGGCGTGAAGACGAATGCGGAAAAATACAATCTGAAAGTCTCGAATTCGATTGCCGAAAGAAGCAGGAATTTCAGGGTTATGCCGTCGTTGGAGACGTCGTATACGCCCGTGTATGTCGGGGCCGCGGTCGGAGTCGTTTTGATTGCGGTTGCGGTGGCGTTTTTGATGCTGACGGAGAATCCCGTTTCGCGCCGTATTGTTAAAAATCATTCGGTGTCGGGCGGCGACAATCCGGCTGCGGTCGCGGTAGCTTCGGACGGCGCGGGCGCGGCATCGGGCGCGGCAGGGGTTGTTTCTGTCAAGAAAATGACGCTTTCCGAGGCGTTGGCGGAGGCGCGGGCCAAGATTGACTCGGGCGATTTTGCGGGGGCTATGGCTTTCTGGAACTCGCAGAAGTTTGCGGCGCAGAATCCCGAATTTGCGGCGCAGCTTTTGGAAGACATTGCGGCAAAGATTAAATCCATGACGCGCTACTGCGAAAATGTCGCGCTGAACGAATCGTCGACGGACCACGAAAAAAAGCGGGCGGGGGCGTATTTGCAGGCTCTCGAAAAGGCGGGGGCGTTTATGTCGAAGCGCGACGCCGACCGTCTGGCGCAGAAGGTTGCGGAACTTGGACGTCAAATAAAATCTGGGAAATGACAATAAAAGATTTGGGTTTGTATATTGCCGAGCTTGCCTCTGCGGATGCGGGCGGGGGCGAGTTCGCCGTCCGTGTTGCGGCGGTATTGTATGCGGGGCAATGTCTGCGCGTGGAGGAATTGCTTGAACACTGCGCGGCTTTGGCGCGGTCGGGGCGTGCGGGCAATGCGCTGGAATTTGCGGCGGACACGCGGGTGTCGGAAGACGCAAAGGCTTTGGGGGCGTCGGAATTTATGTTGTGGCGGGCGCGCTGCGCGGCGTCGGGTTTGCTATTGCCGCCCGAGTTGGACGCGGACGCGCTCGCGATGGCGGAATCGCTTTTTGCACATCCGATTCAGGACTCGCACCCGCTTTTCAGGGACTACCGCAGGGCCATGCGTCTGCACGAGCCCGAGAAGGCGTTGTTGTCGCTTGCCGCCATTGCGAGGACGAACTCGGCGGACGCGAAGATTGTCGCGGAATACTCGCGGCTTGAAAATGCAGTTGCGGTGCGGTTGCGCGGGCGGCTTTCGGAGCTTTTGGCGGCGGACAAGCCCGACATTGCCGAGGTTGGGCGGATTTGCGAATTTTTGCAAATGCGCGGCGACGGTGTGGAGGATTCGCCAGAATTTACGGCGGCGCGGAAGTTGCTTGAAGAAAGCAGCGCGGACGCGGAGTCGGTTGTTGCGCGGTTGCGCGCGATTGGCAAAATTTCGGAAGACACGCTTGATGAAGCCGCGGCGTTGCTTGGCAGTCTTGCGTTCGGTGGCGGCATGGCGCGTTTGTCGGAAGGCGACGCGGCGTTTGTCGGCGGAGTTTTAGACGGTGTTGAGACGTTGTGGCGCGAAAGGCTCGGGCGCGAGAAGTCGCGTCGGGCGGCGGTTGAAGTGGCGCGGAAGCTGGGCGAGGTTGCGGCTGAGAATCCTCGCGGGAAGCGGCTCTCGGAGGCGGTTGCGGAGCTTAAAAAGCTTCGGGCGAAAACGCGCGGCGTTTTGGCGGAATCGACTGCGAAGATTTTGAATGCGGAGATTTCGAAACTCGGCCGCCGTCTGCTTTGCCGACGCGTATGGCGCGGCTTTGCGGGCTGCACGGCTTTGGCGTGTGCCGGCGTTGCGGCGTATTTTGCGTTTGATTTTGCCGAATCGGCGTTGGACGACAAGGGGTTTAACAACGCGCTCAACGAGCTTGCGCTTGTTGACAATCCGGAATTTGCGTGCGAAACCGCCGAAAAAATCGCGGCGCGTTATGCGGTTCAGCTTGCCGATACCGCGAACAATGCGCGGTTTATGCGTCTGCGTGAAAAGGCGCAAGCCGATTTTGCAGCGGTCAAGCGGCTGCGCGGTTTGTTGGATTTTGCCGAAACCCTCGACTTCGAAAAGGCTTCGACGCTCGAATGTGCACGGGCATCGGAGGCGGTCGCGACGGTCGCGGACGAGTTGTTTACGCTTCCGCTTGCGGTTCAACCGCAGATTAAGGCTCGGCTCGACAGGGTTGCGCCCGCGGTTTCCGAAAAAATCGAGGCACGGAAGATGGCTCGTTCGCAAAAACTGCGCGCGCTGCTTGCGGAATATGAGGCGATTTTGGGCGAATACGAGGCTTTCGGCGGGTCGCCCGAAGAGTTGGACAAGCGAGAGAAGGTTTTGGTTGAGCGGTTGCGCGGCTTCTTCGAAGAACCTGTGAAAATGTTCAGGGCACACCAGATTGATGTGGACAATTTCAACTCGATTTCGTCGAGCATTAGCGATGCGCGGTCGCGCTATATGGGTTTTGACAGCCAGCGCAGGTCGCTTTTGGCGTCGAAGAGTTTTGCTGAATATTCGGCGGCTGCGAAGCTGTTGCGTTCGAATGCTTTTGTGCCCGCAGACTTCTATAAAAAGCTTTCGAAAATTTGTGCGCAGGAAGCGAAAATGAAGCTGGGGCAGAGTCTGCTGTTTTGCGCCGAGCCGACTGCCGTCGAATTTGCGGGGCGGGCGGGCGATTTTTCCCGCGCGGACTTGAAGCTGCCACGGTTGTTGTCGGACGTGTATGTCTATACGCGCGAAGGCGGCGGTGTGGTGCACTCGCTGGGGGCTGCCGTCGAGCGCGAAAACCGCTGGCCTGCGGGTGTGGAGACGATGCAGAGAATCGACGGGATTTTCGAAAACGGAAAGGTTTCGGGAATGCTGTTCAGGCGGCACGAGATTTTCGGGCAGAAGCCGACGGGCGAAAAGTTGACGGGAGGCGCGCTTGCGGACGAATCGCTTTTTGCGCGGGAAGTCGCGCGGGTGGCGGCGCGGGAAAGTCTGCTGGCGGCTCTCGAATTTTCGGAATCGGGCAAGTGCAGTGCGGTATTTAAAATGCTTTTGCAAAAATGCATTTTCGAGGCCATGCGCGCCGACCCCGTTTACAGCGGGCTTCTTTATTCCAAAAGCGCGCTTGAACGCGAAGCCGCGGTTGCCAAGTATTCACGCGGGGTTAGGAGCGATGCGTGGATTTTCGACAACGCGACGCGGGAGGATTTGATTTCGCGCGAGGTTTATGCGAAGCCGCTTGCGGACTTGAAGCGCGAGGCTCGGGTTTGTCTGAATGCGCTTGCGGATATCGAAAAGAATCCTCTTAAAATGGTCGGCGTCGTTTCGGAATCGGGGGCGAAGGTTGTGTTTGCCCCGTCGAACGGCGCGGTTTGGGCGGTCGACAAAAACGGAGTTTTCCGCAAGATGGCGGACTCGGTGGAGTCGCTTGCTGGTGCTGCCGAACTGTCGCCGATTTTTGCCGAAACGAAATCGACGAAAGCCATTCTTATGGATGCCCAAGCGAAAGCCGACAAGTAGGGCTTGGCTGAGGTGTGGAGGCTGCCGTGGGTGGGTCGCCCGTCTGAGGGGGGACGCTGCGTGTTCGGTCTGCGGGGCGCGCTTCGTCTGCGGTTTATTCGAAACAAATTCAAAAAATGGCGAAAATAAAATATTGCGAAACTGCGGTAGCGGCGTTTTTATATTTGCGTGAATAAGAATCGGAAAGTTTTGTTTGTTGTGAACACCCAGAAACCCCGCGCGGGGGTTATTGCGCAGCGTCTGGCGGCAATGGCGCGCGCGGGAGGACTCGACACCGAGATTTCGACGCAGTATCCGACGCCCGAGGAATCTTTTAAAGGCGCGGACAGCTGTTGCGTTATCGGCGGCGACGGGACGATTCTTTCGTGTGCGACGATGTTGGCGAAATACAGTGTGCCCGTCTTCGGCATAAATCTGGGCAAGCTCGGTTTTTTGGCGACGTACTCGGACGAAATCGACAGCGAGCTTTTTTTGCTTCTGGCTCGGGGCGAAGGCAAGATTTTCGAACGCGCGATGTTGCAGACGAGCTATGAGCGGAAGAACTATCTTGCGCTGAACGACTTTGTGTTGAAGGATTCGCGCATAAACGGAATTTCGACGTTCCGCATTTATGCCGACAACGAATTCATTGCCGAATATGTCGGCGACGGGCTGATTTTCTCGACGCCGACGGGTTCGACTGCCTACAACCTGTCGGCGGGCGGCCCGATTATCCACCCGAAATCGCGCACGTTTGTAATGACGCCTATTTGCCCGCACACGCTCTCAAACAGGAGTCTTGTTTTGAGTTACGGGACGCTTGTGCGTCTGTTGTGTGTCAGCGGCGAGAGCGCGCTGATTGCCGACGGGGTTCAGGTGGCGACGATGGTAAAGGGATCGGAACTCGAACTTTATATGCCCCCGTGCACTGTCAAGTTTATGCGCCGCCGCGGGCACTCGCACTTCGGTATTTTGCGCAGCAAACTCGGTTGGGCCGACGACCCGCGCGAAATAGAAACCAAGAACAGGGAGTGCGGCAGGCGGTAATGAACGCGGAAAAACAGTCGCGTTCGGATTTTGCGGCGTATTGCGCGGCGGTGTTCTTTATTGTGGCGTTTTTGCTGACGAATGTTTTGGGGCGCATTTTGACGGGCGTTGCGGAATGCGGCGGCTTGGGCGGGCTTTGGCTCGCTGCGGGTTCGGTCGGGTTCTGGCGCGAGCCCGCGACGGTGTCGGCGGCGGTCGACGCGGTTTTGGCGGCGTTGTTTCTTACGCGGTTTAAGCCTTTCGAATTTTTCCAGATGAAGGCGTTTGTATGCGCGGGATTTTTCGGGTATGCGGCGTATTGTGCGGGGGCGTCGGGCGCGGTTTTGGGTGCCGTCGTTTCGGCATGGGGGTGTGCGGCGTTGCTTGCGCGCCGCTGGAATGTATGGTGTGTTTTGGGGTTGGGCGCGCTTGCGGAATGCGCGGTAGTGTGGTTGATTTATATCAATATGTAATGGATTTTAATTATGGCGGATGAACGTGAAAACGGAAGAAAATCGGTCGCGGCGGGCGTGAGAAATTTTATGTCCGACTTGTGGACGGTGCCGGCTGCGGGCGAGAAGTCGGCGCGGCGGGCGCTGATTGTGGCGGTGCGCATTATTGTGGCGATTGCCACGGGCATTGTCAAAAAACGCGTGCTTGTGCAGGCGTCGTCGCTTTCGTATGCGACGCTTTTGGCTGTCGGCCCGATTTTGGCGATTACGATTATGTTCTCGCAGATTTTCTACAAGGACAAGGACGAGACGTTTGTCTACGACAAGATTATGGACGCGGCGACGTTTGTTATGCCCGCGTTCAACGAGATGATTAAGGAAGACTCCGCGGAAGATGTTGCGCAGGCGGCTGTCGGAGAACAGACGGCATCGGGCGCAAAAGTGTCGAATGGCGCGGCTGTGGCGGAAAGCGGGAAGTCGGGTTCGGCGAATGCGAAAGCCGGGCACGGCATAAAGGTGAATCCGCGCATTTACGAGTTTATCGAAAACATTTCGCGCGGCAGTGCAAAGGCGGGGATTTTCGGCGTGATTGCGATGTTGCTTACGTGTCTTCTACTTTTGATAAATATGGAAAACGCCTTCAACTACATTTGGGGCGTGTCGGTGGGGCGCAACTGGCTCAACAGGGTTGTGTTCTATTTTGTGATGATATTTTTCGGGTCGGTGGGCGCGATTTTTTCGGCGGGCTTTTTTGCGACGTCGACGCTTGCGTCTATGTTCGGCGACATTCCCGTTGTCCGCGATTTTCTGCCGTGGCTCAGTTACTGTTTCGGCGTGGCGGTGATGTTGATTGTGCTTTCGTGTTTCTACAAGTTCATTCCTTCGGCAAAGGTCGAATGGAGGGCGGCTCTGGTGGGGGCGTTGGTCGTGACGGTGCTGCTGCTTTTGAACAACAAGGGATCGTTCCTCTATATTTCATACATTGCAAAGCAGCAGAGTTTTTACGGGTATTTGGCGATTGTGGCGGTTGTGATGTTCAGCCTTTACATATTTTGGACGCTTTTGCTTTCGGGCGGAATGATTGCGTATGCGGTGCAGTTTGTCGGGTTTTTCGACGATGATCAGGCGTGGAACAAGATTGGTTCGCGGGCAAAGCGCATGTGCGCGCTGGCGGTGTTCAGCGAAGTGTCGAAGGATTTTTGCTCGCGCGGGCGCGGCTCGTGCGATTTGGACTCGATTTCGAACAAGTTGAAGCTGCCGAAGGTTGTGGTCTCAATGTGCGTGAAATGGCTTGTTCAAAAGGACTTGGTTTGCTGGGTGGATTCGCCCGACGGCAATTCGATTCTGATTAAACCCTCCGTTTCGCCCGACTCGATTACGGTTGCGGAGTTCTTCGAAATGCTGGAAGAAAACGGCGGCGACAGGTCGGTTGTGGAGCGGCTTTCGGGCTATGAAAGTTCGGTAAGGGCGACGCTCTCGGCGATTGCGGATATGTCCGACCACGAAATTTTGGGCAAAAAAATCAAAGATATAATGTATTAAAATGGATATTTTTGAATTCAGAAACGAGTATTTAAAAGGCGGTCTTGAACGCTCGCAGCTTGACGAAAATCCGTTTGCGCAATTCGGGGAATGGTTCAACCACGCGGTCGAATGCAAGGTGAAAGAGCCGAATGCAATGGCGGTTTCGACGGTGTCGGCGGCGGGTGCGCCGTCGAGCAGGGTCGTTTTGTTGAAGTCGTGGGACGAGCGCGGTTTTGTGTTTTTTACCAACTACAAGAGCCAGAAAGCCCGCGAGCTTGAAGCGAACCCCAATGTTTGCGCACTTTTTGCGTGGTTCGACTTGGAGCGTCAGCTGCGCATTGAAGGGGTGGCGGAGAGGATTTCGACGGCGGAGAGTTTGCGCTACTTTTTGTCGAGGCCGCTGGGCAGCAGGCTGGGGGCGTGGGTTTCGCACCAGAGCTCGATAATTTCGTCGCGCTCGCTTTTGGAAATGCAATTCCAAAAAATGAAGGAAAAGTTTTCCAACGGCGAAGTTCCTTTGCCCGATTTTTGGGGCGGCATAAGGATTGTTCCGCGCCGTTTCGAATTTTGGCAGGGGCGCGAAAACAGGCTTCACGACAGGTTCGCGTATGACAAAAAAACTGCTGCGGACGGGAATGCCGTCTGGGAGATTTCGCGTTTGCAGCCGTAGGCGGACGGTTCTGAAATAGCCCAAAAAAAACGCAAGGCAACTGTTTTTGATGCCTTGCGTTTTTTTTGTGTTTGGGGGCAAAAGTTATTGCCGATTTTTGAGTGCGGAGGCTAATTTTTTATTTCCGAGCTGGGAACGGTTGTTTGTGTTGTCGGGAAATTCGGAATGCGCGAAGTAAACCAAGCGCGCCATTTTTCGGGCGATTTGAGCACCGAATCGGTCTTGCATTTCGACGAGCTTATGCGGTTGCCGTCGTGGTTCGAGACGATCATGAGTTCTTCGCCCTTGCGGTAGAGGTATATCAGCGGAAGACCTAGCTGTTTTTTGTTTTTGCGGGCGACCGTTTTTTTTGTCTTCATTGCGGCGGCAAATTCGGCGATATCCTTGGGGTTTGTGGACTCGAAAAGCGGGATGCGTTCGAGGAGGTTGCCGCGTTTTTCGACGGTGTAGACTTTGATGGCGTCCGCCTTTCGCGCCAAGTCGGCGGTTTTTGTCCACTCGCTTATCGAAAACAGGTATCGGGCGGCGAAAGCCAATGCCGCCGCCAGAAAGAGATAGAGAACGTATTTCATAATGTTAGTTATTTGAAAATAGGTGGTAAGGGGATAATCGTTTTTTACTTTTTTATTGCAAGGCAAATATTGCTTTTTTTTACAAAAAACCGCGATTCGATTTTGTCGAAAGGCGGCTTTTTGCGGTTGCTGTTTAGTAGGATTTTGCGAAAACCGCGCGGTATTTGGCGTCTTTGCCCGTGAAGATGCACTTGCCCTCGGGGGTGTTGCCTTCGAGCGGAATGCATCGGACCGTGACTTTGAGGTCTTTGCGCAGGGTGTCCTCGACTTCCGCCGAGCCGTCGTAATCGGCGATTGCAAAGCCGCCGTGGATTTCGGGCTTCTTTTCGTTCTTCGGGGTGAAGTATGCGTAGAAGTCGTCCTTCGACGAAATTTTGACGGTGTTGGCGTCGCGGTATGCGCGGGCGCGTTCGAGTAGGTTGTCCTGTATTGTCTGCAAAGTTTTGGCGATGTCGGCGACGAACTCGGCGCGGGGCAGGGACTGTTTTTCGTCGGTGTCGCGGCGGGCGACGAAGAGGGCGTTGTTTGCTATGTCGCGCGGGCCGACTTCGACGCGCAGGGGCACGCCTTTTTTTATCCAGCTCCAAGTTTTCTCGCCGCCGCGAATGTCGCGGGCGTCGATTTGGACGCGGACTTTGCCGCCTGCGTAATCGGAATTTTGGAGTTCGTTTTGCAGGGTTTGGCAATACTGCATTACGCTTTGGCGGTCGGCGTCGTTATGGATTACGGGCAGGATTACGACGTGCAGCGGCGCGAGGCGCGGGGGCAGGACGAGTCCGTTGTCGTCGGAATGGGTCATAATCATTCCGCCGATGAGGCGCGTGGAAGTGCCCCAGCTGGTCGTCCAAGCGTATTCCTCTTTGCCTGCCTCAGAAAGGTATTTAATGTTGCTGGACTTTGCGAAGTTTTGTCCGAGGAAGTGGGAAGTGCCCGCCTGCAAGGCTTTGCGGTCCTGCATCATAGCCTCGATGCAATAGGTGTCGACAGCCCCGGGGAATTTTTCGCCCTCGGTCTTTTTGCCGCAGATTACGGGCATTGCGAGGTAGTTTACGGCGAAGTCTTCGTAGACGCGCAACATTTTGATTGTTTCCTCTTCCGCCTCGGCGCGCGTGGCGTGGGCGGTATGCCCTTCCTGCCAGAGGAATTCGGCGGTGCGCAGGAACAGGCGCGTGCGCATTTCCCAGCGGACTACGTTCGCCCACTGGTTAATCAAGATTGGCAAATCGCGGTAGGAGTGCACCCATTTGGAATACATTTCGCCGATGATTGTTTCGGAGGTGGGGCGGACGATGAGCGGTTCGTCGAGCGGAGACGCTGGCGAGAGTTTGCCGTCGGCGTCGGCTTGCAGGCGCGAATGGGTGACGACTGCGCATTCCTTGGCGAAGCCCTCGACGTGTTCGGCCTCCTTTTGCAGGTAGCTGACGGGAATGAAAAGCGGGAAGTAGGCGTTGGTGTGCCCCGTTGCCTTGAACATTTTGTCCATTTCGCAGTGGATGTTTTCCCAGAGCGAATAGCCCCAAGGCTTGATTACCATACAGCCGCGGACGGGACTGTTTTCCGCCAAATCCGCCGCCTTGATTACTTGCTGATACCACTCGGGGTAATCCTGCTGTCTTGTGGGTTCGATTGCTGTGCGTTTTTCTTTTGCCATTTTTTTATGTGTTTAATTTTAAAGTTTTGTTTGGTGGATTTTTTTATTTTTTGTAGGGGCGTCGGGGTATTGTCGGGCTTGTGCGCGGTGTGTGAGGAGGATAGTTTAGGCGTGTTTTGCAGCGGCGAGCACTTTCTTTGTGTTAAAGGCAACTATGCGTTTGCCCTCGTAATCGGAATCCGAGAAAAATTCGCGCAAGTCGAACTCGGCGTCGGGCAGGATTTTTTTCGAGACGAGTTCGGGTTCGAGCTCTCCGCCCTTGAAATAGACCACGCCGTTTGGCAGGTTGCCGTTGTGCCCGATTTTCAGGCGTTTTTTTACGAAGCCGAAGAACAGCGGCAGGGCGCAGACCGACCTGCCCGTGGCGTAGTCGAACTCGGACTTGAATTCTTCGATACGCGTGTTGCGGGCTTCGGCGTTGTCGAGTTTGAGCTCGCGGATAAAGTCGGAAATCATTCTGATTTTTTTGCCGACGCCGTCGAACATAAACACGTTTGCCTGCGGGTAGAGGATTGCCTCGACTATGCCGGGAAGCCCGCCGCCCGTGCCGACGTCGGCTATGCGCGCGCCCGCGTCGGGAGTGAGGAATTTCGAGATTGCCGCGCAGAATGCGATGTGGCGGTATTCGAGCGCGTCGGTATCCTTGCGCGAAAGCAGGTTGACTTTCGCGTTAGCCTCGCGCAAGAGCGCGGCGTAATGCGCGAGCTTTTCGCGCGTGGGGGCGTCGAACTCGAATTTGGCGAACGGGTCTGACATTTTGTCGGGGCGGTGTGTTAGAAAATTTCGTCCGCCTTGAAGAAGCGTTCGATTTCCGCCTGCGCGTTTTCGACGCTGTCGGAGGCGTGGGCGATGTTTTCGCGCGTGTCTGTGCCGAAATCGCCGCGGATTGTGCCTGCGGGGGCTTCGAGCGAATTTGTGCAACCCAGAATTTTGCGCACTTTAAGCACGGCGTTGTCGCCCTCCAAAACCGCCATCACGACGGGTTTGCGCTGCATAAACTTTACAAGCGGCGGGTAGTAGGGCTTGTCGGCGATGTGCGCGTAATGTTTGCGCAGTATGGCTTCGTCGAGCTGCGTCATTTTGCACGCGGCAAGTTCCAGCCCAGCCTTGAAAAACCTGTCCAAGACTTCGGGGATAAGGTGTTTTTCGATGCAGTCGGGTTTGAGTATTATGAATGTTCTTTCTTTCATTATCCGCCTTTATAAATTAACGGTCTGTTTGTTCAATTATTTTTTCGGGCGGGAGGGCTTTTTTTTATGCGTAAAAAATTTGTTGCATAAACGCGGAGTATTTGGATTATCGTGGTGTTATGAAAAATAGAAGAGGTTTTTCGATTTTCGAAGTCGCGGCGGTGCTCGTTATTGTCGGGCTTTTGGTTGCGGTGTTTTTGCCCGCGTCGGTAAAGGTGCGCGAGAAGGCCGCAAACGATATGATTAACACGAATCTGAATGTTTTGGTGACGACGGCGCGCTCGTATTTGGGCGAGCGCAATCTGCCGAAAATCGGCTACAAAACGCTTGTGGGCGAGAAAATCATCAAGCCGCTCGTGCCTGTGAAAGGCGAATCGTATGAAGACATTGTCGTAAACGCAAACGGCGGCACGATTACTTTGAAAATTCCCAACTCGCAGGAGCAGGTCGAGTTTACCTACTGAAAATCGAGGTCGGCGAGGTTCGTTTTTTACGGGGACATTCCGCTTTATGCGGAATGTTTTTTTGTTTTTGCGCTGTCGGCGGTGTGGCGTGTTGTGTTTTGCGTTTTAGCGGTGTTGTCGCGCGCGGATGCGCAGTTTTTTGACGGGCGTTTTTTGTTGATTGGCGAAGCCGCTTTTAGTAGGATTACCGTGATGAAAGTTTTACACTACATTTGCGCTTCGGGAATTAGCGGGGATATGAATTTGGCGGCTCTTGTCGATTTGGGAGTTGACGCCGAAAAGCTTGTAGCGGAGCTCGGCAAGCTGGGGCTTGCGGGCGAATGGAATCTGTCTTTTATGAAAGCGCAGAAGTGCGGAATTTGGGGGACTCGGGCGGTCGCGGACTGTTGCGGCGGAACTTCCGACTGCGACGGAAGTCGTCACGAACACGGGCACGGGCGCGGCGCGGAGCACACCCACTGTTGCGCGAATGGTGTTCACGAACACGGGCACGGTCAGGAACACGGGCACGGGCATATTCACGAAGGAGAATGTTGTGGGCATACGCACGAAGCGGGGCACGAACACGGACATTCGGAGGGCAAACACGCCCACGCGCACGGGCGCAGTTTTGCGCAGATTCGGGATTTGATTTTGTCGAGCGGGCTGAGCGGTTTTGTCAAGCGCAGGTCGGTCGGCGTATTTCGCCGGCTTGCGGAGGCGGAGGCGCGGATTCACAACAAGGATGTTGACGATGTGCATTTTCATGAAGTCGGCGCGGTCGATTCTATTATCGACATTGTAGGCGGCGCGGTGTGTTTGGAGCTGCTGGGGGTCGAGAAAATTACGGTCGGATGTGTGGAGCTCGGCGGCGGGGTTGTGCGCTGCGCACACGGGGTTATGCCCGTGCCCGCGCCCGCGACGGCGGTGTTGGCGCAGGGTTTTGAGTGCTCGCTCGGCGGCGTTATGCACGAGGCCACGACGCCGACGGGAATGGCGTTTTTGGCGGAGTTCGCGGGCGGGTCTTCGCGGCTTGCGGGGCGCGTTGTCGGGCGCGGGATAGGTGTCGGGCAGCGCGACTGCGCGGAGCGGGCGAATGTCTTGCAGGTGCTTTTATGCGAATGCGGCGAGGCGGAAGTTTCGTCCGAAAAAACGTGTCCGACTGTTGGGGAGAAGGTCGCGCTTTTGGAGGCGAACATCGACGATATGACGCCCGAAGATGTCGCGTTTTTATGCGGGCGGCTTTTCGAGTCGGGCTGTTTGGACGTTTGGACGGAGGGAATTGTGATGAAGAAGTCGCGCGCGGCGGTCAAAGTATGCGCGTTGGCAAGGCCCGAAAATGCGGAGGCTGCCGAAGCGGCGTTTTTTGCGGACTCGACGACGCTCGGGGTGCGGAGGTCTTTTATTTTGCGCGCCGTGGCGGAGCGCGAGGTTGTCGGGTTCAAGTCGGGTTTCGGCGATGTGCGCATGAAGCGTTCGAAGGTTTCGGGGCGCGCGAAGCTCGAATTCGAGGACGCCGCGCGGATTGCGCGCGAAACGGGAATGCCGATTATGTCGGTCAAAAAATCTGTCGAAAATGAATTCGAAAATACGAAACTTTGAGGCGTTGGTGCGCAGGTTCGGGCGCGTTGCGGTGTGCCTTTCGGGCGGCGTCGACAGTTCGGTTTTGCTGGCGTATTGCGTGCGGCTTTTGGGCTCGGGCAATGTTTTGGCGGTGCTCGGCACGGCGCGGTATATGATTTCGTCGGAACTCGATTTCGCGCGGACTGTGGCGGCGCGGTTCGGCGCGGAATGCGCGGTCGCGGACGTTTCGGTTGCGGAGATTACGGATTCGAACCCCGTCGACAGATGCTATATTTGCAAGCGGGCGATTTTTTCCGCCGCCTGCTCGATTGCCGCGCGGCGCGGGATTGCGGCGGTTTTGGACGGTTCGAACTACGACGATTTGCGCGAGAGCAGGCTCGGAATGCGGGCGAAGGACGAATGCGGGGTTCGCAGCCCGTTTATGGAGTGCGGCATAACGAAGGCGGAGATTCGCGCGTTGGCGGCGGAAGTGGGTGTCGGCGAATGCGCGGAGAAGATGTCGGCGACGTGTTTGATGACGCGTTTTGAATGCAACCGCGCGGTGTCGGATGCCGACTTGCGGCGCGTGGCGGCGGTCGAGGATTTTCTGCGCGGAGAGGGCTTTGCGCTTTGTCGGGCGCGGGACTTCGGCGGGGCGATTGAAATTCAGGTCGCGCCCGAAATGGTCGCGCGGCTGGCGGAAGGCGCGGCGGCGCGTTCGAGGCTCGACGCGTTTATGGCGGCGGAGGGAATTGCGCGGTTCGGGGTTTCGAAAGACGGCTACAAGTTCGGGTGCATGCAGAAAAGCGCGAAGTAGTAAATAGTTTATTTTATCGGATTTTGATTATGAATATTAGGGATATTTTGGAGGGCGTGAAGTCGGGTTCGCTCGGCGTAGACGAGGCGGCGGGGCTGCTTGCGAAGACTTCGGTTGTCGATTTGGGACACACCAAGCTCGACTTCGACAGGCGGGCGCGGACGGGGTTCGGCGAAGTCGTGTTTGCGCAATCGAAGACTGTCGGGCAGGTTGTCGAGATTTTCCGCGCGTTCGAAAGCCGCCGTCAAAATGTTTTGGCTACGCGCGTTTCGGGCGAATGTATGGAGGCGTTGAAGGCGGAATTTGCGGATATAGAATGCTGCGAAATTGCGCGGACTGCCGTGTTGCGGTGCGCTGAAATGCCCGAAAAGCGCGGATTGCTGGCGGTCGTGAGCGCGGGGACGGGCGATATGCCCGTCGCCGAGGAGGCGCGGGTGTGTGCGGAATTTTTCGGCGTGAATGCCGCGGCTTTCTACGACTGTGGAGTTGCGGGGCTGCACAGGCTGCTTATGCATATCGACGAAATCCGAAAGGCGGACTGCGTCGTAGCGGTTGCGGGTATGGAGGGCGCGCTCGCGTCGGTCGTGGCGGGGCTTGTGAAAGTGCCGGTTGTCGCGGTGCCGACCTCGGTCGGCTACGGGGCGAATTTCGGCGGGCTTTCGGCGTTGCTTGCTATGCTCAATTCGTGCGCGAACGGCGTGGGTGTCGTTAATATTGACAACGGGTTCGGGGCGGCGTATAATGCGGCTCTAATAATTAAAGGCAGGAACGATTAAGCGAGAATATAGGGAGGTTTGTTTATGAGAGGAAAGTTTTTTTCGAAATTTTGTGCGGTTGCCGCGGTTTTGGCGTGTGCCGCCGCGGTGTGTTTTGCGGACGAAAAGCCGCGTTTCGGCGCGTGCGCCCACCCCGTGAGAGCCCACGAGTTCCCGATTCACGAGCCAATGCTTGACGGGTATCGCGACTGCGGGCTTAAAATTTTGCGCACCGATATGGACTGGCCGGCGATTGAGCGCAACGGAACGTATTCTTTCGAAAAGTTCGACAAGGTATTCGACTATTCGCTGAGTCGGGGCGTGTCGGTTTTGGGCATTATCACGGGGCGGCTAAACGGCAGCGAAGACGCGTTTACCGCCACGGAAAAGTGGGCGAAATACATTTCGGCGACTGTCGCGCACTTCAAGGGGCGCGTCGAAGACTGGGAGATTATAAACGAAGTCGACTGGGGAGGCTGGATTAAAAAATTCAAGGGCGACGTTCCGAAGCTCGCCGCCGAATATGCCCGCGTTTTGCGCGCGGCGCACGGCGCGGTCAAGAAGGCGAATCCTTCGGCGCGGGTGTTTTTTAGCGGAGTGGCGCAGATAAAGGGCAAGGCGAAATTCATCGAGGAAGTCTACAAGGCCGACCCGAAGATTGCCGAATGTTTCGATGTGATGAATGTCCACCGCTACTACGGCTACGGCGTGCCCGAAGATTTATTGCGCGACGACCTGACGTATCTGGACGCGCTTATGAAGCAATACGGCGGCGCGAAGCCCGTGTGGCTTACTGAGACGGGCTGCAATTCCGCGCCCGTGCAGAAGACCGCCGCCGACATTGTGAGAATGTCGCTCGAAAGGCTCGGGATAAAAATCGACGGGCTGGAGCTTGCGGTTATCCGCGACCCCGCGTTCAACTGTTCGACGGACATGATTCTCGATTGGCCCCATCAAGTGTTTCCCGAAATCAAGAAATTCAAGACGATAAAATTTTCGGATTTCGAAAATCTCGACCCGAACAAAACGAAGGCGATTTTGCTGCCGCCGATGTCTCTGTTTGCGCAGGAGCACGTCGACAAGTTGCGCACTTATGTGGCGATGGGCGGTACGATTGTCTCAATCGGCGGGACTCCCGCGTGCGTGAGCCAGATTGCGGACGAAAACGGCCACTACAAACACCAGTATTTCGGCGGGGACGCGTTCCGCGTGGCTGTGCGGGCGTCGTGGCGTATGCGCGAGAAGAATCCCGACTTCCCGAAATATTTCGAGACGCGCGATTTGGTCGCCGAGAAGGGATTCGAGGCTCTCAAAACCGAAGG
The DNA here is from genome assembly GCA_900546565.1 of uncultured Opitutales bacterium. Classification (GTDB taxonomy): domain Bacteria; phylum Verrucomicrobiota; class Verrucomicrobiia; order Opitutales; family Intestinicryptomonadaceae; genus Merdousia. The sequence continues at coordinate 19,519 of URDC01000024.1, forward strand.
GGCGTTTTCGTCGGACACGCTTTTGCTCGACAAGCTCGACAAGCAGGACAAGTTCATTCCGATTATGGGCGCGAAGTTCGGCGGCAAAGTTTATCCGCTGGCGGGCATTGTAAAATACGGCGGGGATATGTCGGGCAATTTGATTATGATTTCCTCGCGGGTGAATTCGAACGGCTCGGAAAAATATCAGGCGGCGTTGCTGCCGCGGTATGTCATTGCGGCGTTGGCAAACGGGGTCGATGTCGTGCTGAATTACAGCTACCACTCCAACGGGCTGTATCCCGACGCGGAGGGGCACTTCGGGATAACGCGCTACGATTTAAGCCGCAAGCCCGCGTGGCATTCCTACAAGCTCGTTGCCGAGCTTTTGGGCGCGAAGGCGAAACCCGAGCTTAAAATAGACGGCAATGTGGCGGTTGCGCAATGGGTTCGCGCCGAAGACGGTTTGAAAGTGAAGGCAATTTGGAAGCTTTGCGAAGTGGAGGAAATCACCGTCGCGGTCAAGACCGACAAAGTTCCGCAGCGGATTGTGACGCGTTCGGGCAAGGACAAAAAACTTCCGAAATCGTCCGAATTCGAGCTGAAACTTTCGTTTGCGCCGACGTATATTTTCGGGGTCGGCAAACTCGAATACAAGGTGGTGTCGGCGTCGTCGGCGAAAGAGAAGGCGTCGCGATAATCGCGGTTGTCGCGCCCCGAATTTTTGCTGGGCGGGCGCAACGGCGCGAAACTTTTCCGTCTTTGCGCGTTTATTTGGAATAATCAATTTTTATGGGAATAAAATATGGAACAATATTATTCTGAATTGGGGCTGATGGCCTCGGCTGCGATGTTGGGGGCTTTCCATACGCTGATTGGCCCCGACCACTATCTGCCGTTTGTGGCGTTGGCGAAATGTCGCAAATGGGGGATTTCTAAAACGATGCTTACCACGTTTATTTGCGGACTGGGACACACGATGTCTTCGATTGTTATCGGGTGTGTGGGCATCTTTATCGGTATGGGTGTCGGGGCTGTCGAACGCAGCGCGGAGGTGTTGCAATCGATAGACGGCAGCCGCGCGGATATTGTGAAATGGCTATTTCTGGGCTTTGCGCTTGCGTATATGATTTACGGCGTCAAGCGCGGGTTGTCGAATTCGGCGCATATGCACAGGCATTTTGACGGAACGGTTCACTGCCACGGAACCGACGGCGAAGTATCGGGTTGCGGTTGCGGAGGCGAAGACGCGCCGCTTGTCCAACATTCGCACTCCGCGCCGATGTCGAATTCGGCGAACTTCTGGGTGCTGTTCATTTTGTTCGTGCTCGGGCCGTGCGAGATTCTGATTCCGCTTGTAATGTATCCAGCCTCGCGCGGCGACTGGTTCGGGGTGCTCGGAATTTCGTTTACGTTTTCGTTTGCGACGATTTTTACGATGATGGCATTAGTGTTCGCGCTGATGAAGGGCATGTCGAAGATTAACATCAAGACGAAATTTTTCGAAAAATGGAATTGCGCCATTACGGGATTTGTGTTCTTCTGTTGCGCGTTGTTAATGTTTATAGGTTTGTGATATGAAAAATTATTTATTTAGAGCTGTCGCTGTTTTTATCGCAGTTTTCGCGCTGGCTGGATGCGAAAAAAAAGTCGGGGAGGTGAAGTCGGATATTCCCGCCGAAGTTTCCGCCAAGATTGAGGCGGCGGCAAAGCGCAATTTTCCGTCGAATCCGCAGCTTGCAAAGCACTGGTCGGAAAAGCAGGTTGCCGCCTACAAGGAGTTCTCGTCTTTCGTGCCGTCGATTCCCGTCGAGGAATATTCGAAGATTGTGCGCTATGCGCAGTCGATTGCGGGCGACGACTATGTCGCGCTAAACTCCGAAATCGGCGAGATGGTGCGCGAGGCTGAACTGCTGAAATCGCGCACGGGCTCACTTTCCGCCGACGAACATGCGTTCATAAAGGGACTTTTCGACGACGAAAACGTTATGGAATACCGCGCCGCTATGCGTTCGGCCATCGAGTGGTCGGGGGTTTTCGAGGATATGCGCTATTTGCAGAAGCGTTTCGACGAAAAGGATTTCGACGCGCTGAAAAAATCGTATATGGAAACGTTGCGCCGCTCGCCCGAGACGGTTATGTCCAAGTTTTACGCCCAAAGCAGGGCGCGGGATTTTGTGGCGAACTTCACTTACCGCACTGTTCCGCCCGCCGAGATGGCGAATGTAAAGGCTCGGTTTGCAGAAAAGCATCCGGCCGACTTTGTGGCGCAAAAGCGCGAGATTGAAAAATACAACTGGCACAAGCTTGGCGAGGAACTCGCACAGGCGAAGCTGCCGAAAGCCGAGCCGAATCCGAATCAGACCAAGGCCGCCCAGATTTTCAGGGACTGTGTGTTCACGAAGCGCGGCGAAGGCGACGATATCGACGTCGCGGTTTTGGTGAAGCTTCAAGGCAAGACTGCGATTCTTTGCTCGAAGAATTTCATTCCGCAGAAAATGCCCGTTGTTTTCGGAAATAGCAGGGGGCGTATTGTGTGCTCGCGCGCGATGATTTCGGAAGACTATCCGATTATCGCGCTCTTCCCCGACGAGGAGCCGAAGATGTTCGAGCCCATCGAAGTGATTTCGGCGGCGGAATCTGCGAACATCGACAAGAAGGATTTGTATATGATTGCGCCCAACAGGGGCGGCTTTATGGGCAAGGGTTTGCGCGTGTTCTCGGAGGATTCGCAATTCCTGAACCTCGCGGAGGCGGACGCCCCGCAGACTACGCGCTCGGTGACGGTGAAGGCTCTCGACCGCAAGGCCGAAAAGATTATGATAAACATTTTGGACAAGTATTCGGTGGGCGAAAACGCGCTGGTTTTCGAGCCGAAGTCGCGCAAGCTGGTGTCGCTGGCGTTGCGCTATTACTCATACGGAATGATTGATATGGGCGGGCGCACGGGCAACGTCTTGGGGCACGAAAAAATGCAGATTCCCGACTTTGTGAGCTTTGTGCGCCAATTCGACGGCTCGGTGGGCGCGACCGCGTATGCGCCGACAAGTTCGGTGCGCTTTGTGCGTCTGACGGCTCTGACGCGCTGGTCGAAGCTCGATGTGGCGAAGTTTTGGCAGCAAAAGAATCTAATCCGCAAATACACCGATACGAACAACGACTATTTGAAGTTCCTTATCCGCGGCAATTATGGCGACGCGTTGCGTTCGGCGCGGATTTCGCGCATTGCGCAGAAATACAAAAACGACTTCGAAACGCGCAGTCTTTCGCGCGACTCGTTCGAGCGCAGGTATGAGTCGTTCATCATCGAAATTTTGCATTCGATGCGCACGGATATGTACAAGATGGGAGACATCTCGCTAAATTCGAAAAACGTGTATTCGATATACCGCGGAGAGCTTCAATACCAGATTGCGTTGCGCGAATCGATGTACAACTATATGAAAGAGTATATCAAGGACGGCAACATTACGGCGTTTATCGACAACGGTTTGGGCATAAGGGGCGACAACGCCGCGGGCACTGTAAATAATGTCACACGCGGTGGCGTCAAACGCGGAAATACGGTAAATTCGCTCAAATAAGTTTTGACAGCAAACGCCGTATTGATACAATGATTCTTGTTTTTTTTATGAGAATAGCATTACTAAGTCTTATCTGCGCGGTTTTCGCGTCTGCGGTGTCGGCGGCGTCATTCAACGTGAAAGTCGAAACGTATGTCGGTGGAAAGTTGGAGGATAAATTTTTCTTTGTTGTCGAAGAAGGAACGCCGCAAGTCAAGGGTTTTGACGGGAAATATCTGGCGAAACGCTTTCTGGCAAAGGGTTTTTTGCTGAGCACTTATGCCGAATTTAACGACATTAAGGCGGCTCGGGAGAAAATGAAACAGCGCGAGTCGAAGACGTTTCAGCAGCGTCTTGTGGAGGAGCTGATGCACGTGCGCGACTTGTCGGCTACGGAGGAGCGCAGGCAGGCGGCTATCGGCGACGCTGCGGCGTTGCTTAAAAAGCGTCTGGCGGAGCTTGAAAAGATCGAGGCATTGGCATCGTCGGGTTCTTCCGCCGCGGCGAAGGCGAAATTCGCCGAATACGAAAAGTCGTTTATGCCGTCGGAGCAGGACATTTTGGATAAAAAGCGTCTGGCGCGGGCGAACAAAATCAAGTATCTCGACTACGAGGAATACGATGTGGGTTCGTATTGCAGAATGGAGGTTTTGAAGGTTTTGAACTCGAACTCAGTGCGCTTCAATATATCATACGCGTATTCGCGGTTGCTTTCCATGCAGTATCACGACGGCGCGAACACGGACAATTCTATTACGAAGTATCCTGTTTTCGAGACGTTCGAACGGCTCGGCACGAAGGCGAAAATTACACTCGGCAAGCCCTATTGCATTCAGTTTACGCGCCCGTCTTCGGTCGAGGAGGCGAAGTCGATAAAGGAAGCGTTATCGCAGACGGCGTTGTTTTCGGGAGGGGATTTGTCGCTTGTGCAGGACGAGAACAATGAGCCTAAGTTGCCCGAACGCCCGAAGGGCAGGCTTGATGCGAAGGGTTCTTACGATAAAATCAAGGCTCAATACGAGCTTGAAGCCTCGCAGACGCTGCGAGCGGTATTTACCGTCACCGCCGCAAGATAGTCTTGCTTTTAAGTTTTTTTGCGGAAATCCGATCTCATGTTTATGGTTTTTTTTACGAAAGGAAGAATATGAAAAAATACAAGTGTAAAGTTTGCGGTTATATTTACGACCCCGAAGTGGGTGACCCCGACAACGGCGTTCCCGCGGGGACGGCGTTTGAGGATTTGCCCGACGATTGGGTGTGCCCGCTCTGTGCCGTCGGCAAGGACGAATTTGAAGAGACGGACGAAGGCTGATTGCCTTTGTCTATTCGGTGTTTTTGTCGCGCGTTTGTTTTATTTGCGCAGTAATCGTGTTTTGTGTCCCGACACCGACACGCTGCGATGAATTTGCGCATACTCTGCGTCGGGGTGTAGTTCTTTGCATGCCGGCGTTTTTTTTTGTTGGCATTTTTATCAATATAGTTTTGTTTTGTCGTAATGATGAAGCCGATTACCGACAATATTTTTTACTGCGGCATTCTCGACAAGGAACGCCGCGTTTTCGACCAGCTTGTGTCGCTTTCGCAAGGCACGAGCTACAACTCGTATCTGGTTAAAGGGACTCGCAAGAATGCGCTTATAGACACGATGTATGCGAAGTTTTGCGACGAATATATGCGCGAAATTACCGCCTCGGGTGTGAAGATTGACGTGATTGTTTCAAACCATGCCGAGCCCGACCACAGTGGCGCGATTCCCGCGCTGTTGGAGCGTTTCCCCGATGCGGTTGTGTTGTGCACCGAAAAGTGCGCGGACAATCTCGTGAATATGTTGCACGTCGACCGTGCGAGGATTTCCGTGGTAAAAGACGGCGATGTGTGCGAGCTCGGCGGCAAGACGCTGCGTTTTATCGCTGCGCCGTGGGTGCACTGGCCCGACACGATGTTCACCTACTGCGAGGAGGACAAGGCGTTGTTTACCTGCGACTTTTTCGGGTCGCACTACACGAATTTCGAGGTTTTTGCCGACAAGTCGGCGGCTTTGGCGGAATCGGCGAAGCGTTATTATGCCGAAATTATGATGCCTTACCGCAATTTCTGCGCGAAGTATTTGTCGAAGGTTTTGGAGATGAATGTCGGTTTTATTTTGCCCTCGCACGGGCCCGTTTACAAGGGCGCGGACATTTCGTTCATCACGGGGCTTTATCAAAAGTGGGTATCGCCCGAGGTGTCGCGCAAGGTTGTGGTGGCGTATGTTTCGATGTATGACAGCTCGAAGTCGATGTCGGAATATGTGGCGCGTAGGCTGCGCGAAAACGGTGTGGAAGTCGCGCTTGTGGACATTATGGAAAGCGACGAAGGCGAGATTGCCGAGCAGCTCATAGACGCTGCGGGGATTGTTTTTGGAACGTCGATGGTTCTTGCCTGTCCGCACCCGAAGACGCCGTATGTGGCAATGCTCGCAAACATTTTACGCGCAAAAATCAAGTTTTATGCCGTGATTGGCTCGTTCGGCTGGGGCGGAAATCTGAGTTCGCTTGTCGATGCGGCGTTCACGTTTATCAAGCCCAAAAAACTGGACAATGTCATTGTCAAAGGGCGTCCGCTTGCCGAAGACTTCGTGAAATTGGACGGGCTTGTTGCCTCAATCCTTTCCTCTTTCTAAAAACGGGTGAGGGCGTGCGCCTCTGGGGCAAAATTTATTTTTATAATGCTGAAAGGTTTTCCCGAGGAAAACCTTTTTTTGATTATTAAATTTGCCCCAGAGGCGCACTCACGGCTAAAAGCCAGTTTGTTCGGGTGGTCTGTGCAAAAGCACTATCCCACCAGCTCACAAACGTGTCTTTTAGCACGCGCCTCACGCGTTTTTCCAGCACCTACGTTAACTCTAAGCCGAAGAAATAATCCAAAAAGTCTTTCCCATTCGGAAAATCCTTTTTCTAACACCTACTTTTATAAAAACGAAACTTCGTTTCGTTTACATTATTTTTTCGGATTAGGATAAACACGGGTGCCGAAAAAAACGCGAGGCTCGAGGCAGAAAACAAGCGAAGCGCGTTTGAGATTTTGCCGAAGGCAAAATACCCCGAGCGTTAGCGAGTGGGCGAATACAAGCCGAAGGCGCGTATAGATGCGTT
>URDC01000025.1 GCA_900546565.1 uncultured Opitutales bacterium
ATTCAAGGAGGGATAGTGCTAATGCACAGACCTCCCGAGGAAACCGTCTTTTAGCCGTGAGTGCGCCTCTGAGTCGAATCTAAAAAAACAAAAAAAAGAAGTTCCGAATGGAACTTCTTTCAGCATTATAAAAAATAAATTCGACTCAGAGGCGCACGTCCTCGCCCGTTTTAGGCCAGTATTGGTTGACGCCGAAGATAAGCAACTCTCCGCGGACAACGAGCACATTCCTGCGGGCGTCAAACCAAACTTCGCAGTCGTAAGTCTTGCCCGAGTCGGGGTCGACTACCTTGCCCGCAAAACGCGACCGTTGCGCGTTCGGAATAAGCGAGTGGATAAAGTCGTAGCCGCAAAGAAACGGGTGTCCGTTGATTTTCTTTGCGCGTTCCTTCGGGGCGGCTTCGGTGTCGTCGATTTTGCCGTTGTGGTAAATCGCAATCATCTTCGCGGCGGCAGTGCCGTCGGATTTTTTATAAAATAAAACAATGCTTTGCGGCGCGTCGGGATTTTCGTCGTCGGGAATCGACCATTTCCCGAAAATGTCGAGCGCGTTGGCGTTCGCGGAGATACCGCCGGCAGCTGCATTCGCGCCGGTTGAGCCGTTTCCGCCGAGCTGCGCGCTCTTCTCGGGAACGGATACCACGTGGGTTCCCTTTCGGATAAAACGCTTTTCGGCGGCATTTGCGCAAACCGAAAAACACAGCGCGCCGAACGCGCAAAAAACGGCCGCCGCCAACCTCGCATTGAAAAAATTTCCGATACTCATATTATAACAAAAAGCGTTACAGGATAAAACGGGCGTAGAATTCCGTGCAAGATTTTTATTGAAAAACACGCGGAAAACTCCGATATTCCAACCCCGTATGACTTTGGAAGAACGACTCGAAAAATACCTCGGCGCAACCCCGTCAGTCGACGAGACCGCCTATGTCAGCAAACACGCCGTCCTCATCGGCGACGTCCGCATAGCCAAGAACGCCAGCGTTTGGCCTGGGTGCGTTCTGCGCGCCGACATCAACACAATCGAGCTCGGCGAAAACTCGAATCTGCAAGACGGCGTAATGGTTCACCTTGCCGACGATGCAGGCGTGAAAGTCGGCAAAAACGTAACTGTGGGTCACGGTGCAATCCTGCACGCGTGCGATGTCGGCGACGGCTGCCTTATCGGAATGGGCGCAATCATCCTCGACAAGGCGGTAATCGGCAGAGGCTCAATCGTCGGCGCGGGCGCGTTGGTGACGAAGAACACGGTAGTTCCCGAGGGGTCGCTCGTCTTGGGCGCGCCCGCAAAAGTCGTCAAGCAACTCGACGCCGCCACGCGGGAAGGGCTTGAACATTGGTCTAAAAAATACGTCGTTTTGGCGCAGGCGAACAAAAAGGCGGAGTCGAAATGAGCCTTGAAGAAGCCCTCGAAAAGCGCAATCTGCGCATAAAAAAAATCGCCGAAGAGTGTGCCGAAATCTTCGCGAGAACAAAACATATCACGCTTGAAATTGGCTGCGGCAAGGGGCATTACCTGAGCGCGTACGCCGCCGCATTCCCGCAGGAGACCTGCGTCGGCATAGACCTGATTTCCGAACGCGTGCGCGACTCGCAACGCCGCGCCAAAAACCGCGATGCTTTGAATGCCTTTTTCTTCAAGGCCGAGGCTTCCGAGTTTTTGGAGGCACTTCCGCGCGACGCCGTCTTGGATAAAATCTTCATTTTCTTCCCTGACCCGTGGCCGAAGGAACGCCACCACAAACGCCGACTTATGCAGACCGCATTTCTGGATTATCTACGCCAGTTCGCCCACGCGGGTTCGCGTCTGTATTTCAGAACCGACCACGAAGAGTATTTCGAGGCGACCCGCGCGGTTGTAGAAGAAAATTCCAGTTGGCGGCTTTTGCCCGACAACGCATTGCCCTTCGAGGAAGTCTCGCAGTTTCAGCGCATTTTGAAGACATATCAAACCCTCGCGGCGGAGGCAAAATAATCCGAGCCCCGATGCGGTTTTTTTGTTGAAAAAATTCCCAAACGTGCAATAGTCGCTGGCGATGAAAGACGATTTCGCTACATCTTCCGATGGGCTTTTCAGTGCGATTGTTCCGTGTAAAAACGAGGCGGAAACCGTCGGACTTTTCTACGGCGAATTTTCGCGGGTCATGCGCGAATTAGGCCGCGAAAACTTCGAAATAATCTTCGTCGAGGACGGTTCGACCGACGCCACTCTCGACGCAGTAAAAAAACTTTCCACCCAAGACCCGCGCGTAAAATACATATCGTTTTCGCGTAATTTCGGCAAAGAAGCGGCAATGCTTGCGGGTTTCGAGGCCGCCCGCGGCGAGTTTGCCGCAGTTATGGACGCCGACTTGCAGGATCCTCCCGAGCTTTTGAAGGAGATGTTCGCGCAAATCGCCGATTGCGATTGCGTTGCCGCCCGCCGCATCACCCGCGACGGCGAGCCGCCCGTGCGCTCGCTTTTTTCGCGACTGTTTTACGGGCTGATGAACGCTTTCTCGCGCCTGAAATTCCGTCAGGGCGCGCGCGATTTCCGCCTTATGCGCCGCCGAGTAGTCGCGCAAATTCTGCGCTTGGGCGAGTATAACCGCTTCACGAAGGGCATTTACGAGTGGGTCGGCTTTAAAACAAAGTGGATTGAGTTTGAAAACCGCCCACGCGTAGCGGGCAAAACAAATTGGTCGTTTTTGGGGCTTGCGATGTATTCGCTCGAAGCGTTCACCTCGTTTTCGGCGGCTCCGCTCGCGCTCGCATCGCTGCTGGGTTTGGGTTTTTGCGCATTTTCCGCGCTCGCAATAGTCGTCCTTTCCGTTCGCCAGTTGATTTTCCACAATTCGGCATTCGGGTGGACTTCAATGGTCTGCATTCTGTTTTTTCTGAGCGGATTGCAACTTTTCTGCTTGGGCGTTTTAGGGCAGTATGTCTCGAAAATCTATCTCGAAACAAAACGCCGTCCGCATTATATAATAGAGGAAAGCAACATCGACGGCACAAACTGATTTTTCTTCGCCCGGGCAAATCCCGTTTTGCCGACGAACGCGACGCCGCGCCCGCGCGCCATATTCGCCCCGCAAATGCGCGCTTTTTGCAAAAAATTCCGCGCGACCGAGCCGCGCTTTTTGCTCGACAAACGCGGACAAATGTCGGATTTTCTTCGCAGGGTTTTCAATGAAAGACAAGCGCAATAAAGTGATATTTGTTTGCACGGGCAACATCTGCCGCTCCCCCATGGGCGAGGCGTTGCTCAAAGAGGCAATCGCCAAAGACGGCGACGCCGCGTTGTCGGAACTCGAAGTTATGTCGGCGGGCACGTCGACCGTCGACGGAATGCCGCCGAGCGCGAATTCCGCCGCGGCGTTGCGCCGAATCGACATCGACATTTCCGACTACCGCTCGACATCGCTGAAACAGTCGGACGTCGACGGGGCGTTCGCGATTTTCGCAATGGGGCAGTCGCATATCGACATAATGAAACTGCACTACCGCAATCTTCCGCCGCGCGTCTTCACCGTTTTGCAAATGGTGCCGTCGTCGCGCGTAAAGGACGTCCCCGACCCATACGGCGGCGACTTGGACGAATACCTCGACACCCGCGACAACATCGCCCTCACAATTCCCCACATCTTACAATATCTGAAAAATGAGCTTAAAAAATCTTAGCATAGGCTGCGATCACGGCGGCTTCGAAATGAAACAAGCCCTCAAAAAACTCCTCACCGAAAACGGTTTTGCCGTTTCCGACAAGGGTTGCTTTTCGACCGAAAGCGTCGACTATCCCGACTACGCAAAGGCGGTTTGCGACGACGTCAACAGCGGCGCGGCGCAGTTCGGCGTTCTCGTGTGCACTTCGGGAATCGGAATGTCGATAGCCGCAAACAAAGTGCGCGGAATCCGCGCTGCCCTTTGTCTTTCGACCGACGCGGGCAAATTCTCGCGTCTGCACAACAACGCGAACGTCTGCTGCCTCGGCGCGAAATACCTCGACGCCGCCGCGGCGTTCGAAATCGTGCGCACATTCGCCGAAACCCAGTTCGAGGGCGGCCGCCACGAACGCCGCGTCGCGAAATTTATGGAGTTCGAAAACCTCTAAAAAACCCCTAAAATTTTTGTTGCAAAAAAACGCCGAAAATCAGAGTCTTTTCCGCAGTTTTTCAAAGCGCAACGCAAACATAAACAAACCGTTTTTATTATGAACAAAGGTATTCAAGCAGCCCCCCTCAAAGACGTCGACAACGCTGTTTTTGAGGCAATCAACAACGAAACGAAACGCCAGCAGACGCATATCGAGCTTATCGCATCGGAAAACTTCGTCATTCCCGCAGTGATGGAGGCAATGGGTTCGACACTCACAAACAAATACGCCGAAGGCTACCCAGCCAAGCGTTATTACGGCGGTTGCGAGTGTGTCGACGTCGTCGAGCAGTTGGCAATCGACCGCGCCAAAAAACTCTTCGGCGCGGAGCACGTCAACGTCCAGCCGCACTCGGGCACGCAGGCAAACGTAGCCGTCTATTTGGCGGTGCTCAAACCCGGCGATACCATTTTGTCGATGTCGCTCGAAGAGGGCGGTCACCTCTCGCACGGACACCCCAAGAACATTTCGGGCGAAACCTACAATATCGTAAGCTACGGCGTCGACCCCACGACGGGCAGAATCGACTACGACAAGCTCGAACAGCAGGCGATGGAATGCAAGCCCAAGCTTCTGCTTATGGGTGCTTCGGCATACCCGCGCGAAATCGACTTCAAGCGCGGCGCGGAAATCGCGCAGAAGTGCGGGGCAATGTTTATGGCCGACATCGCGCACATCGCGGGCTTGGTTGCCGCGGGCGTCCACCCGTCGCCCGTTCCCTATTGCGATTTCGTCACGACCACGACGCACAAAACTTTGCGCGGCCCCCGCGGCGGCATTATTATGTGCAGGGAAAAATACGCCAAGGCAATCGACAGCGCGATTTTCCCGGGCACGCAGGGCGGCCCGCTTATGCACGTCATCGCGGCGAAGGCGGTTTGCTTCGGCGAGGCTCTGAAAGATTCCTATAAAGAATACCAGCGGCAGATTGCCAAGAACGCCAAGGCTTTGGCGGCGGCGTTGACAGCGCGCGGCTTCGGACTCGTTTCGGGCGGAACTGACAACCACCTCATCTTAATCGACCTGCGCAAGAGCCACCCCGACCTCACGGGCAAGGACGCCCAGAACGCGCTCGACCGCGCCAACATCACTACGAACAAGAACACCGTCCCCGGTGAAACGCGCTCGCCGTTCAAGGCAAGCGGAATCCGCCTCGGCACGCCGGCGGTCACAAGCCGAGGATTTGTCGAAGCCGACATGGAGCAGATTGCGGAGGCTATTTCTCTGGTGCTCAACGCGCCCGAAGACGAAGCCGCAATCGCCAAGGCAAAGGCAATCGCCGAATCGCTCTGCAAAAAGTATCCGCTTCCCTACTAAGGCGGAAAACCTGCGCGGATAACGCACGCCGCGCACATTTCAACAAAACGGGGCGCGTTCGGTATCTGCCGGCGTTCCCCGTTTTTTATTCCGCACGCAAAAAATAATTCCTATCACAAAAAATTATGGACAAAATTTCGGAACTCAAAAATCTGCTCGCCGACGCCAAGGCGTCGGGAAAACTCCTGCCAAGCTCGGCGCAAAACCTCGAAGCGTGGCTCGCCGACAACTTCCTGCCCGCGTGGGCAATCGACGCGCTTACGGAACTGTTTCAAAAGCGCGAGTTCGACGAACTCAACGACCGCTTTTTCAAGCCGCTTTCCTTCGGCACGGGCGGAATGCGCGGGCGCACAATCGGCAAAGTCAGCGCGTCGGCGGAACTCGGCAAAGTTTCCGAGCTCGGCACGCCCGAGCACGCCGCCGCGGGCGCGAATAATATGAACGACTTTACCGTAGCCCGCGCCACGGCGGGGCTTTTCAGTTATTGCGCAAAATATCTCAAAAACGCGGGCGCGGCGCAGACGCCGTCGCTGGTAATCGCCCACGATGTCCGCCACTTCTCGCGCCACTTCTGCGAGCTTTCGGCGTCGGTCTGGCGCAAGCTCGGCGGCGAGGTCTACATCTTCGACGGCGCGCGCTCGACCCCCCAGCTTTCCTTCACCGTCCGCCACCTCAAAACGACCGCGGGCATAGTCATAACCGCATCCCACAACCCCGCCCACGACAACGGCTATAAAGTCTATTTCGGCGACGGTGCGCAGGTCATCAGCCCGCACGCCGAGGGCATAGTCGCGGAAGTCGCAGGCGTTCCGTGGAAGAGCGTCGACGCGCTTTTGACGGTCGATTTAAACGGCGTCAAAACCGTCGAAAAATCCGCCGAGGACGCCTACGTCAAGTCGATTGAAAACTGCGTAGTCGACAAAGACGTAATGGCGGCAAACAAACCGAAAATCGTCTACACCGCAGTCCACGGCACGGGAGCCGCACTTTGCCCCACCGTTATGCGCCACTTCGGGCTCGACCCGATTCTCGTCGACGCCCAAATGGTTATGGACCCGCGCTTCCCGACCGTAAAACAGCCCAACCCCGAATACGCCGAAACGCTTTCGATGGGTATCGAAAAGATGAAGGCCACGGGCGCGGACTGCCTTATGGCGACCGACCCCGACGCCGACCGAATGGGCGTTGCAATCAAAACGCGCTCGGGCGAAATCCGTCTGCTTACGGGCAATATGATTGGCTCGCTGCTCTCGGAATACCGCATTGCGCAAATGAAGGCGAAGGGGATAATCAAAGACCCCGCCAAATGCACGCTAATCAAAACGTTCGTCACAAGCCCGCTTCAAGACAAAATCGCGGCAAGCCACGGGCTTAAATGCATAAACACCCTCACGGGCTTCAAGTGGATTGGCGGACGCCTGACGATGTATGAGGGCATTCTCAACGCCGCCCTCGGCAGGGATTGCTCCTGCCTGCCGTATCTCGAACGCGCCGAGCTGCTGCAAAAACACAGCACCTTCTTCGTCTTCGGCGGAGAGGAAAGCTACGGATACCTCGGCACCGATTCCGTCCGCGACAAGGACGCCAACGCCGCCGTTATTATGTTCAGCGAAATGATGGCGTATCTTGCCTCGCGCGGCAAGACTGTCGACGAATATCTCGACGAAATCTACCTCAAATGCGGCTACTATCTCGAAGACCTCAAAAGCATCTACCGCGAGGGCGCAAGCGGCGCGGCGGAAATACAGTCTTTCCTCAAAAAGCTCGACGAATCGCCGATGGCGGAAGTAGGCGGCGTGAAAGTCGCAAAGGCGGTTAACTTCGCCAAGGACGAAATCAAAGACGCCGACGGGCAGCTTGTCCCCAAGGAAAAGTTCTTCTTCTATACACTCGAAAACGGATACAGCTTCGCAATCCGCGCGAGCGGCACCGAGCCGAAAATCAAATTCTACGCCTTCGCGCTCGAAAAAGCCTCCGACGCCGCGCAACTTGTTTCGGCAAAACAGACCGCCCGCGAACGCCTGACGGCAATGCTCGAAGACTTGGAGAAAATCTTCCTATCAAGTATTGTTAAATAACAATAAAAAACAATGCAAAATGCTAAAAAGCCCCAGCCGCAAGCGGGGCTTTTTTTGTATCCGCATTTTGCAGCACACGCGCCAATTCACACAAGTCCGCGCAACCTCCACGCATTTTCCGCAATCCCAACCTAAATTTCGGGGATAATCTTGACAGGCAAAATCGGCATATTATCATTTCTGCATATGAAACGCCTTGTTTTATCGTCTTTATTTTTAGCTTGTTGCTTCACAACATTCGCCGATTTACCCAAGCTGCCGTTCGACGAAAAGTCAGCCGCCGCTTTCGTAGGCGGTGAGAATATCGCGGGCGCGGCGTCCGATTTTGTCTCGCGCGCCCTCGCGCTTTACGAGTCGAAAGACCTTCCCGCGGCGGAGGCAAACCTCAACGTCGCAAAATTTCTGGAATACCTCGGCAAGTCGGGCTTGAACGTAGATACTTCGATGCTTGCATATATCCTTTCCCATCCCGTTTTGCTCGGAGATTTCGTTTCGATTCTCGCGCCCGAAGACTCCATAACCGATGTTTTCTCGATTCTCGAAAAAATCTGGAAGTCAGACCCCGCCGATTTCAAGGCATTCCCGAACCTCGCCGCGGCAATCGCAATCGTCTTCGATACCCCGCCGCCCGAGACTTGGCCGCATTCGCAGGTTTCCGAACAGGCTCTGCCGCGAAAATTTCCCGAACCTACTGCCGCGTTCAAGTCAATCATAGAAGACCGCCGCAGGGGCAGATTCCTATTTCCCACCGAAAAACTTTCAATCGAAGAGGCAAAGTTTCTCGTCGCAAGCGTCGCTTCGCAGGAGGACAAAACCTGGGCGCAACGCTCGCTTTCGACAAACGTCGCGGGTATCGCCAAACTCTATTCGTCAATCCATTACGATACCCCGCGCCTTGATTCCAAAAAATTCGATTGGCCCGAATCGAGCGGCAAATATTCGCTCGAAACAATCAAAACTTCGGGCGGCATCTGCACCGACCAGTCCTACTTCACTTCCGAGGCGGCAAAGGCAAAGGGGTTGCCCGCATTCATATTTTCGGGCGCGGGCGCGGATGGCTTCCACGCTTGGGTCGCGTATATGCAAAAAAGCGGCAAGTGGGATTTTTCCGTAGGACGCTTCGCTTCGGGGCGTTTTGTCACGGGAACTACAATCGACCCACAGACGTGGCAGCACGCTACAAACCATTCCCTCCAAAGTTTGCGCGATTCATTCCGCCGCAACCCCAAGTATAAAACAAGCGAACTTCACGTCGCATTCGCCGAGGTCTACCTCGCAAATAAAAATGAGGCAGCCGCGCACAAGGCGGCAACCGCCGCAGTCCAGAGCGACCCCCGCAACTTCTCCGCTTGGGTTCTGCTTTGCGAGTGCGCCAAGACGCTCGGCAACGAGCCCGAAATCGTCAAAATCTGCAATAACGCAATCAAGGCGTTCGCCCGCTACCCCGATAACGACGCCTATTTCAGGGATATTCTCATCGAAAAACTCATCTCCATGGGCAAAAAGGCGGAGGCTCGCAAACTTTCAAACGCCTTCGTTATTAAAAACAAAACTTCGCGCCCCGATTTGGCAATGACATTCGCCCGCCGCGGACTTTTGTGGGATATCGAAGACAACGATGTCAAAAAACTCAAAACCTCCTACAAGCAACTCTTCAACGTCTTCAAGGGCGATATGGCAATGACCCTCAACGGAATCGTAATTCCCGTCCTTCAAAAATTGATTGAGGAAAACAAAACCGATAAAGTCGACGAAATCGTCGCCCAAACGCGGGCACTGATAAAGACTTCGAAAGACGAGACAATCGCCTCGAACTTCGAACGCGTCTTGGCGTCGGTAAAATCGGGCAAAACCAAAAAATCCGAGTAATTTCTCGCGCAAATATTTTTCCCTCAAAAACACCAAAACGGCGGCAATCGAATAAATTTGCCGCCGTTTTTTCTTGACAAAACTACGTCAATGACTGACCATGCCCCTCGATGGAATTTATTGAGACTCCGCTATTCGAAAAATCGAAAGAGGGAATTTTTGACGAAGACGAACTTCAAAAATTCCAACTCTAACTTTTGGAGCGTCCAAATTCTGGCGATTTAATTCCGAAAGGGAAGGGGCTGCGGAAAATTCGCTGGTCGGCGGGCGGGCACGGGAAACGCGGCGGCGCGCGCGTCATATACTATTGGATAGCCGCCGAGAATGTAATTTATCTGCTTTTGGCATACAAGAAAAACAAACAGGAAAATCTAACACCTCAACAACTGAAACTTTTAACCGATTTTATAGATTAGGATTTACCAATGGAAGAAAAACTTTTTAACGACTTACTCGAAAGCGTGAAGCAAATGAAGGCTATTCGTTCGGGAAAAATGAAGCCCGCAAGAATAACCAAGCTTGAAAAAGACGAAATCACCCAAGCCAGACACCGGCTTAAAATGACCCAAACGCAGTTCGCCACGGCGTTCGGAATAAGCGTATCGACTCTCCGCAATTGGGAGCAGGGGCACAGAACCCCGAGCGGTGCGGCAATCACACTGATAAAAGTCGCCCGCAAACACCCGAAGGCAGTTCTCGATGCCGTGCTTTCATAAATTCAATATCAACTTGCATACCCAAAACGGCGGCAATCGAATAAATTTGCCTCCGTTTTTTTTGCGCCGCCGCGCTATTTGCCGAGCTTTTGGGTGATGTGTTTTTCCTGCCAGCGGAAATAGGCGTTGTCGATTTTATACGGGTCTACGTGCCGCTTGTCGTCCCAGTCTTTGGGCAGAATTCCGCACTTTTGCATTTGCTTTACATAGCCGTAGGGCGGATAAAACTTTTTGCTTAAAATGAAAGGATTTTCGGCGTCGTATTGAGCGGCGATTTTTTTTATGCCCGCAAGCATCGCAATGTAGTCGGGGTCTTTCCTGTCGGCAAAAACAATCGGGTGCGATTTTTTGTCTTCGCCTTCGGCATACCCGCCCGCCGATTTCGCAAGCGGAATTATCAGCGCGGGCGATTCTTCGGGTGCGAAGAAGTTGAAGATGTTCTGCCGCGGAAAGTTTACCACCCTGATTTTTCTGTCGGCGGTTTTTGCCGCCATTTTCGTGCATCCGCCGAACACATATCCGAAATATACATGTTTGTTTGTCTCTTTCGTTTCGTGGCATTTTGCGCAACGCTTGTAGTAGATTGCCTTCGGCGGATAGTTGTCGCGCGAAAAAATGTTTTCGTTAATGCGCATTCGCCGCTTTTGCGGGAAAGCTCCGCCCTTTGCCGCATACGTAGAAATGTGCAGCGAGCCGCAGTCGAGCCACGCCTTCAATTCCGAAAGTTCCGCTTCCGAAAATCTCTTATTGTTGTGCCCGCCTTCGGCAAAACGTGCCAACCTGCTCGCACCCGAGCCGAAAGAGTAGGGGACGAAATCGCCGAACTTGTTTTTGTCGGTCGCACACATTCCCGCCATCTGCAAAACAATGCGCGGGGTTATCTGCTTTTCCCCAACCCCGAACGAAAGAATTATTCCGCCTTTGGGATTTCGCGGATTGTGGCAGCCCACGCAGTATTTGTCGAGCATCGGCTGAATGTCGCGCGAAAAATCTATGATGCGCTTTTTTGCGGGCTCAATCTTTACCGCTCCCTTTGCATACGCAATCGGCAGCTTCCGCTTGCGTATTGGCGCAGCGGTTCGCGTTTCGTGGCAGCCTATGCAACTTGTCTGGGTCGCGGGGGCGAAGTTTGTCGAAGACATCATTCGCTTGACGCAGTTGCCGTCCTTGTCCAACGCCGTAAATGCCACAGCAACCAGTGCTGGAACTTCGAAGAACGCCGAGCCGTCTTCATACACGGGCACAGTTCCCAGAACCTCCTCGATGGCAAAACTTCCGTCCATTCCCGTGGGTTCGGAACCTCCGCTGAAATTCACGGGCGCGGGCTGGACTTGCGTAATCATCAACTTCGCAACCGACCCGCGCTTCACGCCCGCCATATTGCGTCCTTCGTAGACGTCCTGCAAAAACACCTGTGCCGTTTTCTTCGAAAAATCCGCCATATCGGGGCGTGGATTTTCGCGCGGCCGCTTCGCAATCGGCAGCACATTGCGCGCAATCATCGGACATTTTCCCCTGTTCGGATTCTGCTGCCCGTTCACAACATTGCGCAGCGATTCCCCCGACGTCTGGTAGAGCTCGCGCGGAATCGGAATCTTCACCAAAACGCCGTTCGTATCCATTATTACTATTTCGTCCCCCGTGGTGGTGAGAATCAACCCGCCTTTAAGCGGCGACGGCTCGTAGAACGAATTCGTGTTGTTGTTGGGGCTTACGATTTTCATCGCATAGGGGTCGGACGGGTCGAACGGCGGGCGCAGCAGCGCAATCGCGCCGCGGTGGTTGCTCATTCCGTGCCCCGGCGAAAGAGTGAAAACCGTGTCGTCCGAATCCGGAAATTGCCGCGCGTTCAAAAACACCCCTTGCCCGAACGCGTTCCCGTAGAAAATCGTGTTGTTCGAGCCGTCGGGATTCATCGCCCAGAGATGGTGGAAAAGCATCTGGCTGCGGTGGTTGTAGTCCCAGCGCATATAGACTACTCTGCCGTCGTGGAGCACATTCGGCGTGTTGTCGACATCGGGATTGCCCGACATACACCTCACCGCGTTCTCGCGGACAAAATACCTGTGCAGATTCGTCACGGGCGACATCCAGCATTGCACCGTCCTGTTCATTCTGTCCGAGACGAACATAATGTCGTCGTTTGGCAGATAGCACGGTTCGACATCGTTGCTCGGCGTGTTTATAGGCAGCTTGCGCAAGTTCTTTCCGTCGACTCCGATTTCATAAAGCTTGAACGTGTCCGAGTCGCCCTTGCGGTAGGAGAACAAAATCTTCTTGGCGTCGTAGTGCATATGCAGGTCGCGGATACCGCCGCGGGCATCTTCGAGCAGCACTTTGTATTCGCGCGTTTTCAGATTGAATTTCACAAGCCTCGCTCCGAGCCTGCTGAAATTCTCGCTTCCCTGAATGCATTGGCGGACTTTGCTGTCGTCGCGCGTGAGAGTGCCGATGTTCTCATACCAGTGCCCGCCGCGCGAGCCGCCGCTTATGCAGAAAACGACCTCCTCCGCGCCCATCGCCTCCAACGCGCGCGGCAGCAGCGTTGCCTTGTAGTCGTCTATTTTCGGATATTCGGGCGATTTCGAAAGCTCCAAAAAGTCGTAGACAAGCCATTGCTCTCCGCGGGCTTTCGGGTGCGTGAACGCTTTAAGCTCCAAGACATTTTTGCCCGCCGCGATTTTGTCGGCAGGAATTTTCGCGACAAACGGCTCGCTTGGCGAATTTTTCGCGCTCCTGTGATACGCAAGCGTCGCCGAAAACTTGCGCAACGCCTTAGGCGCGCCCTTGCGAATGTAGAAACCGTTTTTCCTCGCAAGCGGTTTTCCGTTTAGAACCACCTCCAAGCCAATTGCGTCAGCCGCCGCAGTGTCGGCAAGCCCGATTTTCAAGAATCTGTCTTTGCCGTCGGGCTTGTCCACAAAAAATTCAATCTTCAATACAGGCGAATCGCTCCTGCCGCTCCACCCGCAGTTCGCGGCGGGGTGGATAAAACTCCAATCCTCAGCCTTCGATTTGCCTACGACAAACGCGGGCGGATTCGCGAAAAACTTTGCGCATCCGTCGACATCGCGGAAAACGCGTTCGATGTGCTTCGTCGCAAAACGCGTGTCGTCCAAGTTTCGGAAAAACTTGAATTCGCCCGCGCATCCGTCCGGAACGCCGATTTTGAATTCGGCATTTCCCTGCGCCGCCGCGCAAATGCAGGTAGACACAGCACCCACCAAAACCGAGAACATTTTTAATACTGCCATAAGCTTCCCCCTTTTCGGCGGAAAGTTTTGCCCGAAATTTTTTCGATGTCAACTTTTTTTACCCTTTCGCATTCCGAATCCCCGCACAGCATCCGCACCCAATTCCACGCATTTCCGTTCCGCCGCGCTTTACGTTGCTTCAAACCCCGCGGCGCCGCGCAAAACCACGAAAACGGAAAACTTTTGCGCGTAAAATTTTCTTGCATATCCGCGGCGTTTTTCGACAATCCAAGGCAGAACCCCGCAGTCGGGGCGCGGAGCTTTTCCGCCATAAAATCGGAACAAATTAAGACAGAAACACACAATGAAAAATATCGTAAAAATTCTTTCCATAACCGCGGCAATATTCGCATTGACGGCGTGCTGCTCGAACGACTCGGCGTGCGCCGGCAACACGCATTCTTGCGCCGCGCCGCAGCCCTCGGCAACGGCGGCAAAAAAACAGCCCCGCAAAATCGCCGTGCAAATGTATACATTCAGAAAATACACCCTCGAAGAATCCGTTCCGTGGCTCACCAAAAACGGCATCTACGGGCTCGGCATAACCGCGGGGCAGGACTTGACAAAGAAATACCCCAAGCTCCGCTTCGGCCCGCAAATGAACGAGGAACAACGCCAGTGGTTCAAGGATTTCATCAAGGCGAACAAGTGCAAAGTCGTAAGCTACGGCGTAGTCTACACCAAGACAGAAGCCGATGTCGAGGCTCTCTGCAAATTCGCCAAGGAAATGGACGTGCCCCTCATCTTGACCGAGTGCAAGCCCGAACTCTTCCCAGCTTGGGAAAAGAATTGCGAAAAATACGGCATCAAAATGGCAATCCACAACCACGCCACCGACAACAAGATGAATGATTATTATAATCCGAAAAACG
Organism: uncultured Opitutales bacterium; assembly: GCA_900546565.1. GTDB lineage: Bacteria > Verrucomicrobiota > Verrucomicrobiia > Opitutales > Intestinicryptomonadaceae > Merdousia. The sequence goes on from URDC01000025.1 coordinate 14,239, forward strand.
TATTGAATATCATAAAGCCGTATAAAAACATAGGCGCATGCCCCGACAACGGACACTGGTCGCGCTCGGGCATCGACCCTATTTGGGGATATAAAGTTTTGGACGGAAAAATTTTTGCCACCCACTTCAAAGATCAGGCGGAATTCGGCAATATCAAGAACCAGTGCGTTCCCTACGGCACGGGCGAACTCGATATGAAGGGAATGCTTGCCGAGCTCGACAGGCAGGGCTTCGACGGCTATTACATTATCGAGTACGAAGCCAAGTGGGACAACAATCTTCCCGAAGTCGTCAAGTGCGCCGACTACCTCAAAAAGAACTAATCCGCCACCCAAAACAATTCGCATTCACACACGCAACAAAAAACGGAGCGGTCTTCCCGCCCCGTTTTTTTGCGCCAACTCCGTGCGACTTTGCGCAACTTCGAATCGGCTTCGCACATTGCCTTGCGCCAATTCCGCGTCAGCAATCGCGCCGCTATAAAAGCCTGTCTTCGGTTTTCGGCTGCGCGGCGGATTCAAACTTGTGCAGGTGCGTAGGGGCTTTCCCGATTTTGCTTTCGACGGCTTCCGAGTGGTCTTTCACAATTCGCCGGCAGATTTTGTTTACGTGCATTTTAAGCCACGTCGAAGTCGACGAATCGGGCGTGTAGACATTCGGCCCATACGCGTCGATTCTTCCGTTTGAAAGCAGAAAGTCGTTCTGTTCGAACTCCGCTTCGTTCTTCGGGCTGTAAACGGCGAAAGCCTTTCCGCCGCTGCGGCGCACAACCGAAAACACCGGCACGTCGCTTGGCCCGTCGGCAATGTAAATCATATTTTTTATCGGAATGCGGCGGTCTTCCTCCCTGATTTTCGCATTCACGTTTATTTCGGGATTTTTGTTCGAGCCTTTGTTAATCTCGAAAATAAAACGCGTCTTAATCGTGTTGTCGACAATCATTCCAATCTGGTTTATCTGCGTGGAAAGACTATCGAAGTCGAATTCCTTTTGGCGCGAAAAATACGGCGGCATCGGCTCTTCCACAAATTCGCATCCGAAAATTCCGTCGACATACTCCGCGATTTTCGAGCCGCGAATCATCTCTGCAAGCCCCGTGCTCACAATGTAGTGTTCGAGCTTGATGTCGAGCGCGCGGTATTCGGGCAGACTCTCCGCCTGCCTGCGCAGCACGTCGAAAAATTCGGGCAGACCCGCGCAGAATTCGAGCCTCGCGCCGAGCTCGCGCAGCTTTTTGTTGCTCAGTCCGCGCATGAGGCCGTTTTTTACGAAACTGAGCAGATGATTCAAATACACGCTTTCGGGCGAAACCCTCACTCCCTTTTTCGCGTAGATTTCGGGTAGCATATTCACTTCCTTCCAGAACAACGCCTCGTCGACGTTGTATTCCTCGAAAATCGGCGATTGCATATATCCGTCGATAAGCGTCTTGTCGAAGTCCCAAACGCATGCTATTACATTGCTGGTGTAGAGCGGGTTTTCGTTATTTTCCTGCATTGTGAAGATATCCTAAAAAAATAATTTCGACAAACGCAAGATAGATTGTTAGCTTTGTCTGGTTTTAAATGGAAAAGTCGAAACAGAATTTGCCCGAAAGCTCGACGCAGGAACCCCGCACACGCCGCCAGCGCGTCCGGAAAAACTCCTACGTCGACATTTTGCGCGACGTCAGCCGAATAGTGAAGGAAACCAAGTCCGTCTCGATTCTCCTGAAAAAAGTCCTCGACGTCATTTCGCAGCGCGCCGCCCTCGACCACGTTTCCGTGACCCTTTGCAGCGGAGACTTTCTTGTTATCCGAGCCTCAAACGGGCTTACACAGGACGAAACCCGCCGCGGCATCTACCGTATAGGCGAGGGCATTACGGGCAAAGTCGCCGAAACGGGCGAGGCAAAACTTATCGAGGATATTTCCTCCAATTCCGACTTTCTCAATAAGACGGAGAGCCGCAGCAACTTTGCGGGCATATCCTTCATATGCGTCCCCGTGCGCAGCGCGCAAAAAATAATCGGCACACTCTCCGCCGATTGTCAAAATTCCGACAGGGAACTTCTCGGGCGCAATTTCCTCCTCCTAAAAATAGTCGCGAATATAATATCTGACGCCGTCGCAGTTTTATTTTTCGAAATGGAAGAGGGCGAAAAGCTCCATGCCGAAAACCGCATTCTGCGCGACCGTGTAGATATCGCCCTTCGCCCGCAAAACGCCATAGGTTCGAGCTCGGCGATGCTCAAAGTCTACGGACAAATCGCAAACCTGTGCAATACCGACAGCCACGTGCTCATACGCGGAGAACCCGGCTCGGGCAAGGACTTTGCGATGCACATCATCGCGAACAGCCCCAAATGGCGCGGTAGGCCGCTTCGGATTCTCGATTGTTCCACAATGCGGGATTCTCTAATCGACGCCGCCCTCTTCGGCACCGCCGCGAAAAAGGGGCTAATCGAGACCGCCGGAGACGGAATAGTCTACCTCGACGCCATGGGGCTTATCGGTCAGGTTTTGCAGCTCAAACTGCTGCGCTACCTGAGCGATAAAACTTTCACCCGCGCGGATTCCCCGCTCGAACTCAAAGGGCGCGCGCGCATAATAGCTTCCACTTCCGGCGACTTGGAATCGCGTCTGCGCTCCGGTGCAATCCGTCAGGACTTCTACTATCAAATGTCGCTTTGGACGGTTATGATTCCACCGCTGCGCGAACGCCGCCGCGACATTCCCGCCCTCGCAAAATTCTTCATGCAAAAGCACGCGCACTTGCGCGAGAAGAAAATCGTCTCGATAAATCAGGTGGCGATGAATATGCTAAAAAGCTACCATTGGCCGTCGAACGTGCGCGAACTTGAAAATTGCATAGAACGCGCCGTGATAATTTCGGCGGGGCAGAGCATAACCGCCTCCGATCTTCCGCCGTCGTTGCAGACCGCCCAGACGGCGAATTCTCCGATATTCTCCGACGACGGACAGCTCGATTTCAAAAAACTCGTCGGCGATTTCGAGCGCGATATCATAGTCGAGGCTCTCACCCTCAAAAGCGGCAACGCCGCTGCGGCGGCACGCCGCCTTTCGGTGTCGCGGCGCATACTCAACTATAAAATCGAAAAACTGGGGCTTGCGGCAAAGTCGTTTAAAGTCTCCAAGGCACACGCCGCAAAATAGCCTCTCGCGCCGCATTCCGCGCAGATTTTGAGATTTTTCTCGGCGGCATTCCGTTCCGACGCTGCTCCACGCCCTCTCTAAATTTTCCGATTTGCCGCCGCCGTGTTTTTGTCTGGATTGGCAATTCCTGCACCGTGCCGCCGCGCTGGTTTTTCGCATCCATACTTCCGCGCTTTCGCCCAAATTCCATCGCACACGTGCCGCGCTTTTTGCTCGCAATTTCCCCCGCGCACGCGCCGCAATATTTGCAGTTTGTCCAAAAATATCAAAAGTTATTATGATGTCTTTTTATTATTTTATAATATAAAGACCCTATGGATAACGAACAGAATATAATAAACTGCGTGCGCATTTTTGCCGATTGCGGGGTTGCCGATTCCCCTCTCAACGCGAACACGCGCGCTCTTATAACGATAAATTCGGGCGACAGCGTCCGTCTGGACATTTCGCTTCTTAAAAATGGCAAACTTGCCGAATGCTCCGACATCGCTTCGGTGTCGGTAGAAATTCTCGATATCGGCGCACTCAACGAGGCTTTGCCGCGCACGGCAAAACTTCTGCTTTCGAAAACGGTGGCTTCTTCCGCAATCGATACGACACTTACCGCAGAGCGTTTCGCTGCGGGCGCAAACCATTTCAGCGTTTCACTCACTTCCGCCGAGACAGCCTTGAAGTCGGCATACCGCTACCTCAAAATCTGCGCCTACGATTCCGACGGCAACCGCACCACATTCGCCGCGGGCTGGATTTATATCCGCGATATTCTCTCGGGCGAACTCTCCGACGACCCCGATACATCGCGGACTCTCGCCGAAGAGCTGGGCGCAAAAATCACCGTGCTCTCCTCAAAGACTGATTCTGTTTCCGATTCGCTCTCGATTCTCGACGGCGAATTTGAGGCATATAAAACCGACGCCGATTCGCGCATTTCGGCGGCGCAAACCGACATCTCGGGCTTGGCGTCTTCCGTAAATTCGCTCGAAACCTCAAAGGCGCAAAAGGCAACTTCGCTTTCGGGCTACGGCATAGCCGACGCCTACACGAAAACCGAAGTCGACAACAAAAATGCCCTCGACTTGAAAAAGGTTTCTAACCTTTCCGACCTGCCCAATAAAGCAACGGCGCGGAGCAATCTGAACGTCTATTCGAAGTCCGAAACCTACGCAAAAACGGAGACATATTCGAAGGACGAATCATACCCCAAAACCGAACTCTACACAAAAACCGAAATCGACAGCCTCTCGGCGACAGCCCAGCAACAGAAAACCCAGCTCGGCTTGTCCAAAACTCCGCAGGGATTTTTGGCATTCACTGCGACGGGGGCGACACAGGCGGTTTTGGCGAAGCAGACAAAGCTCACCAAGGCGTTTTCTCTCTGCTTTACTTTTATCGCTCCCGACGTCGTGCCCAGTTCACTCTCCGCTGGTAAGTTTATTTGCTACTCGTTGGGAGACCCGTCGCAAGCTGCGGCAGTAGGCTTTGTTTTTCAATGGGCGACTTGGTGGGACAACAAACCTCAGCCGGGGTTTATCATCGGACTAAAAAACAAGACTGACGCCGCCGGTTCAAACAACAGCTTTTTCCTACCCTATTCGACAATTTCCGATGGAAAGCCCCACGCCGTTGCAATCATTGCATCGCCCGATTCATCGGTTTCGACAGAAGGCAAAAACGGCAAAATTCGCGTGTATGTTGATGGCGTTTTGGAATCCTCAACCGATGCGTTTGTAGCCGACACACCCAACCAAAATTCGCGGTTCACGTTTGCAAATACGTTCGGCAGGCTCGCGCGTATGTGCCGTTTCAACTTCGACATTTCCGCCGCCGACGCGCCCTACACGCTCGCCGACTACACAAGCGGCAAGGCGATTCCCGCCGCGCTAAATGCGCCGTTTAACTTTTCGTCGGACGGCTCGACTTGGGAGCCGATGAAGATGAGCGACAACACGACTCCTGCGCCCGCCACGGTTTCGGTTGCAGGCGATGTCATCACAATCACCACAACCGCCGAAATTAGCGAATCGTTTTTCCGCATAAAGCCCACGACTGACATCATCAAAGGTGTTGTTGGGCAGACATTGCACGCCTCAGTTGAGTCTTTCAGCGGTATCGGCGACAGTAGAGGCTTGGGCGTAAAGCCGATGCTTAATGACGGCGATGTCAACCAGATAAACCTGACCGCTAACACCAAAAGCGGAACGTGGTTGATAGACATACCGTTCAATTCCGTAAATCTCACTATTCGATACGGGACAAGCCCGATTCCGTCGGGCACTGTGTTTACGATTACGGGGTTGCGAGTTTGGACAAACGGCGCAGTCGTAGCCCTCGCCGACTACACATTCGGCGGCAAAATCCGCGACATTTCTGGCAACGACAACCACGCAACGATTTCGACGACAAACGGCGTCCGAATCCACGGCGACAAAGACGAAGCCGTCCAGCAAATGTATGAGGCATTTTCAGCGCAGTATACAACCGACAACCCGTAAAACAATCAAAAAATAATAAATAAAAATATGAAGATAAATCTTACAACAACAATCAACGAAGAGCCGCAGACAGTCGAGGCTGAAATTGTGGGCGTCAACGTCTACGTCGAAACCGCATTCGGCAGAAGCGTAATACAGCTCAAAGACAAAACCGAACTCGCCGCAATCGAACCTTATCAGGAAGTGATACAGTCTATGGCGGACGCATACACAGCTATAAAAGATGCCGCTAACGTAGAACCCCCGACAACAACCGAATAACCGAAAGACTCCAATGGATACTGTAATTCAAAGTTTGTGGGAGAGCGGAGCTCTGGGTGCAATCGCAACAATGATTGTCTCCTTTTTCGGGCAGATGTCCGCGATTAATACGCAGAAATTCACGACGGTGCTCGAAGCCCTCGCAAAGGCGCAGTCAGCCGACAGCGCGGCGCACGATGCCGCAATTGCCCGCACGAAGGACGAAGACGGCGCAGGATTTAGGCGCATAATGTATTTTTCGGCATTCTTCGTTTTGGCGGTATGCCCGTTTATATTCGCGTTTTTCGCGGACATACCTATGGCGGTTGAAACCGTCGAACAGTGCGGCGGCTGGCTCTGGGGCTTGATTCCCGAAAAGGAGAAATTCGCCGTCGAATACGTCAACGGCTTTTATCTCGCGAGCGAATGGAAAGAGCTTTTGGCAAACCTCATCAGCGCATATATCGGCGCGGGACTCACCCGCCGAGCCTTTAAACTGGGGAAATAACACGCGGGTTTTATAAAAAATCAAAGACGGAAAATTTTAATTCCGTCTTTTTTTGTGTCGTTTTGGGCGAAGGGGGGAGGTTTTTAGTCAAAACTGGGGCTTTTTTGGGAGGGTAGGCGGTTATCAGGTTGGGTCGTTTTCGACTGACTTATCGCCCGCGCGCGGAGAGGATGTCACTATGTAGACGCCCGCGAAAACAAGAAGGGCTGCGAAGAGTTTTTCCCACATAAAATTGTCCTGTCCGACGAGTATTGCGACGACCGAGGAAACAATCGGCTGGACGTAGATATACATTGCAACTGTCGTGGGGCGCATTCTCTTTATGCCCATTGGCAGCAGTAGGTAGGCGACGAATGTCGCGCCCGCGACGACGTATATGACGCCGCTCCAATCGGGAAGGGTGAGGTTTTGGAGGTTCGCGGCTTCTTCGGCGCAGGTATTGAAGACTATCGGGGTATAGATGATTGCCGAAAAGGTGAACATCCACTTCATCATAGTAATCGGGGTATATTGTTTTGTAATGGGTTTTGATGTGGTGAAGTAGGTTGCGGCGCAGATTGTGGTAAAAAGCACAATTAAATCGCCCCACAGAGAGCCGCTATTGCCGCCCGTGTTACCCGAAGCCATAAGGATAAGCCAGATTGCGCCCGCGGCACCCGTAGCGATGCCCGCGAGTTTTCTGCCCGTGATTTTATCACCGAGGTAGAATGCGGAGATTATCAATGCCGAAAACGGGGTGGCGGTGAGTATTACCGAGGCGTCGACGGGCGAAGTATGTCCCAAACCGAAGATAAAAAGCCCCTGATTTAGCAGGATTCCCGTGAGGGCGAAAAAGAAGAACCAAGCCAATGCTTTCGGTGTGAGTTTTGTGTCTTTTACCAAGAGCGAAGCCGTCCAGAACAGCAGGCTCGCCCCAAGAATGCGGAACAGGGTGAGCATTATGGGCGATATAAGTCCGCTTAGCAGGTGCTTTGATATCGGGATAAATATACCGAATATTGTGTTTGCCGTTAGGACGCAAAGGTGTCCTTTTACTCTTTCGGAAATCATAGTTTTTGGTTCGTTATAAATGTCAAAAAGCGGCTTTTATGCGTGCAAAAGTGCGCAAAAAGCAATGTTTAGGATGGAGATTGCCCCCAGGTGCAATTAAAAAGCGGCTTCCGAGCTGGAAACCGCTTTCTTAAAGTCGTGCCAGGGAGTGGATTCGGACCACCGACCAAAGGCTTATGAGTCCTCTGCTCTACCACTGAGCTACCCTGGCGATTATTGAGGCAAAGAGTGTCTCGATTCCTTATGAAAAGTCAAGCCCTATTTGCCGATAAATTGTATTTTTTAGAGAACTAAAACGGATTTGCAAAGAGTGTAAATGTAAATCCGAATTTATTTTGAAGCGGAGGCTGTTCCGAAAACAGGGGGCGGGGTTTGGCAATCTTTAATAGAATGCAGAATCAGAAGCTTTTCTGCTTCGCCCAGCCCTCGGTATTAAGGACATCCACCCCTTAGGAACAACGCCAGATCCCTATTCGGCTTCGGCAACGACGGAAACCTTGCGGTGCGCGCCGTCCCACTTGACGATGCCGTCTTTGAGCGAGAACAAAGTGTAGTCTCTGCCCATACCGACGTTTTCGCCCGCGCGGACTTTTGTGCCGCACTGACGGACGATGATGTTGCCTGCCAAAACGTATTCGCCGCCGAACTTCTTAACGCCTCTGCGCTGCGAGTTCGAGTCGCGCCCGTTTTTTGCAGCTCCCTGACCTTTTTTATGTGCCATAAAATGTGCCTTTCCTACGCTTTGATGGATTCAATCTTCAAGACGGAGAGTTCCTGACGGTGACCCTGCTTGCGCTGGTAGCCCTTTCTGCGTCTTTTCTTGATAATTACAACTTTTTTGCCGCGTTTGTTTTCCAATATTTTGGCGGAAACGCTTGCGCCGTCGACATACGGAGCCCCGAATTTTGCCGCGTCGCCTTCGCCCGTCATCAGGACTTCCTTGATTTCGACAATATCGCCCGCCTTCGAATTCACGAAGCGGTTTACGAAAACGATATCGCCTTCGCTAACGGTCAACTGCTTTCCCTGTATTTTAATTGTAGCTTTCATCTCTTTGAAAATTTCTAAAAAGACACCTATTAAATGCGTCTTTATTTTGCACGCAAGCTTTTTTTTATTTTTTTTATGTCGCCCCTGTTATGTGTTTTTTATATAGCCGCTGTGTGTTGCGGAAACGGGGTGTGGGGGTTGGTTTTTGGGGAGTGTCTTCGGAAGTGGACGGGGCAGGGGTGCGGTTTTGAAGTCGGCTCGGGGCTGAGGTCAAACTGCGCCGCCGTCGTCCGTCTTCCGAATCGGGTTTATTAGTATCTGTAATGGGACGGTTTATATGGTCCTTCGATGGGGACTCCGATATAATCCGCCTGTTTCTTTGTGAGTTTGGTCAGTTTTGCGCCGAGTTTGCCCAAGTGCAGGCGCGCGACTTCTTCGTCCAGCTTTTTGGGCAGGATATAGACTTTGTTTTCGTATTTATCGCGGTTTGCCCACAAGTCCATTTGGGCGAGTGTTTGGTTGGCGAAGGAATTACTCATTACAAACGACGGGTGCCCCGTTGCGCATCCGAGGTTTACCAAACGTCCCTCGGCGAGCAGGAACACGGAATGTCCATCGGGGAATGTGTATTTGTCGACCTGCGGCTTGATGTTGGTGTGCCTGATTTTCGGGTAGGACTGCAATTTCGCGACCTGAATTTCACTGTCGAAGTGCCCGATATTGCACAGGATTGTCTGGTCTTTCATCTTGGAGATGTGCTCGGCGGTTATGATGTCGCAATTGCCCGTTGTGGTGACGTAGATGTCGGCTATCGGCAGGGCGTCTTCGACGGTCATTACGCGGTAGCCCTCCATTGCCGCCTGCAAGGCGCAGATGGGGTCGACTTCCGAGACGACGACTGTCGCGCCCAAGCCTTTGAGTGCCTGAACGCAGCCCTTGCCGACGTCGCCGTAGCCGCAGACCATTGCGATTTTGCCCGCTATCATAACGTCTGTCGCGCGTTTGATGCCGTCGACGAGCGACTCGCGGCAGCCGTAGATGTTGTCGAACTTGCTTTTTGTGACGGAATCGTTGACGTTGATTGCGGGAATGAGCAGGCGTTTGTCCTCGACCATTTGGTATAGGCGGTGGACGCCCGTTGTGGTTTCCTCCGAGACGCCTTTGAGCTCTTTGACGACGTTATGCCAATGGTTTTTATCCTGTTTATAGATCCGTTTGAGGAGTTTTTTGATGACGGTTTCCTCTTCGCACGAAGACGGGGAATCGACCCACTTGTCGCCGTTTTCAAGCTCGTAGCCGCGGTGGATTAGCAATGTGGCATCGCCGCCGTCGTCGACGATGAGCTGCGGGCCTTTGCCGTTGTCCCAAGTTAGTGCCTTGTAGGTGCACTCCCAATAATCCTGCAACGACTCGCCCTTCCAAGCGAAGACGGGTGTGCCGCCCTTTGCGATTGCCGCGGCGGCGTGGTCTTGTGTCGAGAAAATATTGCAGCTTGCCCAACGGACGTTCGCCCCGAGTGCTTTGAGGGTTTCGATGAGAACTGCGGTCTGGATTGTCATGTGCAGCGAACCGCTTATGCGCACGCCTTTGAGCGGCTTTTTGGGCGCGTATTTTTCGCGGATTGCCATGAGCCCGGGCATTTCGTGTTCGGCTATTTCTATTTCTTTTCTGCCCCACGGAGCGAGTTTTATGTCTGCGACCTTGTATTTTTCGGATTTTGCCATAATAATTAAAAATGTTGTTGGGTGGTTTTTGGTATCAAAAAAATATCGACGCGAATTTTGTCGTCAAACGTCGATATGTTTGTAAAGAATTAGATCGATTTTATTTTGTTCGGAATTTTTCCTCGGGAGAACGGCGGAGATTTTGAACTGTGTTCAAACCACCGTCGGGGGGATTCGGAACTGTGGGGGATATTGCTTCAAGCGGGAGCGAAGCGGGGTTTGTTTTTTTGCCCCGCGTCGCTTCCGAAGTCGGGAAATCTCCCGCTTTTCGTCGAGGGCTTTGCCTTCGCGTCGATTACTTGTCCAACTATTATTTTGCCGCGGCTTTAAGGGCTGCGACCTTGTCGAGCTGTTCCCACGGCAAGTCGGACTTTGTGAAGTGTCCGTAATTTGTCGTCTTCTTATAGATGGGCTGGAGCAATTTGAGCTGGCAGATGATGTCAGCGGGTTTGAAGCTGAATACTTTGCGAACCGCCTTTTCGATTTTCGCCTCTTCGATTTTACCCGTGCCGAATGTGTCGATTGCGATGCTGAGCGGCTGCGGGTGTCCGATTGCGTAGGCAACCTGAATTTCGCACTTGTCGGCCAAGCCCGCCGCAACGATATTCTTTGCCACCCAACGGCACATATATGCCGCGGAGCGGTCGACTTTGCTGGGGTCCTTGCCCGAGAATGCGCCGCCGCCGTGGCGTCCGTAGCCGCCGTAACTGTCGACGATGATTTTTCTGCCGGTGAGTCCCGAATCGCCCTGCGGCCCGCCCACAACGAAGTTCCCCGTGGGGTTGATGAGGAACTGGGTGTTCTTTGTTAAAAGTTTTTTGGGCAGCACCTTTTTGACGACTTTTTCGACGATGTATTTTTCGATTGTGTCGTGGTCGACGCCCGCCGCGTGTTGTGTGGAAACGACTACGTTTTCGATATGCGAGACTTTGCCGTTTTCGTATGCGACTGCGACCTGGCTTTTACAATCGGGGCGCAGCCACTTGGGTGCTTTGCCTGACTTGCGCTGTTTGGCAAGCTCCGTCAAAATTTTGTGCGCGAACATAATTGCCGCGGGCATATACTCGGGGGTTTCGTTTGTGGCGTAGCCGAACATAATGCCCTGGTCGCCCGCGCCCTGTTCGGCGGTCTTCTTGCCCTTTGCCTTGCGCGCGTCGACGCCCTGCGCGATGTCGGGAGACTGTTTTGTAAGCAGGTTCGTGATGAACACTTTGTCGGCGTGGAAGACGTCGTCGTCGTTTACATAGCCGATTTCCCTGATTGCGTTGCGCACGATTTTTTCGTAATCCAATGTCGCCTTTGTCGTGATTTCGCCAGCGACAACTACGCAGTTGCTCTTCACAAGTGTTTCGCATGCGACGCGGCTGAATTTATCCTGCTCCAAGCAAGCGTCCAAGACGCTGTCAGAGATGAAATCGGCTACTTTGTCGGGGTGACCTTCGCCGACCGATTCCGAAGAGAATACATAATTATTTAACATACTATCTCCAAGTTTGCACACATCTTCCCCTTTTTCAAGTCTTTTAAATGTTCCGGAAGCGGCGGCAATCGGCTCCGCCGATGTGCCTTTGCTTGTGGGTTGAAGTTGAGCGGATATTTATGTTTCCGAAAGGGGCGCGATTGGCTTTGCCAATGCGCTTTATTCTTCTATTATAGAAAAGCGGAACGAAGTTAAGCTTTTACATTATTTATCGCGTTAGGATAAACACGGGTTCTTGGGCTAAAAATCGCGAGGCTCGAGGCAGGATTCGTGTTTTCGAGTGGTGGGATAGTGC
>URDC01000026.1 GCA_900546565.1 uncultured Opitutales bacterium
ATGTGTATAAGAGACAGATACAGAGTTTATATTTTTAATTATTAAATACATTATTATTTCTCAATATCCAGGGGCAGACTTTGTTGTGGATTATATGTGTGAGTATATTGCGAAGTATTTAAAAGAAGAATACAAGACTGACGAAAAAATAGCCGAATTCATTGAGATGATTTTCGAAAAGGTGGCTGCCTGTAAATTATTTAAGCCTTTCGATGGAATGTTGAAAAATGTTAAATATGGCAAGCTTACGTCTCGTAAGAGAAAATTAATTTTTAACAGAAAGTAGAAAATGAAAAAATCAATATATGCAAGTTGTATCGTGATGTTGTTTTCGGGCGCAGTAGCGTTTGCAAACAATGAAATTTATAATGGACAAGATGTTTCTGGGGAAGATTTCTCTGGTAAAACAATGCAAAAATCGTCCTGGATTAATTCTACTGCGGTTGGAGCGAATTTTACGAGTACGGATTTGACAGATTCGAATTTTAGTGGAGCAGACTTAACGAATGTTGATTTTACAAATGTTATTGTAAAAAACGTAGATTTTACCGACGCTATAATAACTGGTGCAAATTTTGAAATGACGAGAAATTATAATGCTGTGTCCATAACAAAGGAGCAGTTATACACTACAAAGTCTTATAAAGACAAAAATCTTAGAGGAGTAAATTTAAGCGCAAAACAAGTTCCTAGGCGTTGGAACGAGGCTGATTTTAGCGGGCAAGATTTGAGCGGAGCAGATCTTTCTTCAATGTATCATGCGAGTTTGGATTATTTACCAGATTTTACGGATGCTATAATAACGAATGCGAATCTCTCAAACATGAGTTATAATGGGTTGTATAACTACGATTGGGCTTCGAGATGGTTGTATGCCACGAAATCCTATAAGGATAAAAATTTACAGGGAGTGAATTTTTCAGAGAACGGAGGAATGACTGGAATTGATTTAAGCGGGCAAGACTTAACTGGGTGTTCTTTTTATTCCGTAAGATTATATTATGAGAACTCTAGCTCTTCCGGCACTTATAGATATGTAACAAATTTTGAAGATACTATAATAAAAAATGTAGATTTTAGAAAATCGAACATAACATTGAAACAACTTGCTACGACAAAATCTTATAAAAATAAAGATTTAAGCGGAGTGTCTTTGGATGGATTCGATAATGAAACGTATTTAGATTTTTGTGGTTTTAATTTGAGGGGTTTTTCAATAACTAATAATTATAATGCTAAGATTTTTCTTCGAGATTCAGATTTAAGTTTTGCTCGTTTGGATGTCTCAAATGTAGATATTACAAATTCGATAATAAGAGGAGGGACTATCAATAGTAAAACTGCGGATATTACTTCAACAAAATCTTACAGAGATAAAGATCTTTGGGGAACAAATATCAATTGTTTTGCTTTGGCTGGGCTTGATTTGACCGAACAAAATTTGCAAAATTCGAAAATAGGGGCAACCGTTACTTATCAGGTTGAACTAACGGATACAAATTTTACTGGGGCAGATTTGCGTGGAGCAATTTTGGGAAAGAGGGTTTCAACTGAATCTTCTATTTTTAAAAATACGATAATGTCGGACGGGGTGATTAAGAATTTTCAGATGAATTCAAATTCGGATTATTTGAAAATTAGGAAGTATGAGCCTGAGAGCAATGGGAATGCGATGATTTCGGCGAAGGTGTCGGAAGCGGACGCGGTTGTGTCGGGTGGGGCGAAGTTTGAGCTTGATGTTGGGGCTATGCTTGAAGTTGTAAACAATCGTGTACTGTCGATAAAAGACGCGGGTGAGCTTATTATCAACACTGACTTGGCTGGCAGCACGTCGCTTTCTGTTAGTGGCGGTGCAGGGCTTTCGTTTGGTGAAGGCGGGAAGCTTATTGTAAATCTTACGGAAAGTATTACTGGGGAAGACGCGTATTCATTTGCTGTGATATCCTGGTTTGACGACTCCAAGATGTCGGGGCTTTCTGACTTTGTTATTGGAGAGAATTTGATTTTGACTGTTCAAGGAGAGAACTATGCCGGGGCTTGGAACTACATTATAAATGGAAATTCGCTTGTCATAAATTTAGGTGCTGTGCCTGAGCCTGCAACGTATGCGGCAATTTTTGGCGCGTTGGCGTTGGCGTTTATTATGTGGCGCAAACGAAGATAATTTATAAAGGCGTAAAAAAAATGTCGAAGTCTGGAATAGTAGGCTTCGGCATTTTTTTTGTATAGGATTTTTATTAGGGTGTGTCGGGGTGTGGTTAGGAGAGGGCGAGGAGGGTGTCTTTGCCTGTCATTCCGATTTTGATGCCGCGTTCCGATGCCTTTTGGGAGACTTCGGCGACTTGGGCGGTCAGCATATCGTCGTAGCTCGAAACGCCGCGGACGACTGCGAGTGCGTCGCCGAATTTATCGGCTGCCGTTATGCTTATATATCCGCAAGCGAGCATTCCGTGTTTGGCATTTATCATCATCATTGAGACGTTTTCGGTCGGGACTGTGTATGCGTCGAAAGTTTTTCCGTTTATTTTTATTGTATCCATATGAATTAAAGTTAAGACTATGTTTTCAATTTTGTGAAATATTTTTTTATGGAAAGTTTTAATTCTGTTATTGTATATGCCGGTTTAAAGGTCAAGGCGGGGTATGCCGATGCGTTCATTGAGCGCGCGCGTGAAGTTGTAGAATGCACTCGCGCCGAAGAGGGGTGTTTGCGTTATGACTTGGTGCGTGATGTGCTCGACCCCGATGCGTTTTATTTTTTCGAAGAATATCGCGATGATGCGGCGTTTGCCGCGCACCGCGAGATGCCGTATATGAATCCGTTCAGGGAGTTCCGCGCCGGGGTTGTTGACAAGTATTTAGGGGTTTCGACGCTCAGGCGCGAATCGGTTCGCTGAGTATGGCGAAGTTGCGGTCGGGAATGTGCGGGCGCGGTGTGTGTGGTGTCGGGTGATTTTTTGCTTGCCCGCGGGCGGGTGATTCTATTGAGTATTGGTGTTGTCGGTTCGGCGTCGGGCGCGGTTTTCGGAAGTGTTTGCTTTTTTCGAACTGTGCTGTGGCGTTTGGGGCGAAATGGATTTCAATCAAAAAACGTAAAAAAGGTAATATTAGGATATGAGTGAAAATAATACTCCGTCGTATATAGCAAATGCAAAGCCGAACCCCGCCTCGAACAGGGCGGCGTGGTTCAAGAACACCGCCCCCGCGTATGCGGGCATTTTGCTGTGGTTCGTATTTTGGTCTATGGTGAAGTCGGACACGCTGGTGCACGGTTTGGCTATGCCGATTATTGCGGTTATTGTTGGTGCGCTTGTCTGCCATTTCTTTTTCTATTTGACGGCGGGTATGTTCGGCATGAAGACCGGACTGCCGCTTGCGGTTGTGGGCAGTTCGATTTTCGGCGAGAAGGGCGGCATTATTATGCCGGGGCTTTTGATGGGCGTTTTGCAGTTCGGCTGGGTTGCGGTCAACTGCATTGGTGCGTCGGCGGTTGCGCCCGACTTCGGGATTCCCGCTTGGGTGTTCATTTTGGTATGGGGCGGTTTGGCGACGTTCATCGGCCTCAAAGGCATTAAGTATGTCGCGGGCATTTCGACGTATTTGCCGCTTGTGCCGCTGGCGATTTTGGTTGTATTGCTTTGTGTTGCCGCCCCGTCGGTTTGCGACTTCGACCCGAAGGTTTTGACGACGGCGGTTAAAGCCCCCGTTGCGGAAACGTGCAATCCCTCGATATTTATGGGCATTGTAGGCGCGTTTGTGGCGTTCTTTGCGACTGCGGGCGCGGCGGGTGTCGACTTCGGCACGGCTTCGAGAAATGCGAAAGACGTGCAGATGGGCGGTCTTGTCGGCGTTGCGGGCATGATGATTTTTACTTGTGTGGCGGCGTTGGTGATTATGGCTGGTGCGTTCGGAAATCCCGAAGTGGCGGCGAAGATTGTCGGCGCGAAAGGCGCGTCGGGCGTTGCGGCGACCGACGTTATGGGCGCGTTCTTCGGCGAGACGACGGGGAAGTATATGATGTTGGCGTTGGCGTTGGCGGCGTTCCCGTCGGCGTGTTTCTCGTCGCTGATTGCGGCTAACTCGTTCAAGACGATGCTGCCGAAAATCAACTCGACGGTTTCGGTTTCGCTCGGCGGTTTGGCGGCTATTTTGCTTGCGATTGCGTTGCAGGAACAGGCGGGCGCGATTGTCGAAGTGCTCAACTTTATCGGCGTGAGTTTCGGCCCGATTTGCGGCGCGATTTTTGTGGAATACTTCCTCTGCAAAGGCAAATGGGGCGGCCCGCGCAAGGGCTTTAATCCCGCGGGCTGGCTGGCGTGGGCGGTCGGCTTCGGCGTCGGCGTGCTGCCTATGTTCGGCGTTTGCGAGCTTCCGATGCCGCCCGTTGTGACGTTTGCAATCGGCGCGGTTGTCTATTTGATTGCGATGCTTGCGGGGCTCAAAACCGCCTCGAAATAATTCGCTATTTTCTTCTGCCGTGGCGTTGTCGGGTTTTCGGCGACGCCGCGGCGTTTTTTGATATGTCGGGATTGGGAAAGTTTTTTGTGTGTGCGGCGTGTTTACTGGCGTCGTGTGTTGCGGGGGTTTGCGCGGAATCGGAGGCGGAGCTACTTGATGTGCTCGTTCGGCGCGGGGTTTTGACGCAGCAGGAATCGCTCGATGTCGGCAAGATGGCGGTTGCGAGTGTGGAGAGTGTGAAGTCTTTCTCGCGGATACGTCTGTTTTCGTTTTGGCACTTGCGGTATCAATATTTCGACCACAGATACTCGAATGCGCAATCGCTGGACAAGAACAATTTCGCAATCAGACGCATAATTCCGGTGTTGATTGCAGACCTGACGGAATCCTCGCGCGTGCTTTTGACGCTATATTTGCCGGGCAACTCGCTCATCAACACGGCGCGCTATGAATACAACATCGACAACGAGTATTTGTGCGGCTCGCTTTGGATTGGTCATGAAGCCGTTTTCTTTTGTATGGAGGAAAACGAGAGCGGTATGCGCATTATGACGCCCGACCGCTCGGTTATAAATATGTATTTCGGCGGAGGAGACCACGGATTTAGCGACGGCTATGTGAACTCGCACACGACGCCCGCGGCGTTCTCGGGGTATCACACGGGCGTGTTTTGGAACGGGAAATTCGTCAAAAACAAGTCGCTTATTTACCGGCTGGCGGTCACGAACTCGAAGCCCGAAGGCGTGAAGTTTGACGCGTGCAACTCGATGGCGTTTTGGGCGAGTTTTGGCTGCGACAAGGCTGACGAAAGTGGCGGATATCGCTTGCGCGCCGGCGTCAACGGCGGGTATTCTATGCGCGTCGTTTCGGCTGCGGCGTCCGCCGTCTATCCATCGCGCGTTGCCGACTACGGCGACTGTTTCGGCGTCAATCCGTATCTGTGGCTGAACTACAAAAATTTTACGTTGCAGAGCGAATTTGTTTTGACGTCGATGAAATACGGAAAGTCGCGCAGCAACAACTACGCGCTTTACACGGTCAACTCGCCCCGCGCTAACCCTTTCGGATATTACGCGCTTATTGCCTACAAGCTTGACGCGCGCCCGTTCGGCGAGTTCGAGCCCGTGTTCAGGTATTCCGCCATAAACTCCGACGGGCGCGGGCTTGCCGAAAACGGGATTTTATACAAGGCGGAGAATCGCGGCGGAATTTTCAACACGGTCGACTGTTTTTATGGCGGGGTGAACTGGTATGTTTTGGGCAATGCGCTGAAATATCAGATCGGGGTGGAATATGCGCGCTTCCGCGACGGTGTTGTCGGCGATGTTTCGAAAAGTTCCGATGTGGTGATGTTCATTGCCCAGATGCAAATGGTCTTCTAAAAACGGGCGAGGGCGTGCGCCTTCGTTGCAAATAAATTTATTTTTTTACAGAAACATTCCGCGTTGCGGAATGTTTTTTTGTAATTAGATTTGCAACGGAGGCGCACTCACGGCTAAAAGACGGTTTTATTTCGGACTTGCGACCAGTCGGTCGCCGACGCCTCATAAAACACGTCTTTTAGCACGCGCCTCGCCCGTTTTACAACATAAAGCTGGTTCTAATCCGTAAAAGCTTAACTTCGTTCCGCTTTTATAAAAAGGTATTAGAAAAAGGATTTTACGAAAGTAAAAGACTTTTTACATTATTTTTCGGATTAGGACACCCGTGGGTGCTGAAAAAACGGGTGAGGCGCGTGCTACAAAGACACTATTAGATTTTAACCCGCTCCTATCGTCGCTCAGCTCTTGGCTTCGCCAATTCAAGGTGGGATAGTGCTGTTGCACAGACCACCCGAACAAACTGGCTTTTAGCCGTGAGTGCGCCTCTATTGCGAATCTAAAAAACAAAAAAACGGGTTTCAACGAAACCCGTTTCTCCATTATTAGAATGTAATTCGCAATAGAGGCGCACGCCCTCGCCCGTTTTTAGTTTTTAGAGGAGGTTGTACTTGGCAAGCACCAGCAACATAACATAGGTCATCGTCAAACCGAATAGCGCGACAATCAACCCCACCGTTGCCATTTCCTTTTGGGTTGTCAAACCCGCCGAGTGCGCAATGGCGTTCGGCGGTGTCGAAATCGGCAAAGCCATTGCCAGCGAAGACGACAACGCGACCCCAATAAGCAGCGTAGATGCACCGCCATATGGCGCGAGAGCCTCGCCCATACCAACCGCGACCGCCGCCAAAATCGGGACGATAAGCGCGGACGTTGCCGTGTGCGACATAAACGTAGACATCGCATAGCAGATAAGACCCGCACCGACAACCGTCACAACGGGCTGCCACGTCGCAAAAGGAATCGAATTGACCATGCTCTTCGCCAAGCCCGTGCCCTGCAAGGCAACGCCCAACGCGAAACCTCCGGCAACGAGCCAAAGAACGTCCCAGCTAATGGTTTTTAGGTCGTTTTTGTCGATTACTCCCGTTGCGCAGAAAACGGCAATCGGAATCATCGCCACGACGTTGGAGTTCAATCCTGTAACGCGGTCGAACATCCACAACAACACCGTGATTGCGAATGTCGCGTAAATGATGTATGCCTTTGTGCTCTTCTCGAATTTGCAGTCGAAATTCAGCTCCAAATTTTTACGGTGGAACGGGAACATTTTTATCATCACAATCCAGGTTATGAACAGCAGGATGAATACGAACGGCGCCATATACATCATCCACTGTCCGAACCCTATCCCGAGATTCATTCCGTCGGGGTCGTTCAAATATTTAAGCACAATGGCGTTCGGGGGCGTGCCGATGGGCGTGCCGATACCGCCGATGTTTGCCGCCACGGGAATTGCCAGCGTCATAGCGGTTCTGCCCTTGCCGCCGTCGTTGCCAAGCGGTGCAAGAAGAGGTGCCATAACCGCGAACATCATGGCCGTTGTTGCGGTGTTGCTCATAAACATCGAAAAAAGCGCCGTCACAAACATCATGCCCAGCAGCACGATTTCCGAGCGCGTTCCGAAGGGTTTGAAGAGCACGCGAGCCAAATTTTTGTCGAGATTGCACTTTGCCGAACCCATCGCCAAAACGAATCCGCCCAAGAAAAGCATAATGATGGGGTCTGCAAATGACGCCATCAAAGCCTTGTATTTTACCACAGTTCCGAAATTTGAGACATCTTCGGGCGCGGGGCGCATAAACCAAATCGAGCTATCCGAGACAGTCAAAAGCAAAATCGTAATTACAAGCACCGACGTTGTCCAAATTGGAATGACTTCGGTAATCCACATAAGCGCCGCAAAGAAGAAAATCGCGATTACGCGGTGTTCGACAATTGTCAGCCCCTGAATCCCGAAGATGTCCGACGGCGCAAACCACGCGCCAAGCGCGACGGCCAGAGTTATTGTTAGTGATATGAGTTTTCTTGTGTTCATCTTGTGTTTAAATAAAGCGTTTCGGCGTTGCGGACACGGCGGATTTTAGAAGCGTATTTGCATCTCGGTGCGGATTGTGTTCGCGTCGAGCACATTGCCTTCGTGGACGCCTTTGCCCGCCGAGGGCGAACCTCGGAATTGGGCGAATTCGTAGCCGACCTGCAATTTCAAGTCGTTCCCCTTTATGTACCAGTTTATACCGAAATAGAAACTTTGCGCCGACTTGTATATGTCGGCGGAATCCAAATTTGCCGCTTTGCGCAGAGCGTCGCTTGCCGAAACGCCGCGCCCGTCGGTCTCCAAAAACGCATATCTGAAAATCGGCGCGACCTGCCCGACCGCCGTCGGAATCTTATATTCTATCGAATAATTCAGTCCATATGGCAACGCGTAGTCATAAGAACCGTCTCGCATTTTGCGTCCGTCGTCTATGCCCGCAATCAGAAATTCGAAAGTGTTTTTAAGATGGCTGCCCTCGAATTCAACAAACGGGTTCGCGCCCCAGATTGCCTCGGCTTTGTTGTCCTTTATTTTGTTCGCGTCGTCACCGTAGGCGAGGTTCAAGCCGAGTTTGATTTTTCCGCAATCGAGCTTTTTATTATATTGCACGCTTGCCCAGAAGTCGGGCGAATTTTCCACGCCGCCGCGGTGCATGTCAAAAAATTCCAGCTGGTAGTTGTCCGAATTCGACGCGCCGAAAGCGTAGTCAAGCCCCTTTATCGTCTGCGATTTCCCGTACCACCAGCAACCCGTTATCATGCCGCCGAAGCCGATTTTAGTTTTGCTTGTGCGTCCGCGTTTCGTATCCGCGCCCGTCGCGCCCGTCCAATAGTTTGTCGCAAGAGAGCGTTCTATGCAATACTGGTTGAAAGCCGACGTGTATTCTTCAAGGCAGAAATTTGGCTTAAAGTAGCCCGCCTTGATTTGCCCAGTAAAGTAATTTGTGTCGATTTTCTTATAGAAAAATGTGTTCGACATATGGTGGGGCAAGATGTAGTCAATCGAAATTTGCGAGCCCCAGCCCGCGCCCAAGTCCGACTTGAATGTGGCAATTACGCGGCGCAACATAAAACCCTGTGTCGTTTTGTATCTGCCGTCGTCGGGTCCCGAAGTCGCCTCGGTATTTAGGTATGCATACTGAACCTGCAAGCCGCCGCTTATGTTCACTTTTGCCGTTGTTGTCGTCTTTATCGGTGCCGAAACTGCGGACATCAGTTTTGCTGTGTCGACTGCCTCTTGATGTGTCAGCATTCCGCTATCCGTCATCTTTTGCAGCATTTCGGCGTCGCTTTGCGCGTATGTCGAATTTGAAAAAAATACCGACAGCCCCGCCGCGAGTACGGTCAGGCAAGTCGTTCCCTTTGTATTGCGGAATGGATGGGATATGTGCATAAGTTTAGGCAGCTCAAGTCGGTATATTTTTCCAGATTACCCGTAAAAGTTTTATATGGAATATTTCCATCCCACAAAAGTCAATATTTTATTGTTTCGAAAGTGGCGGCGATTACCTGCGGTAATTTCGCCTTTATCCATTTGTTAAAGAGATGTAGGCGTTGGGCAAAGGCACATAGGCTTTGCCTATTGCCGCCTGTGCCCGTCATATAAAATGTGTAGGTGTTGGGCAAAGCGGGCATTGCGGAGCAACCCGCGCCGGTGCACGTCTATGGAAGCCCGCCCAGCGGGTTCTCACCGTCATCAGCTTACAAAAAAAGCAACCTGTTCGGTTGCTAATTTTTTTGGAGCCGATGAGGTTCGAACTCACGACCTCTAGAGTGCGATTCTAGCGCTCTTCCAACTGAGCTACGGCCCCTTTATTTAATAAAAAAGTTCTCGGCATTATTGCGCGTCGTCAGGGAAATGCAATCTTTTTTTTATGTTATATGCATTTTTATTTGCGGTTTTCGAGTGGTTTTGAGGCGATTTTTAGGTATTTTAAGGGAGCTTTTTTGGGGGGGCGTCGAAATTCTATACTTTTTATACGCTTTTTGGCTTGTAAAACTTTATTCGGGTTTTTATCAATCTAACATAAAACAACGGTTTTTCAGAAAATCTCAAAAAATAACAGGTAAAATTTTCTCAACTAATATGGACAAAAAAGTTTTTTTGGCGGTCGATTTGGGTGCGGGTAGCGGCAGAATTATGGCGGCGGTTTTCGACGGCGCGAAAGTGTCGCTTGAAGAGGTTTCGCGCTGGGGCAGTGAACCCGTGAAAATCGGCGGAAGTTTCCACTGGGAGGTGAACGGGATTTTCGACAACATTGTGGCGGGGCTGCGCAAGGCGAAGTCGGTTTACGGCGGGGCGATTGTGTCGCTGGGTATTGACACGTGGGGGGTCGACTACGGGCTTTTGGACAAGTCGGACAAGCTGCTGAATTTGCCCTATATCTATCGAGACTCGCGCACGGACAATATGATGGAGTCGGTCTTTGCAAAAGTTCCGAAATCCGAAATCTATGCGAAGACGGGGATTCAATTTATGTTCTTCAACACGATTTTCCAGATTCGCTCGGAAGTCGAGAAGTCGGGGAACATCGGACGGGCGCACTCGTTTTTGATGATGCCCGACCTGCTCGCGTTTATGCTCACTGGTGTGAAGGCGAATGAGCGCACGAATGCATCGACGACGCAATTCTACAATCCGTTCAAGAAGGACTGGGATTTCGAAATTTTGGAGAAAATCGGCGCGCCGACGGGTATTTTCAGGAACGGTTTTGCCGAATGCGGCGACGTTATCGGCGACTTGCGCCCCGAATTGAAAGCGGAGCTTGGCGACATCAAAGTCGTGGCGGTTGCAAGCCACGACACTGCCTCGGCGGTGGCGGCGACGCCCACGCAGGCGGAAGTTCCCGCGTATATAAACAGCGGAACGTGGTCTTTGCCGGGGGTGGAGCTCAAAGCTCCGATTGCTACGGAAGCGTCGTTTGCGGAGAATTTTACGAACGAAGTTGGCTACAACTCGACAATCCGTTTTCTTAAAAACGTCACGGGAATGTGGCTTGTGCAGAAGTCGAAGGAAGTTTGGAAAGCCGAAGGCAGCGATATGTCCTACAAGGAGCTTGAAGCCGCCGCGGAAAAGGTCGAGCCTATGCGCACGATTTTCGACCCCGACGCACCCGACTTTGTTATGCCCGAGAATATGCCGAAAGCCATTGCCGAGCACTGTCGCGCGAAGGGGCTTGCGGTTCCCGAAACGCACGGGCAGATTTTCCGCGCGATTCAGGAGAGCATTGCGAACAAATACAAGTATGTTTTCGGCACAATCGGGCGTTTAAGCGGCGCGAAAATCGACGAGATAAACATTATGGGCGGAGGTTCGAAAGACGCTATGCTCAATCAATTTACGGCGGACGCGACCGGCAGGGTTGTCAAGGCGGGGCCGACCGAATCGACAGCTCTTGGAAATGCCATTATGCAGATGAAGGCTTCGGGCGACATTGCCTCGGTAAAGGAAGGGCGCAAAATCATTGCCGAGAGTTTCGAAATCAGGACGTTTACGCCGCGCAAGTAGGTGGCGGAAAGTAGGGTTTCTTCAAGAAAAAGCGCGGCTAAAAAACGAAAGCCGCCGCATTTTTTCTCGTAAGTAAATCGGAAATCCCGTCCGACTTTACCGCGGCGCGGGTGGCATTAAATTGTTGACAACATCGGGGCTTCGGGGCAAAGTCGGGTGTCAAAATTTTTTATGTATACCGTAGCTTGTATGAAATGGGGCAAAAAATACGGCCCCGAGTATGTCAACCGACTTTTCAATATGGTGGAGCGCAATACGACTCTGCCGTTTAAATTCGTCTGCTACACCGACGATTTCGCTGGGATAGACTCCCGCATACAGGCATTTCCGCTGCCCGAAATGGACCTGCCACCCGACAGGGAGCGCGGCTGGCGCAAGCTTTCGCTTTTCCGCAAAGACGTGGGGCTTGAAGGGCGCGTGTTGTTCCTCGACCTCGACACGGTGATTGTCGGGAACATCGACGACTATTTTACGATGGACGGCGACTTCATTTTCATCAAGCACTGGAAACCGTCGAAAAAACACGGCATTGGCGAGACGGGGGTCTACCGTTTTGAGGCGGGCGCGCTCGATTTTCTCTACTTCGATTTTATGAATAATATGGAGCGGGTGAAAGCCGACTACCGCCACGAGCAGGCGTATGTTGGCGACGTGCTCAGCAAGCGCGGCATTGCGAAATTCTGGCCGAGCGAATGGATGCCGAGTTTCAAATACAACTGCATGCGTCCGTTCCCGCTTAACTGGTTTATGCAGCCCGTGAAGCCGCCGAAGGCGAAAATGATTGTCTTCCACGGCGTTCCCACGCCCGAGCAGGCTATGGGCGAGGAAAAAATCAGGGGCGTGAAGGCGTTAATCCGCCACGTTATAACGCCCGATTGGCTCAAAGAGGATTGGAAGTAAAAATGGTCAGAAGAATTTTGGTAATATCGCCGCACAACGACGACGAAACGCTCGGAGTGGGGGCGACAATCGCAAAGCACGTTGAATTGGGCGACGAGGTTTTTGTCTCGACGATGACTTCCATCGGCGAAGACCATCCGACGATGCCGTCAAACAAGCCCGAAATCCGCCGCGAGACGAAGGCGGCAATGGAAATTTTGGGTGTCAAAGAGCAAAACATAATTTTTTGCGACCTGCCCAATCTGCTCGTTCCGCACCTGCCCATTTACGAGGTCAACAAGGTTATAAATAGTGTTATTGAGCGGGTTCAACCCGAGATTCTCTATGTGCCCTTTATTTACGATCTCCACAAGGACCACCGCGAAATTCTCTATGCCGCGCAGGTTGCCGCTCGGACTTGCACGCCGACGGGGCGCAAAATCCGCGAAATCTACATGTATGAAACGCTTTCCGAGACGCACTGGAACATCGACCACGTCGAGGGCGCGTTTGTGCCGAATGCCTTCAACGAAGTTTCGCGCGCGCAGCTCGATAAAAAGATTGAAGCCATGCGCGCGTATCGCAGCCAGCTCAAACAGTATCCCGATGTCCGCAGCATCGAGGCAATCAAGGCGTTGGCGGTGTTCAGGGGCAGCACAATGGCGATGAACTATGCCGAGGCGTTCGTATTGGTGCGCAAATTTCTCTAACCGAAACACACTATGTTAGATTCGCTTTCAGAAAGAAACTGGGGCAAGGATTTGATTTTAATCTTTGTCGCGGCCATGTTGCTTAATCTGGGCTTGGCGTTTGTGCGCCCGCTCGCGAATCCCGACGAGGGCAGGTATGCGGAAATTCCCCGCGAGATGGTTGCCTCGGGCGACTACGTCACGCCGCGGCTCAACGGGCTGCCGTATTTTTACAAGCCGCCGCTTTTCTATTGGGCGCAATGCGCGTCGTTGAAGGCGTTCGGAGTCAACAGGGTTTCGATACGTCTGGCGTCTTCGCTAATGGCGGTGTTGGGCATTTTGGCGACGTATGCCGCCGCTCGCGCCCTCTACGGGCGCAGGGCTGGGTTGATGTCGGCGGCGGTGCTTCTGACGACGCACTTGTATTATGTGATGGGGATTATTGTCACGCTCGATATGATGGTATCGGTGTTTATGTCGGCGGCGATGTTCTCGTTCATTGTGGCAATCAAAAAAAGCGGAGCGTGGCGCAATGCGCTGATTTTGGCGTTCTTTGTTTTCTGCGGTTTGGCGGTTATGACGAAGGGTGTTATCGGCATTCTGATTCCGTGCGCGGTCGCGTTTTTGTATGTGGTTTCGGGAGGAATTTCGGGGATTGTCGGGTTCTTCAAGGATTTGAAGGCGTCGAACTATCTGTTTATGCTTTTTGGGGTCGCGGCGTTTTTTGCGATAAATATTCCGTGGCACGCGCTGGTTTCGGTTGCCAACCCCGCGTTTGAAAATGCCGGAGGGGTGTTTTCGAAAAATCCCGACGGACAGGGGTTTTTTTGGTATTATTTTATCCACGAGCATTTGCTGCGCTACATAGATCCGTCTACGAGTATGCGCGCCCAACCGTTCTGGTTCTTCTTGGTTATTGCCCCCGCGGGTGCGCTGCCGTGGCTGTTTTTTGCCCCGCGCATTTTTCTTAATACAAAAAACGGCGGGAGTGTCGACACGCGCGACTGCCGCGATGTGTTCCTGTATATGGCGATTTGGGTTGTGTTCATTGTGGCGTTTTTCTCTGTTTCAAGCTCGAAGCTGGTGCCGTATATCACGGCGGTGTATCCCGCGATTGCGTTCATTATCGGCGTTTGGGCGGCTCGGGCATGGGACAATTTGGACGGGATAAAAAACATAAAATTCGCGCAATATCTCTTCGTGTTCTTAGGTTTTGCCGCGGCAATCGCCTTGCCGATTGCGTATGCGATTATGTCGAAAAAACCGCGCGAAGCCGAAGTGTTGGAAGTCGCCTTTTACACGATGATTTTGGCGACTGTCGGGTTTGTTGCGGTGTCGGTTGCGTGTCTTGTTTTTGCCCGCAAAAATCAAAACAGAAAATTCTGGATTACGGCGTTTTTTGGGACGGTGCTGCTTGTTGCGATAGTAAACCCGATTGCGGGAATGGGGCAGCGCGTGAATGCCGAAAAAACCGCAGACTACATAAAGGCGCACCGTGCGGGTCAGCCCGTGGCGATTGCCTTCGACTACGGGCGGTATCACGACCTGCCCGTGTGGCTTGACGAGTTGCCCGCGCTGATTGGCGAGCCGCCGACGGAGCAATATTTCGGCTGGCTGCGCGAAAAGGATTTGCATAGGGACAGAATTTTCCCCGACGCAGCTTCGCTCGAAGCGTTCCTAAAAAAGAATCCCGTTTTGTGGGTCGCGGTTGTCGACGATGATTTGGGCAAGTTCGACAAGCTGAATTTGCCGCTCTCGAAGAAGGTTCTTTTTAAAAACGCCGACCTGTTGCTTTTGGAAATTTCGCTGAAAGCCGCCGGGGCGCAAGCCGCGAAATAGCGGCATGCGCGGAGTCCTGCGTGATTTTGGCGCGTAATGGGGCGCAA
The DNA here is from genome assembly GCA_900546565.1 of uncultured Opitutales bacterium. GTDB lineage: Bacteria > Verrucomicrobiota > Verrucomicrobiia > Opitutales > Intestinicryptomonadaceae > Merdousia. The sequence continues at coordinate 14,837 of URDC01000026.1, forward strand.
ATAAAAATGTTGTAAAAAACGCAAAAGATGATTGAGTTTAGGACAATGAATTCTGAAAAGAAACGCATTTTAATTTTGGGCGCGAACGGGTTTATAGGGTCGTCGCTGGTGTGGAAACTTTTAAAAGAGACGGACTACGAAATCACGGGTGTCGATTTGTCGGACAACAAGCTCGGGTGCGTTTTGGGGCGCGAGAGGTTCGAGTTCTTCAAAATGGACGCGATAAAAAACAAGGCGGACATCGAGGAAGCCGTGAAAAATTCCGACGTCGTTTTGCCGCTGATTGCGGTTGCGACCCCCGCGCTTTATGTGAAGGACCCCGTGCGGGTTTACAATCTGGACTTCGAGTCGAATGTTGACGTAATAAGAATGTGCCTCAAACACAAAAAACGCGTTGTCTTCCCGTCGACGAGCGAAGTCTACGGAATGTGTCCGGACGAGGCTTTCGACGAGTATTCTTCGACTCTCGTGCTCGGGCCTATCGAAAAGGAACGCTGGATTTACTCTTGCATAAAGCAGATGCTCGACCGCCTGATTTGGGCTTACGGCAATCACGAAGGCTTGCAGTTTACGCTGTTTAGGCCGTTCAATTTTATCGGCCCGCGTCTCGACGACATCAGGGCGACTAAGGAGGGGTCGTCGCGCGTGATAACGCAATTTGCCCACAACATTTTAAACGGCAAGCCGATAAAGCTTGTCAACGGCGGTTTGCAAAAACGCTGCTTTACATATATCGACGACGGCGTTGAATGCATTGTCAAAATAATTCAGAACAAGGACGGTTGCGCCGACGGCAGGATTTTCAACATCGGCAATCCCGACGAAGAGCATTCGGTCAAGGAGCTTGCGGAGGTTTTGGTCGAGTCTTTTAGACAGTATCCCGACTATGCGGCTCTCGCCGAAAAGGCGGTTATCGAAACCGTTTCGGGCGACGAATATTACGGCGCGGGCTATCAGGACGCCCAGCGGCGCGTGCCTTCAATCGGGCAGGCGAAAAACATTTTGGGGTGGACTCCGAAGACGGATTTCAAAACGTCGATTAAGAAGATTTTAGACTATCACCTGCTCGGCAAAGACGATGAAGCTTGCCTTTAAAATCGACGTCGACACATGCCAAGGGACGAAAAAGGGCGCGCGTAATCTTGCCGATCTCTTCGCAAGCGAAGGCATTCCCGCAACGTTTCTGTTTTCGCTTGGCAAAGATCAGACGGGGCGTTCTATAACGCGCGTTTTCCAAAAGGGTTTCATTGCAAAGTGCCTTAAAAGCAATGTGTCGGGCAATTACAGCAAGCGCACGCTGATGTATGGCACGCTGTTGCCTTCGCCCGTAATTTACAAGTCTTGCGCCGACATAATCGCAGAAGTTCACGCGCAGGGGTTCGAATGCGGCGTGCATTCATGGAACCACTACAAGTGGCAAAACAAAGTGCGCAAAATGACGCCCGCAGCTGCGCGCGCCGAATTCAAAATGGCGTTTGACGCACTCAACGAAATAATCGGCGGAAAATGCGTTTCGTGCGGGAGCGCGGGCTGGCAGGTCGTGCCCGCGTATTTTGCGGCGCAGGACGAATTCGGTCTGCTCTATGCAAGCGATGTCCGAGGCTCGTATCCGTTTATTCCGCGCTTCGAGGGCAAAGTCTACAACACGTTGCAGATTCCCTCGACGCTTTATACGCTCGACGAAGTTTTGTGCGACATTCCGCTTGCTGACGTCGCGGGCGCGTATCTTGCCGACATGAAAAAAGACGACGCGCAGGGGAGGGTTTCGGTTATGACAATCCATGCGGAGCTTGAAGGAATGGCGTATGCCGAATGGTTTGCCGATTTTCTGAAACTTCTGAAACGCTCGGGTGTCGAATTTGTCGGGCTTCGAGACTATGCCGAGAAGCTTTTGCAACACCGCGAAAGTATCCCGATTTGCGATGTCGAGATGACCGAATTCTACAACCGCAGCGGGCTTCTTGCCACGCAGCATTAGTTGGGGTGTGGCGTTGTTGCGGATTCGGGCGATTGCGGCGCGGACTGCGGGCGGTCGCGTTGCGTTGTGGGCGGCGGCGCGGACGGTGGCGCGGGGCGATGTTGGCGGTTGATATTTTTTGATGAAAAATGTTGCAATAAGGCTGAAAATGATGTCGAAAAAAATCCTATTTTTTGTGTCGGTTTTCGTGTTGCTGTGTTGCGCGGTATCGGCGCAGTCGCTGGGAGATATGCTTGACGGCGAGGGGCGGAACAAACCCGTCGCATCCTCTCGGAATGCGGCTGCTGCGGAAAATACCGCCGTCGAACGGAGATCGGAAGCTCTTCAAAAAACGGCGGTAAACGAAGTTCCGCAAAGCGAGTTCGACGAGATTTTTTTGAAAGCTTCGGGAGGAGACTCCAATGCGCAGCTCGCGCTCGGGTCGTTTTATGCGCGGGGAATAAAACCCGCGGTTGCGGACGCGCGTCTTGCGCTTGAATGGCTCGAAAAAAGCGCGGCGCAGAACAATGCGACGACGATGAACTATTTGGGCGTGATTTACGGCGAGGGGAAAATTGTTCCGCGCGACTTTAAAAAGGCTGTCTATTGGCGCGAGAAGGCCGCCGAAAACGCCTCGTCTGCCGAAAAATATGCGCTGGCTACGGCGTTCATTTACGGATATATGCTGCCTTCGGACGAGAAAAAAGCCCGCGAATGGCTCGAAAAGGCCGCGCTTGACGGCAATATGGACGCGGCGAACCAGCTCGTTTCGATTTCGCGCAATGCGGGCGACAAGGAGGCAGTCAGGCGTTGGAATGAAGTGAAGTCGAATGCACAGTTAAAGCTTGCCGCAGCGGGCGATGTGTCGGCGATGTTCGAAGTCTATCGAAAGTATCTTACGGGCAGGGGCGGTTTTTACAAGAGTGTGCCCAAGGCGATTTACTGGCTGCGCCGCGCGGCTGAGTCGGGGCACAGAACCGCAGCCGAGACTCTTGCGAATATGCATTTGAACGGGCGGTATGTGGGGCGCGACTTCGACGCGGGCATTGCGATTCTGGCAAAGCTTGCGGAAACCGACGCGAATATGGCTATAAGAATTGCCGACATTTATGCCGCCGAAGGCGAAAACCGCGACCCGAAAAAGGCCGGGCTTTGGCTTGAAAAAGCGGACTTTGAACGGCTTTCCGCCGCGAACAAAATCCGCGTAATCTGGAAGTATTGGGCGGGCGCGGGCGTCGCGAAAAATCCCGAAAAGGCCGCGGAATACTGCGACAAAATTTTATCCGCCGAGAATATGCAGGGCACGCACAAGTTTGTGGAGAAAATCAAAAATTCAATAAAGTCTGGAACTCCCGCCCCCGAAAAATTTGCGGACTTATACAGACTTTAATGCCGCGCCGCGCGGATTTTAATATTGAGCGTGTCGGTTTTATATGCGGTGTTGCGGCGGTTTTTGGGTGGCGGCGGTTTTGTTCCGATTTGGGGCGGAGTGCGGATTTTCTGTTGACAAGTTTATGTTTGTTTGCGATTATTCTATTTAACAGGCGCTTTGATGTGCGGTTTGCGGGGTAGGTTCGTTTTTGTTTGTCGAAGAAGAAATCCGTTGTGGCTGCTGTGTCGGGCTCTTGTCTTTTTTCAATCAACATATCAAGGAGAAAGTCATTTGTGAATAGAAGAGATTTTGTTAAAGCGGGCGCAGTTTTGGGTGCGGCGGCATCGATGCCGAGTTTCGGCTTCGCTTCGGCGAAGGGTTCGGACAGAATAAAAGTCGGGCTTATCGGCTGCGGCGGGCGCGGCACGGGAGCGTCGATAAATATGCTCAATGCCGATAAGAACGTCGAATTTGTCGCGTTTGCCGACTTGTTTGAAGACAAGCTCGATGGCAGCATAAAGCGCATTGCCGAGGCCGCGCAGAAAGTCGCGCCCGAATCGGCAAAGCAGATTATCGACCCGTCGAAGGTAAAGCGTTTCTCGGGCTGGAATGCGGTTGACGAGCTTTTGGCGGACAAGGACATTGACGTCGTCATCGAAGCTACGCCGCCCGTGTTCAGGACAATCCACTACAAGAAAATCGTCGCGGCGGGCAAGCATGCGTTCTTGGAAAAGCCCGCGTGTATCGACATCACGCAGGCGCGCGAAATGCTCGAACTTGCCGACGAAGCCGACAAGAAGGGCTTGTGTGTTGTCTGCGGCACGCAACGCCGCTATCACGAAGGCTATCAGGAAATTATCAAGCGCGTCAAAGACGGCATGATTGGCGACTTCGTTTCGGCTCAATGCTACTGGAACGGCGGCTACTATGTAGGCCACGGGCAGCACGACGCCATGGAAAAGCAGGGCATTCTCAAAGGTCTCACGCCCGACGATATGGAGTATCAAATCAGGAACTGGTTCTCTTTCATTTGGGCTTCGGGCGACCACATTGTAGAGCAGCACGTCCACAACATCGACGTGATTATGTGGGCGTTGGGCGACAACCGCATGCCCGTTGACGTTCGCGGTTTCGGCGGGCGCAGCACCGACCTGCCCGTTCCCACCTATGGCGACCGTTTCAGCCACTTTGCGGTAGATTTCGATATGGGCAACGGTTTGCGTCTTGCGAGCTACTGCCAGCAGGACCCCAAAGTTGCGGACGAAGTCGGCGAGCGCATTGTGGGCACGAAGGGCATTATGAGCACGGCTCTTTTCGGCGGCGCGTGCAAAATCACCGACCTCAAAGGAAATGTTCTTTATGCCGCGCCCGAGAAGGTTGCGCAGTGTCTTGAAATGGAGCACAAGTTCCTGCTCGACCACATTCGCGAAGGCAAGAAAGTCAACACGCTCAGGACGCTTGTGAACTCGACGCTGTTGGCGATTGCAGGCCGCATGAGCGCGTTTAGCGGCAAGAAGTTCAAGTTCGAATGGATGCTCAGACGCTCGCGCGAAAATCTCGTGCCCGAAAAGCTCGCTTTTGTAAAGAATCCCGTTGCGGGCGTTCCCGTTCCCGGAAAGTATCGCCTTGTTTAGTTCGGTTTTCGGGCGGAGTTTTTCCAACGCAAAACAAAAGTCGGCAATTTCGGTTGCCGACTTTTTATTTTTTGAATTTCCGAACGCTTTTTTACGGGCAGGGGATTTTAGTTGTCGCCCGAAGTTTTACTGCATCGGCGGAATGCCCAAGTTATGCCGCTTTCCGGGATAATCCACCCGCCGTATGCAAGTTCGACGGCGTTGCGGGCGCGGGTTTGCGAAAACGGATTTTTATCGAACAAAAAGCCCTTGAACTGGACGTCAAAATCGCGCCCAAATGACGCCGAAAACGTGATGTTTTTAACCGGAAATTCCGTCTGCCAATATTGGAAGCTTCCTATTTCCGCGCAATAACGAGCCTGAATCGAGATTTTCAGCGTTCTACACGGACAGTTTTGCGGGATTTCGAGGGCGGGGTTTTTGCCCGACCGGATTAGTTTTGCGACTTCGTCGCGCTCTAAATTTATCTCGGCAGCGAACGGAACGTCGACGCCCTCCGCGGAAATGCGCACTTTTTCGATGTCGACAAATTCGCGTTTGTCGCGAATCCATTTTATCGGCGGAAAGTTGCCCTCGCGCCGCGTGATTGTGTAGGTGAGGATTCCTTTGAGATAGAGGACGTTGTTTTGTTCCGACTCAATCGATACGTTCGCCTTTGCATTTTGGCAAAATGGAGCTGCGACGGCGCGCTCTATACCGCTGCGGATTCGGTTGTAATAACCGTCGCGGTCGGCAATGTTGCCCGCGAATTTATAGCGCGTTTTAAGCAGGGCTAAGAGAAGGTCGTCGAGCGTCGAATTGCTCAGTTTTTCGAGGATTCTCCCCGCGTTTTTTGGCAACTCCCAAAATGCCGCGTTGCGCGGGGAATGCAATAGCAGCGTGATTATGCCCGAAGCCACCAATGCCGCGCCGATTGCGCCGACGACATATACTGCACCCTCGAAAAGCGCGCGCAGCGAATGTTCGTGCTCGCAGAAAATCTGGTATACCACGACCGCCAACGCCAAACACAGAATTCCGATAAAAAAAGGAATAGATTGTTTAACCGACGCCGAACCAATCAATTTATTGCCAATTTTCATATGTCTTTCTCCGTGGAACAGTGGAAGTTAAGCAGTCTTTTCGAGTTTTGTCAAATGTTTTTCAGTTTTTATCCGATTTTATCATTTTTTATTTAATAAAAGTCTAAAATAATTCCATATTTTTCCGATGGCAGCGGGCGCCGCGGGAGATATCCCGTTTTTTCGCGATAGAGTGTGCATTGCGGCGGTATTGCAGGAAGGCTCCGAGTCTGGGTTCGGAAGTCAGATTCCGCCCGAAAGTTTTATTTGGCGCATTGCCTCGTATGCGCCGATTCCCGCGGATGTGGAAAGGTTAAGCGAGCGCAATCCATCGACGAAATGCGGAATTTTTACGCGCTTTTGGGCGATGTCGTTATGGACGCAATCGGGCACGCCGCAATCTTCCGCGCCGAACATAAGACCGTCGCCGAAGCGGTATTCGGCGTCCCAATAGCAGCGGGCGGATTTTGTGGTAAAAAGCCAGATTCTGTCGAGTGGCGGGGCTTTGTCGGAAGCCTTGAACGCTTCCCAATCGCGGTGGTGGACGACGTCGAGGCTATACCAATAGTCCATTCCCGCGCGTTTGAGGCGCGAATCGGTTATGATGAAACCGAGCGGATGGATTAGATGGAGTCTCGCGCCCGTTATTGCGCACATTCTGCCGATATTGCCCGTGTTTTGCGGCATTTTCGGGTTGTGCAAAATTATGTGAAGCGGCGGGTTATGCATTGCGTCTGAAATTTGACATTGCCCGCCGCGCCTCTCGCATTGCCTCGTTTTTCTTGATGTCTTGGCGTTTGTCGAAAAGTTTTTTCCCCGTGCAGAGGGCAATCAGGACTTTTACGATTCCGTTTTTTAGATACATTTTTAGCGGAATTATAGACGTCCCACCCGAGTCTGTTGCCGACTTCAACTTCAAAATTTCCTTTTTATGCAGCAAAAGTTTGCGCGCGCGCACGGGGTTGTGGTTGTTGATGTTGCCGAAATCGTATTCGCTTATGTGCGCCTGATACATAAAAACTTCGAGGTTTTCGACGCGGCAAAAGGCGTCGTTTATCTGCGCGCGTCCCGCGCGGAAGCTCTTTACTTCCGTGCCCGTAAGCGCGATTCCCGCCTCGAATGTTTCGCCGACAAAGTAGTCGCGACTCGCCTTTTTGTTGCGAATCTCGGTAATGCGCGGTGCTGCGGATTTTTTGCCCATAACAAAAAAACCGTGCGCGGGAATTCAACCCAGAAGCACGGCGTGAAAAGGTTTTGTTTCGCCTATTTTTCGGGGCCCGAGTTGTAGATCTCGTATGTGATGTTGCCGCGGACAACTTCCAACAGAGCAACGTCTTCGAGGTCGAGCTTTTCGAGCGAAACCACCGTCGGCTTTGCACCGTTTTTAAGCTGCTTTACGCGTCTTGATACGACATTGATCAGAATGTTAGGGTCGCTGATTTTTTTCTGGGCTTCTTTTAGATAATCTTCTCTCAAAGTATCCTCCTATTTTTATTTATTGTTGGGAAAATATACACATACGCGTTTTCAATGCAACAGTTTTATCTCGGTTTTTTAAGGTTGAATTCGGGCAAGGTTATGCTGGGGCGTTTTTTGGAGATATCCGAAAAATCTTCGTCCGAATCGGCATCGGGTGCGGGGTCGTCGTTTTGTATGCTGACGAGTTTCGAGCCCTTATTGTAGACGATTTTTGCGCCCGCGGCGCGGGTATTGTCTTCGCGGTTGAATATTACGGGGTTTTCGGTCAGCACTGCGACTTCGTCTTTGGCGTATATGCGCGCGCGCCCGCACGAGATTTCCTTTTCGCCCTGTGTCATTTTGACGTTGCCCGAAAGCATGATGTCGGAAATTTCGCGGCGTTTGCCGTTTTCGGGCGGGGTAATTGCGATTTCGATTTTGTCGCACGCGCCGTCGGTGTCGGTTGCAGTTATTTTGACGTTGCCCGAGAAGTAGTATTTTTCGCCGTCGGCGGAAGAATCGAGCCACTGTCTGTCGCTCACGACAACTGTCATTCGCGGCTTCGTTTTGCGCGACACCATCGGGTTTTCGAAGCCGAGGTTGCGCATTGCCGGCAGCAGAATTTTCGGGCGGACGTTCGGTTTTTTCTCCCACACGGAAAGTTCGACGAACTTGTGCGGGGCTTTCGATTTCGCGGCGGAGGAAGGCTCGTTATTTTTCGGGTAAATTGACGCCTTTTCAGCCGAGGCGGTGTATTCGTTTTGTATTACGCGAACGGCGTCGAATGCCTCGATTTTCGCGATTCTCGACGAATTGTCCGCCTTCGAGACGCTGTAAACGTTCATTTGTCCGCAAGTGGCGACGACGTTTTTGGAGAGAATCGAGACGTCTTTGTCGAAGACGAACTTTGCGGTGTCGTCCCTGCGTTCGAAGTAGAGTACGCGCGCCTTTACGACGGATTCGCCGTTCTTGGGTTTGTTCGATTTCGCGGCGGCTTTGCCGCTCTTTGACGCTTTTTTAGCGGGTTTTGCAGCGGGGGTTGCGCCCGCGAGAGCGTCCAGATCGGCAGCGTTTTCGGAGATTGTGAGTTTGACGAAGCCGTTTTTACGCGCGGTTGCAGTGCCGTAATTTTCGTTTTTGAAGAGTTCGAGCGTGTCGGCTTCGAGCGTTGTGCCGTCTTTGCCGTTGACGAGTTTGACGCCGCCAGATAGCGATATTTTCGCCTCTTTGGGGTAGATGTAAAGTTCGTTCGCGTAGGCGTCGCCGTCGTCGTTTTTAAGGTGGACACCCCCGTAGCCTTTGATGATTTTGACTTCGGGTTTTTCCGCCTCGACATTTTTTGCGAAGGCGACGATGTTGCCGCAATTCGCGGTGAATCCATCGCCCGAAACGCGGACGTTGCCGTTGAAGTCGAAGCGGTTTTGCGTTTCCTGCGCGGACATCAAAATTTTGTCCGCAAATATTTCGATTTTCTGCGTTTCGCCGTTGTCGGCTGTGTGGAAGAAGAGCGTTTTGGCGCGGATTTTGCCGTCGCGCGACGCCGACGTTTTAAGCGATTTTGCCTCTTTTAAAAACAGGATCTTGTCGCCCGAAAGTTTTGCCTTCGAGGCGGAATCCTCTATTTCGGGGCTGCCTGTGAGGACGGCTTCGTCGCGGCGCGGGAAGATTTCGGCGCGGGCGGCTTTTGCGGTGCGCCCCTCGCGCGACATAACGACGTTGCCGACTGCGAATATGCTCGAAATCTCCTCGGCGTTTTTCGCGCCGTTGCCGCCCGAATGCACTTCGATTGAGTCGCAATCGACGCTGAGGCTTTGCGAGCGCACTTTTGCGTTGCCGCTGACGAAAAATTTATTGTCGTCGCCGCCGTTTTCAAGCCGAGCCCTGTCGCCGAAAACGGTGGTTCGCTCCAATTTCGCGGCGTCCGAATCGGGATTTTTTGCAATTTCGGCGGGGTTGAAATTTATCTCGACGTCCGAGAAAATCTCGACAATGCCGTGCTCGCCGTCCCAACGCCAGCGTTTGCCCCTGATGTCGAACGCGTCGCCGTTGACGCGCAATTCCGACTGGCTTGTGGCGGTTTTCGAGGCGATTTCCACGAGCGCGGTGTCGCTTAAAATCTCTGCGCGGCGTTTGGCGGTGGCTCTGTCGAAGAGGTCGAGTTTGACTTTCAAAACGTCGATTTTTTCGCCGTCGAGAAATTTCGCCCTGTCGCCGAAAAGCTCCCAGAGTTTTGCGCCGGTTTTTTCGTCGAAGCGCGGCAGTTCGAATTTGCTGACTTCGCCCGGAAGCATTCGCATTTCGGCGGTTGCGGGCGTTGCCGCGGCGGCGCAAAACAGCGTTGCGCAAAGCGCGAGTTTGGCGAGTTTGGGTGTATCAAAAATCATCGTCGGTTATCTTCCACAAAATGCACTTGTAGGCAAGCTTTATACTTTGACCGCCCACGCGGCGTTAAAGTTCCACGACAAGGCCGTCGTAGGCTATTTGGCAGTTCTTGGGCAGCGATTTCTCCCACACGCCGTAGTCGATTTCGCCCGTGGTGTGTGTGAAGTACGCCTGCGCGGGGGTCAGCCTCCGCACGAGGTCGAGTGCCGCCATTGTCGAAAGGTGGGTCGGGTGGGGGCGCGGGCGCAGGAAGTCGAGCACGAGAATGTCGGCGTTTTTGGCGAGCTCGAACGCCTCGCCCTCAACTGCGTGGCAATCGGTGTAATAGACGAGTTTCTTCCTGTTTTCTTCGAAGATAAGTCCGAGTGTTTGGACGTTCCCGTGCGGCAGCGACACCGACTTTATTGTGAGCGAATCGTTGACGAGTATTTCGCGCGGCATAAGGTGCGGCTTGAAGCACGGGTAACCGATTGACTGCGGTTTTTCGCCCATTGCGTAGGGGAAAATTGCCGCGATGCGCTGCAAGCCGTATTCATTCGAATAGACGTCGAGAACGTGGGTGTCGATGATGTCGCAGAAGCGGCGCAGGTCGTCCATGCCTGCGATGTGGTCGGAGTGTCCGTGTGTGAGAATGAAAAAGTCTATCCACTCGATTTTGTTTTTCAGGCATTGCAGTCTGAACTCGGGCCCCGCGTCAACCTGAATGTGCTTGCCGCCCGCTTCGACGTGTATGCTCGAACGCGTGCGCCAATTTTTGGGATTGCCCAAATCCAGATTCTGGTAATGCGCCGCAATAAGCGGCACTCCCTGCGATGTCCCAGTTCCCAGAAAAGTAAGTTTCATACCGAACAGTATCACCTACCCTCCCTCCTTTTTCAATATAAAATCGCGAGGGCTTACTTTTGTTGGCGGCGGATATTTTAAATGTTGGGCACAGGCGCAAATTGCTTCGCAATGTTGCTTTATCAGTCGCCTACATAAGACGTTCTTTCGAACGTCTTTTTTGTAAATAAATTTCGCCACCAAAAGTAAGCGGTTCGGCTTCAATTTGGTTTCGCTGCGCCTCACGTAC
>URDC01000027.1 GCA_900546565.1 uncultured Opitutales bacterium
CGTCGGCAGCGTCAGATGTGTATAAGAGACAGGTTTCATATGCGGGGTCGGGGAATTTTGCGGATTCAATTTGTTCCGCTTTTGGGCGAATAGTCAAAGAAAAAATGCGGGGCGGCGGAGGTAAAAAAATGCTGGACAAAGGGGTGTGAATGGGGTCTAATTGTTAACGCAATTCTAAAAAAAGAATAATGTTCAAACATAGGGAACAAATATGTCAGATATCGAACAAAAAGTAAAAGAAATCATAGTAAAACAGCTCGGCGTTAACGAAGAGCAAATCACCCCCGAAGCCAGCTTCATTGATGACCTCGGTGCCGATTCGCTTGATTCGGTCGAGCTTATTATGGCTCTTGAAGAGGAATTCAAAGACCAGATGGGCGGGGCTGAAATTCCCGAGTCGGACGCGGAGAAGCTGACGACGGTCGGAGCAGTCATAGACTACATCAAGTCCAAGGTTGCCTAATTCTTTTTTGAGTGGATTACGACCCGCTTTATTTCTTTTCGGATTTAAACGCGGGTCTTTTTTTTATTTGAACCGAATTTTCAGGCTTTTTTATGAAAGAACGCATTGTTATAACGGGATTGGGCGTTGTCTCGCCGTTCGGCGACGGTGTCGAGCCGTTTTGGGAAGCCCTCAAAGCAGGTAAAAACGGCGTTTCGGAAATAACGCTTTTCGACGCATCGCAGCTGAATTGCCAAATTGCGGCACAGTGCAAGGATTTCAACCCCGAACTTTATATGGACCCGAAGGAGGCCAAGCGCAGCGACCGCTACACGCACTTCGCGGTTGCAGCGTCGAAGCTTGCGATGAAAGACGCGGGTCTTGTTGTGGGCGAGAATTTGCAGCCCGAGCGTTTCGGCATTTTGATTGGCTCGGCGGTCGGCGGAATGAACACGATTGAATCGCAGTCGCGGGCGTTTGTCGAAAAGGGGCCGAGGCGCGTTTCGCCGTTTATGATTCCGAATTTGCTTGCGAATATGTCGTCGGGTGTAGTGGCAATAGACTTGGGTGCGCGGGGCGTGAATTTCAGCGTCGTCAGTGCCTGTGCGACTGGGACGCACTCAATCGGCGAGGCTCTTTTGCATTTGCAGTCGGGCAAGGAGGACGTAATTTTGGCGGGCGGCAGCGAGGCTGCCGTCACGCCGCTGAGCTTCGCGGGTTTCTGCGCGATGAAGGCAATGGCGACTACGTTCAATGACGACCCGACGCACGCGTCGCGCCCGTTCGACGCGGGGCGTTGCGGCTTTGTTATGGGCGAAGGCGCGGGCATTGTGGTGCTCGAACGCTACGAACATGCCGTTGCGCGCGGCGCGAAAATCTACTGCGAACTTAGCGGCTACGGTTCGACTTGCGACGCGTATCATATCACCAGTCCCGACATCGAGGGCAAGGGGTTGTCTTTGTGCTTGCAGCGCACGCTCGAAGACGCCGGCGTTTCGACTGCCGATGTCGATTACATCAACGCGCACGGCACTTCGACCCAATACAATGATAAGTTCGAGACAATGGCTATCCGCAAGGTTTTCGGCGCGGACGCCGACAAGCTTATGGTTTCGTCGACGAAGAGTATGACGGGGCATATGCTCGGCGCGGCGGGCGCAATAGAAGCCGCCATTTGCGCGAAGGCGATTCAGGAGGGTATTGTTCCCCCGACAATCAACTACGAAACTCCCGACCCAGAATGCGATTTGGATTATGTCCCGAATGTCGCGCGCGAGGCGGACTTGAAGGTTGTTGTGAGCACAAACCTCGGTTTCGGCGGACAGAACGGGGCTCTTCTCTTCAAACGCATCTAAAAAACGGGCGAGGGCGTGCGCCTCTTAATCGAGTTCAATAAAAATATACCTGAAAATCTTTCCTCGTTGAGGAAAGATTTTTTTGATTTTTAGATTCGGTTAAGAGGCGCACTCGCAGCTAAAAGACGGTTCTCTCGGGTGGTCTGTACGAAAGTACTATCCCACCTTGAATTGGCGAAGCCAAGAGCTGAGCGACGATAGAAGCGGGCTAAAATCTAACTGCGTCTTTGTAGCACGCGCCTCGCCCGTTTTTTCAATCCGAAGCCGATGCTAAGCCGAAATAATAATGTAAACGAAGTTTTGTTCTTCTTTAATGGGAGATAAAGCGGATTGGCAAAGCCAATCGCGCCTATTTCGGAGCAACAAAATAGTTGACAGGGAACGTGGGGCAAAGTAGATTTTTACTCGTATATGAAGAAAACATTCGCATTATTTTTAACATCGGTTTTGTCCTTGACCGCGCTCGCGCAAAAAGACGCGTTTGTCGGTTTTTACAAGGGGGAATTGATCGCAGATAAACAAGGTTATCCGTCGTCGGGTGACAATACCATTTGGGCGGAGGTCACGAAGGGGCCGGACGGTTACCGCGTGGTTTTCAAGCCCGCAATTATGCGCCGTGCCGAGCCGTTCGGCATGGCGGACAAATTGAAATCGTCGGGCGACAAAATCATTCTTAATAAAGTCGGCGAAGGCGAGCATTTCAGCGGATTCGAAGGATTCATTTCGCCTTCGGAAATCGATTTGAAAGTCGAAAAATACCATGTAAACGCGCCGATGTCGACAAAGCTGAAACTCAAAAAGGTTGAAATCCAGTCGCCGACGTTGGGATTGAAAGCTCCCGCGGGCGCGATAGTGCTTTTCGACGGCAAAAATCTCGACGAATTTGACGGTATTGCGGGCAAAAATGTTGTAGAGCCAGACTGGGTCTTGAATGGCGACGGCTCGATGACAATCAAGCAGGAACGCGATGCAAAAGGCAAGAAGGTTCGGTATCTCGACCTCTACACGAAAAAACATTTCGGTTCGCTGAAAATGCACCTCGAATTTAAGTTCCCAGCGGAATACAATTTCAAACACCGTCAGGCCCGCAACAACAGCGGCATCATCTTCGAGGGCATCTATGAAATTCAGGTGCTCGATTCCTTCGGCAGCGAAGGCTATTGGGACGAATGCGGTTCGGTATACCGCCAATGGCCGCCGATGGTCAACGCCTGTATCGAATCGGGCGCGTGGCAGACAATGGATATAGAATTTACGCCCGCGGTCTTTAACGGCGACACGGTTGTGGAATATCCGAAGGCTACGGTTTATGTTAACGGCGTGCTTGTCCAGAAAGATACTCCGTTTATCTATCCGACATATATGCAGCCTGCGCAGGGCGCGAAGTTCGATCAGAAAAAACACGCGCGCGAGGTTCGCATTAAGTTGCAAGACCATACCAATCCGATTTCGTTCAGAAATATTTGGGTCTTGCCCCGCTAACACAGACAGACAGCGCATTGAAAAAGGTTTCCAAACGGAAACCTTTTCTGTTTTACCCGCGAGCGCAGTTTAACATTGTGTCCCGCGTTGGAAACAGCGCGGATTTTGCATGGCAAAACCAAGCGGGCGTGTTCAATCTAAAAATAAAAAAAGAAGTTTCGAATGAAACTTCTTTCAGCATTATAATACCGACTTAGGATTAGCTTTGGATTGTAAAACGGGCGAGACGCGTGCTAAAAATGACGCGCGGTTTCATACGCAACCCGTCGCGCCCACTCGCTAACGCTCGGGGTATTTTGCCTTCGGCAAAATCTCAAACGCGTTTCGCTTGTTTTAGCCAGAGGTAGATGTCGCGGAGGGCTTGATAGTCTTCGTCTTTCGATTTGGAAAGAATGCGCTTGTCGAATTTGTCAGCCTGCTTCATCTCTTCGGCGGCGGTTTTCATTCGGCGGTCGATTTCCTCCTGCGTCTCGGTGGCGCGCCCCGCCAAACGTTTGCGCAACTCGGTTTCCGAGTCGGGCGCGATGAAAACGGTGGTGAGCCGGTCGCCGATTTCGGAATGTGTTCGGGCAATTTCGCGCCACGTTGCCGCGCCCTGAACGTCGATAATCAAAATTAGGTCGGCATCTCCGGCGTCGTTGATTGCACGTTTACTCGTGCCGTAGTAGCGGTCGTGGACTTTGGCGTATTCGTAAAAATCGCCGGCGGCGATTCCGCGTTCGAAATCATCTTTTGATAGAAAATGATAATCGACCCCGTCCTTTTCCGAGCCGCGCGGTGGGCGCGATGTCGAGGTGACGACGCGCCTGACGGACGGGAATTCCGCCATAAGCCGCTCCGAAACCGTGTTTTTGCCGCTTCCCGCTGGGCCGCTGATGACAAGCAAAATGTTTTTCATAAATTTTTAGTAGAACATGGACGCGGCTACAAGCGACGCCGCGCAGACAAAGAGAAGCCATCCGAGAATTTTTGCGCGCAGTTTTTTTTCGTAGACGAAGTCGAAAAAGTCGCGCAGGCGGTAGGGCAATGCGCCCAGATAAAGCGCGACTACAACCCAAATGTAGGTTTGGACAACAAGCACAAGTCGCGATTCGGGCGGCTGCATAAACGCCGAATCGAGGAACTGCCTGCCCAGCAGCAACGCAAGCACGCACGCGCCGCGCACCGAAAGGAAGTCGGGCAGGTGGAAGAACGCGAGCACCCCGGCCGCGCCGAAAACGGCAATCAGCAGGAATTTTATCTGTCCGAAGTCCGCGTCGCCAAGCTGCGAGAGCTGTAATAAAAACCAAAGTCCGCTTCCGCCGAAAAGAACGACTGCCGCTTTTTTGCTGCGCAAAAACGCCTTCGCTGCGCGTTCGCATTTATCGGTGAAGAGCGCGAAAACCGCAAACAGCGCGAGGGAGATAGACGCAAGCAAGTATGTCGAAACATATAAATTCATATCCGAATGAAAAGCCAAAACGCGCCGCGAATCAAGCCAAAATGCCGCGCGGGGCGTTATTGCCAGCAAATGTTAAGGCGCGCGCACTCGCGGCGGGTGTCGCGGTTGACGATACTGTGAAGCGTTCGGTCGCCCGAAGTTTGCGCTATTGATTCGACGGCGTCGTCGGGTTTTATTTCGTCGAGAAACGAAATTTTTATATGCGCGGGTCGGCGGGTTTCGACAAATTTTTCGTCGAGAGCCTGCAATGCGAGCGTTATATAAACGGAATTGTTGACGTGCCCGTTTAGGTCGATGTCGGTCTTGCGGATTTGGCATGGCGCGGAGACAGACTCGGAATTTTGCGCGGCGTCTGGGTCGGCGGGGCGTTCGAGGTGCGGTTCGAGAACGTCGTCGTTGGCGAATTCGTCGGCGATGTTCGCCCAAGGTTTGATTTTTTCAAGCCGCGCCAGCCGGCGCGTCGAGATGTCGAAAATCGCCCATTGCGAACGCGCGCTGAAAAGCGTTTTACCCGCGGCGTTTCGCGCGACGAATTCGCGGCAGGTCGTGATTCTGTCGCGGTTGGACGCCCAGGTTTCGAGATAGACGCGCTCGTTCCATTTCGGCAGTTCTTCGAGTCTGATTGCCATTTTCGAAATAATCCAGCCGAGCCCGAGCGGTTTGAGCGCGGTGTAGTCGACGCCCAGTTTTTGCGCATGCTCGGTTGCGGCCTCCTGCAAAAGTTCGAAGAGCGACGGCAGTTTCAGCCGCGCCTGCGCGTCGGAATCAGAAATGCGCACTTTGTAGTCGACGCTGTATTTTCTCTCGTCCATTTTTTTTATTCGGTTTGCGCGGGTTATTTTTGTGCGGTGTTGGGGTTGGAGGTGTCCGCCTTTCGGGCTTCGGCAATCCAGAGGTTTACGGCGTCGCGCTCGGCGGCGGTAATGTTGCTTTTCCAGTGCACAAGCTTGAAACCGAGAGGCGGCATATTGCCCGAGCCGACGGCGAGTTTGATTTTTTCGAGAGCATCTTCCGAAACGCGGTTTCCGCTTTTGAGGGCTTGCATTGCGCTTGTGATGTCGAATTTTGCGCGGGCGGCGGATATGTCGGATTTTATCGGAATATTGACGAGCGGGATTTTCGCGTAAAACGGCAGTTGCGCCTCTGTGCTGTGGCAGAGGGCGCACCCCGATTCGTCAAGCACCGCCGCCGCCTTTTGACGCGCCGAGCCTTCGGGAATGTGCGGCGTATTCGAAATCGCCGTGTAGGCAGCGACCGCAATGGCGGCGGCGACCGCCAACAATAAAAAATTTTTCCCCATACGTCTAACTTTCTTGCGCGATTATCGTTTTTGCACGGACGGATTGTCAACAATATTCGCCGTGTCCGGCGCGGTGAAGCCCCGCATTTAGGCGCGTTCGGGCGCAGATTAAAGCTCCAAGAAGTTGCGCAGCATGACGCTGCCGTCGGGTGTCAAAAAACTTTCGGGATGGAATTGGAATCCGTAGATTTTTAGTTTTGTATGGCGCACCGCCATGACTTCGCCGTCGTCGGATTCGGCAATTATTTCGAGTCCTCGTGGAAGTGTGTGTTTGTCGACACTCCACGAGTGGTAACGCCCGACGCGGAAGTCTTCGACGCCACGCCAAATCGGGTCGGGCGCGACGTTTTTCAAAATCGATTGCGCCCCGTGCATCGGCACAATCCGCGCGAGTTTCGCGCCGAAAAACTCGCATATCGCCTGATGTCCGAGGCATATTCCGAGCAGTTTTTTACTCGCGGCAAACCTGCGCAAAAATTCGGGCAACAGTCCGGCGTTGCGCGGAATTCCCGGGCCGGGGGAGATTACGGCACGTTCGAAATCGGCCGTCAAAATCGCGGGGTCGTCGTTGCGTTTGATTTCGAAATCCCCGCCGACGTCGCCGAGAGCCTGTGCGATATTGAAAACAAATGAATCGTAGTTGTCGATGATAAGTGTTGACATTTTAAAAATTCCCGAAAATTTTGTCGGTGTCCGCGCCGACGTTGTCGGAAATATCGAGCATTGCGTTCACGAAAACGACGCGCTCGAATTTGCGCAGATCGCGGGGGCGGATTTCGGCGGGCGCGGCAATCCCGCTTTCGACGAGCGTTTTCCGTTTTGTGCCGTCAAGCAGCGGGGCGGACGGCGTGAAAAATTTTCCGTCTTTTACAAATACGAGGTTTGCGTATGACGAATCGGTAATCAATCCGTTTTTGCAGATTACTATGTCGTCGCAACCGCCGCGCAGGTTGCGCAAACGCTCCAATGAGGCGCGGTCGGCGAATTTGTAGGCGTAGAAAATGTCGTTGTCGAAAACGAGTTTTAGCGTTTTGATTTCCTTCGGCGCGTAGGGAAGAAGTTCGATTTTTTCGGGTTTGTCGGAATACTCGACCCGCAATTTGAATGTTTTGCCGAGCGGCGCGGATTCCGCTTTTTTTGCGGCTTGCAGGATTTCGGCTTCGATTTTCGCCGCGGCGGTTTGCGCCGTTTGCGGATAAAATTTTGCGAGAGTAAGGGAAATCCTTTTTGTGTGGGAGTCCCAATTTTTCATTTTGCCGTCCGCGACTTTTATCGTTTCTAGAAACCTCGGCGGCGTGTTTGCCGTCTCGGGAATCGGAATGTAGATTTTTTCGCGCGTTTCGAGGAACTCCGAATGGGCGTCGCTGAGGGCGGTTATGCCGCCGCCGCTTCGGAAGTAGGTTTTGCCAGCATCTTTTTCGAGAAAACGTATTGCGACCGCCGAGTCGAAATTCCGCGAATCGAAATATCCGAAAATGCCCGTATAGAAGCCGCGTTCCAAACCTTCGGCGTCGCGCAAAACTTCAAGCGTGCGCGTTTTCGGCGCGCCGCAAATTGAGCCTGCGGGCAGCATTTTAGCGAGCGCGTCGCCGAATTGAAGCGGTTTCAGTATGCCGGTTATTTGTGAGCTTGTCTGGATTATGGACGCTTTGCCGCGGCGCGGAATGCGCGAGCAAAATCGGAATTTTTCGACGCGAACGTTGTCGGCTATTGCAGCAAGGTCGTTGCGGATTAGATCGACAATCGTATTGTGTTCGCGCAGCTCCTTTTCGTCTTCCAGAAGAGTTTTTTCGGCGTCGGCAACCGACGCGTCGATAGTGCCTTTCATCGGGTATGAAAAGATTTTACGTCCGTTAGTCTTGACAAAACATTCGGGCGAAAAGCACGCAAACGCGTCTTTGACGCAGAGGGCGTATTCGCTTTTGGCGGAATAAAAGGCGTCTTCGAGCGACGCGTGAAAATCTATTTCGGAGCGCGCACAAAGATTCGCCAAAAACGTGTCGCCGTTCAAAAGGGCTCGGCGGACTTTTGCGAATTTTTGCTCGTATTGTTTTTCGGCGGCGTCGGACAACTCGGAGGGAACGGGGTATGGAGCGGCTATTGACGGCGTTTGCGGCGCGCGTGTGCACGAGGGGATGGGGGCGTTTGTAAAGTTTCCGACTTTGAATTTTACGGTGTCGGCTCGTTTGAAAATGTCGTCGCCGCCGAGGAAAATTGCGCGTTTCATTTCGTAGTCGAGCGCGACAAAAAACGGCGTGCCCTTTTTGTAAAAGGCGTTGGTCTTGTCTATCGCGCTTTCGAAATCCTCGAACATATTTGTGAAATCAGACGTTTAAGCGCGCGGCGCGTCAATCTTTTTTGCGATAAAAACGCATGTTGCGAAAATTTTTTGTTGAACGCGGCGGGTTATTCGGGATAATTTTTCGTATGCTGGCGCGATTGTTTTGCGCGTTTCGGCGTGGTGTTAAAATTAAATCGAACTCAAATTCAAAAATCTATGTATATGCTGAAAAAATTTTTTGCGGCGGCGTTCGCCACCGCGTTTTCGCTGTTCTTTGCGGCAACGGCAGCGGCGGAATTGCCGATGCTCAAATTTGTCGACGGGGGCAGGGCGCGTCTGTATGTGGACGGTAAGCCCTTTTTGGTGCTCGGCGGAGAGCTTCAAAATTCGAGTGGCTCGACTGTCGAAGATATGCAAAAGCTTTGGGGCAAGCTCAAAAGCCAGAATCTCAACACGGTTCTGATTGCAGTGCCGTGGCGTCTTGTGGAGCGCGAAGAGGGCAAATTCGACTTCTCCTACTTCACGGAAATAATCGCACAGGCAAAGCGGCTTGATATGAAGCTTGTGCCGCTTTGGTTCGGCGCGTGGAAAAACGGCGTTTCTGGCTACGCTCCCGAATGGGCGATGAAGGATTCGCGCTTCAAGAAAATGAAGACCGCCGACGGCAAGACTCTGCCGATTCTTTCCAACATTTGTCCGAATGTGCGGGCGGCCGACAAGCGGGCTTTCGTCGAGCTTATGAAGGCAATCCGCGCCGCCGACCCCGACGGGAAGACGGTTATAATGGTTCAAGTAGAAAACGAAATGGGCTCGCTCGGCGATGCTACGCGCGACTTTTCGCCCGAGGCGCAGAAGTTGTTTGCGCAGCCCGTTCCGCAAAAGCTCGCCGAGTTTGTGGTCAAGAATGCCGACAAGCTTTCGCCCGAAATCGCGTCGGCGTGGCGCGAGCGGGGCTCGAAAACCTCGGGAACTTGGGAGGAGCTTTTCGGTCAGGGAAAAAATCTCGCCGACGAAATGTTTATGGCTTGGCAGTATGCCCGTTATGCCGACGACTTGGCGAAGGCGGGTAAGACCGTTCACAATCTGCCGATGTTCGTGAATGCGTGGCTTCATTCGCCGACTTCGCTTCCGGGAAAATATCCCAGCGGCGGACCGAATGCGCGTGTTTTAGACGTCTGGGTTGCAGCCGCCGAAAATATCGATTTCTTTTCGCCCGACAACTATTCGAGTAAGTATAAGGAAACCCTGCGCACATTTATGCGCCACGGCAATCCGATTTTCGTTCCCGAGGCCTCAAAAAGAGGCGCATCGGCGCGCGCGTTTTACACGATAGGCGATGGCGCAATCGGGTTCTCGCCGTTTGCAATCGACTTTGATTATCCCAACACGCTGGATTCAATCGGCAATGCGTATGCGGCACTTGCTAACATCGCGCCCGAAATTATCGCCTGCGACGGCACAAAAAATATGCGCGGTTTTATGTATCAGGGCGATAAGACCGAAACGCTCGATTTCGGCGATTTTACCGTCGAAATCGAGTATGCTAACAAATTCGAAGGCTACGGACTCATCATCCGCCTTTCGGAAGAGGAATTCCTTATTGCGGGCAGTTGTGTGCGCGTAGTTTTCATTTCCAATGACAAATCGAAGCCGCTCGTGGAACTGGGGATTGTCGAAGAGGGATACTTTGAAAACGAAGACGCTTGTCTTTTCGGAAAAATCTTCGGCTGCGATTCCGCGGAGCGTAAATGGCACATAACCCGTTATATCGGCGGCGACGAAACGACGCGCCGAGACGGGCGCGGAAAAGGCGTATTCCTTCCGCCCGAACTTTCGTTCCGTGGCGTATGCGACCCCGCAAAAGTCTCGATAATTAAAGCCAGAGTTTTCAAGATGGAATGACTTATTTATAAATAAAAACAAAAACAAAGGCCGTTCGGATTTTTTCTTGAACGGTCTTTTTACTTTTATGTGCCGCGTTTTGCCTTTGGTGTGCAAAAGTTGCAAAATTATGCAAAGCTTAATTTTTTTGTGTTTCGGTTGTGTTTTGCAAATACAAACACAATGCACACAAACACGCCCGCCCGCAAATCCACTAAAAAAGCGGCTTCCGAGGTGGAAGCCGCTTCCTTAAAGCTAAGCCAGCTGTCAGGCTTGAACTGACGACCTGATGATTACAAATCAACTGCTCTACCAACTGAGCTAAGCTGGCGTAAATTATCCGTTCTTTACAACAATTTTTTTCGGGCTTGGCAAGTCTTTTTTGTGTTTTATCCGATTTTTCGCGTCTTATCTTCGGCGGAATTTCGGTTTAATTCGAAACAAATTTTCCGCGTATGCGTCTTTGTTTTTGCGGGCGTGTCGGTTTTTGGTGCGCCGAATGTCCCGAATTTTTGTGTTTGTTTTGCTCGGTTTTTATTCCGAATTTTTTAGCCGAAAACGCGCCGTTTGAATACGGATTTTTTTCGTTTGCACCGCCGAAATGTTTGCCGTTGCTGGGCTTCCCGTGTTTTGCGCCCGAGCGGTGCTGGGGTTTTTGCGCGTCGGGATTTGCCTTGAAGACCGACGGACGCCGTTCGCCGTAGAGTATTTCCGCCGAAAAATCGGCGTCCTTGACGCGCTTGGGGCGTTGTGCTTGTCCCTGTTTTTTTGCGACTTTGGCGCGTAGGGCGCGTTGTTTTTGCACGAGCTCGAAGACGTTTTCGGAATGGTACTGGGTGTCTTTGTAGAGCGGAATGTCGAGCTTTATGAATTTTTCGATTGCGCAGAATTCCTGCACATTGTCGCGGGTGCAGAGCGAGACGGCCTCGCCCGAAGCCTCGGCGCGGGCTGTGCGCCCGATTCGGTGGACGTATGTTTCGACCTCGTCGGGGAGGTCGTAATTGACGACGAGGTTCATATTTTTTACGTCGATTCCGCGGGCTGCGATGTCGGTTGCAACAAGCACGCGGATTGCACGGTCTTTGAATTTTCCCAATGCCTTTTGGCGCGCCGACTGCGACTTGTCGCCGTGGATTGAATCCGCCTTCACGCCGTCGCGGCTCAGGCGTTTTGCGAGCTTGCTTGCGCCGTGTTTGGTGCGGCAGAAAACGAGCGCGAGGAAGTTTTTGTCGTCCGCTTTGGGTTCGAGCAGTTCGAGCAGGAAATTGTATTTGTTCGGGCTTTCGAGCATTGCCGCCTTCTGGTCGATTTTTTCGACGGTCGGCTTGTCGGGCGAAATCGAAATTTTAAGCGGGTTCGAGACAATCGAACGCGCGAGTTTTTCGATGTCTTCCGAGAGCGTCGCCGAAAACAGCAGCGATTGCCGCCTGTTCGGCAGGTGCGAGCATATTCTGCGAATGTCGGGCAGAAAGCCCATATCGAGCATTCTGTCGGCTTCGTCGAGCACCAGATATTCTACGCCGTCGAACGAGAGTTTTTTCTGGTTGAAGAGGTCGAGCAGCCGCCCGGGCGTCGCGACCAAAATGTCGACACCCGTCGACAACGCGCGGATTTGCGGTTTTAGCGACACTCCGCCGTATGCCTTGCAATACGAGAGATTCAGGTGTTTCCCGAACATCGAGACGTTTGCGCCAATCTGTTCGGCAAGCTCGCGCGTAGGGGTTAAAATCAACGCCCTGAATTGCTGCGGGCGCGGATAGTTGCCCGAAGTTTCGAGCTTTTGCATAATCGGCAGCGCGAATGCCGCAGTTTTGCCCGTGCCCGTCTGGGCACAGCCGAAGATGTCGCGACCCGCCAAAATTGCGGGAATCGCGCGAGCCTGAATAGGCGAGGGCTTTTGATAGCCCGCATTGCGAATCGCCATCAAGAGGTTCTCCGACAGTCCCAAATTAGAAAAATCAACATTGTCCATTTGTAAAAAAGCATCTACCAAACTCCGCCCAAGGCAAGTTTATTCAGCTTGAAATTCCGATATTTCAAAACGCGCGATTCGAAATAATTCTTGCGTCGCGATTCGTTGTTTTTTTCTGACGGCGTAAATTCGACAAGAGCGTTGCGGGTTTGGACATCGTAGGTTTGGAGGATTTACGGGAAAATGTAAATGTTTAAACAAGTTTAATTTAATATTTATTGTCTAAAATTGATTTTTTTTATTTGAGGCTCGCGGCGTTAAAAAACGAGAGGATTTTTAGTAGAGCGTTTTGTAGAAACGCGCCACGCGTTTTGTTATCGATGTCAGAGCCTGTGCGGGGGTTATGCCAAGACGTTGGCAGTATTGCTCGATTGTGATTTCAAGTCCGTCGCTTTCGCCTACGATAATGGCTTCGTCGCCGAGCTCGATTTCGTCGAAATCCGTCACGTCGATTGCCGCTTGATCCATGGACACGCGTCCAATGACGTCCGCCTTTTTGCCTCGGATTATCACCGACATCTTTTTCCCCGACTCGCGCGGAACGCCGTCGCCGTAGCCCACCGAAAGCAGCGCAATGCGCGAGTCGCGTTCGAGGGTGTATGTGCGCGAATACCCGACCGTCGCGCCCTTGGGAAGATACTTAATTTGGCTTACAGACGTTCTGAAAGTCAGCACATGTTCGGGTTCGAAACCGCATAAAATCGAGTTTTCGGCGGGGCGCATACCGAAGAGCACCAGCCCCGCGCGCAACGCTTTATCGAACTCCTGCGGTAGCAGCGACGTATCGCAAATGTCGCTGTGGTGAATGTAGACGCCGCTGTTTTTGCCGAGTTTTTGCGCCGCGATTTTCAGAAATTCCGCGTCGGCAATCGCGCCCTCCGCCGGCGCGCCAGTGCCCGTTCCCGCAAGGCAAAACGCTTCGAGATTCAGCCACTGGGAATTCGAAATTCTGTCGAGAATTTCGAGTGCCTGTTCGTGCGAGGGAATCGAATCTCTGTCGACGGGCAGGCGCAAATGCACGTCGATTTTCTTCCCCGCGTTTTGCGCGGCGGCCTCGAAACGCGCGACTTCGCCGATGTCGGCAATCACGGGCGTGATGTCGTTTTCGACGTATATGGACTCCTCTTCGGGCAGCGACGCGCCCAGAACGATGATTTTCCAGCCCGAGCCAACTTCTCGGACTTTCACGCCCTCTGAAATATTCGTCACCGCGAACGCGTCCGCGCCGCTAAGCATAAGGCGCACCACTGCCGCCTCGACTCCGTAGCCGAAGGCGTCCGCCGAAACGAGGGCGATATATCCGCGCGATTTCGGCATAAAAAATCTGAGCTTACCCAAGTTGCGTTCCAATGCGCAGAGGTCGATTCTGACGGAGCATCTTAAATGTGTGCTTGACCCTTCCATTTTACATATTCCCTTTCTGTTAGCGGTTTGGCATCGGGCGTGTCGCAGCATTCGTACGCGAGGTGCGGGTATTTTAGAATTGTTTCGAGCGCGGTTTTTTCGTCCAAATCGAAGCGTTCGAACGTCGAAAAAATCGGGTCGATTTTCGCCTTTTGATAGAGCGAAAATCTTTTGTCGAACGCTTCGGCGGCGATTTTTCCCGTTTCAATTTCCTTCAATTCAAGCGGTTTCCCGTCGAAATTGAGAATGTTGGCGAAGCCTTTGCGCGACGGCGTAAATAGGCTGAATCGCTTGTTCCCCGCGTCGGCGAGCGCGAAGGCGGCTACTTCCATGCAGTTCCATTCGAAAATTTTTGCGCCCGAAAATTTTGCGACGGTGGAAATTCCGACCGACGCGACGCGCGTCCCGAGAATAGAGCCCGTTCCCGTGCACAACGCGAAAGCCTCTATTTGCGCGGGGTCGGGGGCAATCTGGGCGAGGGCTTCGAAAAAGTCCTCCATTGCGGCGGCGTTTGTCAACGCCGCCGCAATGCGCCCGTTTGCGCCGCGCCGCGCCATTTTGAGGCGTTCGCCCGTGGCGTCTACAAAAAGAATGTCCTCAAAATCCGTAATCATGCAAAATATCAAAATCTCCTACGCAATGTTTTCGTGGCTATGCCGAGTTCCTCGCGGTATTTCGCGACTGTCCGCCGCGCTACCGAAAAGCCCGCTGCCGAAAGCAGCTCGCTTATGCGCTCGTCGCTGAGCGGCTTGGAGGGGTCTTCCTCGCTTATGATGTCCCTGATTTTCTCCTTGGCGGAATCCGACGATGCCTCCGTTCCGTCGGCGGTTTTAATCGCGGCGGTGAAAAAGTTTTTAAGCTCCATAACGCCCGAGGGCGTTAGCGCGTTCTTTCCCGAAATTGCGCGGCTGACGGTTGTGGGATGCACGCCTATATCTTCGGCTATTTCCTGACGCGTCATCGGGGCAAGCTCGCCGTCTTCGAAATATTTTTGCTGGCGGCGCAAAATTGCCTCGGAAATTTTTAGCAGAGTGGACTGCCTTTGTGCGACGGCATCGATAACCGATTTTGCGTCGCGGATTTTTTCGCGTATGTAGGATTTTGCCGAATCGTCCAGCGCGCCGCTTGCCGACATCTGTCTGTATTCGGCGTTTATGCGCAGTTTCGGAATGTATTCGTTTGTAAGGCGAGTGCGCCACTTGCCGTCGTCGAAATAAAACTCGACGTCGGGCACGAGTATTTCGGCTTCTTCGGGCGCGAATTCCCGCGCGGGCGACGGGCTCAGCTTGGCGATTTCGTCAAGCGCGTCCTCGACGTCGGCGGTGCTTCGGTTTTCGAGCTTAGCGATTTCGTCGACGCGCCTTTTCAAAAACAGGTCGAAATGCTCCTCCAAAATTTTCCGCGCAAACGGGTTGGCGTCTTTGTTGCGGGCAAGCTGCAACAGAAAGCATTCGCGCAGACCGCGCGCGCCGATGCCAGCAGGCTCGCATTCGTGGAGCATTTCGAGGGCCTTTTCGGCGTCTTCTGTGGCTACGCCGTGATGAGTATGGAGGTTGTCGAGAATATCGGGCGCGAGAAACCCGCGCGAGTCGAGGTGCTCTACAAGCGTTTCGAATGCCCGCGCCACGCTCTCGCTTTCGGCGTTTATGCGCCCCTCGTTTACGAGAACCTCGCCGAGGCGCACGGCGTCGGGCTGCGAATTCAGCGCGAAGTCACGCTTCGACTGTTCGGCGGCGTAGTCCGAGTCCGCCGGAGTTTCGACCGCGGACTCGTCGTCGAAATCGTCGCCGCCGCTTTCGCCGACGGTCTGCGGCTTTTCGGTGTAGTCGGTTTCGTCGACCTCCAAAAGCGGGTTCGAATCGAGTTCGTGCGCCAGATATTTTTGAAGTTCAAGCGACGGTTTCTGCAAGATTTCCAGACTGCGCTTTTGCGCAGGGGTTAGAAGCAATCCCTGTTCCTGACGTTGAGAATTTTGCAGATAGTTTTCCATTTTTACGGCGTTCTACGGTAGTTTACGGCGGGCGATTTTTCAAGAAAGTTTTAAGTTCGGGAGGCGCGTTTTTTTGTTGCCTGAACGCGCGAATTGTCCGAGATTATGCAAAATAAAGCGCGGTCTTTCGGGCGCGGGTTGCCCCGAATGCCGCGCGCCTTTTCAACTTATGCGACGCAAAAAAATTCCCGAACTTATGGCGCCCGCGGGCGACTTCATTTCGCTGAGCGCGGCTCTGAATGCGGGCGCGGACGCCGTTTACTTCGGTCTGCGCGGAAGCAATATGCGCGCGGGCGCGAAAAATTTTGCGCTGTCCGACATGCCGCGGATTGTGCGCGAATGCCGCGCGGCGGGCGCAAAGTGCTACCTCACCCTCAACACAATTTATTTCGACTCCGAAATGCGCTCCGTTTCGCGACAGCTAAAAGCCGCGAAAAAGGCGGGCGTAGACGCCGTGATAGCGTGGGATTTTT
Source organism: uncultured Opitutales bacterium (assembly GCA_900546565.1). Taxonomy (GTDB): domain Bacteria; phylum Verrucomicrobiota; class Verrucomicrobiia; order Opitutales; family Intestinicryptomonadaceae; genus Merdousia. Next base: position 16,022 of record URDC01000027.1, read on the forward strand.
CAGTTCTGGAACTCGCGCGGGAACTCGGTATAGAGGTGTTTTTATCGACTCAGGCAAGCGTTGCGAACGCCCGCGCCGCAGCTTCGATTTTCCGCAACTACGGTGTCAGACGCTTTGTTCTCGCGCGGGAGTGCTCGCTTGAATGCGTCGAAAAAATCCGCGCCGGACTCCGCAAAATTCTGGGGCGCGACGCCGCCGAAATAAGGCTTGAAATGTTCGCGCACGGGGCGATGTGCGTTTCGGTTAGCGGCAGGTGTTTTATGTCGCAATTTTACTGCGGCAAGAGTGCCAATCGCGGCGAGTGTCTGCAACCGTGCCGCCGTAGATACCTGATTTCTGACGCCGACACGGGCAAGCCCGAATTCGAGCTCGGCGCAAACTGCGTTCTGAGCCCGAAGGATTTGATGACGCTGCCGTTTGTCGAAAAGCTGGTGGATGCGGGTGCGAATTCGCTTAAAATAGAGGGGCGCAACCGCAATGCATCCTACGTCTCGGCGACTGTTTCGGCATACCGCCGCGCACTAGATTTTTACCGGGACAATTTTTATTCGCCAACATTTGCAGCCGACTTTGCCGCGCTCAAAAAATCGCTTTGCGACGAACTTTTAAAGACATTCAACCGCGGTTTTTCGGACGGATTTTTTATGGGCAAGCCCGTCGGCGACTGGACGAGCGACGGCAACCGCGCCGCGCTCAAAAAGCGTATTTTGGGGCACGTTTTGAACTACTATTCAAAGCTCGGTGTAGCCGAAATTTCGATTGACGACGCCCCGCTTTGCCGTGGGGCGAAAATCCAGCTTGAAGGCGAAACAACGGGCTTTTTGGAGTTTGCAGCCGACAGCATTCAAATGCGCGGAAATCCCGTCGATAGCGCGCAAAAGGGCGATGTCGTCGCGGTCAAAGTTCCGCAAAAAGTGCGCCGCAACGACCGCCTCTACATCCTTTCGGACGAAAAGTAAAATGCGGCAATTTTACAATGAACAACGTTCCGCGCATTGATTTTTCAGCCCGACCGATGCCGTTTATGCCGCTTGTCGACGCGCGTTTTCTGCGCGCTTCGGCGGAGTGCCGTTGCGCGGATTCCGACGATAATTCCAACGGCGAAATTTTGCGTTTTCTCGAAACGGCGGAGTATTTTTCGTCGGGCAGGGACGCGCTTTCCCGCGCCGTAAAACTTGCGCGGCTCTTCGGCAAAACGCTGTGGCTGCCGAAGTATTTCTGTCCGTGGGTCGTAAAAAATCTTTCCGCCGCCGCCGCGCATGAGGGCGCGAGAATCTCGTTTTTCGACGATTTCCCCACGCAGCCCGCGCCCGATTTTTCGACGCTCAAAGCCGATTGCGGCGACGCCGTTTTGGCGGTAGACTTTTTCGGAACGCGCGGCTTCCGCGTCTGGGACGAGTGGAAAAAGTCCAATCCCGACACGGTGCTGATTGCCGACGCCTCGCACGCACCGTTCTCGCTTTCGGCGCGGAATTGCAATGCGGATTTTGTCTGTGCGTCGCTTCGCAAAACGTTGCCCGTGCCCGACGGCGGCTATTTGCGCGCGGCAAACCGCGAGCCCGCAAAGATGTTCCGTTCGGGCGGAGAGCTTGCGGAGTTTGCGGCGGTATACATTCAGGCATGTGCCCTCGCGCGCTTCGATTATCCGCGGGCGGAGGATTTTTACTACAATTCGGAAATGCGCCTGAACGCGAAGCGCGGAATTTCGCGAATCGGTTTCTATTCGCGCTCGCTGCTTGCCTCGCTTGATTTTGCCCGGCTTTGGCGGGCGCGGGAGGAATGCATTGCGGAATTTTGCGACGCCCTCTATTGCGGCGCGAAGGCACGCATTTTACGCGACGCCGCAAATTCCGGCGGATTTTCGGCGTTTTGCCCGACGCTTGTTTTCGATTCCACCGCCACGCGCGATGCCGCATATGCCGCGCTTGCCCGCGCTGGCGCGTTGTGCTCGATTTATTGGAGCGCGAAATTTTTAACCGACCCCGCGGCAAAAAAAGAGGCGTCGCTTCTGATGACAGTTCCGCTCGACTTTCGCCACACGCCCGCCGACGCGCGTCTTGCCGCAAAGATAATTTCCGCCGCGCTCGAATAATTTCCGCGCCGCTTTGCGCAAACTCGAAACTCCGCGAATCGCGCCGTTCCGCTCAACTCCGCGCAATCCGCTTAGTTTTTTCCGCGCGGGCTAAGATTCCAAGCTCCGCAATTTGTCGGGAGGCGCGTTGCGTATAAGCCACTTGTTGTCGGCGGATTTTTCCATCGAAGACTTCGAAAGTTTTTGCCCGTCTTCTCCGCGCAAAAGCGGGCAGTGGAAGAATTCGGGAATGTTCCAGCCCATCGCGCGGTAGACGAGAATCTGCCGCGCCGTCGAAAGCAGCAGGTCTTCGCCGCGGACGACTTCCGAAATTTTCATCGCGTGGTCGTCGGCTACGACCGCCAATTCATAGGCGGGTTCGCCCGACTTGCGCCACACGAGAAAGTCGCCGAAATCTTCGCCCGCCACAAAACAGTGTTCGCCCGAATTGTTATCGGTGAACGCTATGTTTTCACCGTCGGGAACTCTGAACCGCCAGTTTGTCAGACGCGGATTTTCGAGCGCGTCGATGTCGAAATTTTCCTCGCGGAATTCGGGCGGAAAGATGTTTTCGGGCTCGCAAAAATTGAACGTCCGCGCGGGCGGTTTTGCCGCTGCCGCCGCCTGCGCGCGCGAAACGCCGCTCGGATACACCGCGCGTTTTTCGATTAAAACTTTCATCACCTGCCAGTAAAATTCGGTGCGTCCGCTTTGCCTATACGGCGCGAATTCGCCGCCGATTCCGTAGCCTTCGTTGCATTTTATGCCGATTTTTGCGAGGTCTTCGACTGCGGCGTCGACGAACTTTTGCGGGCACCGCGCGGAGTCTATGTCTTCGATTCTCAGCACCAAGTCGCCGTTGTTTTCGCGGGCGCGGCGTTGCGCGGTTTTGAAAGTCAGCGCGTGTCCCAAATGAAGAAGCCCCGACGGGGTGGGGGCTATCCGCCCGCGGTAGCGCGGGGTTGCGCCGAAATTCGCGTCCAAAAATTCGCGCAGCGCGACGGCGGTTTCGAAGCCTATGCCCTCGACTTTCCGCAGCTCTTCCACCGAGGCGTTTTTGATTTTCGCGATAGTGCCGAAATGTTTTAGCAATGCCTCCTTGCGCTTTTTCCCGAGCGATTTGAAGTCGTCCAAAATGCTCTCTCGGATTTTTTTCGAGCGCAGCTGCTCGCTGAACGAATTCGCGAAACGGTGGGCTTCGTCGCGCACGCGCTGCAAAAGTTTCAACCCCTCGTTCGAGTGCGGGAGCTTGATTTCGGAGAAGTCGTCGAGCACGATTGTCTCTTCGCGCTTTGCGAGTCCCGCGATGAACGGCTGCCTGATTCCAGCCTCGTCGAACGCCTTCATTGCCGAAAAAACCTGTCCCTTGCCGCCGTCGATAAGCACGATGTCGGGCATGGGCGAATCCTCGTCGCGCAGGCGTTTGTAGCGTCGCCCGACAACCTCGCGCATTGCGCGGAAGTCGTCGTTGCCGATGAAGGTCTTGATTTTGAAGTGGCGGTATTTTTGCCGCGCGGGCTCGCCGTCGTCGAAATGCACCATTGAGGCGACGCAAAAGCTTCCCGAGATGTGCGAGATGTCGAAGCACTCAATCGAGCGCGGCGGCTGCGCGAGTTCGAGCGTCTTTTGCAGAGACTCCATCGCCGCACGCGCCACCGCCTCGGGCGTTTTCGAGATGTCGGCGTTCACTGCGTTGCGCGAATTCGTCTTTTGAGTTTCGCAAATCGCGCTGATTAAGTCGCGGTATTTTGCGGCTTTTTCAAAGTCGAGCGCGGCGGAGGCTTGCTCCATTTTTTCGCGGGCTTGGGCGATTGCGTTTTCGTCCTTGCCCTTTAAATATTCGAGCGCGGCGTCGACACGCGCGGCGTATTCGGCTTTGCCGACCTCGTTGGGAAAGCCCGAAATGTCGGCGCGGGCGTCGTCGTACAAAAGCCATTTGTCGTCGCCGATTTTCTTGGGGCGCGCCGACGAATCGAGAATTCCGAATTTCTTTTTAAGCTCGTTCAACGCCGCGCGAACCGCCGTCGCGCCCAGATACGGGCCGAAATACAGCGAGTTGTCCTCCTTGCGGCTGCGGCAGAACGCGAAGCGCGGCAGGGCTTCGAATGTAGTAACGCGCAGAAGCAGGAAATTTTTTCCGTCCTTTTCGAGCGTGTTGAAGCGCGGCTTCCACTGTTTGATGAGCTTGCTTTCCAGAATCAACGCCTCCGCCTCGGACTTTGTTTTGTAGAAGTCGAAGTCGGCGATGCAGTCGGAAAGCATTGCGATTTTCGCGTTGTATGCCTTGTATTTGGCGTCCTTCCTGAAATAGTGCAAGACGCGCCGTTTGAGGTTTTTCGCCTTGCCGATATACACGACGCTGCCGAGGGCGTCCTTCATAACATACACGCCGCTTGAAAGCGGCAACGCCCTGATTTTTCTTTTGAGTTCCGAATCGGAGTCCATTGCTTCTGATCCGCTTTTTGCGCGTTTTTAGAAGAGCGAAAGCTGCTTGAAATTGCTTTCGCCGCCGTCGGGATTGCGGCGTTTCGGCTTCGGTTTGTCGGCGGGTTTTCCGCCGAGGTTTATCACGATTTCGTCGTTTTCGGTTTCGAGCTCCGCCAGAACCTCCTTCGCGCGGTCGATTACCTTTTGCGGCAATCCCGCAAGCCGAGCCACCTGAATGCCGTAGGACTTGTCCGCCGCGCCGCGCTCTATCGTGCGGGCGAAAATGATTTCGTCGTTCCACTCCTTGACGCACACGCGGTAGTTTACAAGGCGCGGAAGAGCCTGTTCGAGCTTTGTTATTTCGTGATAGTGCGTGGCAAAAAGTGTTTTCGGCCCGCGCTTGCCGCCGCCGTGTATGAATTCGACAACCGACCACGCTATGCTCAGCCCGTCGTAGGTGCTTGTGCCGCGCCCGATTTCGTCGAGTATTATCAGCGAGCGGTCTGTGGCGTTGTTGAGAATATTGGCGGTTTCGTTCATTTCGACCATAAACGTCGAGTTGCCGCGCGAAAGCTCGTCGCTTGCGCCGATGCGGCTGAAAATGCGGTCGACGACGCCTATTGACGCCTGCCGCGCGGGCACGAAACACCCCGTCTGCGCCATAAGCACAATCAGCGCAATTTGCCTGATGTATGTCGATTTGCCCGCCATATTCGGGCCCGTTATCAGCGCGATTTGCTCTTCGTCGGAAGACAAATGGGTGTTGTTGGGGACGAAAGACTGGGTTTTTGCCACGCCGATTCTGTCGCAGCGCAGCATTTTTTCGACCACGGGGTGGCGACCCTCGACGATGTCGATTGCGCCCGAATTGTCGATTTGCGGCTTGCAGTAGTCGCATTCGGCGGAAAGCTCCGCCCAGCCGCGGAAGACGTCGACTTCGGCGAGAACGTCGGCGGTCTGCGCGAGGTCGTCGGCGAAGTTGAGCACGTTCGAAACCACGTCCTGAAACAGCTCGAATTCCCGCGCCCGCGCGCGCTCGTCGGCGGTGAGAATCTCGCGCTCGTGCTTGCGCAGTTCCTCAGTGGTGTAGCGTTCGGCGTTCGTCATTGTCTGGCGGCGGATATAGTCGGACGGAACCTGCGCCAAGAACGACTTCGTGACCTCGATGAAATACCCGAACGCCCCCGTGTATTTTATGCGCAGATTGCGGATACCCGTGCGCTCCTGCTCGCGCTTTTCCATTTCGGCGAGCCACGCGAGGTTGTTTTCAGAAAGCGAGCGGATTTCGTCGAGCGTCTTGTCGAAGCCCGTTCTGATAACGCCGCCGTCCTGAATTTTCGAGGGAGGGTCGTCGTTCAACGCCGCTTTCAGAAAGTCGGCAAGCTCCGAGAAATCGCCGATTTTTTCGGCGAGTTCGGCGCACGACTTGCCGTTTGTGTGCCCGAGCTGCTCCCTAATTGGCGCGAACTGCTCTATGCTCGAAAGAATCGCCAGCAGCTCGCGCGGGTTGCGGATTCTGTTTTGCAGTCGCGACAGAATGCGCTTTATGTCGCGCACCTGCGCCAGCAATTCGGCGAGGTTGCCGACCTCTTCGGGCGAACTGTAAAGCTCCCAAACGACGTTCTGTCGGCGCAGGATTTCGTCGATGTCGGTTGTGGGCGAACCCAAAAAACTCTCCAACAAACGCGCTCCCGCGCCAGTCTTGGTTCTGTCCATAACCTCGATGAGGCTGCCCTCGCGCTGGTTTGTCGAAGAGCGGAATATTTCAAGATTGCGCTGCGTCGACGGGTCGACAAGCACGCATTTTTTGCCCGAGAACCTGCGCAGCGTGCGGAGGTTTTTCGGGCGTTCGCGCAGGTTTTGCGCCGCGTAGAACACCAGAACGCCCGCGGGCGCGCAAAGCTGCGAACGCCGCGCAATACCGAATCCGTCGAGGCTCGCGACCCCGAGCGTATCGCAAAGCTGCTGCTCGGCCCACTCGGGCGAGAAGCGGTAGTCGTGCAAAAGCGTCACGGGGCGGACATCGACAATGTTTCTAAAAAGCGCGTACCACGGCTGCAACTTCGGGTCTTCCTGACAGCGGTCGCGCAGCGATTCGGGCAGCAGAAATTCCTTCGGGTTATACGCCGAAACAATCGGGAAGATGTCTTCGGGATTGTCGAATTCGGCGCAATAAAAATCGGCGGTGCTGATGTCCAGCCACGCGGCGTAGAGTTTTCTCGCCTTGTCGAAACAAAGCGACATCATAAAATTACTGTGCCCGCTTTCGAGGTGGTTGTCCTCCAACGCAGTCCCGCAAGTTATGATGCGGCTGAGCGAGCGTTTGACGATTTTGCCCGCCTGCGGAATCTCGTCCTGCTCGCAAATGGCGACTTTTTTACCCGCGCGCAAAAGCTTGGGCAGATATTGGTCGAGCGAGTGGAACGGGATTCCCGCCATGGGGTGGTTCTGGCGTTTTGTGAGCGTTATGCCCAGAATCCGCGAGCCCTCGTAGGCGTCCTCGAAAAACATTTCGTAAAAATCGCCCAGACGGAAAAGCAATACGGTGTCTTTGGAAAGCGAATTGCGCATTTGCCAGTATTGTTCCATCATCGGTGTATTTTTGTCGCTCGTGGCCATCTAATTTACTTTGACAGGTTTTTGTTTGTATCCACAATATGCAATTAAATTTTCGATTTTTTTTCAAATATTTTATGGATATTTTTTAATTTTTTTATGCCGATTTTCGAATACAAATGCAAAAAGTGCGGAGAGGTCTTCGAGCTCCTCGTCCGCTCGGGCGAAAAGCCGAAATGCCCCGCCTGCGGCGGAGCGCGGCTCGAAAAACTAATCTCGACGTTCAACGCCTCGGCGGAGGGTTCTTCGAAGCGGCGCGGCGGCTGCGCTTCGGGCGACGACTGTTGCGGCGGTTCTCACTCGGGCGGACACTGTTGCCATTCGGGCGGCTGTTGCTGCGGAGGGCGCGGGTAGTATGCAAGGCGGCGAGGCTTTCGCAGGGCGAGGGCTGCGCGGCGGTTGCGCGGCGTTTTGCGTTGCGCTGTTTTCGGGAATCGCGGTTTTTCTTTCGGCATGTTCGGGCGTCGATGAGGACGTTTCCGCAGCCCGCGCGAAGGCTTCTTCCGCCGCAAATCGGGAGGGACGGGCGGACTCTTGGACGCTCTCGCAGCGCAGGCTGCTCGACATCGTCGCGCTTCAAAACGACCTCTTTGCCGACCCAAACGCCGGCTCTCTCGACGGCGGTGCGCTTGCCGAAGCCGCTCTGCGCACAAAGGCGATGCGCATAGATTCGCTCTGGAAGACGTATTTTCTCGACTTCCCCGACGACTCCGAAGCTCTCATAATCTACGGAAAATTTCTGCGCCGCATAGGACGCCGCGACAGTGCCTACGATGCCTTCAAACGCGCCGCCGCCCTCGCGCCCGACGCCGCCGTCGCCTACCAGCAGATGTCGGCGTTGGAGGCCGAATCGGGTATGTCCGCCGAGGCGTTTGCGCATATCCGCGCCGCCCTCAAAATCGAGCCCGACAACGAAGTCTATCTGCGTCAAACCGCCTACATTCTGGTGCTCGCAAAAAAAGAGCTTGTCGGGCGCGGACTTTCTACGCGCGAATTCGACGCGCTTCTTTCGCGCTGCTATCGGCGCATTTTCGAGAAGAACCCCGCCGACAAAGACGCAAAGCTCCGCTATGCGCAGTCTTTCTACGACCTCTTTGAGCCCGATTACGCCCGCGCCCTCGCTCTCTGGCGCGAAATCCGCCGCGACAGCGCGTTGAACATCGACCGCCAGACGGCGTCCGCGAATATCGCGCGCGTCCTTGTCGAGCTAAACCGCGACGCCGAGGCGGAGGCCGTCTTGCGCGAAGTCGACTTGCCGCAACTAATGCGGGCGAAAAAACTTCTGCTTTCCGAAATCGAACGCGCAAAAAATGTGTCAAAGTAATTGCGGCGCAATTCGGCTTCGGACAAATCCGCGCCCGCTTTGTCCGAAAAACTCCTGCTTGCAAACGGCGCGTTTTTCTGCAAAATAAACACGATTTAAAACAATGTCTCCCGAACTTATATCGCAAATCCGAGACGGCGGAATCCTCTACATTCTGCTTGTCATAGCAATTACAATGCACGAATTCGGACACGCCTACGCCGCCGACAAACTCGGCTGCGTCCTGCCGCGAATGCAGGGCAGGGTCAGCATCAATCCGCTTGTGCATATGGATTTAATGGGCACTGTCGTCTTCCCGATTATGTGCATAGCACTCGCTGCCGGAACGCAATTCCCGCTTATTTTCGGCTGGGGCAAGCCCGTGCAAATGGTCTTTACCAACAAGGCGACTTTCGTCCGCGACGACATCGTTTCGACGCTCGGCGGCTCGGCTATGAATCTTGTCGTCGCGCTGATTTCGGCTATGGCTCTCGCGTTGCTTGCCGCCTTCAACCTCAACGAATACGCGCAGGTTGCCGCGTACTCGATTATGATAAACTGCGTTTTATTCGTGATAAACATGCTGCCCATTCCCCCGCTCGATGGTGCGCGCGTGCTAAAACATCTGCTGAAAATCTCCGACGCGCTTTATATGTCGATTGCCCGCTACGGAATTTTCATTTTCTTCGCCGTGATTTTCCTGCCGCCCACAAAGGCGGTTTTGCAGTTTGTCATTATGTTTGTAAACGGAATTTTCTTCGCAATAGCCTCGGGAATTTCCGCGCTTTTCGTGAAATAATTATGCCTATTTACCGCTACATAACAGTAGAGCCCGACGGTTCGGAGGGCGAGGAATTCGAGGTCGAACAGTCAATCAACGCCGACCCGCTCGCCCGACACCCCGAAAACGGCAAGCCCGTCAAGCGCGTCTACGATAAACTCAACATCAATATCGAATACACCGCGGGCAGGGAAAAGTCGCTTTCGGACATTTCGCGCATAAAACGCGCGGGCTTCACCGTCCTCGAAAGGGATAAAGTCTCCGGCAAATATTTCCGCCACTAAAACGGGCGAGGGCATGCGCCTTCGTTGCGAATATTTTTATTATTTACGGAAACATTCCACATTCGTGGAATGTTTTTTTGTAATTAGGTTCGCAACGGAGGCGCACTCACGGCTAAAAGCCAGTTTGTTCGGGTGGTCTGTGCATT
>URDC01000028.1 GCA_900546565.1 uncultured Opitutales bacterium
TGAGCTGGTGGGATAGTGCTAATGCACAGACCACCCGAACAAACTGGCTTTTAGCTGTGAGTGCGCCTCTATTGCGAATCTAAAAATAAAAAAAACGGGTTTCTATGAAACCCGTTTCCCCATTATTAGAATGTAATTCGCAATAGAGGCGCACGTCCTCGCCCGTTTTTTTTAGCGGGGGTTGATGTAGAACGTGTTCCTCGATACTTGTTTGGCGTCTTCGAAGCGAACCCAAGTTATTTCGAAGCGTTCGCCCCACGAATTCGAGACCGCCAATTCCTTCGACTTTTTATTGTAGCCGATTATTAGGCACAGGTGTGCGCCGTCCAATTTTTTGGGCAATTTCGGCTGTTCTTTCAGGAACTTGCAATAGGCGTTGAAATCGCTTTCGCTCTGGCGTTTGTCGGTGTTTTCAAGCATGCGTTTTATGTAGGGGTCGGGCGAGAAGAGTGCCCAGCAGATTGGAATGCCCTTGTCGACAACCGCCGAGATTGAGTTTATGGAAAAGCCGCTGAGGTTTGTCATTTTGAGTTTGAAGGTGTTGCCGACTTTTTTGAAGTCCGACATCACGCTTTGCAGGGTCGTGCCGCCGCCGACCTGCGTTTTGCAGACGGTCGCGATTTTGTGCATATCGATATTCGGAATGTTATAATATTTCAAAATACGCTCGATAGTAGCGGGCACGCAATAGCCTTTCGGCCCTTGGTCAATCATGGGAATGTTCGCGATGTAGACGTCGCCGTTATCGTTTTTTCTGATGTTGACTTTGCCGTCGAATTCGTCCGAAACGACGGTTTTTTCGTTCGCAGTGGGGGTTACGCCGACGGGTGTGATATGCAGAATGATGAATTCCTTGGGCTTGACTTCGAGCGAGAAGACGAAGTTTTCGTAAGTCCAGATTTCGGCCTTGTTCTTGACGCGTCCGAAGCCCCAAGTGCCGTTTTTGCCTTTACCCGCGAGTTCGTTGAGTGTCTTTTCCAATGTCTGCCACTGTGTGCGCATTTTCCTTTGGGCTTGTGGCGTCCATTTTTTGCCGTCGATGGAATCGCCCTTGTTGAAGAAAACCATATCGACCTGCGCGACTTTTTTGTTCGCCTCTTTGAAGCGCAATTGTTCGATGTCCGCGCCCAGAACTTTGCCCTTGGCGTAGGTTGTGTAGAGTGTGCCGTCGGCGAGTGGGGTGTCTTCGAATTTTGCGCCGAGACGCTTGATGAAGTCTTCGGCGGAATCGTCCCAGAGGTTTTCGTCTTGCAGGAAGTTTATGCCGAAGACGCGGTTGAGTTCATTGGGCGAAACCTCCGCAAAACACACGGCGTGTGCGAGGGCTGAACAAAGCAGAAAAAGTGCGAATTTTTTCATATCTATCGATTTGTTTTACGGAAAACACGTTAGGGGTTGATATGAAAAATGTCAAAGTTTTTTCGCGGGTTTGGCGGGGCTTTGACGGGTTAGTAAATGTCGTCGCGGCGGTCTTTGGAGGAGGGGATTTTCGCGCGGGCGTCGTCGATTCTGGAATAGTCGACATCGGCGAAGGCGATAGTGTCGGGCGAATCTTTCGGGCACAGCGCGAGCACTTCGCCCCACGGATCGACGAGCTGCGACATTCCGAAGTACTCGGCTTTTTTGTCTCCGAAATTTTCGACGCCGCCCTGATTGACGGCGGCGACAAAATACTGGTTTTCGATTGCGCGGGCGCGGACGAGGGTGTTCCAATGTTCGTCGCGCGGTTTGGGCCACGCGGCGGGTAGAATGACAAGCTGTGCGTTTTGGCGCGCCATTTTCGAGAAGAGTTCGGGGAAGCGGAGGTCGTAGCAGACGGCGAATCCGATTCTGCCGAGCGCGGTGTCGGCGACGGTCGATGTTTCGCCTCGCCGCGAGTATTTGTCCTCCTTGAAAAGCGAAAAGAGGTGGAGTTTGTCGTAGGTTGCGCGGATTTCCCCGAGGTTGTCCACGAACAGAATTCTGTTGAAGGGTTTGGTATCTCCGTTTTCGGCGTAGGGGATTGAGCCGCAGACGAAGATGTCGTTTTTTTGCGCGATTTGTCGGACACCCTCGACAAGTTCCGTCTGCTTTTGCTCCAAATACTGTGCGTTTATGCGGTAGTTGAAGCCGCACACGAACATTTCGGGAAACACGGCAAGCTGAGCCCCGCCCGACTTGGCGCGGGCTGCGAGGCGTTGCGCCTTTTCGAGGTTTGCGTCGAAGTTTCCCTGTTCTACCGCCATTTGGACGAGCGCGATTTTCATACGAATCTTATTTTTTTGATGTTTTGGCAGCCGTCCAATTTCGCGATTTTCGAGAGTATTTTCTTTTCGGAAAACGACAGCCCCTGTCTGACCTGAGCGTTTGTTGTGGAAACGAAAAGAATGTCGTTTTTTATGCAATGGGCAAAGCATTTTTGCGCGAACTTCGCGTCGACGCACGCGAGCCAATTTTGTGCGACGGTTTCCAATGCGGAGGTGTGGCGCAGCTTTTTGCCGATTTCGGCAAGGACGGCGTCGGCAAACGCCGCGGCGCGGACCGGAACGCCGCGCGTCTTGCGCGCCCTCGAAAGCGGCTCGACATACGGCATATCGCGGAACTCCCCAAGCGTTCGACTGTCCCTCGCAAGCGGCATACTACTTTTCGGACTCCGCCAAATATTTTTGCAGAAAATACACGACGTTTATAGCGACGCAATGGAAGATTTTTTTCGAGGCGACCATTTTGTCGAGTTCGTCGACGTCGACGAGTTTTGTCTCGATTTCCTCGTTTGCGTCCCACTTTGTATCGGAGACTTTTCGGCAGTCTTCAATGACGACGACGTGCGCGGTGTTGTTTTGGATTGCGGGGTTGGGGCAATACGAGGCTATGAGGCGCGCGCGTTTGCCCGCGTAGCCTGTTTCCTCCAAAAGTTCGCGTTTGGCGGCGGCTACGGGCGTTTCGCCGGTGTCGATAATCCCGCCTGAAAACTCCCACGACATTTTTCGCACGCCGAAGCGGAACTGTTTTACGAGCACGACTTTTGTCTTTTCGCCGTCGCGCACGAGCGCGGCAGCCTGAACCCAATCGGCGGATTTGTTGACGAAAAACTCGGCGCGGCGTCCGTCGGGGTGCTCGAAAGTTTCGCCCGCAATTTTAAAAACCCTGCAATCGGCGACGTCCCGACTCTTTATAAATTTCCATTTCTTAGGATTCATTTTCTGCAAAAAATTCGCGTTGGCAAACGGTGTCGAAAAACAAACGCGCCCGAAGTCCGAGCGCGCTTGGTAAAAATTCAGGGTTACGGAATGCGCACTTTCTGCCCGATTTTAAGCCGCGCGGGGTTTGCGTCGGGATTCGCCTTGACGATTGCCTCCACCGAAACGTTGTATTTCTTGGCGAGTTTTGCGAATGTGTCGCCGCTTTGGATTTTATGTATTTTGCCGTCGGCGGAAGTTTCGGGTGTTTCGCCTGCGGCGGAGTTTTGCGCGGTGTCGGGCTTAGATTCCGTCTGCGCGGATTCCGCGCGTGCCGCCGAGCGCGTCGATGTCGGGCGGGAGGCGAGTTTTTCTATCGCCTCGCGGTTCTTGACGACTTCCGCGCGGATTTCGCCGATGTTGGAATTGAGAATATTGACGACCTTTTGGGTCTGCTTGACTACGTCGCCGACTTTTGCGTCGATTTGTGCGGAATTGTCGCCGAGGTTGCCCTTGATGTTTTCAAGCTGCAATGCGAGCGAATCGACGCGGTCGCTGAGTTTTTTTGTTTCGAGTTCGACTGCGGCGTTCTTTTCGATTCTCTCGGAAATGTCGTTTGTCGTGCTCTGGATTTTTTTGAGCGCGACTACGCCGAGAGCCGTCGCAACCGCCGCCACGCCGAGCGCGAGCACGGCGACCGCCGAAATTACGGGAGATGTTTTGGGTGTTGAAGGTGTTTCGTCTTCCATATTTTTACATTGTTTATATTGCGGGAATCCTAACCGTTTTTTTTACTAAATCAACATTTTTAATCGCGCGCGGGCAATGTTTGCGGTTGTGGCGGACGTGATTTAAGTGTTGCATTTCGGGGGCGTTCGCGTAAGTATTCGGGGGTTTTCATCATCGGGACGGGTGTGCCGCGCTTTTGCGGTGCGCTCCGCCCCGTCTGAGGACGTTTTTTTGAATTCACTATGAAGCTAAATTTATTTGTTATGTTGCAGCCGCGCTCGCTGCTTTTGGCGTTGCTGTATGCGTTGATGACGCTTGCGGCAGTCGGGGTGGCGTATGTTTTGCGTTTCGACTTCGATTTCGGGGAAGTCGCCAAATATGCCGGCGACGGGAAAACTGCGATTGCGATTGTGGTTGCGGTGCAGATTGCGAGCCTGTTTATGTTCAACCAATTCAGGTCGTTTTTGCGGTTCTTTTATATGCGCGATATGGTGCTGCTGTTGTGGTCGCAGACAATTGCGTATGCGGTTGCGGCGATTCTGATTTTGTCGCTTGTGGGCAACATGCCGCGCAGTGTGATTGTGCTGAGCTTTATTTTGAATGTCGCGTTTATGCTCGCCTTCCGCGTCGGACTGCGCTGGCTTAACGAGCGCGTGTTCGAAGAGAAATCGCGCGAGAAGGAGGCGGTTGTTTCGCGCTCGCGCGTGGCGGTGATAGGTGCGGGAAATTTGGGTTCGGCATTGGTTTCCGACCTTATGGCAAAACGCCATTTGGGTGTTGTTCCCGTCGTGTTTTTCGACGACGACCCCGAAAAAATCGGCAAGCAGATTTCGGGCTTGGAGGTCGAAAAAATTCCCGAGAATTTCGAGGAAGCGCGACGCCGCTACACAATCGACAAGGCGATTGTGGCGACTTCGAAAATCGAGCCATCGCGCCTCGGAATGCTGGCGTCGGCGTTGCGCAGGGCGGGCATAGAAGTGCTGATTCAGCCGTCGTATTTCGACTTCATCTCGGGCAGGACGAAGCTTGCGCCGATTCGCGAAATCAACATTTTGGACGTGCTAAACCGCAGACAGGTTGACCTCGACGACGATTTTATAGGCGAAAGTCTCGTGGGAAAAACCGTTATGGTTACGGGGGCGGGCGGCTCGATAGGCGGCGAGTTGTGCCGCCAGATTGCCATGCGCAAGGCTTCGACAATCGTGCTTGTGGAGCAATGCGAAGTTCTGATGTTTAAAATCCAGCAGGATTTGCTTGACGGCAAATACGGAGTGGAAATCAAAACGTGCATAGCCGACGTTTGCGACGCCGCGCGAATGGAGCACATCATAAGCCGCACGAATCCCGACATAATCTTCCATGCGGCGGCGCACAAGCATGTTCCGATGATGGAGACGCAACCCGGTGAGGCGCTCAAAAACAATGTGCTCGGCACTTGGACTGTCGCCGATTTGGCGAGCCGCTACGGCATCAAAAAATTTCTGCTGATTTCGACCGACAAGGCGGTAAACCCCACGAATGTAATGGGGGCTACGAAGCGTTTCGCGGAACTTGTGGTGCAGTCGATGCAGTCGCGCGAAGGAAACAGGACGAAGTTTGTGGCGGTGCGTTTCGGAAATGTGCTTGGTTCTTCGGGCTCGGTGATTCCTACGTTCAAAAAACAGATTGCCGCGGGCGGCCCCGTCACGATTACCCATCCCGAAGTAACGCGTTTTTTTATGACGATTCCCGAGGCGGTCGGCCTTGTTTTGCAATGCGCGGCGCAGGCCGACGGGGGCGAAATTTTCGTGCTCGATATGGGCGACCCCGTCAAGATTATCGACTTGGCGCGGCGTATGATTACGCTCAGCGGCTTCGAGCCCGACAGGGACATTCAGATTGAAGTCATCGGATTGCGCCCCGGCGAAAAGCTTTACGAAGAGCTTCAAAACAGGGACGAGCGCAATGTCCGCACCGAGCACGAGCGCATAATGTGTTTTTGCTCGACGCCCGAAAAATACGGGGACGTGTATGCGAATGTCGCGAAAATCCGCGGCATTGCCGACAGCAAAAACGTCAACGATTTGAAGCGGTTTTTGGGTAAAGTCGTGCCCGAATATAAAATCCAATACTACGATTAGAATTTGTGCGCCCCGAAATCCCCGCGATAATTTTTGCTCTGGTTGTCGGCTCGGTTTCGTGTGCGGCGGACTCGGGGGTTGGCGTTCCCGTCGGCGGGCGCGGCGCGGCACAGGCGCGTATTAAGGCGGCGCGGGTTTTGGATTTTTCGCGCGCGGGAGGGGTGCAAATAGAGCTTCCGCCAGACGCGTCGGATTCCGAAAAATTTGCGGCGCGGCTTTTGCGCGAAGAGCTTTTGAAAATAATTCCCTCCGCCGTCGAAAACGCGGGTGTTCCGGAGGCGGGCTGTGAAACGGGATTGCCGCGCGGCGGGTGTCGGAAGGGAAAGTGGTTTCGTCCGCAAACCGCGCGGTTCAGGTTTGTCAACACGCGCAAAATCGACGGGCGGACGCCGCTTTCGGACTTGGCGCGGAGGAATTCGTATTCGGTTCGCGTGGGCTCGAATTGTGTGGAGTTGCGGTATCCGTCGGAAGACAAGGCGGCGTGGATTGTCGGCAGATTTTTGCGCGGCTATTGCGGAGCGGAATATTTTTCGCCTTCGGAATTCGGGGCGGACTACGGCGAGGCCCGCGCGGTTTTCGGGCGCGGCGAACGGGAGTTTGTGCCGTCGTATTTCGCCTCGAACATATTCGACCCGAACGCGTCGAGCCGCTGGCGGGCTTTGAACGGCATTGACTGCGGCGGACGCTATTTTGCGTTCTCGCACAATCTCTCCTCGATTTTTCCGAGAGGGGAATTTTTCGACAATCCGAATTTTTACAGAGCCGCGTATGTCGGCGGAGTTTTGCGGCGTGTGCCGTCGGGGCAGCCCGATTTTTTGAACCCGCAGGCGGCGGAAAAAGCCGCGGAGTTTGTGCTCGAAAAATCGGAGCGGTCGCGAATGGTTTCAATCGGAATAAACGACAGCCAGCTTGTGGACGAACGTCCCGAATACGAGAATTACAAGCGCGGATATTTCAGGGGTTTCCCCGACTGGTCGGCGGCGGTTTTCGAGTTTTCGAACCGCGTGGCGAAAAAAGTCGCGGGGCAAAACCCGAACGCGATTTTGGGCTGTTTGGCGTATATGATTTGCGAGAATCCGCCGCCGTTTAAGCTCGAAAAAAACATAGTTCCGTTTTTTACGACCGACCGCGCGAACTATGCCGACGCCGATTATAAACGGCAGGACATCGCCGCGCTGCGCCGCTGGGGCGAATGCGCGAATGTCTTCGGAATTTACGACTATCTCTACGGGTTTCCGTATGTCTATCCGCGCGACATCACGCGCTATGCGGCTCGCGGAATAGCCGCCGCGCGGGAATTCGGGGCGCGTTTTTACTTCGCCGAAACGTATGCGATTTGGGGTGTTGACGCAAAAAAGATGTGGATTGTGGCGCGGATGTTGGAGGATTCCGCCGACGATTTCGATTTGCTTGAAACCGAGTTCTACCGCCGCTACTACAAGGCTGCCGCCGCCGATATGAAGGCGTTTTTCGATATTGCCGAGAGGGTGTTTGCCCGCCGCGGCGTTGCCCCGCGCTGGCTTGCGTTTTACAAGACGGAAAGCGTGGCGGAGCTTTTCGACCTCGCAACAATCGACGAGATGTCGGAGGCTTTGGCGCGGGCGGAAATTTCCGCGCGGCGTTGCGGGGACGCAAAAGTTTTGTTGCGCGTACGCGAGGCTGTCGATTTTTTCGGGGTCTCGAAGGCCGCGTATAATTTGTATCGCGCAAAAATCGCTTTGTGGGACGCCGTTGCGGCGTCGCGGAACTTGTGGTGCGGCGGCGGGTCGGGTGCGGCGGGGCTTGCTTCGGCGTTCGCAAAATACGCCCGCAGTATTCGCGTCTACAATGAGGCGGTTCGGGAACTCAATGCGAAGTATCCGTATGCGAAGTTTGAAGCCGTCCGCGCCGACGCCGACAAGTATGCGCCCGTTGACGCCGCGGTTTCGGCGTTGGGCGGAGAGTTTTTCGCGTCGGGGATTTTCGACGACGTTTTGCCGCGCGGCGCGGTTTGCGATGTTTTGCGGGCGTCTTCGGGGGCGAAGCGGGAGGAAGGTCGCGGCGGAGTGTCGGCGCAAAAATTCGAGTTTTCGGATTTTTCGGACTTCCGCAGGTGGTTTGAATTTTACGCGCTCGACTATGACTCGATGAGGGTCGCGGCGGTGCCGCGCGGGCGTGGTGTCGTTGCGGGCGCGGGCGGGAGTGCGGGCGCGGCGAGTGGGGGCGGATTCTGCGCGGAGCGGAAAACGTCTGCTTTGGAGTTCGAAAACAGCGAGCGGTCGGGTATTTTCAAGCGCGCAAAAATCGCGGAGGGAAGTGTCGCGAAGTTGTCGGGCAGGGTATCGAACCGCGCGGGTGCGGGCACAATCTGCTATGCGGGGCTCGTGTTTTTGGATTCTCGCGGGGAGGTGCTCGGGCGCAAAACGCTGATTTTTCCGAGTCGCGAAAATGTAGACTTTGTGGTTTCGCAAATTGCTCCGAAGGGGGCGGCAAGCTGCGCGGCTTCGGTTTTTGCGACGCGCCAAAAACGCGGCGATGTCCTTGTACTGGAAAGTTTCGACTTCGAAATTTTTTAATTTTAACTCTGTTTTTTCCGAAAAAACATAAAATCCCCGTTTCGGGTGAGGAGGGATTTTTTTATCAAAAAAAGCTTGAAAATTTTCGTCCGATGTGGGGTAATTCAAGACCAGTATAGAATATATACAAAATCAAATCGTTAAAAATATGAAAAAATTATTGTTAGCTATCTCGATTTGTGCCGCGGCTGTTGCCTACGCACAGGACAACGCGGCGGTTGCCGCTCCCCAAAACACCGGTGCGGCGGCGACTCAGCAGGCTGCAACGGTTCAGGCTCAGGAAAAGTCGGCGGAATCGCTCGCTGATTTGAACTTCGGCGCGAAGGCTTTGGACAGGTTCTCGGCTGTCGTTTCGGTCGCTTACGAATCGGAATACAACTTCCGCGGCATACCTGTTGCGGACGGTTCTATCCAGCCGCAGGTTGACTTGGGCTACGACTTCGGCGCGGGCTTTGCGGCTTATTTCGGCTACTGGGGCTCTTACGAAATCGAAAATAACGACAACCGTTTCGACGAAACCGACATCTATTTCGGCGCAACTTATACGGTGGCGAACTTCACTTTCGATGTCGGCGCAATTTCCTATATCTATCCGTTGGACTCCCGTCAGGCTGCCGTCTATGACGAGCATGATGCCGAATGGGAATGGAAGGCCGCTATCAGCTATGATACGACCGACCTCCTCGGCGACTTCAATGTTTCGCCCTCGATTGCATACTACTACAACTACACGCTCGACCTCAACACGCTCGAACTCGGTCTGTCCTACTCGGCTCCCGTTATGAAGTGGATTAACGGCGACAACTGGTTGACGCTCGATTCATCGGTTATTTACGGCTACATCTGCGCATACGGCGGCGCGAACCGCGATGCAGGCGATTACAGCTATTTCCAGATTCAGTCGGACGTCGTGGTTTCGATTACCGACTATTGCTCGTGGTCGTTCGGTCTCCGCTACTCGTTGGCTTCGCACAACGCTTCGGAAGACGGCAGATACAACCCCTCGCAGATTTGGTTCGGCACGGGTATGTCGTTCGGTTTCTAATTTAAACTTGAAACATTTCAAAAAACCTCCGAGATTTCGGGGGTTTTTTTATGCCCGAATTATATCCCGAATTGCGTTCGGATTGCGGTTGATTTAAGTCTATTTTATGCCCGAATTATGCAAAAAAACAGGGAATGTATATCCGTTTTTAGGGGCGGGCGGGTGTTTTTTTTCTTGCAAAGTATCGTTGAACGATTAAGTCTTGGGTAATGATGAAAAGAACGATTCTATATATAATGTCGCTGTTTTGTGCGTGCGCGGTTTTTGCGGGCGAAGCGCAAATGAAATTTATTCCGTTTTCGGCGGACACTCCAAAATACAAGGGGAAAATCCAGAATCTGCCGACGGGAGCGCAGGACTTTGAAGTCCAGTTGCCGAATCCGCAGAAGGAGCTTGTTGTCAATGCCGCGGATTTCGGGCTGAATGAGAGTGTCGAAAATTGCGCGCCGATAATCAACAAGGCGTTGGAGCACTGCAAAAAAATCGGGGCATCGAAGCTCGTTCTGCCGAAG
This sequence comes from uncultured Opitutales bacterium, assembly GCA_900546565.1. Lineage (GTDB taxonomy): Bacteria > Verrucomicrobiota > Verrucomicrobiia > Opitutales > Intestinicryptomonadaceae > Merdousia. The sequence goes on from URDC01000028.1 coordinate 10,120, forward strand.
GGGACATACAAATTTTTCTCGGACAAGGATTCCACGACGGTAATTGTCAAGGGCTTTAAGGACTTCACTTTCGACGGGCAGGGCTCGACTTTCGTCTTCCGCAAAAAGTGGGGCGAGAACTTCCAAATTCTCGAAAACGAGCGCGTGAGAGTTTGCAACATCAATGTCGACTGGGATTGGGACACCGATCCGCTTTCGAGTGTTGTGGAAGTTGTGGGCAAGAACATTGCGGGGATGGACGACACGTATGTGGATTTCAAGTTTATCGACTACGAGGATTTTCCCGCGAAGAATGTCGCGATGGTTTGCACTTCGCCCTATGACCTCGAAGCCGACTGCATAGGCGGCGAGAACGGCTACCACAACTGCTTCGACAACCACTCGGGCGTGTTCAGCAAGGGGCGTGTGGACTGGATTAAGCCGAATGTCGCGCGTGTTTACTTCAACAAAAAAGCCAAGTATGCGGGGAGTCCGCAAAGCAAGGACGGCTACAAAGTCGGTATGGTTTTGCGCATGCAGCACTACTATTACCATATGAACAATATGTTGCTTGCGGGCAATGTGCATTTTACGCTTGAAAACTTCAATGTCTACTCATGCGCGGGGCACGCGTTTGTAGTGGGCGGTTTCCAGCAATACTGGCAGTTTTTGAATGTGAATATCAAGCGTCCCGAAAATGCGAAAGTCCGCCGCGCGATAACGTGCACTGCCGACCACCTTCACATAACGAATTCAAAGGGGTTCTTCAAAATGAAGAACTGCGAATTCAGTCTCGGCGCGGACGACTGCATAAATATGCACGACAACACGGGCTTTGCCCGCCGTTTCGACGACCACACCCTTTTGACGCAGAATGCGCACGTCGTGGGCAGGTATAAAATCGGCGACAGAATCGAGCTGCGCCAAGGCGACTATTCGCCCAGCGGTTTCACGCAGCGGATCGCAAAAATCGAGACGGTGGACCGCTCGAAGGGCGTATTCAAAGTTTCGTTCTTCGAAAAAATTCCCGAGCAGAAATTCGACGGATTCATAATGTTCAACCGCGAATACGGCACGCGCAACGTAATTGTGGACAACTGCAAATTCTGGGGCAACCGCGCGCGGGGAATCCTCATTTTGGCCAGCGACGTGACGATACAAAATTCGACGTTCTACCACATCGAATTCGGCGCGATTAAAATAGAGTCCGGCTACACGTTCAATGTGTGGAGCGAAGGCTACGGAGCACGGAATATCGTTATCCGCAACAATACGTTCGAAGCGTCCGCCGCGACGAACGCCTGGCGCGACATCAACTTCAATGTGTATATGAAAACCGACCCCTCGGGCGGCGGCACGCGCTATCCGATTTTGCGCGATGTGTTGATTGAAAAGAACAAATTTATAGATTCATACGGGTATGTAGCCGCGTTCACGAGCTGCGGCAATGTGGTATTCCGCAAGAATACAATCAGCCACACGCGTCCGCGCAGGGACTTGAAAGCGTATCGCGGCACGTTCTATGTGGACTATGCAAGCGATGTGAAAATAATAAACAACAAGTTTATTTCGTCGGAATTTGCGAATGCGGGCGTTTATGTGAATCCCGAGACGACTTCGAACATTCTTGTGGAGGGCAACACTGTAAAGCAATAGCGCGAAAACGCCAATCTCCGAACCGCGCATTTTGTCGGGTTCGGGGTGTGGTTGCAAAAAAGACGGGTTGCAAAAAAGACGGCGCGGTTGAAACGTGCCGTTTTTTATTGTCGGGGTTGTATCGGGGATGGGAAGGATTGTTGTCTTGCTATCCCCTTGCGCCGATCAGGCGAAGCACGTCCGCAAGTGTTCCGTAGTTTTGCGCCCCCGATTTGCCGACGGCGAGCGAGGCCGCCGCCGTTGCGAAAACAATCGCCTTTTTTACGTCGCCCGAATATCTGCGGAGCCCAGCCATAAGTCCGCCAGTAAAGCAATCGCCCGCGCCGACGGTGTCTACGACTTTGCTTTTGAATGTCTTGAAGCGGGATGTGCCGTTTTTGTTTACGAGCATGGAGCCTTTTGCCCCGAGTGTGATTATGACGTTTTTTACTCCGAGTTTCAGGAGCGCGTTTGCCGCTTCTGTGGGCGAATCAAACCCCCTGCGCAGCAGCAGGATTTCGTGCTGGTTGGGCACCAGGAAATCGACGTTTTTCAGCAGTGTTGCGGGAAGCTCTCGGGCGGGCGCGGGTGTCAAAACCGTTGTGCACCCCGCCTTTTTGGCGCGTTTAAGCCCCTCGGAGACTGTGCGTATGTCGGTTTCGAGCTGGAAGGCGACGTGCGAGAATTTCGAGAAGTCGACGGCCTTCATATCGGCGGGCGACAACGCCATATTTGCGCCCGCGGCGACTGATATGATGTTTTCGCCGCGTTTGTCGACGGTGATTAGGGCTACGCCCGTGTGGGCGGTTTTGTCGCGCTTTACGAGTGTGAGGTCGATTTTGTGCGACTTCAAGTATTTTATGTATTCGTCGCCGTCCAAGTCCGCGCCGCAGCGGGCGCAGAAGGCGGTGTATGCGAAAAGCGACTTCGCCGCCGCAGCCTGATTCGCGCCCTTCCCGCCGTGGTATCGGTTGAAAACTCCGCCCAAGAGCGTTTCGCCCGCCTTTGGGATGCGGTCGGTTTTCACGACCATATCGATATTCATGCTTCCGACTACAAGCAGCTTTTTTATCATAGCGATGCCTTTTTTATTTTTTGTCTCTAAAAAAAATGCGGATAAAAATCCGCGCGGGTTAAATTTTTTTTGCGCCCGACGGCGGGACATTCGCCGAATTTTTGCGGAGGTGGCGAATGTCCGCGCCGAATGCGCACAACCTTTATTTGAGCGTTATTTCCGTTTTTTGCGGCTTGTCGGCGCGGGCGACTTCGCGTCCGTCGACAAACACGGCAAACCCGCGACCCTTGCCGTAGCGCGAGCCGTCCTTGTCCCACAAGACGGAGATGTTGCAGTTTAGCACGCGGACGCCGTCGAGGGCGAAGAATTTCCACGAATCGGGCGCGAGCGGGTCGATGACAACCCTGTGCGAACCGTCGGGCATAATGCCCACGATATCGCGGATAACGAGTTCGGCGAAGAACGAGTGGTTGTAGTCTTTGCCGCGCTCGACGACGCTTGCGCCGCCGCTTGCGCCGGCTTCAATCCAGCCTTTTATAACCGTGCGCGAAATCCAGTCGCCAGTGTAAGGGTGGATGTTTTCGTCAATCCAGAATACGCGTTTGCCGTCTTCGCGCGTGCGGTGGTGGGCTTTGGCGTATGTCGAAAGCGCGTCGTAGAAATCCTTTTTGGTGAGGACGTTTTGCCCGCCCGCGCGGAGAAAATTCGCCATTCCCGAGAGTGTAATTGATGTCGAATACGGCCATACGGGTCCGTTCCACTGGCATTCGTGTCCGACGTAGTTGAGCTGAAAGAGCGGGCTGCGGCGTTCGAGCGACATCAGTCCGAACGGAGCTTTGAAGCCCTGTTCGTCCAAGACCTGTTTCCACGCTTCGGCATATTCGCGCGGGGCGAAATCGAAATACCACGGCGTGTATCCGTGAAGCTCGCGGTGGGGCGAGAAATCGCGCGCCATGCCGTTTTTCGGGCGCACCATATAGAACTTTTTGGAGGCGTCCCAAAGTTTTTCGTTGAGTGCGGTTTTTAGGGCGTCGCCCTTTTTGGCGAAGAGTTCGGCGTCTGATTTTTCGCCGATCATTGCGGCGATTTTAGAGAGCGAGTAGCATTCGCTTGCCATATAGCTTTGTATTGTCGCTCGGTATCCGCGCCAACCCATATTCAGCTGTCCCGACGCGGAAAGCTCCATTCCGTCCTTCGCGTCGACTTGGTAGAAGAGCCCGAGTTTGTCGTCGTAGTTGGATTTCTCCCAAGCGAGGAAATTGTCTTTGAGGGGGCGGTAGCGTTTTTTGAGCGCGTCGAGGTCGCCGTCGGTGGAGTAGACGTCGAGCGCGGCGGTCGCAAGCCACGACGAATACGCGCGTTTGCGGTTGCCTTCTTTGAAGCACCAGTAGTCTTCGTATTGCGACGCGTATTTCGGGTCGCGCAGCCAGCGGGCTTCGCGCAGTTGCAGTGAGGCGGGGCAGACAATGGCGTTGTATTTTCCGCCCCAGGCGACTTTCGGCATAAACTCGGTGATAACCCAACCTACTTCGGGGCTGTGGCTGAGGTGTTTTCTGAACGACCACCAGCGGAAATAATACACGTCTTTAAGCTCTCCGTCGGGGCAGTCGAAAAGCGGGACGTTTTCGAGCACGAACTTTTCGGCGGCGGCGTTGGGAAAGTCGCCCTTGTAGAGTTCATTGTCGTCGGCATTGAACTGAGCAACGCGAGCCTTTGCGTAGTCCGCGCCGACTTTTGGCGGAATCAGTCCGTCGGCTTCCGCCGCGGGCATTGCGAACGCCGCAAGCGCGAATATGGCGGCGGCGAGTTTTCCTGCTTGGTGTTTTTTTGTGATTGAATGTATCATAATATAGATGTTTGTATTTTTGCGAATTTTGGCGCGGATTCGTTTCGAATTAAAGTCGAGACTCTTTTTTGACGAGTAAGCTATCGGGAGCCCGCGTCTTTGCAACATTATTCTTCCGCGAGCTCGCGACAAAGGCGCGTTTTGATGGCGTTTACGCTTGACACACGTGCTGTGTTGTTTAGGAATTTCGATAGTCTATGAGGTTTATTTTTATAACAGGTTTATTGGCGGCGGTGTTTGCGGCGGGGTGTACGGGCATCTCTTCGACTTCCGCCTACGATACCGATAGCGACAGGGTTTCGACGGTTTCTGCGGGCGCGCAAGCTGACGTTTCGGGACACCGCGCCGGTATGCAAAAAACACAGATTATGGTAACCAACTACGGTTATTATCTTTTCAACTGTATTCCGCTTTTTAGCGGTGGAATCGAGCCCGATTCGTTCGAGCTTTTCTCCGACAGGGTAAATGTAAACTCGGCTATGCAGACATTAAAAATCAAGTGCGAAGAAATGGACGCCGCGCGCATTTGCGACGTCCAGTCGACGAAGACTTCGACGTGTTGTCTGTCTTGGGTACCGTATATCGGGACTACGCTCGGGATTTACTGGTATAAGGAAATCCAGATTTCGGCGGTCGTTTTAACCGATGCAGCAGCCGACGCGAAAATTCAAGGGGAAGGAAAGTCCGAATAATGAAAAAATTTTCACCAGCGTTTTTTGCCGCCGCCCTTTTGTGCGGTTGTGCTACAACCGATGTCTCGACCGTTTTCAAGGACGGGATTGGCGAAGGCTCGGACAAGCCCGTTGCGCTTGTGCACGCCGAGAACTACGGTTATTATTTGTTTTCCGTAGTTCCGCTTTTTGCGGGCAACCCCGACGAGCAGAATGCCAATACGATGACGTTCTTTTCCGACACGGTCACGCTCGAAAACAACCGCAAGATGATTCAACGAGAGGCGGAAAAGCTCGGCGCGAAAAAAATCGGAGATGTCCGCAACAGCATAGACTGGACGGGTTCGTTTTCGCTCTGGATAGTCTGGCGGAAGGTTTTGTCGTCCTCGTCCTTTCTCTCAAACTAAAAACCGCGAGGGCGTGCGCCTCTGGGGCAAATATTTTAAATGTAGTGAAGAGGCGGCGATTGCCTACGGTAATTCCGCCTTTGCTTTTTTTAATACAAAAAAAAGAAGTTCCGAATGGAACTTCTTTCCGCATTATAAAAAAATATAGTCGCAAAGGGAGGTTCCCTCGCGGTTTTTAGGAGTGGTGGCGGCGGTTGAAGTTTTTATTGTTGCCGCCGTTCTTGGCGCGGTATTTATTATTGTTGAACTTGCGCTTGCCCTTGAAATCCTTCTTGAAGTTTTTGTCGAACTTGCGGTTTTTCTTGTCGAATTTCTTTCCCTTCTTTCCCGAGAAAATCGACTTCAATGCAGCCTTGATTCGGGCAAAGAGCGAGAGCGACGGGCAGTCGGTTTCGGCGGCACTGTAAGAAACCACGCCGTCGGGAAGCTTGTTCTGGCAGCAACGCTTGTTGGGGCGGCTGTCGTCGAGCGAGACTTCTATCGTTCTGGGCGTAAACTTCCTGCGTTCGAAAGACGGACCGTCGTGTTCGCTTTCGGCACATTTGCACTGGGGGGCGCCGCTTTCGGATTCGGGCTGAGTCTTTGCTTCGGTTTCGCTGTTTTCAGCAACTTCCGCATTGGGCTGCCGAGCGGGTTCTTCCGATTCCGCGTTGCGGGGCTTTCTGGGAATGTAGCCGTTTACGTTTTTGCCACTGAGCCTTTCGGAGGCAGCCGAGATGTCGGAAATTTCGCCGCAGGCAAGGGCGTTGTCCGACTTGTTTTGTTGCGAAGCGGAGTGTCTGCTGTTTCTGCCGTTCTTGCGGCGTATGAACTCGCGTTTCTGGGGCACAGCAACTTCGACGGGCTTTTGTTCGACGGGTTGTTCAGCCTGGTTGGGCGCGTCGTTTTGATTGTCTTGTTCCATATCTGTATTGTTTTTGTTATTGGAGGGCGGAAGCGGATACGCGATTTGCCTTCAAAAAATATGTCCTTTTTGCTTTTTACAAGCCCTGCTTCCGTATGTGTTATGTATATAAAGAACATCTGTATTCAATGCGCAGCGGCGTCCGATCTCGGCACGCCGCGCGCGGGCAAATCTAATAAGTTGAGAATAACATCACAAATTTGTCGAAATGACAATATTTTTTTTAAGGAAAGGCTCGACACGCGCCCGAAAAAGTCCTTTCATTTTATAAATGGAACGATTGTTGAAGAATCTGCGCACGCGCGGCTTCGAGCCCGTCGTGTTCGACACATCGCAGGAGGCGCGCGACTTTTTTGTGCGCGAGATAACCGACACCACCGTGGGCTTCGGCGGTTCGATGACTGTCGCCCACCTCGGGCTTTACGAGCTTCTTGCGAAGCGCAACAAGGTTTATTACCACTCGGCGGACAAGTCGCCCGACGTCCTCAAAAACGCGTCGCTGGCGGAAGTTTACATTTCGGGGGTGAACGCCGTTTCGGAGGACGGCGAAATCGTCAATATAGACGGACGCGGCAACAGGGTTTCGGCTACGATATTCGGCGCAAACCGCAAGTGCGTGTATTTTGTGTGCGGAACCAACAAGATAACGTCCGACCTCGCCTCGGCAATCGAGCGCGTCCGCAACGTGGCAGCCCCGCAGAACGCGAGGCGTCTGAACCTAAAAACTCCGTGTGCGGTAAAGGCGGACAAGTGCTATAAATGTAATAGTCCGCAAAAAATTTGCCGCGTTCTGACGGTGCTTTCGAACCCGACATCGGCGCGGATGGTCGTGGTTTTTATACGCGAAAATCTCGGATATTAAACAAGTTGGCTCGGAATTTTGATAAAATCCTAAAAAAAGGGTTGCAAAATCGAATCAGTCTCTTTTAATGACTTGCTTTATTGATTTTCAAAAAGGAGTAATTTTATGTCTCAGCACAACAGTTTCAAAAGCGGTGGGTCTTCGACCTCGAAAAAGCGCAGTGTTCTCAAACGCTTCGAACGTATCGACTTGTTGCGTAAACGCGGCGCGTTGAAGACGGTTACGCGCGTAACGGGTTTGCCCAAGACAAAACCCGCCGAATAAGGCGCAGTATTGTTGCGTGTTTGACGTTCCCGCAGGGTCGGGGGCGGGCACCCCTTTCGTAAATGGCAGTCTTGCTGTGTGGCGAGGCTGCCTCTCTTTGTGCCGGTGCATGTTGCCATATTTTTTTCCCCCTTGCCGCCGTTCGACAACATATGACGGTGTCTTCGCGAAGAATACGCTTCGGAATCGAAAACGGTTATGTGGTTTGCTTCCAAAGCGCCGCAGCCTTTTTGCTGAGTTTTTTTGTTGCGTTTGCGCATTAAAAGTTGAACAATAAACGACGTTTTGAAAAATTGTAGTTCGAGTCGAAATCCCTTTGAAGCCGTGCGCAGCCAAATGCGTCCGTTGTTCGATTCGTTCGAAAAATTTCTGTCGCAACAGGCGGCGGGTTTTGTCCCCGAAATCAGGGATGTTGCGGGCGAGACGATTATCCTGAAAGGCAAATATATACGTCCGACGTTAGTTTTCGCATCTTCGGGCGAAAACGCGCCCACGCCCGACGTAGTGCGCAGGGCGGCAATCGTCGAACTTATACACCTTTCGACGCTCGTTCACGACGACGTAATCGACAACGCCCAAATGCGCCGCAACGCTGTGACCGCGAACAGCAAATACGGTGCGAGAACGGCGATTCTGCTGGGCGATATGCTTTTTGCCCACACAATGTCGCTGGCTTTCGGCGATCCCGACCGCACAGTGCCGGATTGCGTGGCAAAGTGCGTGCGCACAATTTGCGAGGGCGAAATCCGCCAGACGCTTTCCGACAGGCTCGAAATTCTCTCGCGCGGACGCTATTACGAAATGGTCTACGGCAAAACCGCCGCACTCTTCGAGCTTTCATGTCGTCTCGGCGCGACTGCGGGGACTTCGCCCAAAGGCTGGGCGAGCGCCGCCGCATACGCAGGCATGCAGCTGGGTATTGCCTACCAGATTTTCGACGATTATTGCGACTGGTTTATGAGCGAGTCCGAGGCGGGCAAAACGCTCGGGACGGACCTCGTTTCGGGCAAGCAGACTTTCCCTCTTATTGTGTATATGGAAGGGCTTTCGCGCGAGTCCGCCGCGGAGTTCGCAAAAAATCTGTCCGCGTCGGATTTCGAAGCCGTGCGCAATTCGATAGCCTGCGAGCGCGTTCTTTCGGGCTGCCGCGCCGAGTATCTTTCGCGCATAGACGCCGCCGAAAAGGCAATCGTCGGGTTCGGCGAACTTTCCGCAACCCTTGTGAAGTGTTGCGAAGTTTTGCGCGGACTCGATTTTTCCGTTTGAAAATTTTTCGAGGGGACTATGCACGAGTCGACCGAATTGTTTCTTTGCGGGATTTCGCACGAGTGCGCCGACGCGAAAAAAATCGGCGAGTGCTCCGTCGCAAAGAGCCTGAAATGCGCTCTTGAAGCGTCCGTCATGGCGGACTTCGGCGCGTCGGAGTGCGCGGTTTTAAGTACCTGTAACAGGGTAGAGTGCTACTTTGCAGCCCCGGAAAATGCCGATGTCGCGGCGGTAGTAGAGCGGATTTTCGGCGCGAACGCGCAGTTTTGCTACATATTGCGCGGAGCGGCGGCGGTCGCGCATTTGTTCGAGGTCGCTTCGGGGCTTCGTTCGCAAATGACGGGGGAAACCGAAATCTTCGGACAGGTCAAGAGCGCGTATTCTTCGGCGTTCGAAGTCGGACACTGTGCGGCGGTTCTAAACACCGTCTTCCAAAAAGCCGCGCACGTCGGAAAATGGATTCGGACAAACACCGACATCGGTCACGGCAAAATCAGCATAGGCGGCGTCAGCGCGGAACTTGCCGCGCAGATTTTCGACGATATCCGCGCCGCGCAAATTTTGTTAATCGGCTCGGGCGTGGCTGGGCGGCTGATTGCCGACGCGCTTTTCGTTCGCGGGGCAAAAAACATTACAATCGTTTCGCGTACGCGCAAAAACGCCGACGCGCTCGCCGAACGGGTCGGTGTGCGCAGCGACGACTTCACCTCCGCAATGGCGCGTTTCGGTATGTTTGACATCGTTGTGTGCGCAAGCGGCGCGGGCGAAATAATCGGCGCGGAGTTCGTCGAAAAATCCGTCGCAAAGCGCAATTCGCCGATGTTTATAATTGACCTTTCCGTTCCCAAAAACGTCTCCGAAAAGTGCGCCGAACTCGACGGCGTTTTTCTCTACGACATGCACAGCCTCTCGAAAATCGCGAACGAAAATATGTCGCAAAGAAAGTCGGAAATCGAACGGGCGCGAGGGATAATCGCCGAACGCGCTTCTGCGGTTGCGGCGCGTCTTTTCGGGCAAAAGTCTTGACGCGTCGCCGCGCGCGTATATATAGTGGCGAAATGAAATTTCTATTGCCGATATTGTCCGTTGTTGCGGCGTGTCTGGGGTTGTTTTTCGTTTTGACGCCCGACTCCAAAGCCGACGCAAAGGAGCTTCTCGCCCCCGGTTATCTGGCTTCGCGCGTGCCCGAAAAATTCGGAGCGGTCGTGTCTGAGGAACGCCCCTTGGGCGAAACCGAAGAGGTTGTTCGCGCCTCCGAAAGCCTGCTGTCGGTCAGCGATTACCTCAACCGCAATTACACCCTCTCCGACGGCAAAACTATCTCGCTCTACATCTCGTATTGGAAGCCGACAAAGGAAACCCTCGAACGCGCTACCACCCACACCCCCGACAGGTGCTGGATTAAAAACGGTTGGCAGTGCAATCCGCAAACGCGCCGCCTTTCGGACATCGTAAAAGTCGGCGACCGCGAACTTCTGCCCGCGCGCTACGGCGAGTATTCGATAAAAGCCCCCGACGAATCGGTCTATACGCGCTATGTCTGGTATTGGTTTGTCGCCGACGGTAAAATCTACGAATATTCGGGCAGCAATTATATGCCGAGTCTGAGCCAGTGGATTAAGAACGCGCTTAAATCTGCCACCGCCGACGCCCCCGAAATGTATTTTGTGCGCGTCGACGCCGATTTTCCCCTCGACCGAATCCGCCACAATGCCGACTTTCAAAAACTCTTGGACTACCTCGGCAAGATGATTTTGTATAAACCCGAAAGTTCCGAAGAAAATGGCACGCACAACAAATAAGAAAAACGCCGCGTCCCTCCTGCCTTTGGGCGCGTTGCCCGCGCCCGCAAAGCTTTTTGCCGCGGCATTCGCGGCAATGATGGCGGCGGTCTGCGTTCTGCTTTCCAAAACGTGGGACTCGCGCTTGGACTACTCTTTCGGCTACCTCGCGCCCGTTTTCGCCCTCTACGTTTTATACGACAGATACCCGAAAACCTCGCGTATACTCTCCGCCGACTACGCGTCCGACACCCTCTCGCGCCTCGCCAAAACCGCCGCCGACCTGTTTTTCGGCGCGATGCTCTGCTTGGGGCTTCTGGTCTATGCGGGTTTTGCGTTCATCTATTCGAGGACGCTGAATTGGGGCGTTCCGAGTTTTTCGATGACTTTCGGCTTTTGTTTTGCGGCATTCGCGATGGCGTATTTTTCGTCCGCGCGGAACATACGCGGCGGCGCAATCCCGCTTCGCGAACGGCTTGGATACACGGCGTTGTTCGTATTTCCGTGTTTTATATGGCTTGTGGCCGCCCCGCTTTTCGGCGCGGTCGAAGAGAAAATCAGTCTGTTTTTGCTCTCGAAAGTTGCGGCGGTAGTCGTTTTTGTAATGGATTTTCTCGGCTTCATCGTCGAGCTTAAAGGCAACACGATTTCGTTCCCCACGGGCACGGTGGGCGTTGCCGACGCGTGCAGCGGCATACGCTCGCTCACGGCGTGTCTGTTTGCGGGCAGCTTTTTGGCGGCGGTTATGTTCGACAAGTTTTGGAAAAAAATCGCGCTTGTGGCAAGTTCGATGTGCTTTGCATTTCTGTTCAATCTCGTGCGTGCGCTTTTCCTTTCGCTGTGGGCTTACGAAAACGGATCGGACAGTATAAGCGGATTTGTCCACGACGCCGCCGGCTACTTCGTTCTCGGAATGACCGTTCTCGGATTGCTCGGGCTTGTCTGGCTATTCAACATCAATCCGGTTCCCGCCGAATTCCGCGACGGCGCGGCGGCGCAATCCGATTCGGACGGCGGAAATTCCTCCGAAACGGACTCAGCTTCGGGCGGAAAATAAAAGTAATATTTTTTTATAAAATATGGCAAAAATAAAGCTCTTTGCAAGCGATGTCGACGGCACTATGACCGACGCATCAATGTATCTCGGCGACAACGGTGTCGAGCTTAAAAGGTTCAATTTTCGCGACGGAATGGGTTTTGTAATCCTCCGGGAACTCGGCGTAAAAACCGCAATCATCACTTCCGAAAACACCCCCATTGTCAAACGCCGAGCCGAAAAATTAAAGGTCGACTATCTTTCCATGGGCTCGTGGAAGAAGCTCGATTTTGTCAAAAACATTTGTTCCGAGCTGGGTATTACTCTCGACGATGTAGCCTTCATTGGCGACGACATCAACGATATCGAACTGCTCAGTGCCGTCAAGTATCGCGCATGTCCCGCCGACGCCGTTGCGAAAGTCAGGGCGATTGAGAACATAAAAATTCTCGAGCACAAAGGCGGCGAGGGCGCGGTCAGGGAATTTATCGAATCCCTTCTTTAACTGAATCGGCAGAGGAGTATATCCCCGCCCGTTTTAGTTAAAGGGAAGAGACAACGCAAGAGAGTGCTTCCGCCGTGAAATCCAGATCCGACTGGGTGTGTGCTGCGCTGACAAACACGATTTCGAACGGCGACGGTGCGATATACACGCCGCGTTCGAGTGCGCCGAAGAAGAATTTTTTATAGAGTTCCCTATCGGATTTCATTGCTATTTCCATATTGTCGACGCGCTGCGGGTTGAAGAAGAACGACATCAGCGAGCCCGCGAGCGGTGTCTGGACGGCGATTCCCTTTTTCTTTGCGGCATCGGCGACTGCCGCGGAAATGAACTGCGCCTTGCGTTCGAGTTCGGTGTATGGCATAACGCTCTTGACGAGTTTCAATGCCGCAACGCCCGCCGCCATTGCGAGCGGGTTTCCGCTGAGTGTTCCCGCCTGATAGACGGGGCCGAGCGGGGCGAGGTATTCCATAATTTCGCGTTTGCCGCAGAATGCGCCCACGGGCAGTCCGCCGCCGATGATTTTGCCGAGCGCGCACAAGTCGGGAATGACGTTTTCGCGCGCCTGTGCCCCGCCCTCGGCGACGCGGAAGCCCGTAATAACTTCGTCGAAGATTAGCAGGCTGCCGTATTTTGTGCAAAGTTCGCGCAGTTTTTTTAGGAAGCCCGCGAGGGGGACGATAAGTCCGACGTTTGCGGGGTATGGCTCGACAATCACGCCCGCGATTTGTTCGCCGTATTTTGAAAAGCATTCGTCGAGCGCGTCGAAATCGTTAAAGGGCAGGACAATCGTGAGTCTTGCGATTCCCTCGGGAATGCCCGCGGAATCGGGATTGCCGAATGTCAGCGCGCCGCTGCCAGCCTTGACGAGCAGGCTGTCGGAATGTCCGTGGTAGCAGCCCGAAAACTTTACGATTATGTCGCGCTTTGTCCAGCCGCGGGCAAGGCGCACGCAGGACATTGTAGCCTCCGTGCCCGAGTTTGTCATACGCACAAGTTCGGCGCAGGGAATCATAGCCGTTATCATTTTCGCCATTTCAAGCTCGCCGACGGAGGGCGTGCCGAAGCTCGTTCCGCGTTCGAGCGCGTCGGCAACCGCCGCGCGGATTGCGGGGTTGTTGTGTCCGAAAAGCGCGGGGCCCCAAGTGCAAACGTAGTCGACAAGCGTTTTGCCGTCGCACGTTTTGATTTTCGAGCCGTCGACGCTCTCGGTAAAAAACGGGATTCCGCCGACGTTGCCGAATGCGCGCACGGGCGAATTCACTCCGCCGGAGATGTATTTTTTCGATTCCTCAAAAAGCTGTTTCGATGTCATAATAATTATTCCGCGCCCCTTTTTGCGCACACTAAAATTTTTCTGTCGGCGGCGAACGAAACCGGCGTGAGTTTCGGGCCAATCGGGTATTGAGTCCGCTTGTATTCGCAGCGGGCGACTTTCCGCGCCACGTCTTCGACGACTTCGCGCGGATAGCCGAGGGCGACGATTTCCGAAACCGACTTGTATTCGTCGATATGCAGGCGCAAAACGGCGTCGAGCAAATCGTAGGGCGGCAGGGAATCTTCGTCCTTCTGGTCGGGGCGAAGCTCGGCGGACGGCGGTTTGTCGATTGTGTTTTGCGGAATGATTTCGCGCCCAGCGGTTTTGTTGATGTAGTTTGCAAGCTTGTAGACGTCGGTTTTATAGACGTCGCAAATGGGCGCGAACGCGCCGCAAGTGTCGCCGTAAAGCGTGCAATAGCCAACGGCGCACTCGCTCTTGTTGCCCGTCGTCAGCACGAGCGAGCCGAACTTGTTGGAGATTGCCATAAGCACCAAGCCTCGCGAGCGCGACTGGATGTTTTCTTCGGCGACGTCGCGCGGACGCCCCGCGAATACGGGCGCGAGCGTTTTTTCGGTGGCGGATACGATGTCGGTAATGCCCACGGTATCGAATTTTATGCCGAGATTTTCGGCGAGCGAGCGGGCGTCGTTCTTGCTGTGTTCGCTCGAAATTTTCGACGGCATTGAAACGCCCATCACGGCGTCCGCGCCCAATGCCTCGACTGCCAACGCCGCAACGACTGCCGAATCGATTCCGCCGCTAAGCCCGATGAGAACTTTTTTTGCGCCGACTTTCGAAACGAAATCGCGCAACGCCATTACGAGAGCCGCGTGAATGTCGGCGATTCCGTTGAAGTCTGCGGCGTCGCCGTCGTAGCCCGAAATAGCGTCGGTATCGACTATTTCAAACGCCTCGCGGAATTTGGGCAAAGTCTTGGATTTTTCCGCCGCGGCGTCGACGTAGCAGCTGCCGCCCGCGAACACGATTTCGTCGCACCCGCCCACGAGGTTGCACCACAAAACGGGGGCGTGAATCTTTTGCGAGACGCCGAAAAGCATTCCGTTTTTGGCGCGGACGTTGTCGTTTGTCGAAGAGAAGACGCTCGCGGAAATATTGACGAGCAGGTCGAGTTTTTCGCCGCGCGCCGCCATTGCCTCGAAGTGGTCGAGCGGCAAATGTTTGCCGGAATAACGCGCCGATGTGGAAACGCTCGGGAGTGTCCAGATGTCTTCGCAGACGGTGATTCCGATTTTCGCGCCCTCGAACTCGAACGAGAGGAAATCCGAACCCGAATCGAAGTTGCGCGGGTCGTTCAACGTGCCGTAATTTGGCAGGAGGATTTTGTCGTAGGTGTATTTTATTTTGCCGCCTTCAAGCCAGAATGCGGAATCGAACACGCCGACGTTCAAGCCGCTTTTGCGCACGCCGCCGACGAGAATCGGCAACGGAGTTTGTTCGGCGAGTCTTTGCAGGTATGTCTGTGTTTTTTCGACGAACTTTGTGTAGAAAGTTAAATCGCGCAGTGGGTAGCCCGTGAGTGCGCCCTCCGGAAACACCGCAAAATCCGCGCCGTTTTCGGCGAATGTTTTCGACGCCGACAAAATCTTTTCGAAATTGCGTTCGAAGTCGCCGACTGCCGCGTTTATCTGTCCTATTCCGATTTTCATATATGCGGGAAATTTTTCACGAACTGTCTTTCTTTTTCAATTCTATTTTTTTTAACGGGCGAGGGCGTGCGCCTCTTAATCGAGTTCATTTAAAATATACTTGAAAATCTTTTCTCGTTGAGGAAAGATTTTTTTGATTTTAAGCTCGATTAAGAGGCGCACTCACGGCTAAAAGCCAGTTTGTTCGGGTGGTCTGTGCATTAGCACT
>URDC01000029.1 GCA_900546565.1 uncultured Opitutales bacterium
CGCTAAATGTGCTTTTGCGCGATATCATCGGATATAACGCGGAAGACGAAACGCAAAAAGTCGGCTTGCTTGTCTTCGATTTGAAGGGCGACAACACGCTTTTCAAAATCCGAAAGTGGGCGAAGGAATGTGGGCGCGAAGATGACGTAATAGACTATTGCGCCGACTCTAAGTTTTATTTCGACCCGCTCGGAGGCTTGGACAGTTTCCGTAAAATCCCCGAATATGTTGAACAACTTTACAACATCTTCCCATTCCAGAGCAGCGAGGTCTATTGGGAACAGTCGCTAAGGAAGCGGTTCAAAACAGTGCTGACTTATTGTTTGTTTCGGCACGGGAAGACGACGTTTAAACTCTTCTTGGAAGAACTTCGAGAGTTTACAATGGCGGATTCGTCAAACAGTAATTGGCGCGACGTGATGGACTCGGTCGAGATGGTTTTACGCGCACTTGAAAAGAAGTCGAAAGACGTAACCGCCGAATCCTACGAAGTCCTACGCGAACTTTTAGAGGATACGCGGGCGAGTGTTAACGAATGGCAACGTCTCGACCCTCGAACCAAGAGCAATGAGCTAAGCACGATGTCGAACTTGATTTCAAGTTTCGGCAACCCGATTACGAACGGGCACATTTTCGAAGGGAAGAGCAAAACTCGCTTGGAGGTCGGCAAACTTGTATGCTCAGGAAAGATTGTTGTGGCGAGCTTTGACGGAATTTCCAACAGGCATTCAGCATCGGCAATTTGCAAGCTCTTGAAGAGCGATGCCTATGGACACATTCAGGCGCGGAAAAATCCAGATCGGCTTGCAGGTATTGTAATGGACGAATTCCCACTTGTGGCTACCGATGGCGAAAACATCTCGGGCGATGGCTTCAATATGCAGACAATCCGCTCGAAACGTGGCTTTGTGATTGCCGCAACGCAGGGTCTTATCGGGCTTGATTTGGCGTTAGGAGAGTCTGCTCGCCGCAGGCTTATGACGAACTTCAACAACGTCTTCATCTTCAAAAGCAACGAACGAGAAGTGCTCGAATTGGTTGATGACTTAAACTTTTCTGAGCCTCCACACGGCAAAATTGGATTCGGTAGTGATTCTCAATCTTACAATAGACACGAACCTATTACGCTTGCCAATGCTCCCGCGGGCTACGCCGCGATAAAACTTGCCGACGGTTTCCAGTCAAACGGTCTTGTTGAAATCGAACGGGTCATTGTTGATACGCCGCCAATGCCCGAAAGCAGGCGCGAATCGGAAATCGACAAGTGCGCCAAGGTTCTGCGCACCTACTTAAAGACAATCGATTTTAACGCCTGCTTTAACGGTAAATTTTTAGATAAAGACACTTTATAATCTATGAAATCTCATCATTCAAAATCATTTTCGCGATACCTGCGCGAAGTCAAAATCAGATATAAACGCGAGTCGGCAAAGCAAAGTTTTGTCGTAGCTATCGAACATTGCAATCTGCCGATTCTCCACACGGCAAGGTTGCTTGCAAATAAACAACTCGCATACGAAAGGAACTAAGATGGACGAAAAACTTTTCCACGCACATAAAGACACACACAACCCGAACAACCCATATCCCGACTTTGTCCGCCAAGCAGCAAAACGCACGAAAGTGCCAATCGAACTTTTGACGCGTAAGAAATATTGCGGAAAGTCAGCCGACGGCAAAGGCGATAACCACCACATCTTGGACAAATCGCTTTTTCCCAAGAAAGGCACGCCAACTATCAGCGTCTCAAAAGACAAACACTTCGAACTTCAATGCTTGCTCGCCCAAGCCACAACCCTACAAGGTTATATGGACTACGAACAAGCAGTGAAAGCCGAATCCCCCGAAATCCAAGACCCCATCGCACAAATCTACTGGCAACGCATAGAATCTCTCCACACCCCGTGGCGGATTAGATTGGCGGCATGGGCGAAGAAGATTTTTGGATTTCGTACGCCGTAAACAAATACGGCGTACGATAAATCTACAAAATTGAACATAACTTTTTTGATTTTGGGTAGCATCTTAGAATCCACCCAAAAACTTGACCCATTCGCTGCAAACTTTGAAAACCGGCGACAAGTTTTGCCAATTTTTACCGAAGACTGCCAAAAAGGGACAAAATGCCCGCGAACCCGCTATTTTACTGGGTTTGCGGCGTGGGTCAGAATTGGGTCAAAAGTTGACCCATTTTTGCCCCTTTTACGCGACATTTTGCAAACTTTCGATTTTTGCATTAAAAATTAGAACGCCAGCAAATCCAGTAAAATAGCGGGTTTGAAGGCGTTCGGCTGGGCATCGCAACCCCGCAAACCGCGTAGATACTGGGTTTGACGCGAAATGTAGAAACAAAAAAAGCCGCAAGTCTTTGAACTTGCGGCTTTTAAAGTGGCGGGATGGACGAGACTCGAACTCGCGACCTCCTGCGTGACAGGCAGGCGTTCTAACCAACTGAACTACCACCCCAATTGATTATTATTCGTTCATAGTGCTTTTTTCTCATGGGCTTGTCAACTATATTTTTCAATTTACGTTTTTTTGTTTTTTTAGCATGGTATCTCTTTGTCATATGGGAAGCTGGAAAATTCTTGACTATCCAATTACCGTTTTTACAGTCAGTAAACTGACTATGAAAAGAAGGGTATTTTTAAGTTCTGCCTCAGCGTTATTGGCGGGGGGGATTGTCTCGTGTTCGAAAAAATGCGGGAAGTCGGCCGAAAAAATCCCATTTTCGGCGACTCTTTCAGGGAGCAAGCTGAATATTTTTTCCGACAAAATAGGAGGCGGCGGCGGTAAAATTCTGTTTGTTGCCGACACGCACATAGCGTTTCCCGACGGTCTGGTCGCGCCGTATGACGGTTATGCCGCGCGCATGGCAAAATACGGGCTGCGCTCGGTCGGCGTGCTCGAAAAAATCGTCGCTAAGGCGGAATCCGAAAAATACGCCGCCATAATATTAGGAGGAGACATTTTCAATTATCCGTCATCAAAAAATATCAAAGAGGTTTTGTCGGTTTTGTCGAGCAGCAAAGTGCCGTGTCATTATTTGGCGGGCAATCACGACTGGCATTTCGAAGGGGAGGGCGGTTCGGACTCCGAGCAGCGCGCGCGCTGGCTTGTGGCGTTAAAACCCCTGTATTTCGGCGAAAATCCGCTCATATACTCCAAGAAAATCTGCGGCGTGAATTTCGTGATGCTCGACAACTCGACATACGAAATTTCTCGCGAACAACTCGACGCGTTCAAGCGTGTTCTTTCGGAAGGGCTGCCCGTTATAGTCTGTGCCCACATACCGTTCTACGTTCCGGGGCGCGACATTTTCTTCTGCGGAAATCCCGAATGGGGCGCGAAAAACGACCCGTATTATAAAATAGAGCGTCGGCAGCCTTGGAGCCCCGCGGGTGTTTCGTCCACGACCTCCGAATTCTGCGAACTCCTCTTTTCCGCGCCGAATGTATGGGGCGTGCTTGCGGGGCATATACACTCGCAAAGCGAAGACTGGTACTGCGGCAAATTTCAGATTGTCGCGCCGTTTGGGGGCAGGGGCGGATTTGTCGACATATCGATAACGCCGACCGAAAAACAAAAATCGTAAAAAACATTTGTGATGGGTGAAAAATATTACAAAGTAATACTACATAATTCAGCATCCCCGACGCGCGAATTCGACTACACGCGTTATCTTCCGCGCGGCGGCTCGGCGGGCGAGTGGCTGCCCGCCGTTGAAAATACGGCAATTCGCTCGGGCGGCTATTACGTCTCGAAAAACTGGCGCATTTGGTATGTCGAAGGTGCGCGGGTTTTTGAAGTTGAGTGTGAAGGTCTCGTCTCGGAAAATCTCAACGGAGTTGAAAAACAGGCGTGTTGCAGACGCATTCGGCTTTTGCGCGAAGTTACCGACGAGTGCCGCGCCGAAAATTCGGACGCCGCTTTGAACAAGGGCTGCGGCAACATCGGCAAAGCGAATGTCGGCGACGCCAACATCGGCAACTTCAACATAGGCAGCCGAAATGTCGGCAATTTAAATTCTGGCGACTTCAACACGGGCGACTCCAACACGGGTATCGACAACGTCGGCAACGACAATCTCGGCAGCCTGAATTCAGGTTCTTCTAATGTCGGGCACTCAAACACGGGCAGCTTCAATCGCGGCAGCTTCAATAGCGGCGACCACAACACGGGGCACGCAAATTCGGGCAGCTTCAACCGCGGCAACCGCAATTCGGGCAAGTGGAATCTGTGTAATTACAGCAACGGATTTTTCAACACGCGTTCACCCGAAGTTTATATGTTCGACAAGCCGACGGGGTTGACCGCCGCGGAAGTGCGCCTGCCCAAGTGGCTTCAAAAGGGCGATTTAGAGGCGTCGCTAAAATCCGCCGACGCCGACGATTTGCGCGCAACATTCGCCCTGCCGAATTTTGACGCCGCGATTTTCGAGCGCATTACCGGAATTTCCGCCGAGCGCATTTCGGAGGAAATCGAGCGTCGCGGATAGAAAAATTTTCGGCAAGTAAGCCGAAAAATTAAAATAGATAAAAATAATAATGCATATGAAATCACTACAAATATTGAAGACAAATATCGCAAAAACAGCTTTTGCGGCGGCGTTTTTTCTCGCCTCATTTTCGGCAAATGCCCTGATTACGCCAAACGACTTCGACGGCGACGACAGTTCGCGCATCGAAGCCGCCATAAAGAAGGCGTGCGAAACGGGCGAGCGTTCCATAGAAATTCCGCGCGTCAACAAAGCCCGCAAAGACGCCATTTGGCTCATCGACCGCGCCATTCTGCTACCCGACGATTTCACGCTCGTTCTGCGCGACTGTCTCGTGAGGCTCGCGCCCGATGTCAAGGACAACATAATTCGCAGTGCGGGCGCGCAAAACGGAACGCTTACTCCCAACAAAAACATTTCGATTGTCGGCGTCGGCAACCCCGTGCTCAGCGGCGGATTGAGGTCGCATTACGGCGCGCGCACGGGCGACAAAAACGGCTGGCGCACAATCGGCATTTTGCTCGTCTCGGTCGACGGCTTCAAAATCGAAAACCTGACGCTGCAAAACACGCAGGCGTGGGGTATTTCCATTGAGTCTGGCTCGTCGAACGGGCGCATTTCCAACATCACTTTCGACGACAAAAACGATATGCGCAATCAGGACGGCGTCGACATTCGCAAGGGCTGCCACGACATTACAATCGAAAACATTTTCGGAAGCGTCGGCGACGACGCCGTCGCGCTCACGGGCTACATTCTCCCCGTCGCGCCCGAAAAGCGCGTAATCGGCGGCGACGGCATGCAATACGGCGGCAGATGGGAGTCCGGCGCGGACGACATCTACAATATCACAATAAAAAACGTTCGGGCGAAATGCCTCGGCGGACACGGAATCGTGCGGCTTTTGAATCAGGACGGAGTCAATATGTATAATATAATAGTGCGCGACATCGTCGATACGGCAACGGGCAACGAGCCGCGCGCTCAGGCGACAATCCGCATCGGCGACACGCGCTTCTGGAAACAAAGACGCTCCAAAATGGGCGAAATGCGCAATATTTTGGTCGACGGCGTTATGGCGAAGGGGAAAGTCGCCGTCTGGATTAAAGGGCCTTTGTGCGACAGCGCAATACGCAACGTCTTTACCGAAACGCCCCAGACGCAACGCTACGACGCCCCCGAGCCCAAGGAGCGCGTCATTATGGAATAGCATTTGAATTAAAAAAACATTTTCTATAATTATCAAAAATCCGCGCGGGGATACCGCAGCGGATTTTTTTCTTCTTGCCGATTTCCCTCCCATTCGCTTTCATTGCGCGTATGAAAAGGATTATGAATTTCGTTTTGGCAGTTGCAGCCTGCGCACTGTGCGCCTGTGGCGGGTTGAAAAAATCGGGCTGCGGCGCAACCGCGTCCGATTTGCGTTCGGTTGTCGAGTCCGAAAAATCCCTCGTTGCGTTTTGGGATTTTTCCGAAAACGCGTCGGGCGCGGGCTACCCCGATTTCCGCGGCAATTTCGCCTTGCGCGACGCAAACGCGAGCGTCAAGCGCGTTTCGGGCGACGGCGTTTTCGGTGCGGCGTGTCTGGAATTTAACGGCGAAAATTCCTACCTTGTCCTGCCCAAACAGGAGGTCGGCGCGCTCGACATCACAAAAAAAGTGACGGTTGTAGCGTGGGTGAAACGAGCCTCGGGCAAGCACAACTGCTTTGTTGCGGGGCTTTGGAACGAGCATTCCGACGGCGGCAAACGCCAGTATGGACTGTTCGTTTCGCTGCCGTATTACAACGGCGCGGACAAAGTCTGCGGACACATTTCGAAGTCGGGCAAGGCGACTGCGCCGTTTCCGTATTCCATCGATTACAGCGCAAGCCCCGAAAAGGTCGAGGTCGGCAAATGGGTTCAGGTTGCAATGACATACGACGGACGCGAAATAAAGTCCTATGTCGACGGCAAATTCACGGCGTCGCAGCCCGAGCTAATCGAGCACACAAAAGGCTTTGCGGGCTACCCCGACGGGCTTGTGCAGCGCAAGAATCCGTATTATTTCCCCAACGGAATGGCGAGCAACGGCTCCGATTTTACAGTCGGCTCCGTGCTGCTAAAAAGCGGAATGGGAAACTTCTTCCACGGCAGAATAGCGGGAGTTGCAGTGTTTAACGACGTCGTCGACCCGTCGCGCTTCGTTCTGCCTTCGGGCGCAAACAAATAGCGCATATTTTTCGCCCGCACTCTCTCACATATTTCCCCCGCAATAGCCGCCCGCATAGGCGGCTTTTTTTGCGCATTTTCGCGCGGCTTTAAAAAGATGTTGCCATACGCGCCGATGTGTGTAATAAAAGGCGAGAAACTTTTTACAAAATGGGCGAAAACAAAAACGTAATTCAGGACAACAGCCACGATTTGTGGGCGGTTCGCAAAGCAAAACTCGACAATATGCGCGCGGCGGGCTTCGACCCGTTCAGGGCGAATTGGAATCAGACGCACACAAGCAAAACGGCGATTGAATCCTTCGACAACTCGCTCGAAGAGGGGCAGAATACCGAGCACGAAGTCTCGGTGGCGGGCAGGGTGCTGTTCTTCCGCCTCATGGGCAAGGCGAGCTTCCTGAAAGTGCTCGACCGCGACGGAATAATCCAGCTCTACGTCTCGCGCGACGGGCTTCCCGAGGGCGTCTATAACGACGACTTCAAAAAGAACCTCGACGTCGGCGACATCATAGGCGCAAAGGGCAAACTCTTCAAGACAAAGACAGGCGAAATCACCGTGCGCGTCAGCGACTATAAAATGCTCTGCAAAAGTATGCGCCCGCTGCCCGAAAAATTCCACGGGCTCACCGACAGCGAACAGATTTACCGCCAACGCTACCTCGACCTCATCACGAATCAGGATTCGCGCAAACGCTTCAAAATGCGCAGCGCAATTATCCGCGAAATCCGCCAGTTCTTCTGGGAGCGCGACTTCACCGAAGTCGAGACGCCCGTGCTCCACGGCGTCGCGGGCGGCGCGGCGGCGCGTCCTTTCACGACGCACTTCAACGCGCTCGATTGCCAGTTCTACCTTCGAATCGCCCTCGAACTCTATTTGAAGCGAATGCTCATCGGCGGCTTCGACAGGGTTTTCGAAATGGGGCGCGTCTTCCGCAACGAGGGGTTGGACAGAAAACACAATCCCGAATTTACAATGCTCGAAGTCTATCAGGCGTATTCCGACCACGAGGGAATGATGGAACTTGTGCGCTCGCTTTTTATGCGCCTCTGCGAGCGCGTCTTGGGCACGACTTCAATTCCACGCGCCGATGGCGGCACAATCGAGCTCGGCGGCGAGTGGCGCAAGGCGGACTACCGCGACTTGGTCATCGAAGCTTCGGGCGACAAAGACTGGTTTAAGCGTTCGCGCGAGGAAAAACTCGCCGCCTGCGAAAAACTCGGCATTCAGGTAGACCCCACTTTGGAGGATTACGAAATCACCGAAAACGTCTACGGCAAACTCGTCGAGCCCAACCTAATCCAGCCCACATTCGTAATGCACATTCCCAAGGAATTGTGCCCGCTTGCAAAACTCAATAAGGAAGACCCGACCGTTCTCGACGTTTTCGAACTGTGTATCAACGGTCAGGAAATCGCCCCCGCATACTCCGAGCAGAACGACCCGTTCATTCAACGCCAGATGTTCGAGGCGCAAGTCGGCGAGGAAAAACAGAATCTGGACGAAGACTTCCTCGTGGCGATGGAACACGGTATGCCCCCCGCGGGCGGTATGGGTATCGGCATCGACCGCCTCGTGATTTTGCTCACGAGTGCCGCAAATATCCGCGACACAATCCTGTTCCCGTCATT
Source organism: uncultured Opitutales bacterium (assembly GCA_900546565.1). Lineage (GTDB taxonomy): Bacteria > Verrucomicrobiota > Verrucomicrobiia > Opitutales > Intestinicryptomonadaceae > Merdousia. The sequence continues at coordinate 8,337 of URDC01000029.1, forward strand.
GCGCCCCGAATAGGCGCAACGCGCGCAACGCCATGCCGACACCGACACGCAACACGCATAAAACAAAATGCCTTGGTGGTTGTATATAGCCCTGAAACAGCTTTTCCCCAGCGGAAAGGTTGTTTCGTTTTTCGCGGCGGTTTCGGTGCTCGGCGTCGCGCTCGGCATACTCGGACTTTTCGGCACGCAGAGCGTGATGAACGGCTTCCACGCCCAAATAGGCGAGAAACTGCGCGACACTTCCGGCGACATCATCATACGCAATTACGGCTCGCCCATCTACAACGCCGATAAAATCTGCAAACGCCTTTCGGAGTTCGCCGAAATCGCCGCAGTCGAGCGCGTCTCGAACGGCCCGGTTATGATGATGTCGCGCAACGTCCCGATTTTCCCGATGCTTCGCAGCTACGACACCGTCCGCGGCACGTCGGCAATTCCGTTCGAAAAAAAGGGCTTCGTCAAAATGGGCACAGTTGCCGACCTCGACGACGACTCCATAATAATCGGCTCGCGCCTCGCGGGAATCAACGGAATTTCCGTCGGCGATACCGTCGAAATTTTCGCGCCCACAATGCTCGACCGCATAAAGAAGGACGAAGTTCCGATGCCCGCGCGGCTCGAAGTAGTCGGCTTGCTCAATACCGATTATTCGGAAGTCGACGCAAACGTCGCCCTCGTCTCGCTGCGGCGTATGTCCGACCTCTACAATCTCGGCGTCGGCGTCCATTCAATCGTCCTGCGCCTCAAAGAGGGCGTCGATTGCGAAACGTTCGCGCAAAAACTGCGCGCTTCGGGCGTCTGCCCATACAGAATTTCAACGTGGCTCACGGCAAACGAGGGCTTTTTGCGCGTCATAAAAATGGAAAAAGTAATGATGTCGCTGATAATCTTCCTGATTATCATCGTGGCGTCGTTTTCCATCTGCATTTCGCTCTACACTTCCGTCCTGCGCAAAACGCGCGAAATCGGACTCGTCGGCGCAATGGGCGCGCGCCCGTGGCAGATTGCGCTGACATACTGCTTTCAGGGCTTCGTCATCGGCGTTTTGGGTTCGGTTTTCGGAATCTGCTTTACAGTCGCGCTCCTGCATTTCAGGGAGACACTCGTCGAAATAATCGTCGGTAGGGAGTCGCTTATCGAGTTCTACCATTTCGCGCGTTTGCCCGTCAAATACGAGTTCGCCGACGCATTCCGCGCCTGCGTTTTTGCGATAACACTTTGCACTGTCGCGGGCTTTTTCCCCGCAGTCCGCGCCGCGCGGCTTAAAATATCGGAGGCCATGCGCAATGAGTAGTCCCGAAACAAAAAATCCCGCCGATTCCGCAAAGCGCGAGGTCTTGTCGGCATTGAACGTGCGCAAAGTTTTCAAGTCCCCCGACGGCTCGGCAATCGAAGTCCTAAAAGACGCCTCGCTTTCAATCGCATCGGGCGAAAGCGTCTCTTTGCGCGGCGAGAGCGGCGCGGGCAAGACCACCTTTATGAACATAATTTCGGGGCTCGAAACCCCGACTTCGGGCGAAGTCCTGTGGCACGGCAGGCGCGTCGACAACCTTTCAAACACCGCGCAGGCAAAGGTTCGCGCGGGGTTTATGGGGTTCGTCTTTCAGCAGTATTGCCTCGTTCCCGAACTTACCGCGCTCGAAAATGTCCTGCTCGGTTGCCGAATCTTGGGGCGCAGCGCGTCGAAACACAGGGCGGCGGCCCGCGAACTTCTCGCCCGCGTCGGCTTGGGCGACAGAACCGATTACCTGCCCAATAAAATGTCGGGCGGCGAACGCCAGCGCGTTGCAATAGCCCGCGCAATATTGAATTCCCCGTCGATTATCTTGGCGGACGAACCCACGGGAAACCTCGACGAATCAACCGCGGAGTCCGTAATGGATATGCTGCTCGGGCTTTGCAAAGACGGCGGAGTTTCGCTTTTGCTCATCACCCATAACCCCGAGTTCGCAAAAATTACCGATCGCGAAGTTTTCCTCACTCAGGGCGGAATCCTGCAACTGCGTTAGCGAATTTTTCCGCTTAGCTTTGGGGGGGCAGGTGGATTAGGGGTATTTATTTGCCTTCTTTACGGCTTCGGCGGCGGCTTTGTCCATATCGGCTCTCTTTAATTTTTTATCCCAACGCCTGTCAAGTTCCATGTCGCGCTCCTTCATTTTCCGCTTGTATTCGGCCTCCTCTTCGGGCGTGGCGTCGTCGCGCCCGAGCGAGTATTCCTCCGAGACCAGAACAATCTTGTCCCTGTCGACTTTGTATGTCCGAATCACAATGCCCTGATATATCGAAGAGTCGGGGCCGATTGTCACGGCTTTCCACTTGTCAATATATTCTTTGACTTTTTCTGCATCATAAATTCCGCTATAATATTTCATCCAATAGTCGGCTTGTTCGCGGGTTTCGGGCGGATTTGCGGTCGGGATTAGGCGAGGTATTTTGTCGGGTCGGCGACTCCCGCGAGGGCGAACGCCTCGCGGCGTTCGGTGCACGTTCCGCATGTTCCGCAATGGATTTCTCCGCCCTTGTAGCACGACCAGGTGAGCGAAAAATCTACGCCCAATTCCGCGCCGAGCTCTACAATCTCCGCCTTTGTCATACCGACGAACGGGCGCAAAAGTTTTATTGGCTCGTAGTGGCACAACGCCAAAACGCCGTCGAGCGCGTCGGCGAACTCGGGGCGGCAGTCGGGGTATATGGCGTGGTCGCCCGCGTGCGCCGCGTAGGCGACTTCGTTCGCCCCTACTGCAATGGCGCGGGCTGCGGCGACGGAAATCATAATCATATTCCGGTTGGGGACGACGGTACTTTTCATCGACTCCTCTCGATAGCCGCCGTCGGGGACGGCTTCGGAATCGTTTGTGAGCGAGCAGTCGCCGAAGAGCGGTTTGAGCGAAGTCAAGTCCGCCACCTCGAAGGGCACGCCCAGCTTGCGGCAGTTTGTCTTTGCGTATTCAAGCTCCTTTTTGTGCTTCTGCCCGTAGTCGACAAGCAGAGCCGCCTGCGCCTTGCCCTCGCGCTTCAACAGGTGCAACAGAACGGTGGAATCGAGACCTCCCGAATAAACAATAAGTGCCATATCGGGATAATTTGGTTGATTTTTCCGCGCTTTCAACAATAAATTCGGAAACTTATTTCGATTTTCAGCGTTTATAAAATAAAATATGTCGGTAATTTTGGTCGAAGACAGTCGGGTTTTTGCGTCGGTTATTGCGTTTGAGCGGGATTTTTCCGACGCCGACGCGCAGGCTGCTGCGCGGACGCTTGCGGAGCTTTCGCCGCTTTGCGCGGGGGTGGATATGCTTTCGGCATGTGCGCGCAAAGGAGGGACAATTCTTGCGTATGCGGCTTTGCCGGATTCGGTTTTCGGCGGAATTTCCCGCGAAGAGCTCGACCGCGCCCGGCTTGTTATGCCCGCCTCGGCATTGCTTGCGGCTGCGGATTTTGACGGCGTTGTAGCTCTCGTTTACGGCGGCGGCGTGTGTGTTGCGAAGTTCGAAAACGGCGGATTTGCGAATGCGGGCGCGTGTGCGGTCGAAGACGGCGACATTTCCGCTGCGGTGCGCGGGGCGTTCGAGCTTGCCGAATTGGGCGGCGGCGAGGAAACGCCCGCGTCGGTTGCCGTCTACAAAGTCGAATCGGTCGGCATTTTGCGCGGAACACTCGCGGCGGAGTTGGCGCGTATCGGCGCAGACGGCGAGGTTTTGGAGCGCGTGAGCATCGCGAAAAAAGTAAGGCATTTTGCGTCCGCCGAGTTGCGCGATTCGGAGATGTTAAAGAGTGCGAAAAAATCGCGTTTTGCCCGCGCCTTTTGCGTCGGAGCGATAGGCGCGTATGCGCTTTGCGCGTTTTCTTTGGCCGCGCTCGGAGCGTATCTTTTGTGTGAAAATGCCCGGTTAGAGCGCGTTTCGGCGGAGCTTTCGAAGCTCGAACCCGCCGCGGCGCGCGTCGAGGCGATGGCGGCGGAGGCGGCAAAGCTTGCTGATTTGGCGGGTGCGGCGGCGCGTCCAGTCGAGACGCTTGCGGCGTTGAACGCGCTGCGCCCCGACGGCGTAGTCTTTGAAAAACTCGCGCGCGAGGGCGGCGGCGCGATTTCGGTTTCGGGCAGGGCGGACTCGATTGTCGATGTCAAAAATTTTACCGACGCGCTCAATGATTCGGAAAAATACTCGGCTAAGATGTCGGGAGATACCGTGCGCGGCAAGACGCGCTTTACGGTGTCGATTGTCGCGAAAGGGGGAGGAAAATGAGACTTTTCGAAAATCCGAAAATTTCTGCGGCGCGCTGGCTTGCGGCGCGGACAAAGCGTGAAAGGCGGATGCTTGCGGGCGTGCTTTTGTGCGCGTTGCTTGTGGCGGCGTTTGCCGAATTTTCGCGTTTGGGCGAGCTAAACGCCCTTTCGGCGGATTGCTCGGCGCGGCTAACCCGCGCCAATGCCGCGCTCGATATGGAAAGCGTGATTGCCGCGCGGCTCAAAAAACATTCGGCGGCAGTCGACCGCGCCGCGGCGTTCGACGCGGAAAAATTGCAGATAGCAGTCGAGAATGCGGCGCGGGGCTCGGGTGCGGATTACTCGCTTTCGCGCGTTTCGGAGGGAGTTTTCGGCGGATTTAAAATTTCGAAAATCGAGCTTTCGACGACCGCGCAGCCGCTTGAAAGGCTTGCCGCGCTCGAAGCTGCCCTGCGCGGGCTCGAGCCGCAGGCGCGCATTCTCGACTGGGTTGTAGTTGGCGACCGAAACGGCAACGCGTCGGTGCGTTACACAATCGCAGCCGTTAAATTTTAGGCTTTGCTCTCTGGCGGGGGCTGTTTGCGCCCGCTTCGGTTTTGTGTTTGCATTTGCGAGTGTAGGGGTGTGCCGATTTTGTTTTGCGCGTGTGCGCAAATTCCTGATGCGCATTTTCCGTTTTTTGAATTTTAGATTTTTTCAAAAATTTCGGGCGCAAAAAAACGGCGCGTTATGTCGCGCCGATTTTTTTTGAAGTTTTGTGAATGTGTTTTATGCTTTTTTGCAACGCCGCATTCGGCTCGGGCTACTTCGACATTTCGAGCATTCTCTCAATCGGCGCAAGCGCGTTTTTTATAATTTCTGCGTCGAGCTCGATTTTCGGTTCGAGGTTTTCGAGCGCGGCAAGCAGTTTTTCGGGCGTGTTCATCAGCATATTCTTGCAGTGTTGCGCCATTCTGCCCGATGCCGTCGCGGCGACGAATGTCTTGTCGGGAACTTCGCGGCGCAGGCGGTGAATCATTTCGACAACCGTCGCGACGATAATCGTGTCGGCGGGGGTGGACTTGCAAAAGGCAATCATTTTTTCGGTGCTGCAAACGCAGTCGCAAACGTCGCGGGCGGCCTTGGGCATTTCGGGGTGTCCGATTATGGGCGCGTTGGGGAATGCCGCTTTGAGGTCGGCGAGCTCCTGCGCCTTATATTGAGTATGCGCCCAGCAGTAACCGTTCCACAGAATCATATCGCGTCCGGTTTGCTCGATAATCCAAGAGCCGAGGTTTTGGTCGGGGCAGAAGATGATTTCGCGGTCGGCGGGAATTTGCTTTACGATGTCGAGCGCGTTGCCGCTGGTGCAGATGATGTCGCTGAGCGTCTTGACTTTCGCGCTGCAATTTATGTAGGAGATTACGAGCGCGTCGGGGTGCTTTTTCTTGAAGATGGCAAGCTCGATGGGGTCGCAAAGCTCTTCGAGTGTGCAGCCCGCGGCGTGGTCGGGCAGGACGACCGTCTTTGTCGGATTGAGGATTTTCGCGGTCTCCGCCATAAAATCGACGCCCGCGAACGCGATTACGTCGGCGTCGGTTTTCTTCGCCTGACGCGACAACCCGAGCGAGTCGCCCACATAGTCGGCAACCTGCTGGATTTCTTCGCACACGTAATTATGCGCCAAAATAACGGCGTTGCGGCGTTTTTTGGCTTCGAGAATCCTTTGCTGTATCTCGGAGAGCCCTTTTTTCGGGCATCTGTTAAGAGGCGGAAATACTATCGCTTGCATTTTTTATTTTGTATGAAAACCGAAGATTCTGCGGGCTGAAAAAATATTGTCAAGCCAATCACACGCCAATCGTGCAGGCGATTTCGGTGCGCGGGAATTCCAGTGCACTGTGATTTCAATGCGCGGCGGGTTCAATATGTAGCGGGTTCAACGCTCGTCTGATTTTCTTTTTTCGACGGCGCGGTGGTAGTGTTGGTATTTGCGAAGAGGCGATGTTGCTGGCTATGGGATAGGAATTGCGGGGCAATAGGCGGGTAGGCGAGCGGTGTGGGGTAATAGGAATAGACGGTGAAATTCGGGCAGCGGAAGGGTTAGTTTTCTTCTCTTAATAAGAATGATTCTTGTTTTTGTTGAAAAGCTTGAAAAATATTTTTTTTGTGTCAAAGTTGGTTTCGTAAAATAAAAATTTACACACAAACAAAAATAGGAAAGGAAACAAAATTATGGCAAAAGTAAGATGCAGCATTTGCGGCTACATTATGGATTCGGACAACCTCCCCGAGGTCTGCCCGCAGTGCAAAGCCCCGAAATCGAAATTCGTTGAAGTCGACGAATCGCAGAAAATGGTTTGGGCGGACGAGCACAGAATCGGCGTCGCGAAGGGTCTTGACGCCGAAGTTGTCGAGGGCTTGCGCGCGCACTTCATGGGCGAATGCACCGAAGTCGGAATGTATTTGGCAATGAGCCGTCAGGCTGACAGGGAAGGCTATCCCGAAGTCGCCGAAGCATACAAGCGCATTGCCTTTGAAGAAGCCGAACACGCCGCGAAATTCGCCGAGCTTTTGGGCGAATGCGTCGACGCCGACACCAAGAAGAACCTTACTGCCCGCGTTGAAGCCGAACACGGCGCGACCGCGGGTAAGCTCGCCATCGCAAAACGCGCGAAGGAATTGGGCTATGACGCTATTCACGACACCGTTCACGAAATGTGCAAAGACGAAGCCCGCCACGGTTCGGCGTTCCTCGGGTTGCTAAATCGTTATTTTAAATAGAGCGTTGCGTTTTATATGCAAAACGCAGGCAGGGCTTGAATCCCTCCAAATCCGCTAAAATAAGCCGCAGGCGAAAGCCTGCGGTTTTTTATATGAAATTTTTTAAAAAAAATACTGGATTTTTAACGGAAAATGTGCGTTAATGACCATCGCAGTATAGTAGCTGTTTTCATAGTTATAGACCCTGCGCCGTAAAAGGCGCAGGGTTCCCTTTTTTTTAGGGGGCGGCGTAAAATTTTTTTGGGCGTTTGTTGCGAATTTTTTTTTGGAGCGCGAATTTGGCGGCTGCGCGGAATTTTGACGGAGTATCCGAATTTTTGGAGGACTGTTCGAATTGGAAGCTACTTGAATTTTTTGGGGGGCGCGAAAAATTTTCAGCCGCCGATTTCGACAATTCGGACGATTTTGAAAGTGCCCTTTTTCTTTGCCTTTGCCGAATTGGAATTTTGCACGGCGTTTTCGAAAACGTTTCCGAAGGGGGTGGAGGTCGCGCTTGAACTGGACGAGCCGGCGGTGTCGGTTTTCCGCGACGATGTGTTTTTATTGCGCAGTTTGGCGTATGTTTGCGCGTTGGCGTAGTGGGCAATGAGCTTGTATTGGGCGAGTCCGCGCTTGATATTTACTGTTATTTTTAGATACTGCGCGGTGAAGGCGGTTTTGGTTGTAGGGTAGTCGCCGCCGCCGCGCGAGGAAATGTCTTCGCCGGTTTTGCACCACACGATTCCGTCGGACACCGCGCCGATTTTGCCGCATATAGCCTCGAAGAGCGCGGGGCGGTATTGTTTTTGCTCGATCTGCATAAGCGTGTAGAGAACATCTTCAGACGCTGAATTTAGGTTGGTTTTTTCGAACGGTTCGAGCGAGAAAATCGCGGCGAATTTTTCGAAAAGCGGCGTCGGGCTGCCGCCTTCGGGCGAAAAGAAAACGTCGCAAACGTCCTTGACATAGCGCAGTTCGTCGAGCGATTCGAACGGGCGGTTTGGCGGGAGCGCGGCGCGGGCGTCGTAGTCCTGATACTCCGCGCCGAAAGTTGCGGGCGCGTCGTCGGCGTCGCACCAGTCTTTGATTAGATCGGCGTATTTTTGGGCGTCGGAGGAGGAAATTTCGAACGCTTCGAAAATTTTGACGAGCGTTTCGGTGTCGGTGTTGCGCAGGGGGATTTTTCCGCTCTCGTCGGCGATTTCGACTTCGGCGTCGCTGCCGTCGGGCACTTTTACGCGCCCGTCGGCGAGCGGTTTCTCCCAGCCCTGCGCGGGCGAATAAATGCCGCCGTCGATTTCGGAATACTCCTCCAAAACCGCCACGGCTGCGTTTAGCGCGGAATATGCCGATGCGCGCAGGTCGCCGAATTTCGAGGCGGTAGCGCGTTGGCGCAGGGCGGTTTTTGCGTATTCAACCGACGATACGAGAATCGCCGCCGCCGCGAAAATCGTCAGCATAACGACGAGCAGAACCGATGCGTTTTTGTGCGTTTTCATTTCGAAATCTGGTAGTCTATGCGCGGGGAGAGAGCGATTATGCGTTCGAGCGTTTCGCCCGAGCGCGAAAATTTTATCTTTACGAATTCGGGCATGGCCTCGGTGCGGGTTGTAAGTTGCGGCTCTTCGCGCCAGCGTCGGCCGTCGTTGTAGATGTAGAGGATTTCGCTCGCGTATGGCGAAATGCGCGTTTTGTAGATTGCGCGGTCGTTTTTGCGGTCTTCCGACTGCGTGAAATGCCAGACTATGAAAAGCCCCGCGCCCTCCTCGAAATCGAGGTAGCAGACCTTTTCGGGCGAGAGTCCGAACGGGGCGGCGTAGAGCGGGTGGGCGGTCTTTTCGGTGAAGACGACGCGGTAGTCGCGGTTGCTACCGAGCTCGTCGGGCAGGGGGGCTGCGAGGATTTCGCCCGACTTGTTCGAAAGCGATTCGTCAAAGGTGAGCGCGGAGGCGTTCGAGCGCGAAAATGCATATGTCAAAAACTTTTCGACGCCGTCGGCGTGTGCGCGCAGCGAGCCGCCCCTTGCGAGAATTTCGCCCGTATGCGCGGTGTCGAAAAGCAGCTGGGCGCACGCGAGCATAATAATTGCCGAGACCGCAAGCGCGAGAACCGTCTCTACCAGCGTAAAGGCGCGGCGTTGAAAACCGCGAGGGCTTCGGCGTTGCAGGCTGCGTTTAGGCATTGTTGCGGGAGGGGTGTCGGGTTTGCGGCGTCGCGGCGCGGGCGTGGTCGGGGTCGCGGTTGGCAGTGGCGGTTGATTTTTTTTCGCGGTATGCGGGAGGGGAAGATTCGCCGCGGCGGCGGGCGTCTTCGAGAAAATCGGAGCGGTCTTTTATGAGGTCGTCGCGGTCGGAGGCGTTTTCATACCAGTCGGGGCGGATAACAAGCAGGCTGCGTCTGTATTCGCGCTCGGGCGAAACCATGCGCACGTCGAGCCTGAAAAGGTCGGCGATTTCGGTTTGTTCGAATTCGGCGTAGACGCGCCAAGTGCGGTTGTCGAGGCAGTCGACATCGAGTCCGTCGTCGAGAGCTTCGTAGTCGGAAACTTTCGAAACGGCGTCGAGGCACAGGGCGATGTCGGCCTCCAAATCGCAGTCTTTATCCCGCGCGGTAAGCGGCATTACGAGGTTTATGCACGTCTGCGAAACCGCGAATCCGCCGATTGCAAAGAGCGCGACCGCCGCGATAACTTCTATGAGCGAAAATCCTTTTCTATTTTTTTTCATATAGCGAGGAAGTCATCGGGTCGGAGCGCAGGCGGATTGTTTCGGGGCTATTTTTGAAAGTTATAGACGCCTCGAATTCGGCGCAAGTGCCGTCGGGGGCGAAGCGGACGCCGCGCGGGTTGAGGGTTTGCGGCTCGAATTCAATCCGCGTTTTGCCTACGACTTCGGGCGGAATCAACGCGAATTTTACTTCGGTGTCGGACTCGCGCAATTCGGCGGCTGGGTCGGAGGCGTTGCGCATTTTTGGCAGCCCCGCAGCTTTGAATTCGGCTGCAATATCGCGTTCTGCGGGGGTGTCGGCTGTCGGGGCTTGGGCGTCGCGTTCGGTTTTGGGCTGCGCGGCTGTAAAAATTTTTTCCGCCTTGGGCTCCAAAAAAACGCGTTTTAAAACCGCGCCGTTTTCGGTGTTCGAGATTTCGAAAAATCCGCGCGAATCGAACCTCAATTCCGTCACTGTTTCCGTGTTGCGCGCCGCGTTGGACGCCGCTTTTACCGCCGTTTTCAGAACAGATTCGGGGGAGCGTCTGCCGCCAGCAAAAATTTCGGTGTTCGTAAGCCCCGAAAGCGTAAGCGACACCAAGAGCGCGATTAGCGCAATTGTGGCAATCGTTTCAAGCAGGGTGAACGCTCTTTTTGTTTCGGGCAAAATCCGCCGCGTTTGTGTTTAGTTTTTCCAGTTGCCGATGTCGTCGTCGGTATTGTTTTGTCCGTCCTGACCCATCGACCACAAGTCGTAACCGTCCGCGCTTTTCTGGGCGGGACACCTATACTGATAGGGATTTCCCCACGGGTCGGCGGGCAGATTGCGCACATAGGGGCCGTCCCAACGCTCTTTGAGGCTGTCGGGAGCTTTGAGCAGGGCATTCAAGCCCTCTTCGGTTGTGGGGTAACGTCCCGTCGAAAGTTTGAAAGCCATCATAGGGGTGGCCAGCGAGCCGTTTACAAACGACTCCGCAATCTTCGCCTGCGAGCTTGTCATAAGCTTGTCGACATTCGAAACCACCAGAATCGCCAGCAGCGAAATCATCGCTATTGCGAGCATTACCTCCATATGCGTAAATGCCGCCCGCGCCTTGACGCGGATTGTCGAGAAGTATTGTAGGGTGGAGTTCGGACTGTTTTTCATAATATTTTCAACGCTTGATTTAGGGAAAAGTTTCCAATTTCTCGGGCTGCGCGATTTGTCTTTTACATCGATTCGAGTTTTGCGCAAACTTCGTCAATCAAAAAAGCGGGCGTTGACGCCCCCGCCGTGACCCCGACTTTGGCGAACTTCGAAATCGCGTCCAAGTCCAGCTCTTTGAGGGTCTCGATATGGAAGCACGGCAAGCCCGTTCTTTCGACGAGCTTCGCAAGCTTGACCGTGTTTGCAGAATGTTTTCCTCCGATTACGACAATCGCCTGCGCTCCGTTTTCAGCGAGGCGCACGACTTCCTTTTGGCGTTCCTTTGTCGCCCCGCAGATTGTGTCGACAATTTTCGCCTGCGGAAAGCGCGACTTGAAGTAGTTTGCCAGCTTTTCGAAATCGTCGGGGAACATTGTCGACTGCGAGACAATGCAGCACTCGCCTTCAAGTTCGGGCAGATTGTCGACATCTTCGCGGTTTTTGATTACAAAGCCCTTGCCCGCCTTTGCGTAGCCCAAAAGACCGATGACTTCGGGGTGTTTGGGGTCGCCCACGATGACGATGTTGTAGCCCTTTATTGCGTGGATTTTTATTGTGCCGGCAATTTTGCCGACGTCGGGGCAGGTGGCGTCCTTGCAGGGCAGGTTGAGAGACTTCAAATAAGTCCTGCGCTCGGGCGATACCCCGTGGGCGCGGATTACCAAAATGGCGTCGCTTTTACCGTCGATTTCGTCGTCGAGCTGCTTGCTGCTTTCGTAGTCGCCGATTTCCTCGACGCCGCTTTTTTTCAGAAGCTCCATCATTTGCGAGTTGTGGATTAGCGGCCCGTCGGTGTAGACTTTGCGCCTGCCGTCTTCGGTGCAGGCGGTGGCTATTCCTATCGCGCGTTCGACGCCGAAGCAGAACCCCGCGCTTTTTGCCCTCAATACTTTCATTTGTCGAAAATTTTTCTTGTTGATGTTTTGGTTCGGGTTGTGGAAGCTGCGCGGGCGCATTTGTGCAGACATTCGCTCCGCGTATGCGTCTGCGCCCTCCGTGCGGCTATGCCTTTTTTATGTCGAAGCCGTCCTTTTTGTCGAGAACGTCCCAACCTGCGGCTTTGAGCTCGCCGCGCAGGCGGTCGGCCTCCGTCCAGTCTCGGGCTTTTTTGGCGTCCCAGCGGCGTTGGGCGAGTTCGCGGATTTCTTGGGGAATGTCGCTTCCGGCGTCCTCGGAATTCGACGCAGCGGCAGGCTCGAACGGGTCTATTCCGAGCGCGTAGACGAGGCTTGCGAACGCCTGCAAGTCGGATTTAGACGCGGTTTGCGGCAGTGCCGAGAAGATTTTGCCCAGAGCCTTGGGCACGTTGATGTCGTCGATTAGCGCGTTCCAGGCGTCGGCAAAAACGGTGTCGGCAAAATTGTTTTGCGGCTTAATCCAAGTCTTGAATTCGTCCGCCGAAACACCGAGTTTTTCGAGTGCGACGTCGAGAAGTTTGCGCATTTTTGCGAGCGCGCTTTTGGCGTCGTCAAGCCCTTTGAATGTGAAATTCAGCTGTTGGCGGTAGTGTCCCGAAATCAGCGCGTAGCGTATTTGCGCGGGCGTGTAGCCCTTTTCCACAAGCTGGTCGAGCGTAAAGAGGTTGCCGAGGCTCTTCGACATTTTCTGCCCCTCGACCATAAGGTGCGCGCTGTGGAACCAATAGCGCACGTAGGGCGACTTGCCCGTGGCGCACTGGCTCTGGGCTATTTCGTTTTCGTGGTGCGGGAAGCATAGGTCGATTCCACCGCCGTGCAGGTCGAACGTGTCTCCGAGGTATTTGCGCGACATCGCCGAGCACTCGATGTGCCAGCCGGGTCTGCCCTCGCCCCACGGCGACTTCCAGAAGTTGTCGCCGTCTTCGGGTTTGCGCCCTTTCCAGAGCGCGAAGTCCGAGACGTTTTCGCGCTCGTATTCATCGGCGTTGTTGACTTCTCCCGCCGAATTTGTCGACTGTGTCGCCATATGTTCGCGGTCGAGCCCCGCGAGCTGTCCGTATTCGGGGAATGCCGAAATTTTAAAATAGACGCTGCCGTCCTTGACGGGATATGCGAAGCCCTTCTCGATGAGTGTCGAGACCATTTCGAGCTGTTCGCCGATGTGTTCGGTTGCGCGTGGTTCGACGGTCGGGGGCAACATATTGAGCTTTTTGCAATCTTGGTGGAATTTGTCCTCCCACTTGGCGGTAAACTCTTTGAGGGTTATGCCGAGTTTGCGGCTTTCGCGGATAGTTTTGTCGTCTACATCGGTTATGTTGCGAACGTGGCGGACGTTGAAGCCCGCGCATTCGAGTGTGCGCCGCAGCACGTCCTGAACCAAAAACGTCCTGAAATTGCCTATGTGCGCGGGGCCGTAGACCGTCGGGCCGCAGCAGTAAATTCCGAAAACGCCGTCCTTTTGGACGAGTTCTTCTTTTTTTCTCGACAATGTATTGTGTATACTCGGATTCATCTTTTTTGTTGCGATTTTCTTTAAACGCTCCCATAAAGCAACACTATATGAACGAAAATTTCAAGCTATATCTCCCCAAACGTCCGCGCCGCCTGCGCCGCAGCAAGGCGATTCTCGATTTGTGCGCCGAAACGCGCGTCGACGCGAAGGATTTGATTTTGCCCGTCTTTATTAAAGAGGGGCTTTCGGGTGCGGAGGACATTCCCTCTATGCCGAAGATTCAACGCCACACGGTTGCGTCGCTTCTCAAATACTGCGAGAAAGCCGCCAAGGCGGGGATTATGGCGATTGCGCCTTTTCCGATGGTCGACGCCGGCGACAAGTCGCTCGACGCCCGCGAGGCGTTCAACCCGATGTCGCTTGCAAACCGCGCCATTGCGGCGGTCAAGAAGAATTTTCCCGAGATGCTCGTAGTTGCCGATGCCGCGCTCGACCCCTACACGTCGCACGGGCACGACGGCATTTTGGACGAATCTGGCACTTGGCTTATCAACGACCAGACTGTCGGCATTCTCGCCGAAATGGCGATCTCCGCCGCCGAAGCGGGCGCGGACGTAATTGCCCCCTCGGATATGATGGACGGCCGCGTGGGTGCAATCCGCGAGGCTCTCGACAACGAGGGCTTCGAAAACACCGCTATTATGGCGTATAGCGCGAAATACGCCTCGGCTTTCTACGGGCCCTTCCGCGACGCAATCGGCTCTTCGCCCAAAGCCAAAAAGGGCGCGAAGAAGGCGTATCTGGACAAGCGCGGCTACCAGCTCAACCCAGCCAACGCCAACGAAGCCCTCAAAGAGGCTATGCTCGACGAGGACGAAGGCGCGGACATTGTTATGGTAAAGCCCGCCCTTGCGTATCTGGACATCATTTCGAAGGTCAAGGCGAACACCACGCTGCCCGTTGCCGCGTATCAGGTTTCGGGCGAATACTCGATGGTTCTTGCCGCCGCGAAGAACGGCTGGCTCGACTACGAGCGTGTGCGCGACGAGACTCTTGTATCTATAAAGCGCGCGGGCGCGGATATGATTCTCTCCTACTTCGCCCAAGACTTCTTCTGCTAAAAACCGCGAGGACGCCTCGATTGCGAATATTTTAAATGTAGTGAAGAGGCGGCGATTGCCTACGGCAATTCCGCCTTT
>URDC01000030.1 GCA_900546565.1 uncultured Opitutales bacterium
GCTCTTGGCTTCGCCAATTCAAGGAGGGATAGTGCTAATGCACAGACCTCCCGAGGAAACCGTCTTTTAGCTGAGAGTGCGCCTCTATTGCGAAACTAAAAAATCAAAAAAAAGGTTTTCCGTTTGGAAAACCTTTTTTAGAATGTTCAATCTGTATAATAGAAGGGGGAAGAACGGAAATATTTTACGGAAGTAAAATCCGTTCTCGGGGGCTTGCCCACGATATGGAAGCCCGCCCAGCGGGTCGTTTTTACTTGGAGGGGGCGTCGTTGACGTCCAGTATTTCGACGTCGAAGATGAGCGTCGAATTCGGCGGAATGCCGGGGATTGCCTGCTGCCCGTAGCCGAGGTTCGCGGGAATGTATAGTATCACCTTGCCGCCCTTGCCGACTTTCTGCAAGCCTTCGCGGAAACCCGGAATTACATTTGCAAGGTTGAATTCGGCGGGTTTGCCGTGCTTGTCGGTGCTGTCGAAAACGTCTCCGTTGGTGAGTTTACCCGTGTAATTGATTTTGACGTTGGAGTTTTCCGAGGCGACTTTATCCGAGCCCTTTTCGACAACTTTGAATGCCAAGCCCGAAGGAGTTTTCTGAATGCCTTCGACTTTCTCCAAATCTTTCCAGAACTTGGCGGATTCGGCTTCCGCCTTTTTTGCTTCGGCAGCTATGAAAGCTTCGGCTCGGCTTTTGAGGTAGTCCATCATTTTCTGCCCGTATTCGTTGATGTTCTTGGGGAGGTCTTTGCCCTGATAGGCGTCTTTCATGCCCTGAACGAAAATTTCGAATTCGGCGGGCGTAAGTTGAAGCTCCTTCAATCCGCCGTTTTGAAAGGCGATCATGCCGAATGTTTTTATGTAGTCTTCGTTCGACTCGGCGAACGCCGACGTAAACGCAACCGCCGACGCGGCCGCAATAGCCATTGATTTTTTGATATCCATAAAATGAGTCCTTTGTTTTTTGCCCCGCAACGCGCGGGTTTTATAATGACAGTTATTAAACCGTTTTTGTTCGGCCTTTTCAACAATATATTTCATTGAACGGATTTTTTCGGGCGTGATTTAGCGCAGGTGTATTTTTTTCCGGATTTTTTGTTGAAGCGGAGGGAATTTCGGCGATTATTCTTTTCGTATGTTTAAGAGCGTAAAAATTTCGGAGGCGTTCGCGAACCCGATTGAAAAAATCGGTTCGGACTGGACGCTGATTTCGGCGGGAACGCCCGAGAAATTCAATATGATGACCGCCAGTTGGGGCGGCGTCGGATTTATGTGGAACAAGCCCGTTGCGTTTGTTTTCATTCGTCCGAACCGCTACACGTTCGAGTTTGTCGAAGAGCGCGACGAGTTCGCGATGTCGTTCTTCCGCCCAGAGGACAAGCGGATTTTGTCCTACTGCGGGTCGCATTCGGGGCGCGATGTCGACAAGGCGCGGGAATGCGCCCTCACGCCGTTTGCGACCGAGCGCGGAAACGTCGCGTTTGCTCAGGCAGCATCGTTTTTCGAGTGCCGCAAAATCTACGCGCAGGAAATGGACGCGAAATGTTTTTTGGACTCCGCGCCGCTTGAAAAGTGGTATGGGGCGGACAATCCCATGCACAAAATGTTTGTGGCGGAAATCGTTTCGGCGTTCGAAGCCCGCGCATAGCGGCGCGTGTTTCGGTTTTCGGCGCGGATTTTTACGGCGGTGGCGATGGGGCTTTTCGGCGACATTGTTCGGATTCCAGATTTTTGGCAAAGCGAGGCTGTCGGACACTTGGCGGCGGGTCGCGACGTGGTTATCGACGCGCCTACGGGGGCGGGCAAGACGTATGTTTTCGAGCTGTTTGTCGAAAAACATTTTTCGGGGCGGGCGGTCTACACCGTGCCCACACGAGCTCTTGCAAACGACAAATACAGCGAGTGGAAGGCCCGCGGCTGGCGCGTCGGGATTTCCACGGGCGACTACAACGTCGACACAGACGCGCCGATAGTCGTTGCTACGCTCGAAACTCAGAAAAACAATTTCTTCTCGGGAAAATGCCCCGACCTGCTCGTTATCGACGAATATCAACTTATATCAGACCCAATCCGCGGATTCAACTACGAGCTTGCTGTCGCGCTCGCACCGAAAAACACGCGCCTGCTGCTTATGAGCGGCAGCGTGGCGAACGCCGAACGCGTGCGCGGCTGGATTGCCGGTCTCGGTCGCGACTGCCGTTTGGTGTCGCACGCGGAGCGTCCAGTGCCGCTCGAAGAAATCGCAGCGGCGGCGTTGGGCGGCGACGCGTCGGGAGTCTCGGGAATGTGGCCGAAATTCGTAAAGAAAATAATCGACGCCGACTTCGCGCCCGTATTGATTTTCGCGCCGCACCGCGCCGAAGCGGAGTCGATTGCGCGGAAGCTGGCGGCGGGCTTGCCGTGTCCCGACTTCCTGAATCTGCCGCGCGCGGACGCGTCGGCGGCGGGTCGCGAGCTCGGAAATATGCTGCGCCGCAGGGTCGCGTTCCACCACAGCGGACTGTCGGCGTTCCAGAGGTCGGCGATTGTCGAAAAATACGCGCGCGAGGGCGCGTTGAAAGCGGTTGTGGCGACGACTGGGCTCGGGGCGGGCGTGAATTTTTCAATGCGCAGCGTCGTCGTCGTCTCGCGCGAATACGAGACCGCCGCGGGAACGAAAATTCTGCGCCCCGACGAATTGCTGCAAATGTACGGACGCGCGGGGCGTCGCGGAAAGGACAAGCTCGGCTTCGCCTTAACGCTACCCGCAAAGCCGCGGCTTTCGGATGCCCGACAGGCGCAGCTTGCGCGCGTCGACGCGGTAGATTCGGCGGCGTCGATACGCGTTATGGCGCGAGCCGTCGACAACGGAGAAGACCACATAGCGGCGTTGGAAAAATTCTACAAAAGCCTGTTTGTCGAAGAGCCGATTGACGTGGGGCTTAACGCCGCGGTTGCGGCTGCGCGGCGGCGGGCTGGGCACGGAAAGTCCGCGTCGAGAAATTCGGGCGCAAAGGGCGCGGACGAAAGAAAAGTCGAGATTTTAAATTCGCGCAACGTCTGGGAGCGGCGGCGTTTTAGCGCGCCCGCGCGGCTGGATTCCGTTCTTTTTTTCGACGGGGCGGGCTGGACTGGTTTTTTAAAGTGCCGCCGCGCGGTGGAATCCCTGAAAGTAGGGCGCGTCTGCGCTCTCGAAAACGGAACATTCGGGCTGCTTTTGGACATTGCCGTAGCCCGCGACGGCGGTTTTATGCTCACGAAAACCGCGCGCAGATTTTCGGCGGCGGCGCGTTCGGGCGGACTCGGCTTCGCGAAATGTTTCGACGCGAAAATCTTGGGCGTAAAAAACATCAAGCGCAATTTCGGGAAATTTTTGGGCGCGTCCCTCGCGGGGGCGGAGGTTCGCTCGTTCGAGCTTGTAGGCGATGTTTTACGCGCACGCGTCGACTTGGCGGGCGCGAAAGTCCGCGCGGTATCGGACGGGTTCGGGGCTAATTTATACAAACCGCCCGAGCGCGAGGTAGACGTATCGGGCGAATACGATTTCGAAAAACTATCGGGACTCGGCGATGTCTCGGACGTGTCGAAAGTCGGCGAGGCGTCGCGCTGGGTGCGGTTCGGTTTTGTGGACGCCGATTTCAAGCCGACTACGCGCGGCAGGATTTTTTCGTTCTTCAACGGGGGCGAAGGCTACGCCGTTGCCGCCGCGTTGGAGGACGAATCCTACGCGTTGGAGGATTTGGTTTTCGACCTCGCGAATCTGCGCGCGGGCGGTCGGTTTCATCTTTCCGCCACGAATGCGTCGGTTAGTTCGCGCTTGGCGGACGTTTGCAGGACGGCGTTTTTTGCGGCAAATGTGCGCGGGGCTCTCAAAGCGGGCGTGCCGCTGACATACGGCGAAGGCGCGTCGGAAATTGTCCGCGACGTTTTCGGCGGCGCGGCGTTTTCGAAATTCGAAAGCGACTTGATTTTGCGCGGCGACGTTGAACGCGCGTATCTCGAATGGCGCAGTATGTTGCGCCACATCGCGTTTCTGCCCGATGTAGAAAACCCGCGCTTTCGGGACTTGAAGGCGTTGTGCGCGAAGATGTGTTGATATAGATGCAAGGCCGCGGCTTGCTTTACGCTGCGTTTGCGGCATTTGAAAAACAAAAACTTCGGTGCGGGGTGTTGCCGAGGTTTTTTGCGGTTTGCGCAAAATTCGCGTTTAGAGACGCGCGGGAATTCCGTTTTTTGCGAGTTCCTGCTTCGCCTGTTTTATTGTGTATGTGCCGAAGTGGAATACCGAAGCGGCCAGAACCGCGCTTGCCCCGCCGTCTTTTACGACGTCGACCATATGCTGCAATGTCCCGCAGCCGCCCGAAGCTATCACGGGGATTGTAACCGCGTCGGAGACCGCGCGTGTGAGGGCGATGTCGTAGCCGTCCTTCGTGCCGTCGGCGTCCATCGACGTCAGCAGGATTTCGCCCGCGCCGCGCCGTTCGACCTCGCGCGCCCATTCGACGGCGTCGAGCTCGGTTTTATTGCGCCCGCCGTGGGTGTAGACCGACCACTTGTTTTCGCCGTCGCGCTTGGCGTCGATTGCCACAACTATGCACTGGTTGCCGAATTTTGCCGACGCCTGCGAGACCAAGTCGGGGTTCGTTATCGCGGAGGTGTTGAGCGAAACTTTGTCTGCGCCCGCGTTGAGCATAAGGCGTATGTCTTCGAGGGTGCGAAGCCCTCCTCCGACAGTCAGCGGCATAAAGCATTCCGATGCGGTGCGCTCCACGACATCGCGCATAATGGCGCGGTTGTCGCTCGAAGCTGTGATGTCGAGGAAGACGAGTTCGTCCGCCCCCTGTTGCTCGTAGGCTTTCGCCTGCTCGACGGGGTCGCCCGCGTCGATTAGATTCACGAAGTTTACGCCTTTTACGACGCGTCCGTTTTTGACGTCGAGGCAGGGGATTATTCTAACGCTTAACATTTTCTATTAAATTATGATTTCGGTTTTTTGCCCCGATTCGGCGTTGTAGGAGGCGTTGCCGATTTGCTCTTCGTCGTTCTTCCAGACGGAGAACGTCAGCTCGCCGTCGAAGTCGGGCAGCGGAAGTTTCCAGACGCCGATTTCGGCGTAATCCATCTCAATGCCCTTGTCGGGCGATAGCGGCGCGATGTTTCCGCGCAGGTAGGGTTTGTTGCCGATGCCAATCATAGAGCGCAGTATGATTGACGCGCCCTTTTTGTAGACGGGCTTTTTTGTCTGCAAAAGCTCGGCGTTGTCGAAAAGCATTTCTTCGGCTTCGGTGGCATCAACGGCTTTTTGCGCGGCTTCGGCGTCTTCCGCGTCGGGGTCGGACTGTTCGTCGAAGTCGAGCCCGTCAAGAAGAGTGTCGTCGATTTTTTCTTCGGACAAGTCGGAATCCTGCATGGGGTCGGGTGTGGAATTGTCCTGAATTCCGTCGGTCGCGGAAGGCTCGGAAGAGGGGGGGATTGCGGCTTCTGTATCGACGTCTGGGTCGCCGATGTCGGTATTTTCGGCGGCGGAAGTTTCGGTGTTGTCGGGTTCTTCGTCGGGGATTTCGGAGGACGCGTGGGCGTCGACATCTTCGCCTTGTTCGTTTTCGTCCGAGTGGAAAGCACCCGAGCCCGAAATTATTTTTTCGACGAATCCAGCATTCGAAGCGGCGTTATTGAGGGCTTTTTGCATTATGCCTTCAAGCTTGTTTTTTGTGTCGCGCTCGGGCGTGGGAGTGTCGGGTTGTCCGGCGGAAGCCTCAAATTCTACGGGAGAATCGGCAGTTTCGGCAGTCTCTTCGTCGGGGACTTCTGGGATGTTTGTTTCGGAGTGTTTGGAGTTTGAATCGGGTTCTCCCGTTGTCAATTCATCTTCGTCGCTAACGCTATCGAAATCGTCGGCGGGGGCGTTTACAACGGCGTCGTCGAGTTCGCGCATGCCCTGAGTTTGTTTGCGCGTCCGCTCGATGTCCGCCCCGAGTGCCGCGACGTCGTTTTTAAGAGCGTCGAGCTCGTCGAGAACTTCCTCGTATTTTTTCTCGGCGCGTTCGCTTTCGAGAGTTTGGGCGTCGCGCGAGTCCGCCAAACGCGTGACTTCCGCCGAAATCTCGGCTATGCGCGCGTCGGTCTGCGCGAGCGATTCGAGCATTTCCGCGACCTTTTGGGCCGCCGCCTTGACATCGGTTTTCGTCAAATTGCGGAGGTCTTCGAGGGCGTTGTTGAAGCTTTCGAATTTTACGTCGGTGTCTTTGGCGAGCTGGAAGGCGAGCTTTTCCTCGATAGAATCTCCCATCTCGCGCGTTTCGGCAATCATAAGTTGGAGTGCCGATAGATTTTCGAAGATAAGGTCGATGTCGGCGCGCACCTTGCGGGCATCGGAGCTGATTTGCTGCTTTTGATTGAGATATTCGAACACAAACGGCGCAAGAACCATCGCCATCGCCCCCGCGCACAACAGCGAGCAAAGCAGTATTCCCGCGGCGGACATCGTTTCCATAAGGACGATGTTCGGGTATGCTATTGCGAATACCGCCGCAAGCAGTGTCGCATCGGCGACATACAGCGGCCACTTGGGAATGGGCGATTTGTTGTTCATTGGCGTTTGTGTTTTGGGTTATTCGAATTTCATAAAGCCGACTTTGCGGTAGACCTTCGACATCATTTTGTCGACGCGTCTTTGCGCAGCCTGAGAACCCTTTTTGAGCGCGGCTTCGATAAGCGATTTGTCGGCGGAAAACGTCTTGTATTTTTCGCGCACGTCGGAAAGCCCGTCTATTACAACGTCGGCAACCGCGCTTTTGAAGTCGCCGTAGCCCTTGCCCGCGAACTCAGCTTCGATTTCCTCGAAGCCCTTTTTCGTGAAAGCCGACATTATCGACATCAGGTTCGAGACGCCCGCCTTTGACGCGGGGTCGTAGCGGACGCAGCTGTCGCTGTCGGTCACCGCCGACATTATCTTTTTGCGCAGAACGTTCGGTTCGTCGGTGATGTAGAGCGTGCCGTTCTGGTTGGGGTCGGATTTCGACATTTTCGAATCGGGGCTTTGCAGCGACATTATTCGCGCGCCCGCCTTGGGTATAAACGGCTCGGGAAGCTTGAATGTGGGCGAATAGGTGTTGTTGAACTTTTGCGCGAGGTCGCGCGTGAGTTCGATGTGCTGCTTCTGGTCTTCGCCCACGGGGACGAGGTCGGCATTGTAGATTAGAATGTCCGCCGCCATAAGCACGGGATAGAAGAGCAGTCCGCTGTTGAGTGCGTCTTTGTGTTTACGCGCTTTGTCTTTATATTGCGTCATTCTTTCGAGGCTGCCGATTGGGCAAATGCAGCCGAGTATCCAAGTCAGGTCGGCGTGCCCCTTCACCATACTCTGCAAAAACAGGTTGCATTTTTCGGGGTCGAGTCCGCAAGCCATATACTGCGCGGCGCAGTCGTAGACGTTTCGTTTGAGGTCGGCGGGAACGTAGGGGATTGTAATTGCGTGCATATCGACAATGCCGAAATAGCATTCGTAGTCTTCAATCATCTTGCCCCAGTTTTTGACCGCGCCGAGATAGTTTCCCAAATGTAGTTTGCCCGTCGGCTGAGCGGCCGTCATAACGACTTTTCTCTGTTCGATTTTCTGTTCTGTTGCGTTTTCCATTTTCTTTGCGCGTATATAATGCGGCGGCGCGGGCGTTTTTCAACCTTTTTTGTCCTCTTTATTTGTCGCGGCTTTCGAAAGTTGTTCTTGGCTTTTTTGCGGAAATGTCCGATTATCGAACCAGACAAAAAATTTACCTATGAACGCCGATTCAAAAATTGCCTGTTTATTCGATTGGGACGGAACCGTTGTGGACTCGGGGCACACGCACGAACAGACTTGGATTATGCTTGCCGCGTCGCGCGGGCTGCCGCTTATCGACAACTTTTTTTCCGAGACTTTCGGCAAGCGCAACGTCGAGATTATTTCGAAAATCCTCCGTTGGAGCGACGACCCCGCCGAGGTGCAGAAAATGTCCGATTGGAAGGAAGCCGAATACCGCCGCATTGTCGCCGAGCGCGGTGTGCCCGTCGTTGCGGGCGCGGAGGATTTTTTGAAGTCGCTTGGCGAAGTCGGGATTTTGTGCGCAGTGGCATCGTCCACGCCGAGGGCGAATCTTGACGCGACCGTCGCAAAGCTCGGCTTCGGGCGGTATTTCGGCGCGTATTCCGCCTCCGAGGACGTCTCCCGCGGCAAGCCCGCGCCCGACGTGTTTTTGAATGCGGCGCAAAAACTCGGCGCAAAGCCGCAAAATTGCGTCGTCTTCGAGGACTCCCTCGCGGGCATTCAGGCGGGCGTCGCAGCGGGCATGAAAACCGTCGCGCTCACGACCACAAACCCGCGCGAATTCTGGCTTTCGCGCGGTGCGGACGCGCGCCCCGACGCCGTAATCGACAATTTTTCGGGGCTTGACGCCAATTTTGCAGAACGCATTTTCCAAAAGAATGTCTAAACCGAAATGGCGGAAGAACTTTTCAAACTGCATTCCAAATACGCGCTTTCGGGCGACCAGCCGCAGGCGGTAGAAACGCTCACGCGCAGCATTCTTGCGGGCAACAAATATACCACACTCGTGGGCGTAACGGGTTCGGGCAAGACGTTTACAATGGCGAACGTCATAAAAAATCTGAACCGCCCCGCGCTGATAATTTCGCACAACAAGACGCTCGCCGCGCAGCTTTATTCGGAGTTCAAGGAGTTTTTCCCCGAAAATGCCGTCGAATATTTCGTGAGCTATTACGACTATTACCAGCCCGAAGCCTACATTCCGCAGACCGACACCTATATCGAAAAGGATTCCTCCGTAAATGACGAGATTGAAAAACTGCGCATTTCCGCGGCGTCTTCGCTCGTATCGCGCCGCGACGTGATTGTGATTGCTACGGTTTCGTGCATCTACGGATTGGGCTCGCCCGAAGACTTCAAAAAGCTGATGATTCCGCTTCGCAGGGGGCTCGAATACTCGCGCGCGGATTTCGTAAAAGATCTCGTTTCCATTAGCTACGAACGCAACAACACCGCATTCGAGCGCGGTATGTTCAGGGTTCGCGGCGACGTTGTCGACGTCTTTCCCGCGTATCTGGACACCGCCCTGCGCGTCGAATTTTTCGGCGACGAAATCGACAGCCTTAAAAAAATCGACCCCATTACCGCCTCGGTAGTCGGGCGCATCGACAGGTTCGACTTGTATCCCGCAACGGGCTTTGTCACACCGAAAGACAGGATTGCCGCCGCCATTCCCGAAATCAGAAAAGAGCTTGCCGAGCGCGTCGCCGAGCTTGAAAGCCAAAACAAACTCGTCGAGGCGCAGCGCATAAAAATGCGCACCGAGCAGGATTTGGACTTGCTCGCCGAGACGGGTTTTTGCACGGGCATCGAAAATTATTCGCGCCACTTGTCGGGGCGCGAGGCGGGCTCGCGCCCGTGGTGTCTGCTCGACTTCTTCCCGAAAGACACCCTGCTTTTCATCGACGAAAGCCACGTCAGCTACCCGCAGATTCGCGGTATGTTCAACGGCGACCGCTCGCGCAAGGAGCGGCTTATCGAATACGGCTTCCGCCTGCCTAGCGCGCTCGACAACCGCCCCCTGCGCCCCGAGGAATTCGACAAACTCACGGGGCAGACGGTTTTCGTCTCGGCTACTCCCGCGCCATTCGAGCTATCCGTTAGCGGCGCGGTTGCCGAACAGATTATCCGTCCGACGGGCTTGCTCGACCCCGAGATGGTTGTCCGCCCGATAAAAGGGCAGGTCGAAGATTGCGCCGCCGAAATTGTCGAGGCTGCAAAGCGCAAACAGCGCGTCTTCGTCACGACCCTCACAAAGCGTATGAGCGAGGAGATTTCCGAATACCTGCGCGAGTCCGGGATAAGGGTCGAGTATTTGCATTCCGACATCGACGCCATCGAACGCGTCGAAATTCTGCGGCGTCTGCGCTTGGGCGAGTTCGACGCGCTCGTGGGCGTCAACCTTTTGCGCGAGGGGCTCGATGCGCCAGAAGTTTCGCTCGTGTGCATTCTGGACGCCGACAAGGAGGGCTTTCTGCGCAGCGCAACAAGCATTATCCAGACCGCGGGTCGCGCCGCCCGCCACGCCGAGGGCAGGGTCATTCTATACGCCGACAACATAACCGGCTCGCTCAAAACCGCGCTCGAAACGTGCAGGCGCAGGCGCGAAATTCAAAGCAAATTCAACGTCGAGCACAAGATTACCCCGCAGAGCGTATCGCGTCCGATTCAGCCGTCGCTTGTCAAGAAGGACGACAAACTCAAAAAGCTCGCGGCAAAGCCCGAAAGCGAGCTGAAAAAAATCATCGACGAAATGACCGCTGAAATGCTGCTTGCCGCCGACCGCCTCGAATTCGAAAAAGCCGCCCTCATTCGCGACCAGATAAAAATTTTGCGCAAAAAATAGCCCTCGCGGCGCGAATTTTGGGCAAAATAAGTATTGCCAAAACCCGCCGCGCGGTTAGCCTGCTTTGTATGAGACTTTATCTTTTTGTCCTGTTGTTTTCGGCCGCCGCCGCAGTTGCGGCGCAGTTCGATTTGCAGACGAATATCGCCAAGGCGCGCAACGGCGATCCCGAAGCGTTGAACGCCCTCGGCGAATTCTACGCCGACGGCGACGGCGGCAAGTTCGTGCCCAACTTTAAACTCGCCGTCGATTTCTGGCGCAAAGCCGCAAAGGCGGGCAACGCAAAGGCGTTTACCAACTTGGGAATGTCCTACTATTCTGGCAACGGCGTCGAGCGCAATGTGCCCACTGCCGTCGAATTTTGGAACGAGGGCGCGAAGGGCGGCGACGCCGTCGCGCAGTATATGCTCGGCAACGCCTATTGTCAGGGAATTTCCGTAATGCCCGATATGCCGACGGCCGCCTTCTGGTGGGAGAAAGCTGCCGAACAGGGCAATATGCGCGCACAGTGCAATCTGGCATTCGCCTACGCAAAGGGGCAGGGCGTGCGCAAGCGCGACCCGAAAAAGGCGTTCGAGCTTTGGAAAAAATCCGCCGAACAGGGGCACGACATCGCGCAGGTCTACCTCGCACTCTGCTATTACACTGGCGACGGCGTCGAAAAGGATTTGAAAAAAGCCGTAGCAATCTGGCATTCAGCCGCCGAAATCGAGGGCAACACCGACGCTCTCTACTATTTGGGCGTAGTCTACGTTTCGGGCGACGGCGCGCCGAAAAACATTCCGCAGGCATACCGCTACTTTTTGACGGCGGCTTCGCGCGGACACACGCAGGCAAAGGCGGAGGTCGAAAAACTCAGAGTCGCCTACGGCGACAAGGCATTGGCGGATGCCGCCCGCGCCCAAATCAAGGCCATGGAGGAGGCCGACAAACCTTCGGCAACTCCTCCCAAAGAAACGCAATCCAAATCAACCTTAAAATAGTTGAATCGAAATTTTTACAATAAATAGAAGATAACAAGGATAGATAATCATGATTAAAAAAACGTTGATATTGATTGCGGCTACGCTCGCGGCTTCGGCTTCGTTTGCCGAAATAAAAATGCCGCGCGTGTTTTCGGACAATATGGTGGTTCAGGCGGGCAAGCCGAACCGCTTCTGGGGAACGTCGCTGCCCGATGCCGACATAACGCTCGCCTTTGACGGCAAGACTTTTAAAACGAAATCCGACAAAAACGGCGCGTGGCTCGTCGAAACCTCCGCGTTCGAAAAGAGCTTTGTCCCGCGCGAAATCGCCGTCTACGAAAACGGCAAACCCGCCAAAACAATCAAGAACGTCCTCGTCGGCGAAGTCTGGCTTTTGAGCGGTCAGAGCAATATGCAATACGGCGTCGGCGGAACGCCCGACTGCGAGGCCGCAAAAAAACGCGCTTCGGCAAACATCAGGGTTTTCTACCAACCGTCTAGCGCGATGTCCCTTAAAAGGGAAACGGATTCCCACGAGTCGTCGCACTGGAAAATCGCCTCCGACAGAACCGTGCCGTCGTTCAGTGCAATCGGATATTTCTTTGCCGAAGAATTGTCTAAAAAGCTCGACACGCCCGTTGGGCTTATTGATACCCCTCTTGGAGGCACGAAAATGCAGTGTTGGCTGCCGGAGGAAAAACTGACAACGCAGTATTTGTCGGAAACCTTGGAGCGTCACAACAGGGAGTTGAAGACTTTCGACTATAAAAAACAGCTTGCCGACTACGAAAAACGCCTCGCCGATTTCGACAGCGCACACAAGGGCAAAAAACTGTCGAAGGAGGAGGCGCAGAAACGCCAGCATATTTTGTGGACGCGCCCGAACCAAATCTCGCCGTGGCGTCCGCAGGAAGCTCCGTGTTGTATGTATAACGCCAAGATTTCACCCGTTCAGGGCATCGCAATCCGCGGGTTCGTCTGGTATCAGGGCGAGGACGACGCAAGCAATCCGCGCCGCGTGCATTTCGACGAAAACCTCGTCCTGCTCGTAAAAACTTGGCGCGAACTTTGGAACTCGAAAAATATGCCCTTCTACGTGTTCCAGCTGCCGTCGTATACCACGAAGAGCGACTGGGCGGACGTGCGCGAACGTCAATACAAGGCGTGCAAGTCGCTAAAAAACGCGCACCTTATTTG
This sequence comes from uncultured Opitutales bacterium, assembly GCA_900546565.1. Lineage (GTDB taxonomy): Bacteria > Verrucomicrobiota > Verrucomicrobiia > Opitutales > Intestinicryptomonadaceae > Merdousia. The sequence continues at coordinate 12,561 of URDC01000030.1, forward strand.
CACGTTCGACACAGGCGAGGAATTCGACATTCACCCGCGCGACAAAATGCCGCTTGCGAAACGCCTGTTCGATTTGGCAATGCAATACACCTACAAGGACAAGTCGTTTTTCGGCGATTCTCCCGAGCTTAAAGGTATCGAATACCGCGGCGACAAAGCCTACGCGACATTCGCGCATTGCGGAAAGGGCTTGAAGTTAAACGGCAGCCCGCGCGGCTTCGAGGTTCTTGTCGGCGGCAAATGGACGCCCGCTTCGGCGCGTCTAATCGCCAAGAACCGTCTCGAAATTTCCGCAGCCGAAAAGGGCGCGAAAGTCGAGGGCGTGCGCTACGGCTGGAAATGCTGGGCAAAGCCCGACGTCTGCCTGTTCGGCTCGAACGGAATGCCCGCATACCCGTTCACCAACGCCAAAGGGCAATAATCCCCGTTTTGGCTTGATTTTTACAACGCTTGATTTTGTATAAAAATATGGAACTCAATCTACCAGAAAAACCCCTGATGAGTGTCGAGGGGCTTCCCTTCAAAAAAGTTTCGACGGGCAAGGTCAGGGAGAATTTCGATTTGGGCGACGAGCTTTTGATTGTCGCAACCGACCGAATCTCTGCCTTCGACGTCATTATGCCCAACGGCGTCCCCGGCAAGGGCATTTTGCTCACGCAGATTAGCCTGCTGTGGTTCAGACTCGCCGCGCAGGTTATGCCCACGCATCTTGTCGAGAACCACGACGGGCGCGTGCGCGAGCTGCTCAAAGACCGCCCCGAACTTGTCCAGCGTTCGATGATTGTCAAAAAGCTTTCGCCTATGCCGATTGAGGCAATCGCGCGCGGCTATTTGGCGGGCAGCGGCTGGAAGCAGTATCTCGAAACGGGCAAACTCTTCGAATTTACCCTTCCCGCAGGCATGAAGGAATCTCAGAAGTTGCCCGAGCCGCTTTTCACCCCCACCACGAAGGCGGCGCAAGGCCACGATATGCCCATTACCAACGAAGAATGCGCCAAACTCTTGGGCGATTCGCTCTTCAACCAGATAAAATCGGCAAGCCTCAAACTTTACGAAATGGGGGCGAAGAAGGCGGCGGAATGCGGTATAATCTTGGCGGACACGAAATTCGAATTCGGCACGGACGCCGCAGGCAAAGTCTACCTCATCGACGAGGTTCTCACGCCCGACTCTTCGCGCTATTGGCCCGCCGACAAATACGAGGTCGGACGCGCCCAGACTTCATACGACAAGCAGTATGTCCGCGATTGGCTCGAAGCTTCGGGTTGGAACAAAAAAGCCCCCGCTCCCGTCCTTCCCGACGAGGTTGTCCGCAACACAATCAAGTGCTACTCCGAAGCCCTCTCCAAACTTTTTTAAATGTTGGGCACCGGCGGCGATTGATTTTATCAATGCGCCTTTGTCCAACTTTTTTAAATGACGGGCACCGGCGCGGGATTTTTTTATATGACGGGCACTGGCGGCGATTGATTTTATCAATACGCCTTTGCCCCACGCCTACACAACTTTATTAACAACCAACCAACAGTCAGCTACAAAACGAAAGAGAAAGGAATAGCAGGGGAACAGCGGGAACATTTTGCGGAGCAAAATCCGCTGTCGGGGGCTGTAGCCCCGCTATGGCAGCCTGCCCAGCAGGATGGGGATAAGAGTAAAATTTATAGTGTATATAATACTTCCTATTTTGATAGCAATAGGGGGGGCGTCATTCTATACAACGACAAAAGAGGTCGATTCAATCGAGACCGCGGCACAGCGGAAATTTATGCTCGATACCGATTTGGCGGCGGAGAAAATTTCGGCGGAGGCGGTTAGGGGAATTTCGGCGGCAAAGGGCGCGGCGACATCGGCGGAGGTGCTTTTCGGCAACAGGGCGTCGACAATAAAAATGCTCAAACAAATGCTCGCATACTTTCCGACATTTTCGAGCGCAAACATCGCATACGCAATCAATGCCGATTATAGCGACCACCGCGCGGAGCTCGGACTTAAAAACATACGCGACGGCAAGGACGTTTACGCCGAGGGCGCACTGGATTCATACGATTTTACTTCGAACAAAACAACCGCGTCGATTGACGAATGGATAGCGGCTTCGGAGGGCGGCAGGTTCGTGGCGACGTGGAACAGAGTAGACGGAGATCTGGTTTTGCTGCCGTTTTACGAGTCGGAATACGACTTCCATTCGGTGCCGCTTCGCAAACGCGTCGATTTGGCGGAAAAGGATTTGTCTATTGTAAGCGAGCCTTATGTGGCGTCGGACAAAAACAAAACACTCGTGGAATACGCGGCGGCAATAATGTCCGACGGCAGATATTCGGGCTACGTTTCATTCGTTTCCGACACTGCGCGCATTCAGGCGGTTCTTACGGCAATGCGGGCTGCCGAGGACGAAGACTATTTCGTGGTCAGCCCGCAGGACAAAGTAATAGCGTCAAGTAGATTCGAAAATTTGCGTCCAATCCCCGCAGCTGATTTATACGTCGACAACGCTGGTAACCCAGTGCGCGGAATTTTCAAGGAAAACGGCGGCGCATTTTTGCGAGACGATTCGGCATTGGCAAAAACGGATATGTCCAAATACGACAATTTCTACGGACGCGCCATCGAATACGTCGTGTCGTTGGCGCGCAATACTGCCGATTTGAGCGACAAGAAAATGGCAGTCTATACCGACAAAAAAACGGGCCGCCGCTATTATGCAGATTTTGCAGTGTCGCGGGCAAGCAAGTGGATTGTGGTTCACCTGCGCCCCGAGTCGGGATTTTTCGAGATCGCCGGACGCCCAATTTTGGGCGACATCGCCAGCTTGGCGGTGCTACTTGCCGCAACACTTGCGGGGCTTTTTACGCTCACTTCAATGACTGTAAGAATGTCGGTTTGCCGCCGCGCCCTCGAACGCTTTTCGCGCGGGGATTTGACGCCGTTTAACCCGTCGGGACGCGCGGACGACGAAGTCGGGCGGCTTTCGCTTGCGGCGTCGGCGGCGGTTTCGGAGGGGGCAAAGTTCGCCGCCGCGCTTAAAACTTCGCGCGACGAAATCGGGGCGGTTCTGAAAAGTATTAACGATGCCCTCGATGCGTATGTCTTCCGCTCGAATTCGATAGGCACGCGGATTGCGAAAATCTCGGCGTCGCTTAACGCGTCTATAAGGCGGGGGCGCGATGGCGGTGCGGTTGCCGAAAAAATCGGAGACGGCGTTGACGCCGCGCTCGGCACGGGCGAGAATGCCCGCAAGGAGTTTTCACACATAGACGATTTAGTCGATATGTTCGCGCGTAACGCCGCCGCCACGCGGCGCAGAAATTCTGGGATTGTGGAGCGCATGAAAGCCGTTTCCGACATATCTGCCGACATCGCCCACATAGCGGACGAATCCAATCTGCTTTCGCTGAATGCCTCGATTGAAGCGGAAAAATCGGGCAAATACGGCAGCAGTTTCGCCGTAATTGCGCGCGAAATCAACAGGATTTCGGAGCGCGTTTCGGGAGCGTCGATTGCGATGAAAACGCTTGTTCAGGATATGGAAACCGCGGTTTCCGGCGACAGTGCGGAGTCGGACAGGCTGCTCGAAAACATAGGCGAGTTTTCCGCAAAGTACTCGAAAATTTTGGGCGAAATGGACGCGGTTGTCGAGCAGATGAAAACGGCGTCTCCCGCGGCGCGTTCGCTCGCGCGGAGTTGCGGCGAGAATATGGACGGGTTCGCGCACGCGCTGGATATGCTCGGCGAAGTGGCGGAATCGGTCGACAAACTCAATGCTTCGCGGGCGGAACTGACTGCGGCTGCGGAGTCGCTTTCCGAACAGCTGCGCAAAATGCGTCGCGGCAGCTCGGACACTTTGTAGTTGATATGGACGGCGCGAATCCAGATTCGGGGCGGATTCTTCCGCCAAACTCCCAGCCTGCCGCGCAGACTGAATCCGCCGACAACGCGCCCATTACAACACCCTCGCCTTCCCCGCTTCAACACAATAATACCCCGACACAACCTATCCACCCCGACAATCCCGAACCTCGCGCGGCAACGCGTTCGCTTTTCGCATTTTCCTGCGCGGGTGCGAGATTGGCGTTGGCGTCTTCGGCAGTCTGCGAAATCACAAACGCTACGTTTGTGCACAGACTTCCGCACCCCGACAGAGTAGGCGGGGCAATCGATGGAATCTCGAATATCGGCGGCGAGCTTGTGCCCGTAATCGACATCGTCCGCGCCCTGAAACTGCCGCGCCGCGAGGCTTGCGCAGCCGACATACGCGCGGGGGCAACGCGCAGACAGTGTATGGTTTTGTGCAAAAGCGGAGGCGAAAAATTCGCCTTCAAAACCGATTCCATAACGGGAGTTTTGCGCATCGGCGAAACCATGATTTCCGCCGAGCCCGCGCCAAATACGCCGTTTCTGCCCGAAAAAATCGCCTCGGGAAACGCCGCAGGAACGCTTGTTGTCGACGCCGAACTGCTTTCGTCGGCAATCGCAAGGAGGCTGATATGAGCGGCGACGCGTTTATGCTCGAGCTTTTTGCGGGCGAGTTGCGCTCGAATTGCGCGACGCTCAAAACCGCATTTTCCCCCGATGCCGATTCGGAACTTTTGGAAAACGCCGCGCGTTCGTTGAAGTCGAGCTCCAAACTCGTGGGATTTGTCGAGCTTGCGGCGTTTTTCGGCGCGTTGGAAAAATTTTTCGGTGAACCGAACGCATTTTGTCCAGACGACGCAAACGCGCATAAAGCCCTAAAACTTGTCGAAGTCTTGGCGGAATGCCCGTCCGAAAAAATCGGCGGGAAAGTAGACTCCCTCGCGCGGGATCTCTACGAATGCGCCGCGGCGGGGTTCAGCCCGCGAAGGACAAAAGCGCACACCGCCGCCCTCGCGGGCGCGGCCGAACCTGCGGACATCGAAACGCCCGACATCGATCCGTCAATGAAGGAGCTTTTTGTGCTCGATACCACCACGCAGATCGAGCTTGTGTTGAATACTCTTGTGGAGCTTGAAGGCGACTTCGCGGCAAAGCCCAAGCTTGAATCGCTAATGCGCGCAAGCCACAGCATAAAGGGTGCGGCGCGGGCAGTCGGGCTCGGGACACTTGTCGAACTTACCCACCAAATGGAAAACTGCTTTTCAGCCGCGCTCGAAGGGCGTATTTCCATTGACGACGACAGTCTAGACGTATTTTTCAAATGCGCGGATTTCATTCTGGACTTGTGCAGGGCGTCGTTCGAAAAAATCGACAGACGCGCCGTCTCGGCGTTGGTTCGGACTTTGAAGGATGTCGAATCGGGATCGTTTGCGGCGCAGCCCGAAAAGCCCCGATCGGGCGGCGTTGCGGAAGAATCTGGCATCTCGGCGGATGCGGCAGGTGCGCAAGTCCGACAAAATACAACTCGCGATGCGGGAAAATCGGGGGCGAATTTCGATTCCGCATTCGTCAGAATTTCCGTCGAAAACATAAATTCGATAATGGCGGCGGCCGCGGAAAACCTCGTTCAGACGCGCAAGTTCGAAAAATTTCAGGAGGAAATTCTCGCGCTGCGCAGCGAATACCAGCAGATTTCGAGTAAGCTCGAAGAGGCGTTAAATATGCTCGGCGACCCGAACGCGGCAAATTCTGCGTTCGCCCGCCTCGAACGTATTAACGCGAGAATGCGCGAGCAGGATGCGTCATTTGCCGACACCGCCGATGCATTTTCTGAATACGCCCGTAAAAATGTATCGCTTAGCACGCGCCTTTACACGGGCGTACTCGAAAGCCGAATGCGCCCGTTTTCGGACATCGCACAGCGTTTTCCGCGAATGGTTCGCGATTTTTCCAAGAGCCTTGCAAAAAACATTTCGTTTGAAATTTCGGGGTCTTCGGTATCGATTGACAGGGACATTCTCGAAAAGCTCGCCGCGCCGCTTACGCACATTTTACGCAACGCCTGCGACCACGGCATCGAAACGCCGCGGGAGCGCGTCGCGGCGGGCAAGCCGCCCGTCGGCAGAATTTCCGTCCGCGCGGCGCACTCTTCGGGAATGTTCGTCTTGACCGTTTCCGATGACGGGCGCGGTATCGACAAAGAGGCGGTAAAGCGCGAAATACTCGCAAAAAAACTCGTGCCCGAGGACATTTTGGCGCAGATGCACGAGGAGGAAATTTTCGAATTTTTGTTCCTCCCCGCGTTCACGACCAAGCGCGAGGTTACGGAAATCAGCGGGCGCGGGGTCGGGCTCGACGTTGTGCAGACTATGCTGCGAGAGGTCGGCGGCTCGGTTGGAGTGTCGTCGCGCGAGGGCGAGGGCAGCGTATGGACGCTGAAACTGCCTATAACGCGTTCTGTGTTGAAGTCGCTTTCGGTCGAGGTCGACGGACAGCCTTACGCGTTTCCGCTTGCGAGTGTAGACAAAACTTTCGTGCTTCGCCGCGCCGACTTGAAGCGCGACGCCGCGGGCGACTACGCGCTTGTTCGGGGCAGGCGCATTAACATCGTATCCGCCGCGCGGGTGCTCGGGTTCGATTCGTCGGGTGAAACTTCGCCCGATTCCGACGCGCTTATGTATGTCGTGGCTGTCGCGGGGCGCGGAAAAACCTGGGGTTTTGTCGTGGATTCTATTCCGGTCGAGACAGAGCTCGTAGTTCGCGTGCTCGACACATTGCTCGGTAAAATCGCGTGTATTTCGGCGGCGGCATTGGGCGCGGAGGGACTGCCCGTGCTGATTTTCGACATCGACGATATGCTCATCTACGCGTCGCGCCTTTCGTCAAAGTCGCGCAACGCTTCGGAGTCTGCGGACAAGCCGAACGCGGCGTCAAAAAAAATCCTCGTTGTCGACGATTCCGCGACCGTCCGCGAAGTCGAAAAAAAGATTTTGGAAAGTTTTGGGTTCTCGGTCGACACAGCCGTCGACGGTGTCGACGGCTGGAACTTGGCGCGTATCGGCAAATACGATTTGCTCGTAAGCGATATCGATATGCCGCGCATGACCGGCTTTGAGCTCGTCGCAAAACTGCGCAAAATAAACCGCGACATACCCGTCGTGATAGTCTCCTATAAAGACCGCCCCGAGGACAAACGGCGCGCGCGCGATTGCGGCGCGGACGAATATTTGACAAAATCGAGTTTTCAGGACGATTCCTTTGTCCAGACAGTGCGGCGTCTTTTGGACGGCTCGGCGAAATAACACATAGCGGCGGAGTTTTTCACACAAAACACAATGCTTATTTTTTCACAAAATGCTTGATTCTGCCCGAGGTTTTCGTAAAGTCTACGGTTATGAAAAAAATGTTACTTGTTTTTGCAGTGTCGATTGCGTTCGTCTCGGCGGCGTTTTCGGCGGAAGTCATAACGTATCCCGCTCCGATAACCGAGAAAATGCAGTCGGGCTACAAAATTTTCGCAAACGGCAAACCCGTCGACGTCTATAAGGCTCTTTCTCCCGATTTTCAGGGGGGCGAGTATTATTTCGGGTATTTCGATTTTTCGGGCGATGTCGAAATCAAAGTCGTGTTTCTCCACAATTTCAAGACCCCGCCCGAACTTTTTCCGAAGCGCGACTTCAAAGTCGAGGGCAAGAATACGATTGTCTTCAAGGCGGATAAACCGTTCCAAACGTGCATTCTGCGCACCGACCGCGGAAACGACAGAGAAACGCCGCTCATCGTCTTCGGCAACCCAATCGAAACCGACCGTCCAAGCAAGAACGACCCCAACGTCGTCTATTTTGGCGCGGGCGTGCACGTCGTCGACAAAATCGAACTCAAAGACAACCAGACTCTCTACATCGCGGGCGGCGCGGTTGTAAAAGGCATCGTTTCGGCAATAGATGGCAAAAACATCACCGTGCGCGGACGCGGAATCCTTTCGGGCGAGCTGCGCGAACGCTTCTCCTCGCGGTTCGTGCTGTTTAAGGCATGCAAAAACGTCAAAATGGAGGGCGTCATTTTGAAGGACACAATGACGTGGACACTCATCTTCGAGTGGTGCGATAAAGTCGAGGTCGACAACGTGAAAATCTGCTGCTCGCGTATGATTAACGACGACGGCATCGACATCTGCAATTCGTCGAACGTCGTCGTCCGCAATAGCTTTGTGCGCGCACAGGACGACATTATTGCAATCAAGGGAATGTGGGGCAAAAAGGCGTGCGAAAACATCTTGGTAGAGGATTCCATACTTTGGACGGACCGCGCAAACACCTTCCGCTACGGCTTCGAGTGCGAAACTGCGGCAATGCGCAACATAACCGTGCGCAACTGCCACATTCCGTTTTACAGCAAGGATATGCGCCCGCCCGAATACTTCTGGTCGAACGCCATTATCTGGTTGCAGCCCGCAAACGAAATGCCGATGAGCAACATCAACTTCGAAAACCTCGTTATCCGTTCAAACGGTTCGGATATAATAATGCTTTCGGCAGCCCCGAGAATCACGAATTTTAGAAAGAGCCAAAAGGTCGGAAAAGTCTACGATTGCTCTTTTAAAAATATAAGAGTCGAGGGCAAAAAAGGAAACTTCAACGGACTCTTCTACTTTAAAGGCTTCGACGCCACACACGACGTCAAAAACTTCACTTTCGAAAACATCACATACTTCGGCGAGAAAATCACAGAGAATTCGCCCTGCGTGAGAATCGAGGGTTCAAACGTCTCAAACATCAAATTCCTCCCATAACCCGCAGGGCGGGCTGCCATTGTTTGGTAAGAGGCGGCAATCGGCGTTGCCGATGTGCCTTTGCTTATCTATTAAAGCAAAGTTTTTTTTAAATTCGAAAGAGGCGCGGGATTACCTGCGGTAATACTCCCGCTTTCTCCATCATTAAAGTAAAGCAGTCTTTGCCATAGATAATCTGCACCCCGTGCCCGTTATTTTTATGTTGCGAAATAAAAAGGATTTTCCGAATGGGAAATCCTTTTTTACATTATTTAAAATCGCGTTAGAACCGACTTATGACAGGAAAAACGGGCGAGGCGCGTGCGCCTCTGGGGCAAACACAAAAGTTGCGAAGCAAGCTTTTGGGAAGAATAAA
>URDC01000031.1 GCA_900546565.1 uncultured Opitutales bacterium
TCGCCCTTCGGGTCTTTCGCCTGCGGCGAAATCTCATTCGCGCTTCGCTTGAATTTCGAGGGCTCTGCCTTCACGCTTCTTTCGGAACAATAAAATCCTTTTCTGTTTTTGTTAACTGGGGGAATGGCGGAGATTTTGCGCGGACGCGCAAACCGCCATCGGGGGCAGAGCCCCCGCTCTCCGTCGAGGGCTATGCCTTCGCGCCTCTTTCGGAATTACAAATAACGGCAATCGTCGGGGTTTTTGGTTTGGTAGCCCGAATCTTGGCGGTCGTGGTTGATGTGGTTTTTCTTGGCGTAGACTTGGTAGAAATCGTCGGCGGTCATACCCAGAACCTGCGCAAGCGATACGAGAAAATGCAGCATATCCACAACTTCCACACGCGCATTCTGCACGTCGAACTTCTGGTATTTTGCCCACCACTTCCACGGAACGGAGTCGACAAGCTCGGCATTTTCCTGCGCGAGGGCGCGGCTGTAATTGAGCGTCCACTTGATTTTGTCTTCGTCGCTCATCGCGCTCGTATCGACGCCGATGCGCTTGTTGAGTTCCGCCTGCATTTTGAAAATTTCGTCGAGTTTGTCCATAGTAGTTTGATTTTTGTTGTTGATGTGGAAGAAGGGGCAAAGGTGTGCGCAAAAAAAACTTCGGCGAGGGCAAAAAGCTACATCAGCCCGAGGTCTTCGTAGTCGGGCATAAGCTCGGTTTCGAGATTCGCGAGGCGGAAGCGGTCGGCGCGCGTGGGCAGTGCGTCGAGAAAGAATTTTCCGTAGCCCTTCGACGCCACGCGCGAATCGAGTATCACAACCGCGCCGCGGTCTTTGCGCGTGCGGATTAGCCGCCCCACGCCTTGGCGGAATTTGATTACGGCATTCGGAAGCATAATGTCGGTAAAGCCGCTGCCGCCGAGGCTTTCGGCAAGCTCCATTTTCGCCTCAATCAGCGGGTGCGAGAAATTGTCGAACGGCAGTTTCGTGATTACCACCTGCGAGAGCGCGTCGCCGGGGACATCGACGCCCGTCCAGAACGAGTCCGTGCCCAGCAAAACCGCATCGCCCGCGTTTTTGAAAACGCGCAGCATTTCGCTTCTGCCCGCGGTTTCGCCCTGAATGAGGATTTTGCGCGGAGCGAGAACCTCCGATTTTTTCAGATACTCTCCCACTTTTTTAAGCTCCGAATAACTCGTAAAAAGCACGAGCGTCCCGCCCTTGACAAGAAAGCACAGCTTTTCGATGCACGCGCAAAGTTCGGTGTTGTCGCGGCTGACACCGCGCTCGTAGGCGGGGGCGTCGCAGGCGTAGAAAACGCGCATATTTTTTTTGTAGTCGAAGGGCGAATCTACAATGAACTGCTCGGCGGACTCCGCGCCGACTTTTGAGGCGAACCCCGAGAGGTCGCCGTTGACCGCCATTGTCGCGGAAGTCAGAATTACGGGCGACTTCCCGCCGAAAAGCACGCGCCGCAGAATTTTAGAGACATCGATTGGCGCGGCGTTGATGCGCACTTTGCGGTCGGCGTCGTAGCTTTCGAGCCAGTAAACATTGCCCTCTTCGGTGAGGTAGAGACATGTTTCGAGCGCGATTCGGTAGGATTTTATCTTGTCGCGGTAGTCGTTCAGCTCGGCGGCGTGTTTTTCCGTCGCGGCATTTTGGGCGAAGCGTTTTAGCATTTGCTCGACCTCTTCAAGCTTGTGCAGAATCAGGTCGGTGCCCCAGTTCGGCTCTTCAATGCGCACCATATCGCGCTTTTGCAGACGGTCGGCCTTGACCTGCGCAAAAAAATCCTCGACGCAGGCGACAGTCTCCTCCACGAGCTTCCTGTCGAAATGCTCCGCGAGCGACGCGCGCGTAATCAGCCCCTTTTTCTTTTTTGGATTGTAGATTCTGTTTAGCTCGCGCACGATTGCGCCGCTGCTTAGCGACACGCCGAAGATGTCGCTTGCCACGTCGGGGACGAGGTGCGCTTCGTCCAAAACGAGCATGTCGTTTTCGAACAAAATCGAATCCGAGCCGAGTTCCGCGCCCGCCAGCAGCGAAAACAGCAGACTGTGGTTGAGTATCACAATGTCGGCGGCGGCGACTTTGCGTCGGGCGTTTTGGTAGAAACAGGTGTCGTCGCAGGCGCGGGGCGAGCACGAAGAGGAATCGGCGCAGACCCAATTCCAGACCTCGGGGTTCGGCGGCGGATTAAGCTCGTCGCGGATTCCCGTTTTCGTCGTCTGCGCCCATTTCGCTATCCGCTCCAATTCCTCCGATTCGGCAGTGTTGAAAAGCTCGCGCTTCTCGGCAATCGCGCGTTTTAGCCGCCCCGTGCAGAGGTAGTTCGAACGCCCTATCAGCAGCGCGGCCTTGAAGTCGGCGCAGTCCGCGAGGGCGTCGCAACTGTCGAACATCATTCGCACGCGCGGCAGATCCTTTTCAACAATCTGCTGTTGAAGCGAAATCGTGTGCGTTGCCACCACGAGCTTTTTCTTGAAGCGTTTTGCCGCAATCAGTCCACCCACAAGATACGCGAGCGACTTTCCCACGCCCGTGCCCGCCTCGAAAATCAGCGGCTGCGCCGACGCGAACGTCTGGGCGCAAAAAAACGCCATTTGCTCCTGCTCGGGTCGATGCTCGAAGTTCGGCAAGACCGAGGCGTAGCCGTCTTTGCGGAAAATTTTTTCGCAAAGCGCGGGCAAATGGCGCGGCTGAAAATCGTCTAAGGTATCTTCCGACACCGCAAACTAAGCTTTCTTTGTGAAATTGTAGGCGTGTTTTGCCGCGCGGATAAGTCCGCCGAAACTGCCGAAAATGTCGCAGACCGCGCTGGGTTCGTATCCGCTGTGCAGCATACAATCCTTGCATTCGGGGCGCGTGCCGCGGTGCCCGAGGTTGTATTTTTCGATTTCCTGCATCAGTTCCGCGAATGTTTTGCAATATCCGTCGTTGATAAGATAACACGGTTTCTGCCAGCCTTTGATTGAATAGCACGGGTTGCCCCACGGCGTGCAGTTGTATTCCTGCTCACCTTTGAGGAACGCCAGAAACCCGGGCGAGTGGTTGAAGACCCAATTCTTGTGCGGATTTGAGAGGATTTTTCTGAAAAGCTCTATTGTCTTGTTGCGTTCGAGGAATATGTCCTGATTTGGAGCTTTGTCGTAGGGGAACCCCGGCGAAATCATCATACCCTCGACGCCGAGAGCCATAACGTCGTCGAAGAAGCCGCGGACTTCCTCGGGGTCGGCGTTGTTGAAAATCGTCGTGTTTGTCGTTACGCGGAAACCGCGCTTGACCGCCTCCTTAATGCCGCGCACGGCGATGTCATACGCGCCCTCTTTGTTGACGTTGCGGTCGTGCATGCGCTTCGTGCCGTCGAGGTGGATTCCCAGCGAAAAATATTTGCTGGGCTTGTAGAGGTCGATTTTTCCCATCAGCACCTGCGCGTTCGAGCACATATACACGAACTTCTTGCGCTTGATAAAGCCTTCAATCATTTGCGGCATTTCGGGGTGGAGCAGGGGTTCGCCGCCTGCAATGCTCACAATCGGCGCGCCGCATTCTTCGACAGCCGCCCACGCCTCTTCTTTGGGCATGCGCATTTTCAGCACTTCGGGCGGCTCTTGAATTTTGCCGCAGCCCGAACACGCCAGATTACACTGGAACAACGGTTCGAGCATCATCACCAGAGGATACTTTTTATTGCCTTTGAGCGTGTTCGAAATCGCGTATTTAGCGACGCTCAAAACTTGTGAAACGGGGACTGCCATAGCTATTATTTCCTTATTTATAAATGTATCGCGCCTACTATGTATTTTTTTGCGCGGCAATCAACCTTTTTTTCGTCCCGTTTGCCCGCGCGAAAAATCCAAAAAAAGCTTGATTGCGCGGGCAATGATGTCATTGTGGGAAGAGTATATGATATCTTTTAGATTCGCAGTCGGATTCGTGTTTGCCTTTGCCGCGGCGTTCGCGGCGTTGTCGGCAAACGCGGCGGTGGAAGTTCTGACCCTTTCGTCGGGCGAAAAAATCGCGGGGGAAATCGGCAAGGAGGTCAAGGGCAAGGTCGCGGTGAAGACCCCCTACGGCGTCCTCAATATTCCCGTTTCGGAAATCGCCTCGCGCGAGGTCGCAAAAAATCTGGTTGCCACCCCCGACGGCTCGATGAAAGTCGCCTCAATCGAGCAGCCAAAGCCCGCCGCAAAACCTGCGCCCGCGCCCGAAACCGCGCCGACTCCCGAAGAAAAAGACCCTCAGTGGGCGGAAGACTACCGCAATTTTGTCGAAACATACTTCCCCGATGGCTGGCAGTTCAGACTCCGCGGCGGCTTGGAATTCCGCAAGACCGATTCTTCGGTATTCTCGTTCCACGCCAGCTTCGATGTCAAAAAGGAATGGGACGTAAACATTTTAACCGCAACCGCCTATTACAACTACACCACACAGAAATCGAGCGCGGGCGTCGAGGACGTCACCATCGACAACTACGGTGTAGACACGATGTATAAGCGTTTCTTCAACGAAACCAAGACGTGGTATATCGCAAATTTGCTCAACTACAAGCACGACCAAGTCAAGAGCATCAGACATCAGGTTGACGAGTCCATTACCTTTGGTTATCGCTTCGACTTCAAACGCCACAATTTGGTTATCGATATCGGCCCCGGTCCTGCGGTGCGCTATACGGAATCGAGCGTTTCGGGCACGGACTTTGTGGCAATCGCCCTCTTGCAGGAAGACTTGAACTGGATTATCTCCAAGACATTCCGCTTCGAACAGGGGTTTGTCGCGAGTCTCGACCTCAACAATACCGACAAATACGCCATCTATTTCAAAATGGCATTGGTTGCGCACCTCACCCGCGTTATGGACTTGGCGTTGCGCTACTCCTACCAATACGACAACATTTCTTCCAGCACGGTCACAACCGAACAACGCCTGATTTTGGCGTTCGAATTCCCCTTCAACTGGAAATAAAATTTCTTCAAAATTCTAAAACAAACAGTTAGGAAACGTAAAATATGAAAACTCCAATAAAAGTAGCAATTACTGGCGCGGCAGGCCAGATAGGTTATTCACTCTTGTTCCGTATTGCAAGCGGCGCAATGTTCGGTCCCGACCAGCCCGTGGAACTCCGTCTTATCGAAATCGAACCCGGCATGAAGGCTTTGGAAGGTGTCAAGATGGAACTCGACGACTGTGCGTTTCCCCTGCTTTCGAACATCGTTACAACTTGCGACATCAACGAAGGTTTCAGGGGCGCGAACTGGGCTATGCTCGTGGGTAGCGTTCCCCGCAAACAGGGTATGGAACGCGGCGACTTGCTCGGCATCAACGGCAAAATCTTTATCGGGCAGGGCAAGGCGATTCAGGACAACGCCGCAAGCGATGTCCGCATTTTGGTTGTCGGCAATCCCTGCAACACAAACTGCTGGATTGCCAAGGAACACGCTCCCGACATCCCCGCAAACCGCTGGTTCGCGATGACGCGTTTGGACGAAAACCGCGCAAAAGCTCAGCTTGCCCAGAAGGTGGGCGTGCATGTCGCGGACGTCTCGAATATGACAATTTGGGGCAACCATTCCTCGACACAGTATCCCGACTTCTACAACGCCAAGATTTGCGGCAAACCCGCAACCGAAGTCATCAAGGACGAAGCTTGGTTTAAGGACGAATTCATTCCCGTTGTCCAGAAGCGCGGCGCGGCGATTATCGCGGCAAGAGGTTTGTCGAGCGCGGCAAGCGCGGCAAACGCGGCTATCTCGACGGTAAGCTCGCTTTGCACGCCCACAAAGGCAGGCGATTGGTTCAGCGTTTGTGTTTGCTCCGACGGCAGTTACGGCACGCCCAAGGGCACGATTACTTCGCTCCCCGTCCGCAGCGACGGCACGAATTGGGAAGTCGTTCAGGGCTTGGACATCAACGAATATTCGAGAGCCAAGATTGACGCTTCGAACGCCGAATTGCTCGAAGAGCAGAAGACGGTCAAGGAAATCTTCTCCTGCTAACTAAAAACCGCGAGGCCACGTTTGCTTCGCCGACGAGTCTTTTATAAGAAGTGCACCGTCGGCGATTCCATTCGCAATGCGCCTCTACTTTATATTTACGGAAAAAGCGGAACGGAAGTTCCGCTTTTTTTGATAATAGAAAACTCGTCGAAGCAAGCCGCGCCTCGCACGTTTTAGCCCAAGAACCCGTGTTTATTCTCAGCCGAAAATAATGGAAAAAGTCTTTCCCATATGGGAAAGACTTTTTTGTTTTTTTAGATTAGATTAAGGGGCGCATTCACGTTGAATTGGCGAAGTCATTTTGTGTCGTTTTCGGAATGATAAATTTTTTTGTTTTTACAATGGAGGTGGGGTATATTGGATTTGGGAAGTCGATATGGTATTGGTTTTGGGGGGATAAAATTTGTAGTGGGAGGTGGCAAAAACCAACAATAATCAACATAGTGTTTTGGGGTTGGGATGTTTTTTTTGTGCGGGTTTGAGGTGTTTTTTTTCTGGATTTAAACGTTCAAGTTGCAAAATGAAAAATATTTCAAAAAAAACTTGAATTTTTCTCGGGGGGGGGGGGTTTTTCGTCTCATCAAAACAAAAAAATACCTAATTATATGAACAGTTAGAAGGAGAAAAATGAACTCGAAAAGACTCACAAGATATGCGCTTTTTGGCGCGGCGGCGGCTATGGCGTCGCTTATGGCGCGCGCGGAAACGGTCTACTGGACTGGTAATGTTGTTTCAGTCGAAGATCACAAAACAGGCAAGGCGTCGGAAGCGGGCAACTATTCGTCGGGCAGTGTGCCGACTGCTTCGGACGACCTCGTTTTTGATGCGGACGAGGTTGAAGGCAACTACACGGCGATAGATATCGGCTGGGGCAGAGTGCTCAATGTAAAGTCGTTCACGATTAGTGAAGGCTATTCGTCCGTCAGCCACCGTATGGGTGTGGATGCGCGTTTGAATGTTGCGGGCGATTTCAATTTCTTTTCGCGCGGCGGGACTTTCCTTTTTGAGGGGAATGACGACACGGGTGTGGTGCCCAATAAACCGCGTCCGCCGATTATAAATGTGGGCGGCAATATGTCGATTGGTTCGGCAAGCACGTCGGCGCAGAATTACTCCAACTATAAGTTCACTGCGGGATTGGATAGTGCCAACTGGGGTTGGGGCCCCGTAAATCTCAAAATCGGCGGCGACCTGATTTTGAACAAGTACACAAAAACGTATTTGGACGGCACGACGAAATCGGAAGCCGAGTTTATGGAAATCACAAGTGCGAATGCCGCCGAAAAGGCCCAAGTTTATGTCGGCGGGGTTATCAATCTTTCCACCCAGAACGACGCGGAGAATCCGCAGCTGAGTTTGGTTTCGCGTACTGCGAAAGTCGGCGGGAAGTTTGCCGCCTCGACATACAATGTGGTAAGCTCGAATGGGTTGACGGGCAAAGGCAATATCTTCAGCTCGGGGCACGCAGAATCAACCGAAAAGTATGTCGGGGTTCTCCATCTGAGGAATTCCTCCGAACAGATTTTCAACGGCTGGATTTATGACGGCGCGAATGCAAAAACGATGATTGTTATGGAAGCGACCGACCCCCTCGGTGTTCAGCGTTTCGCGGGTAATAATTTAGCTTTTTCGGGCGGCGTGATTGTCCGCAGCGGCACGCTCGACCTGCGCACGCACGGCTTGGGGCAATGGGTGACGAAGGACTCGTCGTTGTCGCACGGGAAGCTTACGATGTCGGGCGGCACGCTCAAAATTACGGTGGGCGATGTCGGTATAAAGCAATTCGGTTTTGACAGTGTGATGTATGACGGCGGCACAATCGACCTCACAATTTCGGGTGAAACGGGCAGCGGTTTGAAGTTGTACTCTGTCAATGACGAAGGAACGTCGTTTGACTTCGGTTCGGAAGTTACGGGCTACACACTTGTGGACTTCTATCTGACGGGTGAAGGTATTGACCTCACTGACGGGCGCGAATATCGGATTATTGAATGGACGACGAAATCCTCGCTTTCTGCCGACAAATTTCAAGCTAACTCGATAGGAGATTTTGAAGCGGTATTTGATGTGCGCGATGACGGGTTGTATGTCAAGTATGTCAATGCAGTCCCCGAGCCTGCCACGGTTGCGGCGATATTCGGACTGCTTGCGATGGGCTTTGTCCTCTATCGCCGCCGTCGCCAATGCTAAAACGCGCGAGGGCGTGCGCCTTCGAGTCGAAATTATTTTTTATAATGCTGAAAGGTTTTCCATTCGGAAAACCTTTTTTTGTTTTTTTAGATTCGACTCGGAGGCGCACTCACGGCTAAAAGACGGTTTCCTCGGGAGGTCTGTGCAACAGCACTATCCCTCCACTCGAAAACGCGTCTTTGTAGCACGCGCCTCGCACGTTTTAGCCGCAAAAATCTATGGGTGTTCTAACGCGAGAATAATGGAAAAAGTCTTTCCCGTTCGGGAAATCCTTTTTTGTTTTTAGATTTAGAATGGGGTGTGTTTACGTTGAATTGGTGAAGTCTATCGCGTCGCTTCGCAATCTACAAAAAACTTTAACAAATAATCAAAGGCGGTATTGCCTTTGGCAATCACCGCCTCTTCCGAACATTTAAAATATTGACAAGGGGAGGGAAATGGGGGATAGTTTGTGGATAATTTGCCCCCGTAGTTCAATGGATAGAACTATGGTTTCCGGTACCATCAATCCGAGTTCGACTCTCGGCGGGGGTGATGTTTTTTATTTATTTCCATCTTTTATGGATAATTCCAAGCCGAATATTATCAAGCGTCTTTACGACTGGACGATTTCGTGGGCGGAGACGCCCTACTGTTTGCTGGCGTTGACGGTTCTGTCTTTTGCGGAATCGTCGTTCTTCCCGATTCCGCCCGATGTGTTGCTGATTCCGATTGTGTTTGCGATGCCGAAGAAATGGTGGTGGGTCGCGCTTGTGTGCACGGCTTCGTCGGTGATTGGCGGCGTCGTAGGCTGGGGAATTGGTTCCTTTTTCTGGTCGGCGTTGTCGGAATTTTTCTTCCAATACATTCCGGGTTTTACGCCCGAATTGTTCGAAAAGGTCAGCGGGATGTATCGCGAAAACGCACTGCTTGCGGTTTTCGGCGCGGCGTTGACGCCGATCCCATACAAGATTTTTACGATTGCCGCGGGCGTCTGCGGCATTCCGGTGTGGGAGCTTGTTGTCGGCTCGATTTTCGGGCGCGGGGGGAGGTTTTTCTTGGTCGCGCTCATCATCTACTTTGTCGGGGAGCGCGCAAAGCCGTTTATCGACAAGTATTTTAATTTGATAGTTTCGGTCTTTTTTGTTTTACTTGTGCTCGGGTTTGTCGCTATAAAATATATGATTTAACTGCGCGGCGGCGGCTTATTGTTGCCGTTCGGCAGACTATCGATCATTTTTTTGAGTTGCGGAGAATTTTGTTTGGCTTGTGTATGAAGAAAAAAGTCTTGGGCATTGACATTGGCGGTTCGGGTGTGAAAGGCGCGATTGTGGACCTGTCAAAGGGCGAATTTGTTGGAGAGAGAATCCGCATTCCCACGCCCGCGGAGCACACGCCGCAGGCGGTTTTGGACGCGGTGGGCGAGATTATCTCGGGCTTCGGGTATCACGGAAAAATCGGCTGCGGATTCCCGGGGGTGATTAGGTCGCAGATTATAGAGACGGCGGCGAACATCGGCGGCAGGAATTTTATAGGCAAGAATTTTGCCGAGCTTATCGGGTTGCGTTTCGGCTGCGATGCGTGGGTTCTCAACGACGCCGATGCGGCGGGGCTTGCGGAAGTCAAGTTCGGCGCGGGAAAGGGCGTGAGAGGCTCGGTTTTGGTGCTCACGGTCGGCACGGGTATCGGAGCTTCGCTGTTTGTGGACGGGGTTCTTGTCCCGAACTTGGAGCTCGGGCATTTGAAAATGCGCGACAAGTCTTCGGGGCGCAATGTCGACGCCGAAAAGCTCTATTCCGACGCCGCGCGAAAACGTCACGACCTCTCGTGGAAAGGCTGGGCGTCGGGGTTCAACAAGTATTTGAGTTATGTGCAGGCTTTGTTGCGCCCCGACCTGATAATTATCGGCGGCGGGGTGTCTTCGAAAAGCGACAAGTTTTTCAAGTATCTCGATGTCGGCTGCGATGTGGCGGCGGCAAAATTGCAGAACCGCGCGGGGATAATAGGGGCTGCGCTGTGCGCAAATTCGGCGATAAAATAAGCCGATTTTATTTGCCAAACGGGTGCGTTTAGGCTTTATTCGGCTTTGTAAAATCATGCAAAATTTAATTCCGAGAGTTTTATTTGCGGCGTTGGTTGCCGTGTGTGCGTGCGCGGTTGCGCGCGCCGATTTGGTGTGGTCTGCCGACAAGGGCTGGGAGATTAAAGGCGGCGTGCTGGCGCAGGTTATCGGCGAAACTTCGACGGTTTCGAATGCGCTCGAAGCTATGAACAAGGCTCGCGAGGCGCAGGAAAACGGTTCGAACGCCGCCGCGCTTTCGTATTACAAGACGGTGGTGGCGGATTATCCCGAGTCGATTTTCGCGCCCGAGGCGTTGTATCAGATGGGCGTTGTGTATCTCAAACGCGGGCAGTTCCCCAGCGCGTACGAATGTGCGCAGGAGATTGTCAAAAATTATCCCGACTACCAGAATTTCAAACGCGTCATTGAGCTTGAATTCAATATCGCCTCGCAAATGCAGGACGGCAAGACATATTACGTCTGGGGCTGGTTTCCGTGGTTTACAAGCTACAAGGACATCATAAAATACTACGAAAGTGTCGTCAAAAATGCGCCGTATGGCGACTTTGCCCCGATTGCGCTGATGAATATTTCGACTGTCGCCGAACGCGAAAAGGAATACGACAGCGCGTTCGACGCCCTCGAACGCGTCATCAACGGGTATCCCGACTGCATTTTTACTTCCGATGCGTATATGCAAATGGCAAAGCTATATCGTAAAATGGTGGAAGGTCCCGAATACGACCAGAATCCGACAAAGAACGCCATAAGCTTTTATCAGGATTACATAACGCTTTTCCCGAAGGAAAGCGAGATTGTCTCGGCGGAGGAAGGACTTGAAAAAATGCAGGACATATTGGCGCGCAGCCGTCTGGTGATTGGCGATTTCTTCTACTACTACCGCAACAACAACCCAGCAGCGGCAATCTTCTATAACGAAACAATAACCGTCGCTCCGCGCAGTCCAGCCGCCGACGAGGCGCGCAGGCAGCTCGCAAAAATCGACCGCGGCGAGCTTGCGCCGATGACGCCCTATGACTGGTTTTTCGGCCGCTATCAAAAGCCGTCGGTAGACCAGTTCGAAGACGATACGCGCGTGATAGCCTTACAAAACGAGAAGTTTGCCGAAATGAGTTTCGGCGATTTTTCGGCACAAGTGCCCGACAAATCGGCGGCGGTCTCGGGCGAATATAAACCGCTCGCGCCGAAGTTCGGCGGCGGGTTGTCGGAATATCTTTTCGACGACGGTTTTTACGAATGGACGGAAGAGGAGTTGGCCCAATGATGAAATCATTTTTACTTTCGGCGTGCGCCGCGCTGACGGCGATTTATTGCGCGCTTTTGTGTTCGTGCTCGAATTACCGCTTGGCGGGAACGCCTGTGCATCTGCCGTTTAAGTCGGTGTATGTCCAGCCCGTGAAGAATTTTTCGAACGCGCCGCAGGCGACGAATCTGCTCACAAACGCGATTTCCGACGCTATCTCGCAGACGCCCCAGCTTTCGGTGGCAAATGCGGGCGACGCCGACGCGGTGCTCGAAGTCGAAATAGTCGATTATAAAAAGACGACATACGCAACGCGCACCGACGATACCGCATTGGCGGCGGCTTTCAAGGCTACGATTGTCGCCGAATGCACGCTGTCGACCCGCGCAAAGACGGTTTTCAAAAAACGCAGGGTCTCGGCGGACGCGATAATTTACAACGCAAACGCCAATATTCTGGGCAACGAATATCAAAACATGCCCGTTTTGACGCGCGAGTTGGGGGCAAAAATCAGGGACGCAGTAATTGGATTATGGTAAATTCGTTGCAAATTGCGCCGTCGATTTTGGGCGGCGACCATACTGCTCTTGCCGACAGTGTTAGGCGGATTGCCGACGCGGGGCTGAAATGGGTTCACGTCGACGTTATGGACGGTCATTTCGTGCCGAATTTGTCATTCGGTCCGGGGATCGTGAAGTCGTTGCGCGGCAAGTTTCCGAATCTGTTTTTAGACACCCACCTTATGCTCGACAATCCGCATATGTATATTGACGCATTCGCAAAGGCGGGATCGGATTTGATTTCGATACACGTCGAACCCGATTACCCAGTGGGTGCTACTTTGGAGGAAATCCATTTGCTCGGCAAACAAAACGGCATTGTTTTGAATCCGAAAACTTCGATTGGCGAGGTTGTAGATTTTTTGCCGCAGGTAGATTTGGTGCTTGTTATGAGCGTCCAGCCGGGGTTCGGTGGTCAGAGTTTCAATCCAGTTGCTTTGGAGAAAATTGAGTTTTTGAAAAAGACGCGAGACGAAATGAAGCTGTCGTTTAGAATCGAGGTTGACGGCGGCATAACTGCGGGAAACGTCGGCGATGTTGTTTCGCGCGGTGCGGATACGATTGTCGCGGGGACGGAGTTTTTCAAAAACGGCGATAATCTACTATCGGCGGTAGAAGGGGCAATAAAAAAATAACTGACAAAAAGACTTGACAGTTTCTCCACTACGCCGAAAATAGAAAGCTTAAATAAATTTATTGACCAGTGGTGTAATGGTAGCACAAAGGTTTCTGGCACCTTTTGTTGGGGTTCGAGTCCCTACTGGTCAACCAAAAAAAGCCCCGCAGGAAGCGGGGCTTTTTTTGTTGTTTTTTATAAGTTCGAAAGAGGCGCGATTGGCCTTTGCCAATGCGCTTTGCTTGTCTGTTAAAGTTGCGTGGGAGAGAATGTCAAAGGCACATCGGCAACGCCGATTGCCGCCCGTGCCCGTCGTATAAAAGAGTCAAAGCGGATATTGCGAAGCAATCCGCGCCGGTGCCCGTCATATAAAATATTTAAAAAGAGCGTATAAAATTTTTTAGAATCGGGGCAATGGCAGATGAAACGGTGGTGTGGTCTAAGCCTTGTAATTGGTAAAGGCAAACCTTTGGGGAACTGTTGAGTTTTTTCAGAACACTTGCAAGAAGAGTGTTTTCCTCGACACGTTCGGGGAATTCAAGAGCGGGGTCGCCCACGATAAGACAACAGGGCGGAATTTTGTTGTTGGCGTTGCCTATCAGTGAATATTTGTCGATTTTCGGAAGCCATTGCGAATCGGTGTCTCCGAAATCTTTGCGCACTCGGAAATGAGTTGTCGCCTGCCCGCTCAGAAGAATGCATCCCTTTATGTCGGTGTTTTTTATTTTGTATTTGGCCAGATATTCTGGCGCGAAGGAAATCATTCCGCTTAAATACGCGCCCGCGGAATGTCCGCCCACGAAGATTTTGTCGGGACTGCCGCCGTATTTTTCGATGTTTGCAAACACCCATGCGACGGCTTCGGCGGCGTCGTTTATTGCAAGATGCGCGGGGATCTTGGGAGAAAGGCGGTAGTTGGGCGCGACGACAATCAGCCCCGAGTTTTTCAGCCCGTCGGGAAAATTCTTATTGCCGCCCGAGAGCCCGCCGCCGTGAAACCAGACGACGGTTGCGGCGATTTTGTCCTTGGGGATGTAAATGTCGAGCTTGCAACGCTCTTTTGCGTAGGCGTCGGTTTGCGCGGTATATGGGATGTCCGCCTCGAATTTTTCGGATTTCGACTCGGCAAAAAGCGGGACAGCCAGCGAGAGAATTGCGGAGGCGAAAAAAGCTATGTGTGTTTTCATAGCGCGAGTCTACGTTTCGCTCGGGCGAATGTCAACGGCAATACGGGAGAACGCAAAAAAAGCGGAATCCGATGGGCTTCGGATTCCGCGCAAAACACACATATTATTTTAGAAGAAATTGTATCAACGAATCGTAGTCGGGTTCTTTCGAGATTTCCCCGCTCAGGGCGGCGTAGGAAATTGTTCTGTCGGGCTCGATTACAAACACGGAACGCGCGAGCATTCCGCACAAAGCCCCATTGCAAATGGCGATTCCGTAATCTGTGCCGAATTTGGAGTCACAACGGCAATCGGAAAGGACAATGGCGTTTTTGATGTTTTCGGCAATGCAGAAGCGGAATTGTGCAAACGGCAAATCTTTCGATATGCAAAGGACGATTGTGTTCTTTTGTTCGGCGGCGATTTTATTGAAGCGGCGCACCGAAAGCGCGCAAGTCGGAGTGTCGAGGCTCGGGAAGACGTTCATCACAATGCGGCGGGTTTCGGCGCAGTCGAGGGTGAAATTCGACAAATCGGATTTCGCCATTTTGAAGTTTTTTGCGGGGTCGCCGATTTTCGGAAAATCGCCGACAAGTCTGATGTCCGAGCCTTTGAATTTTATATTCATAATTTTTTATGTCTATTCTTCGGAATTTTTGCGTGCGGTATAAGTTTTTTTGAAAAAATTTTTTCGGGGTTGCGCACGGGGTTTTATCGGATTGTGAATTTGTCGATGTATTTGAAGGGAGGCGGCGAATGACCGAAAAAATTTATAACTTGGATTTATGAAGTTTTACGATTTTATATTTTTAGCGGGGATTGCGGTTTTACTTGTGTCGTGTTTCGGTCTCGGGCGTCGGGATTCGGTGGAAACCGCCAAAAATGTGGATATTGCGCGGTATATGGGCAGGTGGTTCGAGATTGCTCGATTCGAAAATTCCTTCGAAAAAGGGCTTGCGAATGTTTCCGCCGTCTACACTCTAAACGGCGACAACACGGTGTCGGTCGTGAACTCCGGCGTGAAGCCCGACGGTGAAAAAACTTCGGTTTCGGGGAGGGCGTATGCGCCCGACTCGTCCGATTTTTCGAAGTTGCGGGTGTCGTTTTTCCGTCCGTTTTACGGCGACTACTACATTTTGGAGCTTGACGGCGACTATCGCTGGGCGTTGGTCGGCGGTCGCGACAAAAGTTATCTTTGGATTCTCTCGCGGACGCCGAGAATTCCCGAAGCCGAACTTTCGAAAATTCTCGAAAAGGCGCGTTCGCGCGGCTACGACGCGGGGCGTTTGATGTTTCCCGACGGACATTAGTTTTTTATTGAAAGAATCTGTGGGGTCTTTTTTAATGGGTGAATGAAGTCTATATATGTGGTATTGATATCCGCGTTTTTTTTGTGCGGGTGCAATTTTTTCTCTAACGAATCTGAGGACGTCAACAACGCAAAGACAACCTGCAAAGTTCGGCAGGTCGATGGCGTGCCGCAGATTGTTTTAAACGGCAGACCCGTGAGGCCGCGAATGTTGTATGTTTCGCCCTTGTATTTCAAGTTGGGGTCGCCTATTAAAAGGGACGCGTATCCCGAGTTGACCGAGACGTTTGTCGAAATCTTGCCGCTTGAAAAAGATGCGGACGGAGTGCGAATTCAGCTTGAATTCGGCGGAAGGTTCGACTGTAAAATCTATGCGTTGGAAGTTTCGCAAGCCGACGGAGGCGCAAAGGTTTTTTCGCTCGGACGCGGCACTTCTATTGAAAAAAGTGGCGGCAAGAATTTGCAGGCGGAATTCGTTGCCGAAGCGGGGAAAAATCAAAGTTACTTGCACGCGAAATCCGACTCGGGAGTTTCGAAAATCGCATTCGGGAACGTCGATTTTAAGGCGGGAAAGAAATACCGCATAGACATAAAAATAGAGTCCGACAAAAAGCCGACGCCCTTCAAATTGTATACGACTCTCGGGGGAGATTTTTTCGAGCCCGTACATCGTTCGTTTGTCGGGCTTCAAACCAAATTGGCAAAAGACGCGGGGGTAGATTTTATCACGTTTCCCGTTCAGGCCGCGGATTTTATGCCGGAAGACGGCAAGTCGTATAACACGGAAAATCTCAAAGGCGCGCTCGACGAGATATTGGGTGCGAATCCGAATGCGAAAATCATTGTGCGCGTGCGCTGTTATCCGCCAGACTGGTGGATGAAAAAATATCCGCAGGACGCGCTTCAATCCATAGACGGCAAGATTTGCGATAAGTTCCCCGGGTTGGGCAGCCCGTTCTCTCCGCGTTTTAGAGCCGACATAGCAAAGGCTTTGGGGGCGATTATCGATTTTTGTGAAGGATACTGCGGCAACAACATTGTGGGCTATCACCCGGGCGGGGCAAATTCGTGCGAATGGTTTTATCCCGATACCCGCGATACGGATTGGGTAGGTTACGAGCCGTCGGCTCAGAAATCCTGGCGCGAATGGCTTACGCGAAAATACGGAACCGACGCCGCGCTGCAAAAGGCTTGGAACGATCCGTCGGCAACTCTTGCAACCGCGAAAGTTCCGTCGCCGAAGGAACGGCTTTCGGCGTTTTGCATTGTCGACCCGAAAACGCAGATGAAACTTTTCGACTGCAATATGTTCAGGCAGGACTCTATGGTCGATACGATTCTTACACTGGCAAAAGTGATTCGCAAAAAAACGCCCGAAAAGTTGTCGCTCGTCTTTTACGGCTATATAACGATTGGCGAATGGAAGGGTGCTGCCAATCCCGGACACTTCGGTCTTATGAAGGTTTTGAATTCGCCCGATGTCGACATTTTGTGCGGCCCGCTTTCATATCACGATACGCGCAATCTCGGCTATGGAGGAATGACGCCGAGTTCGACCGAAACAATAACGCGTTCGGGAAAGCTTTGGATTTCGGAGGACGATATCAGAACGTATCGAGTGCCTCCGACGCAGCAGAAAATAACGCCGTTGGGCAAGGAACTTAGGACGCTCGAAGACACGCTTAGCGTTCTTCAACGCGATATGGCGCAGCAGGTTGTGCGCAACAACGGATGTTGGTGGATGGATCTTGCGGGCACTGGTTGGTTTGACGACCCGAAACTTTGGACGCTAATGTCCAAATTTGCTGCGGTCGACAACGATTTGCTTGAAAATCCCGTCGAGTATAACCCCGATATCGCGATTATTTTGGACGAGCGTTCCGTCTGTTTCGGCGGCGCGAATTTTACGAATTTGCGCACGATGTTGTCTTCGACCGAGTCTCGCAAGATTCTTACCGACTGTGCGGTCACGTTCGGAAGTTTCCTGCTTGACGACGTTCTTTACGGGCGTCCGTATACGCCGCGTCTGTCGATTTTTGCGGTCTCGTGTGCGCTCGACGCAAAACAACGTAAGGCGATTCGTCAAAAGGTTGCCGACTCGGGCGCGATTTTCGTTTGGACGACGGGATTGATTGACGTGGAAAAAAGCGAATTCTCGCTTGCGGGGGTTTCGGAAGCCACGGGTTTTGATGTCGAATATGTAAAGGGAGGGGCGTTGCCGATGTTGGTTGAACCTACTGCCGATGGCCGCAAAATGGGGCTTGTGAAGTTCGGACACAGCGCGAAGACTTCGCCGCTGTTGACGCCGATTCTCAAAGACGGCGACAAGGTTTTGGGTGTCTATCCCAACGGGCAACCTGCGCTTGTCTTACGCGGAAAACATTTGTTCTGCGGCAGCGGGGTTCTTCCCAAAGAAGTCATAAGGCTTATGTTTAAGGTCGCGGGAGTCCGCGAATATTCGAATCAAAAACTATCCGTTTTTGCCAACGAACCGTATGTCTCGATAACGTGCACGGACGACGATAAAAATCCTCACGATATTATGCTGAATTTGCACTCCGACAAAGAAGTTTTTGATGCGCTTTCGGGTGAACATTTAGGCAAAGGTCCGTTTATTACGCTTAAAATGAAGCGTGGCGACAACAGGCTTCTTCGCCTCGGCAAGTTAAAATGTAGGTAAGTTGCGCGCGATTGGCGTAGTCAATGCGCTTTGTGTGTTGTTAAAGTTGCGTCGGAGATTGACAAAGCGGGATATTGGCTGAAAGCCAATCCCGCGCGCGTCATATAAAAATGTAGGCGTTTGTTAAAGGAGGAAATATTTACCACAGGTAAATCCTCCGCCGGTGCTCGTCATATAAAAAACTTCGTTCGTTCAAATCATCGTCTTAAAATAAAAAACCGCAATCCTGTCGAATTGCGGTTTTTTGGAGACGATGAGATTCGAACTCACGACCCCCACAATGCCATTGTGATGCTCTTCCAACTGAGCTACGTCCCCGTTAAATTGTGCTCAATAACACTATTTTTTTAGTGGCGCGTCAATATTTTTTTCGTCTATTTCACGTTTATTTTTATTTCTATCCGTTTTATGGGGTGTCGTTCCCACGGGCTGAGATACTGCATTTGTATATTTGCCGTGCCGCGGTTGACGCACCGCAGCAAAAATGTTTCGTGTGTGGGGCTGCCGCATGCGCCGTTTTTATAAGTTTGGAGTTCGCGCGTTTCGAGCACTGCGACGGTCGGGTTGTCGGTTGTGAGAGCCCAAGTATAGCCCGTGCTCGGGTTGGTTTCGAGTGCCAATTTTACGGCGTCGCCCAATGTGCAATCGGTTTTTAACTGCAATGGAGCGTCGGTCTGCGGGAGTTTTGGGTCAAGCGTTAATATCCGCTGTTCGGGCAATGTCATGCACGCGCCAAAAATCGAGAGCGCGGCAATTGCAAGGGTTGCGGCTATTGCGACAACCGCGGTGCGCGGTTTTTTCGATGTCATTTGCATGTGTATGATTTTCGGCGCGGCGGCGCGTTTTTTCAAGTAAATATACGGTTTTTTCTTGAACGGACAAGCGGGCTTTTGTTAGATTTTCTCGATATGGAGAAAAACCCAGATGTCTACAAGCCGACTTGGCTTCACTACGCGTTGATATTTCCGCTGTTTGTGGCGATGCGTTTGTTGATTGCAAGTATCAGGTTTTATCCGACTGTATCCGCCGCGAAATATGCCGCAGCTCCGCGCAGGCTTGTCGGGATTGCGTGGCACAGGAACATTGTTTTTTTGGCGAAGAGCAAGGTGTTTTTTCGCCCGAAGTTCGACATGGCGGGGCTTGTGAGCGCAAGTCGCGATGCGGCGTATTTGGTGGCGTTTTTCGACCTGTTCGGAATACGCAGTGTGCGCGGCTCGCAGCGACGGCGCGGGCGTCAGGCGGTGTTGGAGCTTGTCGAAACGCTCGCGGAAGGCTGCGATGTGTTCATTACGCCCGACGGCCCGAGGGGGCCTGCAAATGTAGCAAAGCGCGGATTTTTCACTGTTGCCGAAGCTTCGGGAGAATCGCTTATTTTGCTGCGTTTTAAGCCGAAGTCGTTTTTTACTATTCCCTCGTGGGACAAATTCATAATTCCGCTGCCGTTTACGCGCGTAGATGTGGACGCCTGTGCATTCGACAATGCCGCCGCTTTGGAATCCGCCGCCGCCGCGCTCGGAAAGTCGGTTGAAGAGTATGCGACGGATTTTTTGAATTTCAAAATCTGAGTATTCCGCAGTTTTATTTTGTTGGCTTTGTCGGTTTATCGGCGGACTGGCGGTGTGGGGATATTGCTTTTTTTGGTTTGTAGGGGCGCAAAAAAACGGCGCGGAAGTTGTTTCCGCGTCGTTTTGTTTTTCGAGATTTTTTCGGATTTTTATTTCTGCCCGATAGCCGCGAGCAAATCCTTGAACCACTGCTGGTTGACGTCGAAGGGTTTGCCGCCCTTGATGCGTTCAAATTCGCAGGCGCGCAGGACGTTGTTCGCGTTTTCGTCGTGTCCGATAACGCCGCCTTCGCGCTTGAAGGCGCATTCAACGGCGAGGTCGGTGCAGCTCTTGATGAGGCGCAAGTCGTCGGCGTTTGCGGCTGCGGCGCGCGCGAAGTATCCGCTCTTTTGAACGAGCACTTTTTCCGCGCCAATCATTTCGGCGAACTGTTTGCCGAACCACTTGCCGGGGTTGACGGCGTCGAGCTTGACGTGTCCGAAAGCGTCGCGCGGAACTTCTTCGCCGCGGGCTTCCATTTCGGCTACGATTGTCTTTACACCCGCACCCTCCGAGATGAAGATGTTCACACAATCGTGTTCGTCCATAATCTTTTTAAGGCGCGCGGACTCCTTCTTGATGTCGACTTCCATTTCGGGAATGTAGACGGCGTGGACGTCGCGGCGCATTTTTGTGAGCCCAAGCCCGTCTGCCCATTCGCCCTGATTGAGAAGTTTGCGGTATGCCGCGGCGGTCGCTGCGGTCAACCAGCCGCAGTTTCTGCCCATAACTTCGTGGATGATGAGCATTCTGGGGTTCGCGCCGCTTTCGCCGACAACGTTGCGGAAGTATTTCGCGCCTTCTTCGGCGGCTGTCCACGCGCCGAGCGACTGCCTGATGGGGTAGACGTCGTTATCGATTGTTTTGGGAAGTCCGATAACCGTCAATTCGTAATTGTTTTCTTTGAGGAATTTTGCCAAGTCGGCCGCCGCGGTGTTGGTGTCGTCTCCGCCGATTGTGTGGAGGACGTCGACGCCGTCTTTGACCAGCTGGTCCGCCGCGACTTTCTGCGGGTCCTGACCCTCCTTGACCAAGCCGCGCTTTACGCAGTCTTTGACGTTCGTCAGTTTTACGCGCGAATTGCCGATTGGCGAGCCTCCGTAAAGGTGCAGCAAATGAGCCTGTTCGCGCATCTTGGCGTCGACTTTTATGCTGTCGCCCAAAAGCAGACCTTTATATCCGCCGACGTAGCAGATGATTTCTATTGTCGGGTCAATCTCGGTATAACGTTCGATGAGTCCGCCAATCGCGCTTGACAAGCACGGCGCCAAACCACCGGCTGTGAGAATTGCAACTTTCTTAGGTTTCATATTATTTGTATTGTTGATAAAAATTTTAAGTCTTCAACACTACCCGTGCGTTCTTCCCCATTCAAGCTTTTATTTTTGAAAACCGCGAGGGCTTACTTTTGTTGGCGGCGGATATTTTAAATGTTGGGCACAGGCGCA
>URDC01000032.1 GCA_900546565.1 uncultured Opitutales bacterium
ACGTCGACGCCATAAGCGACGGCGAGACGACCGTCATCGGCGGAATGCTCGAACATATCGAATACGCGGGTATCCATTCGGGCGACGCGGCAATGGTTCTGCCCCCGCATACCCTCCCCGAAAAGACGCTTGACGAAGTCCGCCAGGCAACCTACGCGCTCGCGAAGGAGTTGAAAGTCGTGGGGCTAATGAATATCCAGTTCGCAATCAAAAACGGCGACGTCTACATTTTGGAAGTAAACCCCCGAGCCTCGCGCACGGTGCCGTTCTCCTCGAAGGCGATAGGCGTGCCGCTGGCAAAAATCGCAGCCCGTGTGATGGCGGGCGAAAAGCTCAAAGACTTGGGTTTTACCAAAGAGGTAAAAATTCCCTACATCGCCGTCAAGGAAAGCGTCTTTCCGTTCGTGCGCTTTTCGGGCACAAGTATTATGCTAAGCCCGGAAATGCGCTCTACGGGCGAGGTTATGGGGCTCGACAAAGACCTCGGCACGGCGTTCGCCAAAAGCCAAATCGCAGCCCAGCCGGCATTGCCGCAGTCGGGCAACGTCTTCCTTTCGGTCAAGGACCACGACAAGTTAAGGGCTGTCGAAATCGCAAAGTCGCTTGTCGAGCTCGGCTTCAAAATCTATTCGACCGAGGGCACGGCAAAAGTTCTGCGCGAAAATTCAATCCCCGTGGTGCGCACATATAAATTGGCGGAGTGCGCCCGCCCGAACGTCGTGGATATGATAAAAAACGGCGAGATGTCGCTTATAATAAATACCCCGTCGGGAATGACTCCGCGCTTGGACGAAAATAAAATCCGACAGGAGGCACTGCTAAAAAAGGTCTGTATGATAACTACGATTATGGGTGCAAACGCCGCAATAAAGGGCATCAAGGCTATGCGTTCGCGCGACTTGGACGTCAAGTCATTGCAGGAATATATGACAATCTTAAAAGAATCGGGAAAATAACACAATGAAGGCAATATTGGCATTTGAAGACGGCACGGTGTTTCGCGGCAAAGGTTTCGGCGCGCGTAAAACCACGGTCGGCGAGGCGGTTTTCAACACATCCGAGTTCGGATACGAAGAGCTCCTGACCGACCCCTCGGCGCATAAAAATATCGTCGTAATGACATTCTCCGAAATCGGCTGCTACGGCATTACGACCGAGGATTGCGAAAGCTGCGGCGTAAAAGCCGCGGGGCTTGTCGTCGCGCAGGAGTGCCGGACGCCGAGCAATTGGCGCAGCAAAAAGAGCCTGCCCGACTTTCTCTCCGAAAACGGCATACCCGCAATTTCGGGCGTCGATACCCGCGCAATCACCGTAAAAATTCGCCGGAACGGCACGCTCAAAGCCTGCCTTTCAACCGAGGATATTTCCGACGAAGACGCAGTGCGCCGCGCCCGCGAGTGGCGGGGGCTTGACGGTGCGGATTCGGCGGGGGAGGTTTCCTGCAAAACTCCGTGGCATTTCGATACTGAAAAAATCGATATCGAACCCTTCAAACTCGGGGGCGTCCACATCAATAATAAAACGCGCACGGAGCCGCTTTTTAAGTGTGCTGTCTTGGATTTCGGCGCGCCGCTGTCGATGCTAAAAAGCCTCGCATTTTGCGGCTTCGATTTAACCGTGTTCCCGTCTGACACTTCGGCGGAGGAAATTCTTGCGACTTCGCCAGATTGCCTCTTCCTTTCAAGCGGCGCGGGCGATCCCGCGGGAGCTATAACCGCGCAAAAAACCGTCGCCGAACTCGCAAAAAAATTGCCTACAATGGGTGTCGGTTTCGGGCACCAAATTCTGGCATTGGCTTTCGGCGGTAAAACATACAAACTAAAATTCGGACACCACGGCGAAAACCACCCGTCGCAAAATATCCAAACCAAAACCGCAAAAATCACGACCCAAAACCACACTTACGCCGTCGCCGCAAATTCGCTCGCGAATACGGGCTTGAAAGTATCCGAGGTCAATTTGACCGACGGCACGGTCGAGGCTTTGCGCCACGAGTCGCTGCCCGTATTTTCCGTCCAATACCGCCCCGAGCCCGCCCCAGGATCGCTCGGTTCGGAATACGAGTTCGACACATTCTACAAACTCGTAAAGTCGGCAAAAAAAGCCTGAAACGTGGCGGGGGTCCACTTCCGAGAGTGTGGTTATTTCGCAATTGGTATTGATAGATGTTCATAAAAAATATCCACATCGAAAATTTCAGGGGCTTGCGCGACGAGCTTGTCGAATTCGACAAGTCTATCACGGTCTTGGCGGGTAAAAACGGCGGCGGCAAGTCTACCGTCTTGGAGTCTATCGCCATAATGCTCTCGTGGCTGCCCGTAAAATTGTGCAATTATGCCCTGCGCGGGCGCAAAATCTCCGAGCGCGACATTTCATACGGGGCGGATTTCTCGCGCCTTACAATGACTCTCGAAGGCGAAACTCCTATGAAACTCACGCTCTTCAAGGAGCGGGGCGCAACGGGCACGCGCCTCAATTCGGCAAATTCCGATATGCGCGCCGCCGAAAAATTCGGGTGCGACATGCGCGTAATGCTCGAAGGCGACGGCCAAGTCTATCTGCCGGTTCTCGCCTATTACGGGGCTTCGCGCGACGTTTCGGGATATTGCTCGCCGCAGCCAATCTCCTCTAACGATCGCACCGAAGTCTACAAGCGCGCCTTTCAGGCGGGAACCGACTTCAACAAACTCACCCGTTGGTTCGTCGAGATGGCGGAGCGTCGCGCGGCGGAAATGTCGGAGGCGGCAAAACTTCCGCTTAAAAAGGGCAACGCAAAACGCCTCGAAATCGACGCCTTCTATAAGCCGCTTTCATTCGTGAGCAGGGCACTCGCGGGCTTCTCGCCCGAGTTTTCCGCCTTCGAAGTCCGCAACGGCGAGATGTGGCTGCGCTCGCGCAACATTCCCGCTTCAAACCTTTCCGACGGCGAAAAAACCGTAATCGCGCTCATTGCCGACATCGCAATGCGGACGATTGTCGCAAACCCGAACGCTTCAAACCCGCTGCGCAGCGACGCCATAATTCTAATCGACGAACTCGACTTGCATTTGCACCCCGAATGGCAGTCTGAAATCGCCGAAAAACTGCCCGAAATTTTTCCGTCGGCGCAGTTCGTGATTTCGTCGCATTCGCCCTCGGTGATGTCGGTGGCAAAAAACCTGTATAAAATCGACGGCAAAAGCAACGCCGTCGAGCGCGTGGAAAACGCCTACGGACGCTCGCCCGCCGACATTCTCACGCAGCTGCTAAACGCCCACCGCGAGCCTGCCGTAGCCCGCAAGCTGCGCAAGATGTATGAGGCAATCGACGCGGGAGATACCCGAACAGCAAAGAAAATCGTCGACGAACTTTCAATCCTCATCCCCGACGATCCCGAGGTTTTGCGGGGCGAATATCTTATCCGCGCCCTCGGCTGATTTTTTCGGCGTGTTGTCCCGTTTCATTTTTCCCTCCCATCTAAAATGCGCCACATTCCGAGACCGAAAAATTCCGATGCACCCGCAATCTTCCGCGATTGGCTCGCAAAACACCCCGCCGCGCACTATTCGCAACTCGGCAATTCGCGCATAAAGTCCGAGCTGAAACATTCGCTCGTCGCGCGTCAGGCATACCTGTGCGGATATTGCGAGTGTCGTATTTTCGACGAAACATCGCACATCGAACACGTCGAGCCTCAGTTCGGCGGCGTTTCGGACAAAACTCTTGCATATTCCAATATGCTCGCTTCCTGTATAAAAGACCCGAAAAGCGGGCGCGGACTTCCAGCCTTTTCGGCGGAGTCCGCAATACATTGCGGACATGCGCGCGGCACGCACGAAGTCGTCTGTCCATACGATTCCGATTGCGAAAAATACTTCGAATATTCGTTCAGCGGCGAAGTCCGCCCCAATCCAAAACTTGCCGACCCGCGCAAGCGAATGTTGGCGGTCGACTCAATCGGCTACCTGCGTCTGAACGTTCCGTCGCTTGTTGTGGGGCGCAAAATCGCGATGACAGAGGCGATAAGGCTTTTTCAGGCGGGCGTTCCGCGCGAAAAAATTCTGGGAAAGTCGGATTCGAAATTGCTTCCTTTTTGGTCGGCGGCGAAGTTTGCGCTCGATAGACTTGCTGCAAAAAGACGACCGAAAACGCCCCGAAAATAGCCTCAAAAACGCCCGATTTTGGCGAAAACGAGCTGGTTTTAGCGTCTTTTAACTGTTAGGGTTCGGGTGTTTTAAGGGTTTTTTTAGTGTTTTTTTGGGGGGTTAGGGGGCGGTTTTTTTGCTATGATTTTGTTTGCCCGAGAGGCAGTTTATGCTAAACTGACGCAATGATTTTTTTTGAAAAAGTGGCAATTTTGGGCGCGGGGCTTTTGGGGGCGTCGCTTGCGAAGGCGTTGAAAAAACGCGCAGTGGCGGGCTCGGTTTCGGTGTGGTCGCGCAGCGAATCGACGAGGGCGAAGTGTGCCGAGCTTTCGGATGTTTTCGACAAAGTTTGTCCTACGCCGCGCGAAGCCGTCGAAAATGCGGACATTGCGGTTTTATGTGCCCCCACCGAAAACATTCCCCCGCTTGCCCGCGAAGTCGCGACTGCGCTTAAAAACGGCGCGATTTTGACCGATGTGGGCAGCGTAAAAGGCGCGATTTGCGCGGAATGTTCGGCGGCGTTGGCGGGGACTGGCGCGGTTTTTGTGGGCTCGCACCCGATGGCGGGCTCGGAGAAGATTGGCATTGATTTTTCGGACGCGGAACTTTTCGAATCGCGTCCGTGTTTTGTGGTTTTGAACAGTAATGCGGGGGCGCAGACGCTCGAAGCGGCGGGTAAATTGGAGGCGTTGTGGGGGGCGGTCGGAATGTCGGTTGCCCGCGTTTCGGCTTCGGAGCACGACGCGATTGTGGCGCGCATAAGCCATCTGCCGCACCTGTTGGCGGGAACGCTTTGTCTGGTTGCCGCCGCCGCGCCGCGCGATCTGCGCAGGTTTGCGGGCCCGGGGTTTCGGGACACAACGCGCGTAGCCTCTGGTTCGCCGGCGGTTTGGGACAGTGTTGTTGCGGACAACCGCGGCGAGATTCTTTCGGCGTTGAAGGACTATCGCGAAAGCCTTTCGGCATTGATTGCGGCTGTCGAAGCGGGCGATAAGGCGGTAATTTCCAAGCGTTTGCGCGACGCAAAAGTGTATCGCGACGGCCTTGTTTAATGCGCAAAAGTAAAAATTTCGGATTTTCGGCGGAGATATGGAAACGCTTTCAATAGAACCTTTTAACACGTTTGCCCGCGCGGCCGTTTTGCCCGTGGGCTCGAAGAGCATAACCAACCGCGCCCTGATTTTGGCTGCGGCAAGCGGCGAAAGCTGTCTGATTAAGGACGCGCTTTTTTCGCGCGACACGGAGCTTATGGTTGGCGCGCTTAGTGCGCTCGGTTTTGAAATCGCCTCCGATGTCGGGGCGAAGACGATTTTCATTCGCGGCGGGAGGATAACGAACAGGAATGCCGAATTGTTTGTGGGCAATGCGGGGACTGTGGCGCGCTTTCTTACGGCGTTTGTGGCTGCCTGCGACGGCGGGGAATTCAAATTCGACTCCGACGCGGAAATGTATAAGCGTCCGATGAAGGGGCTATTTGACGCGCTCAGGGCGCAGGGGGCGGAATTCGAATTTGCGGGCGAAGAGGACAGGTTTCCGTTTACGATGCGTCCGCGCGGTTTGCGCGGCGGTGTTGTGGAAGTTGACGCGAGTTTGTCGAGTCAGATTGTGTCGGCGTTGATGTTGTCGGCGGGGCTTGCGAAGACGCCGCTTGAAATAAAGTCGACGGCGACGGTTTCGAAGCCGTTTGTGGAGATGACGCGCGAAATGCTCGGAGAATTTCCCATTGCCGAATACCGCGTCGAGCCCGACGCGACCGCGGCGGGTTATTTTGCGATGTTGCCCGTGATTACGGGCGGCGTTGTCGCGCTGAAAAATTTCGGAAAATGCCGTTTGCAGGGCGATGTGAAGTTTGTGGAAATGCTCGAAAAGGCGGGGCTATTGTCTGTGCGCCGCTTCGGGGCCGATATGGTTTGTTTCGGCGCGGACGAATTTTCAAACGATGCGTTGGAGCTTGATTTCAACGATATTTCGGACACGTTT
The DNA here is from genome assembly GCA_900546565.1 of uncultured Opitutales bacterium. Lineage (GTDB taxonomy): Bacteria > Verrucomicrobiota > Verrucomicrobiia > Opitutales > Intestinicryptomonadaceae > Merdousia. The sequence continues at coordinate 6,105 of URDC01000032.1, forward strand.
TTGACGCTCGCCTCCGCCGCGGTGTTCATTCCGCGCAAAATAAAAATCACGGGAATCGCGCACACGCGCGGGCAGGAAACCGACCGTGTGCAGGCTATGGCGGGGCAGCTTGAAAAACTGGCCGAATCGGTCATTCAGTCAGAGGACTCGCTCGAAATAGTATCGTATCCGGCGGTGGCAAAGTGTCGAACGCGTCGGGAGATTGCCGCGGTTTTATCGGAGAAGCTCGGGGGGCGGACGCTGATTGAAACTTTCAACGACCACCGCATAGCTATGAGTTTTGCGGTGCTCGGGTGTGCGGACATCGGGCGCGGGGCTTGGATTGAAATCGAGAATCCCGACTGTGTGGGCAAGACGTGGCGCGAATTTTTTACGGTGCTGGATGCGGCGCGCGAGAGCTCGCGCAAATTCAGGGTTGTTGCCGTAGACGGCGGTGCTGCGGTGGGGAAGTCGAGTGTGTCGAAAGCCGCTGCGGCGTCGCTTGGGTATATGCACGTAGACACGGGGGCGCACTACCGCAATCTCGCCTACATTCTGCTTGAAAACAATCTTTCGCCCGACAATCCCGACGGGGTGAAGGCGTTGTTGGCGTCGCTGAAACTTTCGACGAGAGTGGTTGGAAACAGTGCGAAGATTTTATGCAACGGGCACGTTTTGCAAGATTCGGACATTCGTTCGGAGCGTGTGAATGCGGTGGTGTCGAACTTTGCGGCGATTGCAGAAGTGCGCGAATTCCTGAAAAACTACCAGCGTTCGATGCGCGAATTTGCCGCGGAAAACGGTTTTGCTGGACTGATTATGGAGGGGCGAGACATCGGCTCGGTGATTTTTCCCGATGCGAATGCGCGGATTTTTCTGGACGCGGACGAAGAAACGCGCGCGGCGCGTCGGGCTGCGGAGGGGATTACGGACTCGATAAAAAAGCGCGATGCGCTCGACCGCAACCGCAAGGTTGCGCCTCTTGTATGTCCGGAAGGGGCTGTGCGCATAGACACGTCGCATCTGACGAAAGACGAAGTTGTCGCCGCCGCGCTGCTGTGCATTTTGGATTCGTAAAATGAAAACGCGGTATTTGAATTTCGGCTCGAAATACGCCTACAAGGCGTCGTATTATCTGGCGCAGACGGTTTGCGATGTCTTCGCAAGAATCGAGCTTGACGGCTATGAAAACATGCCCCAGACGCCGTGCATAATTGTTGGAAATCACGTCAGCTATCTCGACCCGTTTGCGATGGGGTTTTTCAAGGAGGGCGAGCAATGTGTGGTGGCGCGCGATTCGCTTATGAAAAATGCTCTGGCGAAGAAGATTTTGCTGAGTCTGAACGCAATTCCGATTAAGCGCGGAGAAGCGGGCAATTTGGGCGTATTCAGGGAGATTTTGAGGAAAATCCGCGAAGGAAAGTCTTTGATAATTTTTCCGGAGGGAACGCGCAGCCCCGACGGGCGTTTGCAAAGGGGTAAGGCGGGTGTCGGGCTTTTGGCTATAAAGGCGGGGGTGCCCATTGTGCCAATTCGCAGTTTCGGATTCGAAGACGTTTTGCCGCGCTTGAATGTATTGCGCGGCGGAATGCGCATTTATATGCGTGTGGGCAAGCCCGTGATGCCTTCGGAAATTGACCCCGGCAAGGACGCACCCGAGCGTGCTCAGAAGATTGTGGACGCGCTTATGGAGCGCATTGCGGACATAGAGCGTCCCGTTTTGCGCGACCTGTAATGTTGTTTTATTGTATTTATTTGTATTATGAATTGGATTATTTTATTTGCGGCGGGCATGCTCGAAATCGTGTGGGTTGTCGCGCTTAAAATGTCGGACGGGTTCACGAAGCTTGCGCCGTCGGCGGTTATGGTTGTGTCGATTGTAAGCAGTTTTGTGCTGCTCAATGTGGCGATACGTTCGCTGCCCATGGGGGTTGCGTATGCCGTCTGGACGGGTATGGGCGCGGCGGGCGCGGTTGCCGCGGGCATTGTGTTTTTCAAGGAGCCGTGCACGTTTTGGCACTTGCTGTTTTTATCGATGATTGTCTGCGGAATTGTCGGGATAAAATTTGTTTCGCCCGAATAGAAAATATGGGAAGCTATCAGGTAGTTGAGACGTTTCTTTCGTTTCAGGGCGAAGGGTTGCATAATGGAAGACGGGCGTTTTTTATCCGCCTTTTCGGATGCAATGTCAAGTGTGCGTGGTGCGACAGTAAATATGCGTGGAAAGGCGTATGCAGGGAGTGTCTTGATGTGGCGGAGCTTGTCGGGCGGGCTGCGGAAAGCCGTGCGGAGATTGTGGTAATAACGGGCGGAGAGCCGTGTCTGCACGACCTGTCGCCGCTTTTATCGGGGCTTGCGGAAGTCGGGATAAAGTGCCACTTGGAGACGTCTGGGACGTTGCCGATTGTCGAAAAGGACACCGCGCGCTTCGACTGGGTTGCGCTAAGTCCGAAGCTTTTTATGCCGCCGCGCGAAGACTCGCTTTTGCGGGCGGACGAACTTAAAATGATTGTATCGGACGCGGCGGAAATTCCGAATTATGTCGCGATTGCCGAGCGGGCGGAGAATGCGTCGGCGTTGTGGCTTGAACCCGAATGGAGCAAAGCCGACGATGTTGGGTTATTGCGGGCGATTTCGGACTTTGTCGTTGCCCGCGGCGGGCGGTATCGCGCGGGATGGCAGATGCACAAAAATTATTTTGTGCGGTAATATGATTTTTTATGATGTCCGCGGGCGCGTTATTTGTCGCCCTTTTTTGCAAGCAGTTTTTCGACGGCTTTATAGCCGAAGCCGTTGAACGAAATATCCGCCGCTGTTGCGAGCCAGACTGCGGTCAAGGCGAGGGCTGTGTAGGTTTTCAACGGATTGAAATTTCCGATGTATGGGGCGACTGCCGCAGCTACGAGCATCAGGTTTGCCGCGGTTGCGAGCCAGACTTTCAGCATCGGGCTTTTGCGGCGCACGAGAATTCGGTATGTCCACAAGGACATTGCAAGTGTCGCAAAGTATGAAAGTGAGATTGTCGAAAGAAAGACGTTCCACGTGATTTCGTCGTGTTTTCCCGCGATGTCGGCGCATATTACAAGAGTTGCGACCTGTGTCGGCAGCAGGTAAAGCAGTAATCCCGCAACGAAGAGCGTCTTTTTTATACGCGTATCTATATCCGAAACGGTTCGTGTTATTGCAGCGAGCAGCAGAATGGCGAATGTTGTTATGGCAAGCAGGATAGCGTTTACTTTAAATGCCGTCGAGTAAATGTCTATTCCCGTGAAGATTTGTCCGTTTATTATGTTTTTATACATAAACTCCAATGCTGTTCGGACTTTTGCGTCCGCAAGCGGGGCGAGCAGCAATATTATCATTATCAGGGTTTTTACTGGATTCGGGATTTTTTTCATTCTGTTCCTACTTTTTATTTTTCTCGGTAATCTATTTTATTTTTTATGGCAATGCAAAAAAATTCTTGAAATCTTTCTCCGCTTTCCCATAACTAAAATACGCTTCTGCGGTGTTCGAGACTGCCTAACCTATTTTCCGCCTTAATGAATTAGTCTCGGGAGCTCGACCGCTTTATGTGGCTGTCATGCCGTCTAGAACGGAAGACAAAAGCACAAAGGGGAGCACCCACCTTGTTAGTGGAGGTCGAGAGAAATAAACTCGGTAAGACGGCACATGTGGAAGTCTTTTAAATGTTGGTAAGCGGCGCGATTGGCTTTGCCAATGCGCTTTGACTATTTATTAAAGCAAAGTTTTTTCCCTTTTGGTCAGCGGCGCGATTGGCTTTGCCAATGCGCTTTGACTATTGGTTGAAGCAAAGTTTTTTACAGTTCTGGAAGTGGCGCGATTGGCTTTGCCAATGCGCTTTGACTATTGGTTAAAGTTATGTAGGGGGTTGGGCAAAGGCACATCGGCAATGCCGATTGCCGCCGGTGCACGTCATGTAAAAAATGTTATGTAAAAAACGTTATTTAAAAAATTGACAATGGGGGTGTTTTGGCGCAGGGTCGGTGGAAATAAAAGAAATGGTTTGTAAGGTAGAATCTAAGCTAAAATCGTTATCGTGGCTTTCGAGTCTGTATTTTGTTGAAGGGTTGCCGAATGCGATTGTTGGGACGCTCTCGGTGGGCTACTATAAGTCGATGGGTATGGACAACTCGACGATTGCGCTGCTTACGAGCTCGTTGTATCTGCCGTGGGTATTGAAGGGGATTTGGGCTCCGCTTGTGGATTCGGTTTCGCGCAAACGCGTGTGGATTCTGCTTTGCGCGTCGGTGTTCTTTTTCTGTTTTGCAGGGCTTGCGCTGGCGCAATTCCTCGAAAGTTGGGTGTTTTTTACGGCGTCGATTTTTTGGCTTCTGGGATTCGCGTCGGCAACGTTCGACATTTCCGCCGACGGCTTTTATATGCTCGCACTTTCGCCGAAAGAGCAATCGTTTTTTGTAGGGGTTCGAAATGCGTTTTATCGGATTGCGGTGCTGTTCGGACAGGGCGCGCTTATGATTATTGCGGGCAAGGGCGAAGCTCTCTTCGGCGGAATTGCGCGCGGGTGGTCGGTGTCGTTCGGAGTGTGCGCCATTGTTGCGGGTGCGGCGGTTCCGATTATGTTTTTGACACTGCCAAAACCAGAATCGGACAAGTCCGCCGATGCGGTCGACTTTCCGTCGGTTTTGCGCAATATGTGGTCTGTTTTCGTCGAATTTTTTACGAAGAAACACATAGGCACGATTCTTGCTTTTGTGTTGCTATACCGCTTTGCCGAAGCGCAACTGTTGCGCGTTGTTCAACCGTTTCTGCTTGACGGGGTGGCGGAGGGCGGACTTGGAATGTCGACGGCTCAACTCGGGTTTGTCTACGGAACTGTCGCGCCCGTTGCGCTTTTGGGCGGCGGCGTGATTGGCGGCCTTCTGATTTCGAAATACGGGCTGGCGAAGATGATGTTGCCGATGGCCTGCGCGATAAATCTGCCGAACATTATTTATGTCTACATGGCGTTTGTGCAGCCGCAAAACGGGGCGCTTAATTTGGCGTTGATTTCGTTTGAGCAATTCGGGTATGGGCTGGGTTTTTCGAGCTTTATGGTGTTTCTGATGTGGGCTTCGCGCGGGGCGAACAAGACGGCAAACTACGCAATTTGTACGTCGCTTATGGCTTTGGGAATAATTCTTCCGGGATATTTTAGCGCGTTTTTACAGCTGTATGTCGGGTATTTGGCTTTTTTCGAATGGATTATGGTCTCGACGCTCGTGCCGTTTGCGGTGGCGTTTTTAGCAGCCCGTCTGATTAAAAAATCGGGCGGTTATTAGAGTTTTTTATTGAAAAATCGGCTCGCCGATATTTTATGTAGAATAATGAAGAATTTAGGCGCAAAATTGAAGGCCGCAAGAGAGGCTATGCAGCTGTCTCTGCGAGATGTGGCGGACGCCACACGATTGAGAATTCCCGTGCTCGAAAAAATGGAGGACGGTTCTTTTGACTACGATTTACAGGACGTCTACAAACGCGGTTTTTTGCGTATCTATGCGGCGTTCTTGAAGTTGAATGTCGACGACGTTATGCGCGAATACAACACCGCGATGGCTATGCGCCGCTCGGCGGGCGACTCGCGACGCGGGCTGCTTGTTGCGGCGTCTGTCGACGAAGAACAATCTCAGGCAACGTCGTTTGAAGACGCAGCGGGAGAGAATCGCTCTGATGTCGACTCGGAAGCGGATTTAACTGCAAAATATGTCAAGTTCGGCGGGCTGCTTGTGTTGGGTATTTTGTCGATTGTGGTTGTTGTTATGATTGTTTCGTCAATCACGAAAAATTCGACGGACGCGGTTCCGGAATCTGTGTCGAATGCCGCCGTTTCGGCCATCAACGACGTGCCTGTCGAGCCCGCAAAGCTGTTTATCGAGGCTTCGGGCGATACATATGTCACGGTCGCCAAGGCGGCGAACCAGAGCGACGTGGTGTTTACAGGCGCGCTCAAAGCGGGGCAGTCTAAGGATTTTGCGCTTACCGAGCCGCTCTTTGTTCGCGCGACCGACGCGTCCAAAATCAAGATGAAGCGCGGCAACGACGTTATCTACGACAAGGCGAAATCGGGGGTTGTCGGATTCAGGATTATGCCGAGGTAGTTTTTGGATAAATCCGTTTCGGCACGCTTGAAAGTCGTGCCGTTTTTTTTACCCGACGGGTTGGGCAGTTTTTGACGTGCAATTCGCGGGATTTTGGCGGCAGTTCGGCTTCGGATGTTTCGATTTCAAAATTAAAAACTCTAAAAAAGGATAAAAAATGTTGGTACATACGGTGATTTTTAGAACTCGCAGCAAGGACAGGCTTGCTCATTTGCGCGAGGGGTTGGAAACGCTCAAAGGTATTGGCGGTGTCGAGTTTTTGCACATCGGCGAGCCTGTTGCGAGTGCGCGTCCCGTGGTGGACGACTTTTTCGACTTCGCGTTGGTTGTGGCGTTTAAGGACGACGAAGCGGGCCTTAAACGCTATGCCGAGCACCCGATTCACGTTGCGTTTGTGGAAAACTACATAAAGCCCGACGGCGCGAAGATTCAGGTTTTCGACATCAAGTAGTTTTTTGTTTTCCCTTTTTTAGCGAATGAATTTCAACGCAACGCCAGCCGAAAATTTCGAATACATCGCCTCCGCGGTCGAACGCGCGGGCGGCAGGGCGTATTTTGTTGGCGGGTGTGTGCGCGACGGGTTGTTGGGAAAATCGCCCAAGGACACGGATATTGAAATTTACGGGCTTGAAGCCGGCGCGATTGAGCGGATTTTGCGCAGGCGTTTCCGCGTGGAGATTGTCGGCAAAAGTTTCGGGGTCTGGATTTTGAAGGGCTGCGACATCGACGTTAGTATGCCGCGGCGCGAGCGGAAATCGGGCATCGGGCACAAGGCGTTCGAAATAGAGGGCGACCCGAATATGACACCGCGCGAAGCTTGCGCGAGGCGCGACTTCACGATAAACGCGATTTTGCGCGACATTTTGACTGGGGAGATTGTCGACCCGTTCGGCGGAGTCGAAGACCTGCGCCGCGGATTGTTGCGCCACACGTCGGAGCGGTTTGCCGAAGACCCTTTGCGCGTTTTGCGTGCCATGCAATTTGCGGCGCGGTTCGACTTCGATGTCGCGCCCGAAACTGTCGGGCTTTGTTCGCAAATTCCGTTCGAAAATCTCCCGTGCGAGCGCGTTTTCGAGGAATGGAAGAAGATGCTTTTGAAGGGCGTGAAGATTTCGCGCGGGCTGGAATTTTTGAAAAACTGCGGTTGGGTGAAATATTTTCCGGAACTTTCGGCGTGTGTGGGGTGTCCCCAAGACAGGGAGTGGCATCCGGAAGGAGATGTCTATACGCATACGGCATTTTGCTTGGACACATTTGCGCTGGAAAGAACAGGCGACGACCGCGAGGATTTAATCGTGGGTCTCGCCGTTTTGTGCCACGACTTTGGGAAGCCGCTTTGCACGAAGCGCGACCCCGACGGGCACATTCGCTCGCGCGGGCACGACATTTTGGGTGTGCGTCCGACGGAGAATTTTTTGAACCGTCTGACGCGCGAAAAGTCGCTGATTGCGGAGGTTGTGCCGCTTGTGGAACGCCATATGGCTATTCTCGACCTTTGGCGCAACCAATGCGGTGACGGCGCGATAAGGCGTCTGGCGCGTAAGGTCGGGAGAATCGACAGGCTTGTGCGTGTGGACAGTGCCGACAGAGGCGGGCGTCCGCCGATTGTTCCCGAGCCGTCGCCGCAGGGGCTGTGGATTTTGGAGAGGGCGCGGGAGTTGCAAGTTCAGGATTCCGCGCCGAAGCCGCTTCTTATGGGGCGTCATTTGATAGAAATGGGGCTTTCACCGAGTGCGAAATTCGCCGATATTCTCGACGCCGTCTATGAGGCGCAGCTTGACGGCGAATTTGCCGACTTGGACGGCGCGCGGGCTTTTGCCGAAAAATTTCTTGAAGACGGAGGCTTTATGTAAGGCATCGGCTGTGTGGCGGGCTGTATGGCGCTCGGCGGAAATAAACAGGGTTTTTACTATATTTAATTTACATTTATGAACAACGAAACTGAAAATTTAAACGAATCTAAAATGAATGCAGGCGGTGCTTGCGGCGGAATCGACGCGGGCAAACTCGCCTCGGATATGGCGTCGCAGGAGCAGCAGGTTGACATTTCGCTTGACGGTTGTGCGGCTGCCGAATCGGGCTGCGGCGCGTCGGAAAGCGGAACGCAATCTGCGGCGGAGGAATCTGTGCTTTCGGGCATAGAAAAAAAACTCGAAGAAGCCCTCGCCGCCGCCGAGAAGAACAAAGATCTCTATATGCGGGCGGTCGCCGACCTCGACACCTACAAGCGCAAGGTTCAACGCGAGAAGGCGGAGCTTTCGAAGTTCGCGCTTCAACCGCTTGTCGAAGAATTGCTGCCGTCGCTCGACCACCTCGATATGGCGATTCAGGCCGCGAATGCGGTCGAAGGCGGCAAGAACATTGCAATGGGAGTCGAGATGGTCCGCGCCCAGGTCAAGAAGGTGTTTGCTTCGTTCGGTGTCGAGGAGATTTCGGCGCAAGGCAGGGAATTTGACCCCAACCTTGAAGACGCCGTAAGCCACGAGCCGAGCGACGTTGTCGAAGAAAACAAGGTTATAAAGGTTGTGCGCGCGGGCTACACGATGAACGGGCGTTTGTTGCGTCCGTCGAGTGTTGTTGTTTCAAGCGGGAAAGGAAAGTAATTTTTTATGGCCGAAGAAGACTATTACAAGCTTTTGGGTGTCGAGAAAACTGCGACGGCTCAGGAAATCAAGAAGGCCTACCGCAAGCTTGCCCTAAAATACCACCCCGACCGCAACCCCGGCAACAAGGAAGCGGAGGAGAAGTTCAGGCAGGTTTCGGAAGCCTATGAAGTGCTTTCGAATGAAGAAAAACGCGCCAAGTATGACCAATTCGGGCACGACGCCTTCAAGCAGAATATGGGTGGGGCATCGTATGCGCAGGGCAACTTCGACCCGTTCGACATTTTCCGCGAGGTTTTCGGCGCGGGCGGCGGCGCATCGTCGGGAGGGTTTTACGACTTTTTCGGCGGAATGGGCGGCGGTTCGCGGTATCGCGACTTCAACGCGCCCGAAGAGGGTTCGGACATTCGCGCGGAAATCGAGATTTCGCTCGAAGATGCGGCGAAGGGTGTTTCTAAGACTATTCGCTACAACAGAATGGTCGAATGTCCCGACTGCAAGGGAACTGGCTCGAAGAGCGGCAAAGGGCGCAAAGCGTGCCCGAAATGCGGCGGGACTGGGCAAGTAAATATGCGCCACGGCCCGATTAGCTTTTCCCAACCGTGTCCCGATTGTAGAGGAACGGGCGGTGTGGTCGAAGACCCGTGCCCGAAATGCGGCGGCACAGGCAGGGTTAAGGAGCGCACTGAGGTGAAGGTCGACATTCCCGCGGGTGTCTATACCGGCGCGAGGCTGCGCAAGTCGGGTATGGGCAATGCCGGCGTTAATGGCGGCGCGTATGGCGACTTATACATTGTCATTTATGTCAAAGCCGACGAGCGTTTCGAGCGCGAAGACGACAATTTGCTTTGTGAAATCAATGTCAAATTCACGCTTGCGGCTCTCGGCGGGCAGATTGAAATCGACACTATCACGGGCAAGAAGGCGAATCTCAAAATTCCCGCCGGCACGCAGGCGGGCGCATTGTTGCGCCTGAAAGGGCAGGGTATGCCCAATTTGCGCGGCGGCGCGGCGGGCGACCTCTATGTGAAAATCAACATCGAGGTTCCCAAGTCGCTAACTGACGAGCAGCGAAAGAAGCTTGAAGAATTTGCCAAACTTTGCGGCGACGACAACCACGATGCGGGGAGCAGTCAACCCTTCTACAAAAAATTCTTCTAGGGGCGAACCCCCTAGAACCTGAGCGTTCTTCGAACGCTCCTTGTGTGGAAACGGCGGCTTACTCAGCCGCCGTTTCTGTTTATACACGCATTGAACTTCGTTCAATAGCTTCAAATTCGCAAACCGAAGAAATTAAAAACGGGCGAGGCGCACTCACGTTGAATTGGTGGGATATAGCTAATGCACAGACCACCCGAGGGAACCTAAATCGGCTTAGAACCAGCGTGGGTGCTGTAAAAACGGGCGAGGCTCGTTCTAAAAGACGCGTTTGTGAGAATAGGTGGGATAGTGCTTTTGCACAGACCACCCGAGGAAACCTAAATCGGCTTAGAATCAGCGTGGGAGCTGTAAAAAACGGCTGAGGCTCGTTCTAAAAGACGCGGCTTTTCGAGCCGATGCGTACTTAGGTACGTGAGGTGAAGAAAAACCGTCTTTTGTTTTTTAGAACGCTCCTACCGTCGCTCAGCTCTTGGCTTCGCCAATTCAACGTTTGCGAAACTAAAAAAAGCAAAGGCGGAATTGCCGTAGGCAATCGCCGCCACTTCACTACATTTAAAATATTCGCAAACGAGGTGTCCTCAGCCGTTTTTTTAGTGTTCTAGGGCTGTCCAGACCATAGCCGAAGCTCCGAGGATTGCGGCGTCGCCTGCGGGAAGTTCGGACGGCAGAACTTGAACTTTGCCCCTGAACTGCGGCATAAGGTTCTTTTCGATTGCCTCGCGCGTGGGTTGCAAGATGAGTTCGCCGCTCTTTACGGGCCCGCCGAAAAGGAAAATCGTGGACGGGCGCGAGAAGTGGACGAAATCGGCGAGGCATCTGCCGAGAATCGAGCCGGTAATTTTGTAGGTCTCGATTGCGGGAAGGTCGCCTGCGCGGGCGGCATCTTCGATGACGCGGGCGTCGAGTTCGTTCCAAGTCTTGTCGGCGATGAGGGAATTGCCGTTGTGTTTGGAAACCATTTCCAAAAAGGTTCGCTTGATTCCCGTTGCGGAAGCGTATGTTTCGAGGCAGCCGCGCTTGCCGCAGCCGCAGATGCGTCCGTTGGGGACGGCGCAGACGTGTCCGAGTTCGCCTGCAAATCCGTCGACGCCGAGCAGAAGTTTTCCGTCGATGATTATGCCCGAGCCGAGCCCCGTGCCGAGTGTGATTACAATGAAGTGGTTGAGGTTTTTTCCGCCGCCGTAGATTTTTTCGCCGATTGCGGCGGCGTTGGCGTCGTTGCTAAGGTAGATGTGGTCGAAGCCGAAGCAGCCGCGCAGGGTTTCGACTATCGGGGCGGAGACGCCGAAGGGAAGGTTCGGGGCGAGGTCGATTGTGCCCTTGTAATAGTTGCCGTTGGGCGCGCCGATTCCGATGCCCATACACTCGCCGTGCTGGTGGTCAATCAGAACCTTGATTGCGGCTACGAGCCCCTGCATATACGAGGCGAAATCGCCGTAATCGGTCGTTTTGAATTCGTGGCGTTTGTGCACGCGCCCGTCGGCGTCGATGATGCCGAGCTTGGTGTTTGTTCCTCCGATGTCGATACCTATTGAATATTTCATAAATTCTGCAAATGTAAAAATTCAATGGCGATATTGCATTGTTTTGAGCAAAATAACAAATTAAAAGTTGATTTTTTTTTGCGAAAATACGAATATCAGCGCGATGGACAACGGTTGTTCGATAGGCATTTTGGGCGGGAGTTTCGACCCCGTGCACAGGGCGCATATGGCGATTGCCGAAGCCGCGGCGCGCCAGCTGCGGCTTGACAAAATTCTGCTGGTGCCCGCGTTTCAGGCGGCTTTGAAATCCGAGAGTGTATGCGCGTCGGACGCGCACAGGCTGCGAATGCTCGAAATCGCCGCGGCGAAGATGGCGGCGAAGTGTGAAATCGATACGTGCGAGCTTTTACGCGGCGGCGTGAGCTATTCAATCGACACTGCGCGCTACCTGCGCGCGAAATATCCGACGGCGCGGCTTGTGTGGATTATAGGCTCGGACCACATCGGCAAGCTCTCGCGCTGGCGCGACATTGACGAACTTTGCAAAATCGTCGAATTTGCCTGCGCGGCGCGTCCGAACTGTCCGACGACCGCCGCCGACCTGCCGAAGACCGCGCGGATTACTTTTGTCAAAACGGAACTTTCCGATGTTTCTTCAAGCGAAATCCGCGAACGTATAAGGCTCGGAAAAAACACCGATTCTATGCTCGACTCGGACGTGGCTTTGTATATAAACGAAAATAAATTATACAAAATTTAGAACATCAATTTAGAACATCAATCATCAGCATATGGCGGAAAAAACAAAGAAATCATCTACTTCAAAACGCGTTGCGAAGGCGGCGGAAAAGCCCGCGGCGAAGTCGGCAGGCGCGAAAAAATCGCCGGTTAAAAAAGTTGCGGCAAAGAAGGCTGTGGCGGTTAAAAAAACTGCCGCGAAGGGTTCTACGAAATCCGCTGTGAAAGCGGGCGCAAAGAAAGTTGCGGCGAAGTCGACTGTGAAGAAAGCGGCTGGCGTGAAGAAGTCTGGGGCGAAAAAAACTGCCGTCAAGAAAGTTGCTGCGAAGAAGGTTGTGAAGTCGGTTGTCGATATGAGCGATCCGACGCTTAAAATTGTCAAAGCCTGTTATGACGCCCTTGACGACAAGAAAGCCGAAGATCTCAAAGTGCTCGATGTGCGCGGAAAGTCGCCTATCACGAATTATTTTATTATAGCGACAGCCAACAGTGAGCCACATTTGCGCGCGCTCGCCAACGAGCTTGAAAAGACGCTCAAAGACCTAGGGGTGAAGTCAATCGGGCGCGAATCGAACCCCGGCAGCGGGTGGGTTGTTGTCGACGCGTTCGATTTTATGGCGCACTTGTTTTTGCCCGAGCAACGCGGAATGTATGGGATTGAAGCGTTGTGGAAGGACTCTGTCCCCCTCTTTTGCTAAAAGCCGCGAGGACGCCTCCCGTTGCGAATATTTTAAATGTAGTGAAGAGGCGGCGATT
>URDC01000033.1 GCA_900546565.1 uncultured Opitutales bacterium
CCCGCTACATCAATATGCTCGGCATTTCAAAACAGGAAGCCCGAAAATTTTTCCACACCCCGCTCAACATTTAGCAATAAAAAGGGCGCACCGTTTTTTAGATGCGCCCGCTAAAATCAAAATCATATTCGCGCCGCACACTACGCTTTCTTTATGGAAAGTGAAAGTGCCAGCACATACACCATCGCGACGACGGGCACTATAAAACCCGCAAGAGTCCCCGCCGCGTCGGCAACCGCGCCCATAATCGGCGGAATAAACGCCGCGCCCACAATGGCGGTAACCATAAGCCCCGAAAGCTGGTTCGATTTTTCGGGCATACGGTCAATTGCAATCGAGAAAATCAGCGGAAAAACATTCGCATATCCGACTGCAATCACAAATAGCGCACACGTTGCCAACACTTTGTTTTCGGGAATGAGCATGGCAAACCCGACAAGCGAAACGACCGCACTGACCACCAAAAACGTCTTGGGCTTCACGTTGCGCAAAACCGCCGCACCCGCCAAACGCGCAGCCATAATCGCGAGGAAGAAATACGTTACATACTGCGTTGCCAAATCGCTCGGCACGCCGAATTTGTCGGTGAAGTAAATCGGCATACCGTTCGAAACGCAGTTTTCCGCGCCGACGTAGACGAAGATTCCCGCGACCATCGCCAGCACAAACGGATTTCCCAAAAGCGAGAGCGTCGAGCCGACCGACGCCGCACCCGCGCCTTTGCTTTCTCGAATGTCAAGCCGCGATACGAAGAAAATCGTCGCCGCAATGCCGATGGCGAAAATCGCGAAAACCACATTCCATTCCCACGCCGAACTTTTTGCGCCTTCGCCGCCTTCGACCGCACCCGCGCCCGCAAAAAGCGCAAGCAGCACAAACACCACGGGCGCAGTGTTAGAGCCAATCGCCTTGATGAACTGCCCCAGCGAGAGATTGCTCGAATACCTGCCTTCGTCGGAAACATCGCGCATAATCGGATTTCCCGCGACCTGCAATATCGCCGCGCCAGCACCGAAAATCAGCACCGCGCAAAGGAACACCGCATAGTTCGAAATCCCCAAACACAGAACAATAAGCACTCCTACAAGGGCGGTTGCAAGCCCCGTCAAAAGCGTTTTCTTTTTGCCGATTCTGTCCTGCACGATACCCATCGGCACTGAAAGCAGACCGAACATAATAAAGCCCATAAACGACACCAACTGAGCTTCGAAGTTGCCGAGGGCGAAGGTATCCTTCGCCTTCCCTACAAACGTCGCCACGGCATCGCCGAAGCCCATGCACAAAAACGCCAAAAATATTGGAAATGTTTTTTTCATAAATTCGGATAGTTAGTATCTTTTTATGTCAAGAGCTTTATACCACTTTTTGTAGTCGGAAAGCTTGAACGGCGGCTCGCCGTAGAGATAGTGGTTGAGGCGTTTTTTGCCGTCGACATCATACTTTATAAGCAGCATGCCCTGCCCCGAACGCTTGCCGACATTCGCCAGCGTCTTGGCGGAATTCGCCGCCATGTCAACGTCTTTAAGCGAAAGCAAAACCGCGCCGCTTTCAACGTCCACAACCTCGACCGACACGCGGCAGGGTTTGAGCGTTTCGTTGGCGCAGACAACGTCGAAGTTGTCGGTAATCATAACAACCTCGTTTTCCTGCACGCGCTTGATGTAGTAATACGCAAGCTTTTTCGAGTTGTAGTAGTCCACAATTGCGTCCGAAATAATCGGCCAGCCGTCGCGCAAATTCCACCACAAAATGCCGCTGCGTTCGCCCTTGCGCGAGCGCATCATTTCGATGAAATATTTTTTTGCTTCGGCTTGGACAAACTGAGAAGCGTCTATGAACTCGTCCAAATCCGTCGGGGAATCGCCGAAGAGAATGCGCACCTGCTTCGCCATAAGCGGATTCCTGTAAGAGTTGACTTTCGTGAACGGGAACGACAGCGTTGCCTTGCACTGCCACTGCTTGTTGTAGACAAGATTTTTCGCGTCTAGCCACGGATACACAAAATCCTTGTCGAACATTTTTTCGAGCGACTCCCGATTCGGGCAGCCGTGGTATCCGATTTCGCTCGTGAAAATCGCGCGAGCATTCTTATAGAACGGCGCCTTGTAGTATCCGCGCGGGCCCCACAAGTGTTCCTCAGCCGGAAACACCTCCTTAGGATTCTTGTAGACTTCGGGACTGATATACGGAGAGCTGGGCAGATACGGGCGCGTAAAGTCCTCGCTGAACAACACGCGCGGCAAAATCACGCGGCTGATTTCGTCGTCCGCGGGATTCATATTGAACTCGTTCATCGCCCATCTGATGAACGCATCGTTTTCGTTGTTGCCCGCCCACAAAACAAGAGACGGGTGGTTGCGCAGATTGCGCACAACCGCGACAGCCTCTTCGAAAATCTGCTTTTTGAAGTTGTCGCTTTGCGCCGAAAGCGAACAGCCCATGGAAAAGTCCTGCCAAATCATAATGCCGTTGGCGTCGCAGAAATCGTAGAATTCCCTGCATTCGTAGACATTGCCGCCCCAGCAGCGCGCCATATTGCAGTTGAGGTCCTTCATCATTTCGAGAACGCCGCCGATAAGCTTTGCGTCGCGGCTATGAAGCCCGTCAACCTGAACCCAGTTCGTTCCGAACACGAAAACGTCGACGCCGTTGACATAGAATTGGAACTTGCCCTTGTCGTCGGCGGTAATGTCGCGGCGTTCAAGGCGCACCGTGCGCAGGCCGATTTTCGTAGTCGACGAATCAAGCACCTTGCCGTCCCCGTCCAAAAGCTCTATTTTAGCGTCGTAAAGCGCGGGCTCGCCCATCGTGCGCGGCCACCAAAAATCGGCGTTTTCAACAAGCACATTGCTGTTGCTCACATTCCAGGTTTCGAAACGCGCGTTTTCGGCAATCTTCTGGACTTTGCCGTTGCGCGAAAGCGTTACATTGTAGCGCAGCGAATCGAGCTTGTCGAAGGGAGCTACAATCCTGAACTGCATGTCCAACCGCGCCGTCTTTTTCTTCAAATCAACTTTCCGCGTGAACCAGAACGACTCTTCAAGACGCGTCGGCTTCTGAATGTCGACCGACACGCTCTTCCAAAGTCCCGCCGAAAGCAGACGCGGCATAATGTCCCAACCGAACATATGCGGTGCCTTGCGGATTTCAAGTCCCTCGCTGTGCACGCCGCGCCGCGACGCCACCGGATACGAATACTTCGAGGCCTCAATCACAACCGAATCAATCAAAACCTCGATTTTGTTTTCGCCCTTTTTGAGGAAATCCGTAATGTCGATTTTGTGTCCGATTAACATATTTTTAAGCGACGCCACTTTTTGCCCGTTGATGAACACGCTCGCAAGCGTGTCGACGCCGCGCATATTCAAAATCGCGCGTTCGCCCTCGGCAAGCTCGGGGGCTTCGAACGTGCGCGAATAAAGCCACTGATACCCCTCGTATTTGCGCAGCTTATAGACGTTGTCGCCCACCATTGGGTCGTCTATGAGCTTTGCCGCGAGCATATCTATCTCCACATTCCCGGGCACAACCGCCTTGATTGTCTTTTCGGGCTTTGCCTGCGCGGGCGTTTCAACCTTCGGCGTCGGCTGTTTCCAGAACGACAAGCTCCATTCGCCGTCCAGACTCACGCCCTGCGCGAACGCCGAAACCGCGGCGCAGACCGCCGCAAAAATTGACAATGATTTTTTCATATTTTCTCCCTTCCTCTATTTTTTGTAAATGACACTGTTTTCGATTTCCTGAACCAAAATGTGTATAACCTTGATGTGGATTTCCTGCGCCCTGTCGGAAAATTCCGTTTTCGGGGCGCGGATTTCAACGTCGGCAAGCGAACCCAGCCTGCCGCCGTCCTTGCCCGTGAGGGCTACAACCGACATTCCCCGAGCCTTCGCTTCGGCGGCGGCGCGCAGAACATTTTCGGAATTGCCGCTTGTGCTTATGGCAAGCAGGACGTCGCCGACGCCGCCGAGAGCCTCCACATAGCGTTTGAAAACGTCCTGCGGGTCGAAGTCGTTTACCGCGCACGTCAAAAACGCGGGATCGTTGACTGCAATGGCTGCGAGCGCGCGGCGGTTGTGGCGGAAACGCGCCGTCAACTCCTCGCAAAAATGCGTGGCGTCGCAAAGCGAGCCGCCGTTGCCGCAGGCGATAATCTTGCCGCCCGACGAAACCGCCGCCGACATGATCTCCGCGCCGCGCGCGATGTTTTCAATATTTTTAGGCTCGCCCAAAAAAGCGTCGAGACAGTCGCGGGCCTGTTTAAGTGTGTTTAGTATCGAGTCTTTCATATATAAAAAATCCTCCGAAATCACAGATTGCCGTTAAACCCCTCTATTGCGACCGATATCGCAGCATAGTCGCCAATCGAGTTCCCCAATTCTGCGGGAACGACTTTGCAGACCGCCGCCGAAATTCCCAACGCCTCTTTCGCTATTTCCGCATTCATCGCGGGGGCAAGCAGATTCTCCGAACGCTCGTAAATGCTGCCGATAACCACACGCTCGGGATTGAGAATGTCGATTAATACCGACACCCCGCGCCCGAGATACTCCCCGCTTTCGCGGTAGATTTCGCGCGAAACTTCGTCGCCCGCGTCGGCGGCGTCGGCAATCGACTTCGCGCTTATTTCGCCCAACGTTGACATATCGCGGCAGAACGCGCATTTTTTTCCGCTCTGGAAAAGTTCCATCGCCTTAACACGCCCCGCCTGCGCCAGACCCGAACCGCTGCAAAAGCCCTCGAACGAGCCGCGCTTGCCATAGCCTACAGCACCGAACTTTTCAAGCCTGATGTGCCCGACTTCGCCAGCGTTGCCGTTGGTGCCGTCATACAGACGCCCGTTGAGCACAAGTCCCGCGCCCAGCCCCGTCCCGAAAGTCATAAAAACCATATTGCGCGTTCCCCTGCCCGCGCCGAACTTCCATTCTGCGAGGGCGCACGCATTGGCGTCGTTTTGAATAAACGCCCTAACGCCCATTTTTTCGGCAAAGATTTTGACGATTTCGATATTGTCCCAGCCGATGAGATTCGGCGGCGACATTATCACGCCGCGCTTGCTGTCGAGCGGCCCGCCGCAGCTTATACCGACCGAGGCTACATCCGCATTTTTAAGCCCGCGCTCCGCCAAAATTTCGCCGATTAGCTCGAAAAACTTCGCCAGCGTTTCCGCGCACGATAGAGTCTTGAATTGCCGCCTCTGCAAAATCGAGAACGAATCGCCTTCGCCCCCCGCCAAAATGACCGCACACTTCGTGCCGCCGATGTCTACGCCTATAAAGTACTTTTTTTCCGCCATTTTCGAGTGATTTTTGTGTTAATAAAACGCTTTAACTTCTTTTTAGTTAAACGTTTAAAGCAAAAATCTCCCCAAAAGTCAAGCTTTTTTTATCCCCGCGCAAACCCGCATAAAAAGCGGCTTTTAAAACAAAACCGCCTCCGCGCCGCACATAAACACAAAAACCGACGGACGCCGCAAACCATTTCTTTTTGCCCTGACCCCAACCGACCTAAGACCCTCGAATCAGCCCCGAAACTCCCGATTTTCTTTCGCGAATACCCGCATTACTTCGTTCCGCCCGACTTGCCTTCGCCCGCGTTAACCTCGATTGGCTTCACTTTGCTTTCGCCTCGGTTGGTTTCGTTCCGCCCGTTTTCGCTTCGGGCGATTTTTCCGCTTCGCCAGATTTCGAGCCCGCGCCAGCCCCCACACTGCCGCTTTCGCCGCCAGCCTTTTCGCCAACGCGCATTTCCTGTCGAAGCGGCGACGATTGGCCCGACCGTTGCGGCTGCTTGGCTTGCTTTTCCTGTTCCGCCTTTTGCGCGGCGGCGGCGCGGGCGGCTTTGGTTTTCGCATTCTGGAAATTCAGATAGTCCTTCACCAGCAAAAACGCCTTGCGCAAATCGTCAACCGAAAACGAACCTTTGTGAGTCGCCAAATAGTAGTCCATATACCCCGCGGCAAGCTTCAATTCCGAATTCTGCATCATCGAAAGGGCGGTCTGTAAATACAACACATCTGAGCGCAGTTTTGCCTCGCCCAATACCGAAACATCCGCGCCGCTTTTGAGCTTTTCCACAAAATCCTTCGCCGAATCGTAGTCCGAAATATAGCCGAACATTCGCTCAATCGGCGCATAGTTGCCGCGCGCGTAAAATTCGCCCCACAAAAGAGATTCCAGCTTGCGCCCGCCGACTTTCTCGTAAGGCGAAACAATCGAAACCACCACCGAAAACGCGTTTTCCAAAAGCGATTTTTCCGAGTCCGTCAGCGACATTTTTTCGAGCCTCGGCAACTCGCCCAACGCGGCAAAAAGCATAATCGTATTGAGTCTTTCGCCATTCCCCATAGTGTCGAATTTTTGCAAAAGCACATCCAGCAAAAACGGCTTCGACCTAAACGCCTCTCTGAAAAACATATACTGCGTGAAGTCGAGCGCGCCCGCGTCCGACAAAATGCGCGTATACGGCGCAAAATAAATCCGTGCCAACGCTTCGGGCGACGGCGACAAATTATAGAGCTTTATATTGTTCCAGTAGTCGGATTCCCCCGCAATCGGCGAAGTGTTTTGCCACGTCCACGGAATCAGAAAAAGCTCGTTTTCCACGCGCGAAACCTTGCCCGTAAGATTGTTCTTCACGTCCAGAACAAGCTTGTAAGCCCCCCAATCATCGGATTTTTCGAACATTATCTGCACTTTTTCTGGAAGCCACAAAACCGATTTCCCGCTTTTAAGCCCCCCCGCAATCCGCCTGTTTAGCGCAAAAACCGATTCCCTTCCGATTGGCGAAACCATCTTGAAAGAGTATTCCACATCGTATTTTCCGCCGCCGTCTGCCGCATTCAAAACAAACGGCACAACCGTCAAAAACTCGCCCTTGTACGCCTTTTTTTGCGCATTAAAAACGATTTTTCCCGACGGAACTTTTTGTATGAAGTCGAGATTTTCATTTTGGCGCGTCGGCACGACATATAAACGCATCGCGTTTTCCTCGTCCTCTTTTGAGCGGCTATTTTGAGCCGCCGCGCCACTCTCCGAAGTTTCCGCCATACCTGACGGTTCCGTCCCGCACGACGTCTTCTCCGACAGCGCAGAAGAAGAACTTTCCCCGCTCTCCCGCGCGTCTTCCTCCGCGCGAGTCTGCCCCCGCGCTTGAACCGCCTCCGATTGCGCGGCGTCTCTTTCCGCCGCCTGCGCAACCGTCCCGGATTGCGCCGCATTCATTGCTCCCGAATCCGGTCCGCCTTGCCCCGCGCACGAAACAAGTCCGACAAACGCAACCGCCGCCGTTAAAATCCGACAAAAATCCCCTCTAAAAAAATCCATTTCGCCTAAAAAATTTTATTTCAAGGCACAGTAAAACACTTTGCGCAATTCCTACAAATAAAAAACGCCACAGCGCAAGGCACAAATCCCCCTTCCCGCCCAAATTCCACAAATGAACCGCATATGGACACAAAAAACGCGCGGAAGATTAGAAAAAAAATTGCGAATAAATAAAAGGCAAAGACTTAGGAAAGTATGAAATACCTGTTTACAATAGTCCTTCTTTTTTCGACCATTCCGGTTCGCGCAGGGCACGTAATCTCCCGTTTTTTTGAAGAATTTCAACGGACAAAAAACCCGAGTATAGCTCTGGGTATTTTGTTTTTTATGACAATTGTATCGTTTAAATGCTCCGAGTCTACCTTGTGGCGCATTATAATTATAGCGGGAACTGCGCTGGCTATTTTGTATACGGGAATAATCCGCTAACTGTGCATACAAAAAATGGCGCGCTTTGTTTGTAAAGCGCGCCATTTTTTAAAGGCAAAAGGCGTGGATCGGAATCGAACCGATGATGAAGCTTTTGCAGAGCCTTGCCTTACCACTTGGCTACCACGCCGGTAAAATAAAGCCCGCATTACAAACGATGTTCGCGCGCAATGCAAGCTTTTTTTCGCAAAATGCTATTTGCGGCAGAAGACATAGCGCGGGCGGTTCGACATATCCGCCGCAGTCGATAATTCCGAATATGCCCCCGCAAATTCCGCCGCGAGCATATCGGGGTGCGCAATGCCGCATTCGCAGGCAACCAGCCCTCCGTCGTTTAAAAATTCGGGCGCATTCGACAAAATTTTGCGCAAGTCCGCAATGCCGTCTTCGGGCGAAACAAGCGCGGAAATCGGGTCGAATTCGCGCACTTCCGGTTGGGCGCATTCGAGTTCCTCCCTGCTTAAATACGGCGGATTTGCCACAATCAGGTCGAATTTTTCGCCCCGCAGATTTTCGAACCAATCCGAAAGCAAAAATTCCGCGTCAAGTCCGAGCGATTGCGCGTTCTCGCACGCGAGCGCAAGAGCATCGGGACTGATATCGACCCCCTTCACCGACGCGTTTTCGAAGTGCTTTTTAAGCGCGAGCGAAACCGCCCCCGAGCCTACCCCCAGCTCCAAAATCGACAACTTCGCCGACGCGTCCGCAAAAAACCGTTCCGTCAGCAACTCGCACAAATACTCCGTTTCGGAGCGCGGCACGAGCGCGCGCGCGTCGCTTTTTACGACGATTCCGAAAAACTCGGTTTTGCCCAAAATGTGCTGCAACGGCTCGCGTTTGGCGCGGCGGCGCACAAATTCGCGATACCTGTCCAACTGCGGCGACACCACGGGGTCTTCGAACCGCAAAAACAACTCCAACCGCTTGCAGCCCAGAACCTCGGCAAGCAAAATCTGCGCGTCCAACTTCGCATTGGGCACGCCCCTGCTTTCGAAGTAGGTTGTCGTTTTGCCGAGAAGTTCGAGAATCGTTAGCACTATTTTATCAGCTGTTGAATGCGCTGCGCATAGTCGGCATCTTCCATAGCCTTTACAAGCTCGCCTATGTCGCCGTCCATTATCTGAGGCAGAGAGTGCAGCGTAAGCCCGATGCGGTGGTCTGTCAGACGGCTCTGCGGAAAATTGTAGGTGCGTATACGCTCCGAGCGGTCTCCGCTTCCAATCTGATCGCGTCGGTTTTGCGCATACTTGTCGTGTTCTTCGCGCTGCTTCATTTCGAGCAAGCGCGAGCGCAACACCTTCAACGCCTTCGTCTTGTTTTTAAGCTGCGAACGTTCGTCGGCACACTTTACAATCATACCCGTGGGCTTGTGCAAAATCTGAACCGCGCTGTCGGTCGTATTGACGCCCTGCCCGCCGGGGCCGCTTGCGCGCGCAATCGAAATTTCGATGTCCGAAGGGTCTATGTGAACGTCGACTTCCTCCGCCTCGGGCAGCACCGCAACCGTAGCCGCCGAAGTGTGAATGCGCCCCGCTGCCTCCGTCACGGGAACGCGCTGGACGCGGTGCGTGCCGCTCTCGTATTTCATCGAGCGGTAGACGTCGTCACCCGAAACCAGAAAGCATATTTCCTTGAAACCGCCCGCGGGCGATTCGCTCGAACTGAGATTTTCCACCTTCCAGCCGCGACTGTCGGCATAGCGGCAGTACATTCTGTAAAGGTCGGCGGCAAACAGCGAGGCCTCGTCGCCGCCCGTTCCCGCGCGGATTTCCACAACCGTGTTGCGCGAATCCGTCGGGTCTGCGGGAATCATCATCTTCAAAATCTCGTTTTTAAGCGGCTCGACTTTTCCGTTGAGCTCGTTTAAATCCTCCTTGGCAAGCTCGACAAATTCGGGGTCGGCATTCTCGGCGATGATGTCCTGATTTTCCTTAATCTGCTTCAACACGGCGTCGAGCTGCCCGTAGGTTTCTTTGAGCTTCGTAAGCTGCTGGTGCTCGCGCGAGATTGCGCTTGCGCTGCGCTGGTCGTTGTAGAAATCGGGCGCGCTCATTTTCTCGTCGAGAGCTTTAAGACGAACCAAGAACGGATCGAGTGGCGGTATACCTTCCATAAAAAAATCTGAATTAAAAATGTGTAAAAATTGAAATTGAAAATCTGAAAAACCGACTTCGCGCTAACTGTCCAGCCCGATGTCAATCCATTTGCTCGAATGCACGGGAGCCGCGCTCGAAACGAAGTCGGGGGCAATCCTGCCGATTTCGGGCAAAGTCGCGAGCGTCACGCCGCCCGAAACCTCGACCCACGCGCCGTCGCCGATAATCTTCAACGCCTCGCGCATCTGCGCAAAGTCGAAGTTGTCCAGCATAATGACGTCCGCCTGAGCCTCCAAAACGGGCGGAATCTGCGAAATCGAATCGACTTCCACCTCCACCGCCACATTCGGATTCTTCCGCTTGGCGGTCTCAACCGCCTGCGCCAAATGTTCGCCGTTAACGGCGTGGGCTGCGGCAAGATGGTTGTCCTTCAACATTACGCGGTCGAACAGCCCTATCCTGTGGTTGTAGCCGCCGCCGCATGCAAACGCGTATTTTTCGAGGACGCGCAGCCCGGGAGTTGTCTTGCGCGTATCAAGCAGCTTTGTAGGCGAATCCCCGAGCGCGTCGACATACTTCGAAGTCTCCGTTGCGACGCCCGAAAGCCTCTGCAAAAAGTTGAGCATTATGCGCTCGGCCTGCAACATCACACGCGCCGAACCCCTGAATTCGCCAAGCACCGCGCCCTTTTCGACGCGCCGACCGTCCTCGGATTTCGGCGTAAATTCGAGCCTCTCGCCGTCCGACGCTTCGGAATACACGTCCAAAATTATCGGTATCAGACCCATTCCGCAAACCGTCATAGCACTGCGCGAAACAAGACGCGCCGCAGTTTCCGTCTTCGGCGTAAGCGACATTGTCGTGATGTCGGAGGCCGCCGCGGGCAAACTCGCTAGTCCAAGCCCCTCGATGTCCTCCGCGCGCGCAATCTGCACGAGCGACCTCAAATACTTTGCGTCAAGCTCATCCCACGAAATACGGCGCACCAAATGCGATACGAATTTTTCGGACTTCATACTCTATATCAAAAATTCCTTTTTAGCTCCCGCCTGTATCGAAACGCACAGCGGCTTTTCCTTGATTCCGAGCGGCTTTACAATGCAGGGTTTGCCGAGCGACTTCATCAACGCCATGCCGCCTGCAACGTCCCACAAATAAAGAGATTTTTCGCAGTAGGAATCCGCCCTGCCCGCCGCGACCCATGCCATGGCAAGAGCCGCGCTGCCAATCATGCGCACCTTTTTGAACTTCTGCGCCTCCACGAGGAAATTGCGGACTGTCTCGTCGGCGGAAAGCTCGCACGCACACGGAAAGCCCGACATCAGCACAGCTTGCGCCACATCGTCGGCCCATTTTGGATTTACTTCCGTTCCGTTTATCGTAAACGGCAGCCCCTCTCCGCCCGCGAAAATTTCGCCGCGCGTAAAGTCGTAAATAACGCCTACAACGGGTTCCCAGCCGCGCATAAGCGCAATGCTAACACATACCCCCGGCATGCCGCGCAAGAAGTTGAAAGAGCCGTCTATCGGGTCGACAATCCAGTATGGCTCGCCGCCGTTTACAACCGAGACGTCTCCGCCCTGCTCCTCGCCCAATACGGGAATGTTTGTAGAAGACAACATTTCGCGTATGAAAATTTCGCTTTCTACGTCCTCTTGAAGCTTGACGTCCCTGCCCGCGTCCGAATTGACGCTGCGCTTAGCGACGCCGTTTAGACGGTCGCCCGCCAGACGCGCAATATTGACGGCAGTTTGGAGCATTTTTTTATTCATACCCCGTATATCTTCCCGAATTCGGGCGCGTTTTCAATCTTTTTTTTAGCCCGCCTCGGACGGCGCAAAACGCGCCGTAAAGACATTTCGGGCGGATTTGTTCAGCTGCTTTTTGCCTTCAATTACAAACGTCTTTCCGCCTTCCGGCCGATTTCGACATTCGACAATTTTTGCGCGGTTTTTATCCGCCTGACAAAACAGGCGGACTTTCGAGTCTATCACTATCTCAAACGGTGCAGTGCTCCCGACAACTTCGACTTAACCGCATTCTTCACAAACTGCCTTTTTTAAAAAATCATATTTTTATGACCGAATAGCACGCTTCGTTGTTTTCCAGACATTTGTAGTCGGTCAATTCCTCGCATTCAAAGGCTTCCATCGCGTATTTGAAATTGTATTTTCCGCAGTTTTTCACGTAGAGCGGGCTTATCTTCGCCCGCGCGGGCACGCATTCCCTAAACGGTGTTTCCTCCGAATACCGAATAGGAAAATTCACATTGCGCACAACGCCCCATTCGCGCGGCTTGCTTTTTAAAACGTCCAAAATAAACCGAGAAGCAGTCTTGGAAGCGGCTTTCACACTGTTTTCGAGCGATGCGTCTTCGGGCATTTCGTGGCGTAGCCTGCAAGCATCGTAAAACCTTTTTTCAAGCCTCATAGAGAACGCGAAAGACGTTATCCCGAAACCCGCTCCCTCCGCAGCCGCGCCGAAAGTTCCGCTGCTCCATAAAAGCGGCATGGCAATGTTCTGACCTATGTTAATTCCCGAAACCACGGCGTCCGGATTCGGACACAAATGCGAAAGGGCAATGTTCACACAGTCGGCGGGCGTCCCGTTTACCGTCCAAGTTTTGAGCCCGCAAAAATCGACTTCCTCCACACTCAGCTCTGCGTGGCGCGAATACGCCCTGCCAATCCAACTTTGCTCACTCGCGGGCACGACAATTTCCACGTCCGCAACCTCCGCCAACTCCCTCGCGAAAATAGGCAGAAAAGGCGAACCTATGCCGTCGTCGTTAGATATGAGCAGGCGCGGTTTCATCTACTAACGGCTCGCCAGCCAAATATTTCGTTATGTTTCTTGCGGCTTTTTTTGCCTGTCCCATTGCGCTGATAACCGTGAGCGCACCAGTTACGGCATCCCCGCCTGCAAACACCCCCGGAACGGAAGTTTGAAGCGTAATCGGGTCGACGACAATAGTCCCCTCCTTTGCCGTATCGAGCGTCGGGCACGTAATCGATAAAATCGGATTCGGCTTGTTGCCGACAGCCGCCACAATCAAATCGCACGGAATTTCAAACTCCGAATTAGGGATTTTTCTGACGCTTGCCCTGCCGGATTCGTCGGGTTCGGAAAGCTCCATTTTGACGCATTCAAGACCTTTTACCTTGTTGTTTTCGTCTACAATCACGCGATTTATGCCCGAAAGGAATTTGAATTCGACCCCTTCCTCCTCAGCGTCTGCAATCTCGACTTTCCGCGCGGGCATTTGCTCCCTCGCGCGCCTGTAAACAACCGTAGACTTTTTAGCAAGTCTCAACGCCACGCGCGAGGCGTCCATAGCGACATTTCCGCCGCCTACTACCACGATATTCTGCGCACCCTCGCCAATCGGCTTTACGTCGTCTTTAATTTTCGACAAATTGTAGTGCGCCAAAAAAACGTTCGAAGCAACAACACCGTCGGCGTTGTCGTTCGGAATGCCGAGCGAAAGCGGCACCCCCACGCCCGCGCCAATAAAAACGGCGTCAAAACCCGACTTCAAAACCGCGCCCACATTCCGTGTTTTGCCTATGCGCTCGTTGAAATGGATTTTAACGCCCAATTTCTTTATCTGCTCGACTTCGTAAAATACGATTTCCTTCGGCAGCCTGTAATCGGGAATGCCGTAAGTAAGCACTCCTCCCGGAAGGCTTTCGGCCTCGAAAATTTCGACTTCGTGGCCCGCCAACGCCAAATCCGCAGCAGCCGTAATGCCCGCAGGACCGCAGCCTATAACAGCGACTCTCTTGCCTGTCGGCGGCTTTTTTTCCGGAAACACTTCTACATTGTTTACCCGCGCATAATCGGCTACAAATCTTTCCAAAGTTCCGATTGCCACGGGATGGAATCTCAGACCCAAAATGCAGTTTCCCTCGCACTGTTTTTCGTGCGGGCAAACCCTTCCGCAAACAGCCGATAGCGCGCTTTGCATTTTAAGTTTTTTTGCCGCCGTCGAAATATCGCCGTTTACGACGTCCGTAATAAAATCGGGTATTCTTATATTGACGGGGCACCCCATAACACATCTCGGCTTGGGACAATGCATACATCTGCTCGCCTCGTCCATAGCCATGTCGAGAGTTATTCCGTATATACAATCCCCCTCCACTTTTGTGGACTCTTTCGGATATTGTATTCTCGGAAGTCCCGATGCCTTTAATTTTCTTTCTTTTGCTTCTGGCATTTTCTCTTAAACTTGTGTGTTAGTCTCTATATATTTTGCGTCAATGACAATACCAACTCGTCGAAATTGCAAGGTTTTTTCTCTTTTCAAAATTCTCTTTCGTCGTCTGTTTTTCTTTGTTTTTTGAATTATAAATATATGGAAATATATATGTTTCTATTATTATAATTATGTGTTGTGAATTTCTTAACAACAACATATTATTATTATTTTAAATGAGTTATGTATTTTTATTTTTATAATAACACCGAAATAGCATAATGACAAAATTGACCTTTGAACAATTCAACAATTCTCCCACACTCTTCTAACATACTATTAGGCAACCTATAAACAAGTTGTTCACAGAAATTTTTTATTCTAATCTCTCGAAGACGAACACACCGCAGCCGTCGCTATGTTTACTTGGCAGATAAGTATTTGCAAAAACACACTTAAATCTGTCTCCGCATTTTTTTAAAAATTCTTCCTTATTATTTTCGTTCTCTTCGAAATCAATCGAGCATGTGCTGAAAACCAGCTTTCCTCCTATGCGCACAAATTCGCAATATTTCTCCAACAACTTTTTTTGGATTTCCGCGCACCGCAAAATGTCGCCTTCCGTAATTCTATAACGCGCGTCGGGACGCCTGCGCAATACTCCCGTATTGGAGCACGGCGCATCTATAAAAACGGCGTCGTATTCTGTCGGCAAATTTCTCACACCCAGAACCTCCGCCAAATCGCCTTTAAGCAAATCGCACTCAACCACGTCCGATTTCAAGAAATCGACTTTCCCCATATTCTGCGAAAGCTTTTTAATGCGCTTTGGCATATCGACCGAAACAATCAGCGTTTCTGCAAGCTCGCCCTGCCCCAATCCCCTCTCTAAAAAATCTCGATAAACCAAGTCAGCCATTATTCTCGACTTTCCTCCCGGAGACGCGCATAAATCCAGAATCTTCCAGCCGCATTTTGGGGCAAGCTCCCGCGTCGCAAACGATGTCGACGGGTCCTGCGCATAAAAATACTTCGTCTGCAAAAGCTCCGCCACATTGTCCCAGTTGCCCGACTTTAAAACATAAAATCCCTCGAAATTAGTTGTTTCGAAAAACTCTTCATACTTTTCAAAAACTTTTCGCGCCTCGCGCATTGGCGAAACTCTGAAAAATACCTCCGACGGCAAATTGGAGTTCGCCAAAATTTCCTCCGTCTTTTTTGCTCCGAAATTTTCAGTCCAACGATTCACAAGCCATTCGGGAAAACTGTATTTAAGCGCAATATCACCGTTTTTTAAAATGTCTTCCACCTCCGAACGGCTCTTTCGCAAAACGGCATTTACAAACTTTGCTTCATTTTCCGAAAACTCATTTTTGCAAAATTCGACCCATGTATTTACAATTTTTGGAAATGTTTGTGTGTCTGATATAATAACTTCGGCTATTGCGGCTTTTAAAAGACACTCCAATTTCTTGCGCGGGGCGCGCCTACAAATTTTGCTGATAACGCGCTCTATCAAAAATTTATTCCGCAAAACTGTTAAAAAGATAAATTGACAAATTCGTCTAAATGAGTTCTTCTTGAAAGAAACAAAAAAATGCTCAGACAGTATTTCGTCAGCTTTTGACGGATTCCTGTCGTAACTTTCAATAATCTTAACGGCAGTTTCGCAATATGAACACACTTTCTCCATTATTTTGCGGCGTTGTCTTATAAGATTTGAAAAATAAAATTCAAGAATAATAAATATGAATTCCGACGAAATCAACAACATCATTAGCAAAAATCCTCGTCTTGCCTCGAAAAGGGACAGACTCGAATCAATGAAAGACGGGGCTTTCTGTATGCACAATAGCTGGGGCTTCGGCAAAATAGTTTCGTTCGACCCCGCCTCGGGCAAATTGAAAATAGATTTTGAAGGAAAACCCGGCCATATGATGGACCCCGCCTTCTGTGCCGACAAACTCGAAATTCTCGAACCCGACAACATTCTTGTCCGATACAGAACCGACCGCGAGACCCTCGAAAACGAAATGAAAAACGGCGGTGAATTTGTCGTCAACTACATCGACAAAAACAAAGCGGACCGCGCCGCAAGTGTAATCGAGCTTGAAAACACATTCAAACAGCTTTTCGGCTACAATCCCGTAAACAGCCGCAACCTCTCGGAAAAGGACTATCAGGACGCCAACAAAAAGGCGGAAAAGGAATTCAGAAAATGGTGGAATAAAACCAAAGAGGAGCTTGTGCGCAATCCCTTTGTGGAATGTCCCAAAACAAAGAACGACTATTATAAACTCCGCGACGAGGACAAGGCAATGTCGCCCGAGTATGAAATTCTCAACGAATATTTCGTAAACAGAGAGCCCAAAAAGAAGATTGTTCTGGCAGAAAAACTTTTCGAAACCGCAATCGGCGTCAAAAAACACTTCTCGGGCGAAGTCGCCGAAGAGGGCAACATCATCGGCGGCAACGCGGAAATCAAAGCCGAGCTTGAAAAAATAAGGGACGAACTCACGGAATCCGTAAAAAAGTCATCGCGTTCCCTCAACGACGCCGACCGTCTCCGTGGCATTTGGATTCGCAACGACCTCATCAGATACATCAACGAACAGGCTATCGAAGGCGAAAAGGACGTCGACTTGGAGGAAAGCAAAGTCGAGGAAATCGAGCCGCGCAGTAAGGACATCATCAAGGAAATCGTCGAAAAGAACCCGAAGGAAGGCCTCAGCAACCTCGCAAAGAACCTTCCATCTTCATATCTTAGCCGTTTCCTCGACCTCCTCGGCAGAATTCAGGGCGTTCACTGGCGCGAAACCACAATCTCTCTGTTAAAATCCAGTGACGGAAAATTCACAAAGGAATGCGTAGATTTCCTGTTGAAATGGGACTCCAATAAAGAATCGAAAGTAGTTAAAGGCTATAAGTTTGAAGACGACGGCAAGGGCACTTCGCGGGAGCTTCTCAAAAGCAATTTCGAAACGTGGTTAAAAGAAAAGACCCTCAACGGGCCTCTCATTTTGTGGATTGTCAAGAACCGCAACGAGACCAAATACAAGGACATTCTCGTAAACCTCATCAATGAAAACCTTTTGAGCGTTATGCTCGCGGCAATCGACAACGAAGCTTTGCAGCGCGAAACGGTTGTTTCTACCGCCAAGATTCCCCTCGCCGAAGCCCTCAGCGAAGACCAGAGCCTCATCAAGGAAATGCTCAACGGCTCATCGCTCGAAACCGCCCGCGACTTGGCAAAAACCCTCCTGCTCAATCAGGGTTTTGAAGAACTCTCCAAAAAGTCGATTCTTTCGCGCATAATCAACCTCTATCCGAAAGTCCAGAGCCTCGTCAAAACGTCTTCGACGCGCGAACGCCTCTTCGTTTCGGAATGGAGCCTCAACAAGAAGCGCGAAGAGTTGGAAAAACTCGTCAAGGTCGAGCTTCCCGCAAGCAAAATCGCAATCGAAGCCGCCCGCGAACTCGGCGACTTGCGCGAAAACTCCGAATACAAGATGGCTCGCGAGCGCGACGAACTCCTCACCGCCCAGCGCGCCCAGCTCGAAAAGGATATTCGCATTGCCGAAATTTTCGACTTCAACACGACGCCCGTCGACAAGGTCGGTATCGGTTCTATCGTCACCCTCAAAAACGAGAACGGCGAACTTCACGTTTGCACGATTTTGGGTGCTTGGGACAGCGACACCGAAAAGAAAATCTACTCCTACCAGACGCCGTTGGCGCAGGCTCTTATGGACAAGAAAGCCGGCGATACTGTCGAAACGAACATCGACAACCACATTACGCGCTGGACGGTGCAAAGCTTCAAACGCTACGTCGACAGATAAAAACCGCGAAGGCAGAGCCCTCGACGGAGAGCGGGGGCACGCCCCCGAGCGCGGATTTTGCGTCCGCAAATTGAATTGTGGCGTATATCATAATCG
>URDC01000034.1 GCA_900546565.1 uncultured Opitutales bacterium
GACGCACTATCGAGATGTTGGGCAGTTTTACGCTGGGGGCTTTCGAAGTCGAAGATGTCGGCATAGGCGGCACAGCGGGCGCGGGGCGCGATGCGGAAGCCGCGGGGGGGACAATCGGCGCGGGGCGCGATGTTGTCTGCGGCATTGAAATTGCGGGGGCAGCCTTGGGCGCGTTTACGGGCGCGTCGGGTGCTGCGTTTTGCGCGGGAATCGGCTGAGGTTTATTTGCCGCTGATGTTGCCGCTGCGGATTTCGGCGCGGGCATTGCGATTTTAGGCGCGCCCTTTGCCTGTGGCACTGGGGGGACAATCGGCGCGGGGCGCGACGTTGTCTGCGGCATTGAGATTTTGGGAGCCGCTTTCGGCGCGTTCACGGGCGCGGCAGGTTTTTCGGCGTCCGCTTGGGGGGCGTCGGAAGTTTGAGGCTGCGCGCTCTGGGGTTGCGCAGCGGGTTTGTCGGCTTCCGTCTGTTGCGAATTTTCCTTGTCGGAAGTTTCGGTTTGGGGGGCGGAAGGTTGCTGCTGTTTGGCGGGTTCTGCCGTAGAGCCCTTTTCTGCCGCGGGGGCTGTGTCTGATGCGTCCGCTTTGAAATCGCGCGAAATTTCCTCCGCGTATAGCGGAGCGATCGAGTTCGACGACGTTTTTATTTCCAAGCCGTATTTTTCGCGGCGTTGGTTGATGAAGTCAATCAACTCCCTGCTCGAAACGTTAAGCTCTTTTGCTAATGCGTGGATTCTTATGCTCATTTGTTTTGAGAGTGTTTTTGTTTTTCGTGTCGCGGTGGAATTGTCGCGGTTTGTGTAGCACTATCTGCTTTGGCGGATTTTTTCGAGCGTCGCCGCAGCCTGTTCCTCGGTCAGCCCAATTCCAACGAGGTCGTCGATTTCGACGCCCTCGAACGCGTCGAGGCTGTTTATACCGTTTTGCGCGAGCTTTGCAACTTCCTCCGCCGAGAGGTTCGTCAGTATTTGCGCCAGCGAGCTTACCGCCTGTTCGACTTTCTGCTCCATCCCGACCTTGACTTCCTCTTCCTCCTTCACGTCGAGTTTAAGCCCGATTAGGCGCGAAGTCAGTTTTACATTGCTACCGCCCTTGCCGATTACAACCGACAAGTCGGCTTTCGAAACTTCGAAAGAAATGCGCTTGTTTGCCATATCGACTTCCACGTTTTTGGCGACTGCGGGCTTTATACACTCAGCCAAGAGCTGTTCGACATCGGTGGAATATTTGATGATGTCTATTTTTTCGCCGTTGAGTTCCTTGACGATTCCCTTAACGCGCGTTCCGCCCGCGCCGACGCACGCACCGACGGGGTCGATTCTGGCGTCCGACGTGCTTACGGCAATCTTTGTGCGGTAACCCGGTTCGCGCGCCATAGCCTCGATTTTAACCGACTTTTCAGCGATTTCGGATACTTCCAATTCGAAGAGACGCTGGACGAATTTATAACTTGCGCGGCTGAGAATAATTTCGGGGCCGCGGGCGGAATTGTCGATTTCCAAAAGCAGGCAGCGGATTCTGTCGCCCGAGTCGTAATTTTCGCCGGGGATACATTCGCGCTTGGGCAGCACTGCGGTTGTAAGCCCCAAGTCGACGATGAACGCGCCCTTTTCGCGGCGGCGCACCGTGCCCGAGACGATGTCGCCGATTGAATCTTTGTATTCGTCGTAAATGCGGCTTTTTTCTATTGTGCGAAGTTTCTGTATTATGCTTTGATAGACGTTCTTGGCGGCTATGCGTCCGAGTTCCGAGAGGTCGACTTCGCGCTCGATGATATCGCCTATTTGGGGATTGGGCTTGTAGAGTTTGGCTTTGTCGATGTGGATTTGCGTCGCGTTATCGGCGACGGAATCGCTGACGGTGAGTAACGCCCACGCCTTCAAGTTCCCCGTCTTGGGATTGATGTCGATTTTCAGGTTGTAGCCCGCCATGCTTTTGGCGGCGGCGTTGCGGATTGCCGACGAGATTGATTCAATCATCTCTTCGCGCTTAATCTGCTTTTCCTTTTCCATGTATTCGAGAATTGCCAGAATTTCGCCACTATTACTCATTTTTGTCTCCTGTTTTTTGTATTTTTTGTTGAAATGCTTGTTGTGTGCCGACAAAAAAAGCGGGCAATAAAACCCACTAATCGTCGGAAGTTTATTTTGTTGCGAGTATGATGGACTGTTGAATTTTTTCGTCAAGCATTTTTTTTACAACAACTTGACACTCTTTTTTATTATCGGGGCGTCGCGCGGCGGCTCGGGGCAGACGCGCGGCGGCGGGATTTTTCTTGACAGGTTGTATGTGTTTAATGTATAGATTGTTGTGAATTAAACGGTTAATTGTCAGAAAATAGGAGTAAAAAATGGAGTCCTCATTCGTAAAAATGGCAGTTTTTGCCGCGTTCGGGTTATTGTCGGGTTTGGGGTTTGCAATGCAATCTGCGCCCGAATCTGATGTGCTGGATTACGTGGACACGTTCATAGGCACGACGGGTACGGGGCACACGTATCCGGGGCCGACGCTGCCGTTCGGGTTCGTCCAACCCGGTCCCGAAACCGGAAAATCGGGGTGGGACTACTGTTCGGGCTACAACTATGCGGACAAAAAAATTCTGTTTTTCGGGCAGACGCATATGAACGGAACGGGATGTCCCGACTTCGGCGATGTCGCGTTTATTCCGTTTGCGGGAAATGACGCGGCTATTGCCGGCAGTCGTTTCGACAAGAAAAACGAGCGTGCGGGTGTCGGATATTACTATGTGAAGCTCGACGACGCAAACGCGGAAGTTGAAATTTCGGCGACCGAGCGCGTTGCGATTTACCGTATAAAATTCAATGCCGACGGCGGCAAAGTGTATCTGGATTTACAAAGCGGAGTGCGCTGGCGCGGCAATGTAGGGCGCGTGAAGTTCGAGAAGTCGGAAATGCCCGACGCTTATACAGTGCGCGGAGCGCAGCGCATAAAAGGTTTTGCGCCGAACCGCAGTGTGTGTTTCGAGATGAAATTCGACAAGCCCGCGAAGTCGGTTCGCAAAAATCCCCCCGTAAAGGACAAATTCGGCGAAAAATATCTGCTCGATTTCGGGCTAAAAAGCGGCGACACGCTTTTGGTGAAAATCGCGCTTTCGACGGTCTCGCCCGAAGGGGCTATGCGCAATATGGCGGCGGAACTGCCCGGCTGGAATTTCGACGCAGTTGTTGAAAATGCGCGGGCAAAGTGGTTAAAAATTCTTTCGAAATTCGAAGTAAAGGCGGATTTAAACACGAAAAAGGCATTCTACACTTCGGTCTACCACCTGTTTGTCCAGCCCAACAACATCGCCGATGTCGACGGACAATACGACGATGCAACCGGCAAGACGGCGAAGTCGATGGACGGCAATTATTTCAGTTCATGGTCGCTTTGGGATACATACCGTGCGGCGCATCCGCTTTACACGATTCTCATTCCGGAAGTTGTGCCGAGTTTTGTAAACTCTATGCTTATGCACTACGACGCTGTCGGGTATCTGCCCATCAATGTCTACTGGGGCAAGGAGACGCACTGCATGATTGGCAACCACGCGATTTCGGTTATCGGCGAGGCCGTAAACAAGGGCTTCGGCGGGTTCGACAAGCGCAGGGCGTTGGAGGCAATGGTTGTTTCTTCGACCGTGCCGCACAAGAAATCGGACTGGAACGAATATCTGAAATACGGGTATTTCCCGTTCGACCTGCGCAAGACGGAATCGGTTTCTTCAACGCTCGAAGTCGCCTACAACGACTCCTGCGTAGCGCGGGCAGCCGGAAAAATCGGCGAAAAAAAGGTTGCCGCCGAATTTCGCCGCCGCAGTCTCTTCTACAAGAATCTCTTCGATCCCGAGACGAAATTTATGCGCGGCAAAGACAGCGGCGGAAAGTGGCGCGAGCCGTTTAATCCGTTCGATTTTTCGCACGAGGGATCGTTGGGCGGCGACTACACCGAGGGCAGCGCGTGGCAGTATACCTGGCACGTCCAGCAGGACGTTGCGGGGCTTATTGCTCTTTTCGGCGGCAACAAGCCTTTTGTCGAGCGGTTGGAGGGGCTTTTTACCGCGCGTGACACGCGCGTGAATGCGCGTAAAAGCGTTGATATCAGCGGACTCATCGGACAGTATGTCCACGGCAACGAACCGAGCCACCACATAGCCTATATGTTCGCGCTTGCCGACGCTCCCGAACGCACACAGGAAATTGTCCGCGAAGTTTGCGATAAGTTCTATATGCCCGCCCCCGACGGGCTCTGCGGCAACGACGACTGCGGGCAGATGAGCGCGTGGTATATTTTTGCGTGTCTGGGGTTTTATCCCGTCGATCCGTGTTCGGGCGAGTATGTTTTGGGCGCGCCGCAGGCGGAGGAAATTTCGATAAACCTGAAAAACGGCGGGCGATTCACGGTTTTTGCGAAGAATTTTTCGAAGCGGAACAAGTATGTGAAATCCGTAAAACTCGACGGCAAGCCGTATTCGAATAAGACAATTGCGCACGCCGACATTATGCGCGGCGGCGTTCTGGAATTCGAAATGTCGCCCGAGCCGAACCGCGCAAAATAACGGTTCGGAGCGGGTTTTGCGGCTCGGCGGAGATAAAAAGTTTGATTTTTCAAACGGGCGCGTTTTACATTGTCGGCGTTATCCCGAAATGAATACTATGTTTGCGTTCAGATTTTTTGCGGTTTGCGCCCTTGTGGTTGCGGTGTTTGCAAACGCCGCCGTTTGCGCTGCGGGCGGCGCGGGCGCGTTGAAAATCGACGCCTCGACGCCGCAAAATTTGGAGAAGAGCTACGCGAAAATTGTCGCGGCTTTGGACGAAGACGCGCAGCAGCGTTTCGCGCTTGCGATGACGACGATTGCCGTCGCGCTCTCGCAGCGTCCCGACTTGGGCGGCAGCGAAAAAATCAGGGAGATTATCGACGGCAAAACGCCCGATGAAATCATAGCCGAAGCCCGTAAACTGACGGGGTTTGTGCGCGTTTCGAGCCTGAAAATAGACGGGGGTTCGGCGCAAAAATTTTCGGAGTCGGCGGGGCGGATACTCGTTTCGCTTCCGCCCGAAAAGCAGCCCGATTTCTCCGACGCGGTTGCGCGGCTTATGTATGAGCGCGAGAATAAAAAAATTTCCGAAGCCGATTTTTTGAAGTCGGTCGACGGCAAGACGCCCGATGAAATCATCGATTTGGCTCGAAAGGTTGAAGTGCCCTTTGTCGTTCAAAAGCCGACTGCGGCACAGAAAGTAGACATCGAAAAAATATCGCCCGCCGACTACGAAAAATACGGCATAAAGCGGGAAGCCGCAGGCGGCGCAGTGCGCGGCAATTCGGCGGGAGGCGCGGCGGCTTCGCCCTCCGTGCCCGCCTTCAAAAACTCGCTCGTCCCCTCCGCCGAATAGGAGCGTAATTGTCGGTTGGTTGCGGCGCAAAAAAACGCGGCGGTTATGTGAACTGTCGCGTTTTTTGTGGGGAGTATTCCGTTTTTTTTTACGGGCGGCGCATTTTGCTTTTCTTTATCTTATAGGCGATTATCCGTTTTGCGCGGGGCAGGTATTTTATCGGCGGGTAGAAAACGTATGCCAGAAATATCAGCGCGAAGCTGCACTCCCTGAACGAAATTATCAGCAGTATGCAGACGATTATCGCCACGAAAGAGCGGAATTTTGTGCTGGTTGTCCAATTTATGTGCTTGAACGACGGGTAGGGAATGTTGCTTACCATAAACCACGAAATCAGCAGCATAAGCGGTATGAGTATGGGCATAAACGCCGTGAGGTTGAAGCTGAGCATTGTCAGGGCTATCGACGCCACAGCCCCCGCCGCGGCGGGAGCGGGAAGCCCCGAGAAATCGCCCATTTCGTATTTCTCGTGCCCCTCGATATACGGGTTTGTGAGGACGTTGAAGCGTCCCAATCTGATTGCTGCGCAGAGCATAAAGATGAAGCCGATTAGCCAGCCCGTGTTGCGTACGAGCGACTTCATTGTCGCGCTCATATCGTCGCTCGGGTTGAGGATTAGAAAATACATCAGAATGCACGGGGCTATGCCGAACGAAACGCTGTCGGCGAGCGAGTCGAACTCCTTGCCGAAAAGCGAGAGTTTGCCGCTTGCGCGGGCTACGCGCCCGTCGAAGGCGTCGCACAAAAACGACATCAGAATGCAGATTATCGCAAGCAGGTAGTAGCCCGTGCCCACGCCCGCCTGCGGCGCGGTGCTCGCGGGGGTGATGAGCTGTGCGAGGACGTCGATTGCTCTATCCTGCGAGTCGAAATTGAACTTGCCCTGTATGCACAGTATTATCGAGAGGAAGCCGAAAAACAGGTTGCCTGAGGTGAACGCGTTGGGCAGAATGTAGATTTTGCTCGCTTGATGGACGTTGTTCCAAAGTTTTTTTTCGCTTTTCATTTTTTCAACGATTCGAGGTATTTCCAGAAATTGTCCTCCTGTTCGAGGGCGGTCTCCTCCTTGAAGGGGAGGTTGACCCTGAACACGAAGTCGGCGATTGTGTGTTGGTGCAGGATATAATGCGCGTGCAGGGTGTGTTCATTTTCGAGCACTTCGAAATATATTCTGTAATCGCCGATTTTCAATCTGTAAAAATTTTTGTTGCCGCGGCGGATTTTGCCGAGGTTCGGCAGCCCGCCCTCGATTTGCTCTTTCGTGAGCGAACCGAATGCGTCGACAATCTTGAACTGCGTCGGCTTGTCAAGCTTGTTGATTTCCGCCATACTTTGGTTGCTGAACGTTATCTGATACATAGCGCAATTTTATTGTTTTTCCGTATCCATACTGCACAAAAAAACGCGGGTTTCAAACAAAATATGAAGCGGAGTTGCGGCGGGTGCGGCGACATGCGGCGGGCGGTGTTGTCTCCCGATGGTTGCATATGTTTTTTTTTGAAACATTTTCGGGGCGGCGGCGTTTGTCCGAATGTGCGGCGGGTTGTGTTTCACGCCGTCTTGAAGAGATTACCCCAACTTGAAAAAAAGGTTTTGTTATGGATAGAAGAAAGATTTTTATGCTGGCGGTTGTGATTGTGTCGGCGTTGTCAGCGTTTGGCGCGGAAAGCGCGGGCGCGGCGGTGTCGGGCGGAAATCCCGCGAATGCGGCGCAAAAGTCCGATGTGTCGGGCTTGGACGCCCAGGGCTCGGCGACCGCGAAAATGCTTTTGCTTAAACAATTTGACAAGGACGGCGACGGGCGTTTAAACGAAGCCGAACGCGCCGAAGCCCACAAGGCTATGAAAGGCAAAATGGCGAACTTCGAGCAAATCCGCCACAAGCATGCCAAGGACATTGTCGCTCGTTTCGACCGCGACGGTGACGGTAAGCTTTCGGAAGAGGAGCTTATCCCTTTTTTGGAGGAACAGCGCAAAATGTTTGAAGGTTTCCATCGCCGCCGCGCGATGAGGGAACGCGCCATTCCCAAGGATATTTTGGCGAAATATGACCGCGACGGCGACGGCAAGCTAAGCCGCGAAGAGCGCAAGGCCATGTTCGAAGACGCCCGAGCCCGCCGCGAAGCGTTGCTTAAAAAATACGACCGCGACGGCGACGGCAAGCTTTCGGAAGAGGAGCGTTCGGAGCTTGTGAAAGACCCCGAAGTCCAGAATATGATGAAGCGTATGATTGGCGGCATGATAAACAATCCGCCGCCTCCGCCCCCGCCTTCCGCCGATTCTGCACGGAAGAGTCGGTAGTTTTTCGGCGGCGCGAAGTGTCTGGCTTCGGGGCAAAAATTTCATATTGGAGAAGCAGAAAACAGTAAAATCGCGCTCCCTCGGGGTATTCGAGGGGGCGTTTTTTTGCCCCTCGCGATACGGTTTTGGCGGGGTGTCGGGTTCTCGGATTTTGCTTTTTATGTTTTGCGGCGGGACGGCGATGTCGGTTTGTTTTTGACATATTAAAAAAAACTGGTATTGTGTCTAATTTGTATGAGCAGACTTAATAAAATGATGGGAATCGCGGCGGCGTTTTTTGTGTCGTCGCTTGCAACGGCTTTTGCCGAACGGTTGGCGATTTCAAGCGGCGACTGTGAAATTGCGTTCGACTCGCAAACGGGCGCGGTTCTGGATATGAGCTACAAGGGAAATCCGCTCGGGCTTAAATTCAGACCCGATTTGTGTGTGGTGAAGTATTACAACAAGGCGTTGCAGCCGCTAAGAACCTCGCAGATGAAGTGCACTGCGGTGCGCGAGGGCAGCAAGATTACGCTGAGTTTCAGGCGTCCCGACTCGGACGCCGACGCGCTCGAAGTCTCGGTGCGCGGCAACGGCAACGGGTTCGACGTGAATGCGGAAATCAAAAATGTTTCGGACGACGTTTTGCATGCGGAATTTTTTACGATGTTCGATTTCGCCCCCGAAGTCGCAAAGGGCATTACGGTTCATTCTACTACGCCGCGCATGACGGGCGTTACGCTTTCGGAGGACTTTTTCAGGAATGTAAACGACACGTCCGCGCCCAAGGTGTGGTCTATTGGCGAGTATCTGGGACTTGAAATCCGCAAGCACATTTACGGCGACGGCAACATTCCAAAATTCGAAAAAGAAGTCGCCACAAAGACGGTTTTGGGCAAGAATGCAAAGTCGTGGATTGGCTCGGGCATGCTCAAAAAATATTCCGACGCGGAAGCCGTATGGCGCATAAACACAAACGGCAAAAACGACGACATCGTCCTGCTTTCGACCTCCGAGGGCAGGCCGTTTCTGACGGGCGCAAGGCTCGGCGGCAAGGGCGCGCTTTTTACTTTCAACGGGTATTTTAACGATTCGTATCTTACAAGGGATATTGCCTATATCGCTTCGGACGTCGCTTGGCACGCGCGGCAATATGCGCGCTCGGCAAAGTCGCAGTCAAGCCGTATTATAGTCGTAGATTTCAAGGGTGTGGGCGACTCGAAAGAATGGGTGAGGCACTTCAAAAAAATATTCGGAGACTGTATCGAGACTGTCGACACATTCGGAGGGGTTAAGGCGGCGTTGAAAGATCCCAGAACGCTCTTCATAGCCAATCCGCTTACAGAAGCTATGCCGTGCGCGAAAGCCGATGCTGTCGAAATGGCGGAACTTATAAAAGCGTTCGTGCAGCGCGGCGGATATTGGTTCGATACGCACCGCAGCTCTTTCTACTATTCGATTGTAAAGAAGCCCGTGTATAGCAGGATTTCCTCGCGTGTGCCCGCGTGCATTGCCGACTTCTACCACTTCGACTTGTCCGGCGGGATTTTCGCGCTCTATACAGTCCAGCCGAACGTGCAGTCCAACAATTACGAGAATGTCGGCGAGGCGTTGTTGCCCGTCTGTTTCAGCGTATTCGGCGACGCCCGCGGCGGGCACTTCGAGCGCATTTCGATGGCGTATGTCAAAAAGGGCGGGGGCTACAAGTATCCCACGCTGCGCCTGAATTTCGGGAAGTCGGTGCAGAAGTCGGTCGACGCATTTTGCGCCGACAACAAGCTTTCGAAAACATACGACCAGAAACTCGACGCGCGACTTGCCGACCGCTTCAAAAACGGCGTGATGTTCTATGTGGGCGCAAGGACTGTCGACGACTTGAACAGGGCTGTTGCGGCGTTGCCAAAAAACAATGTCGTGCACATAACAAGCTATTTGCACGGCGGGTTCGACAAGCAATATCCCGTGCATTTGCCGCCGAACGAGTCGTTCGCGACGCCCGAGCAGTTCAGGAAGTGCATCGACGATATGCGCGCTTCGGGACACCTGTTTATGCCGT
Source organism: uncultured Opitutales bacterium (assembly GCA_900546565.1). Taxonomy (GTDB): domain Bacteria; phylum Verrucomicrobiota; class Verrucomicrobiia; order Opitutales; family Intestinicryptomonadaceae; genus Merdousia. The sequence goes on from URDC01000034.1 coordinate 9,728, forward strand.
ATGTCAACAATACTTGGTGGTGCGACGACCCCAAAAGCTGGTTCTTCGAGAAATACGGCCGCGCCCCGATTAGCCTTTACAAAAACAAGTCCGAAATGAGAGAACAATACGGCAAAAACGTCGGTTGGCAAGTTTCGATGTGGCATCCCGACGTGCGCCGCGCCTGCGATATGATTGTCGACGAGTTTACGAAGAACTATCCCTGCGATATTCTCTTTCAGGACCAGACGGGCGCGCGCAGTTTTACGATTGATTTCAATCCGTCTGCGCCCTCGCCCAACCACTATATGGACGGGCTTGCCGCCGCCGCAAAGCGCGACAGCAAACGCGTTCCGCTTTCGACCGAAGACGGCTGGTGGGGCGTTGCCGACGCGGAAGTGCAGTTCTGCGGTATGACGTTCGGCATGTTCGATTCGCCGAATGTTCCGTCGTGGTCGTGGAACCAGATTTGGAAGGCGTATCCAAAGTCGGGCGTGAAGATTGCAAACCTCGTGGGCGCGTTCTTCCACGACAAGCTCAGCCTTTCGCACCACGACTTGGGCAGCGGTTTGCACATGCGAAAACACGTTTCGATGACGCTCGGAATCGGCTACACGATGATGATGCACGGCAACGTGCGCACCTACACGGAGAACGCCGAGCGTATGGAGTTTGCAAAGTGGCTCGACGTGTTGCAGAAAAACGTCGTTTCGAAATATATCGGAAAGAAAATGCGCAGGTTCTCGCACAAATGGCGCGATGTGTCGAAGGATATTGACGACGGCATTTACCGCGCAAAATACGGCGATATAAAGGTTGTGGCGAATATGTCGGAATTCCCGCTCGAAGAAAAGAATGCGGCGATTTCGGCGGGCGGCTTTCAGGCCTCGGGCGACGGCGTATACGCGGGCATTGTGGATTCGCTCGGCGGAATTGCGGGCGGCGAGGGCTGCGGGTACGCGGTAAACACGGCTTCGAAAAAAGTCTGGATTTACCACGATTCGGGCGGCGACGCGGTGTTCCTCTGCCCCGATAAAATCGAAAGACTTTCGTTTGCGGGCGGCGGCAATGTCGACTTTGCGCAAAACGGCAGCATTGTGAAATTCAAGCTGCCCGAAGACGCCGCCAAACGCGGCTTCAAGGCGGTCTACGAGCTGCAATACAAGTAGGGGCGTGTCGAATTTTCTCTAAAAACAAAATAAATAAAAACGGCTATGAAAAAAAACATCATGACGGCAATAAAAATGATTTTTGCAGCGGCGGTTATGGGGGCGGTTTTCGGCGCGTTGGCTTTGGCGTTTGCGTTGCGCCGCCGCTGCCGCAAATAGTTTTGTTTTTACAGACGGTTTTTCGTGGGGAAGTCCGCTTTTTTACGGGCTTCCTCTTTTTGTATATTTTTTGTTTTGTGGAAATGGAACGATTTGACTGCTAAAAGTTTTTTATGTTTTGTTTTGCGTTTTGTTTCCGCGGGATGTTGGGGGGAGTTCTTCTCCCGCTTTGCCGAGCCATTTCAGCGAGGATTTACTTCCTGAAATTCTGGAAATTCCTGTTTTGCGGAAAGCGGCGTTCGCGCTCGGGGACGGGTTTAACCGACACTTTCATATCGATGAATGCGGGTTCTTTCATCAGTTTTTTGAAGGCGTCGGGGTTGTAATCGCTCTGCGAAATGCCGTCGTGCGAGAACTCTATGAAGCTATTTTCCGAAACCTGAATTTTCAAAACGTGCTGCACCGAATTGCCGGGGGCGTAATTATAGACGCACTGGCTGAGCTGTTTTACAAAGTGTTCGGGTGCGTTGTAGGGCGAAATCAGCCACTCGACCTGCGTCAGGTTTGTCGCGATCGCCTCCTGCATGGGAATGAGTTTTTGCGCGGTATAGCGCAGCTCCACGCCGTCGTCGCAGCGGCACTCTCCGACAACGCAGAAGCACTTGCCGTCGATGTCGGTTATGTCGACGGAGTCGCGCAACTCCTCAGGGGCGCGGTTTTTCAGGCCTTTCAAGAACTCCTCGTAGAGGTCGGAATACATATTTATCTGCCAGACCTTCGAATTCAGCCTGCCCGAAAGCGTGAAGAAGCACCACGGGCGGTTGTCCTTTTTGGAGAGTTTTTTGCCGACGTTCGAAATCACCCCGCAGGCGCGGAACTGGGCGCGTTTGAGGCGGTGGACGGCATCGGCGGGCGGAACTTGGTCGAGTGCGAAATCGAAGCGCGCGTATTCGTTCATCGGGTGTCCCGAAACGTAGAAGCTAAGCAGTTCCTTTTCGTGGAAGAGTTTTGTGCTAAGCGGCATCGGCGGGGCGGAAGTGTCGATTAGGCTCACGGACGACTCGCTTGTCGCGCCCATATCGAGCAGGTCGAACATATTCGACTGCCCCGACTGCAAGTCTTTTTCGAGTTCGGCGGAATGCCCCATTATGGCGTCGAGGCTGTTGTAGAGGTGGGCGCGGTCGACGTTGAAGGAGTCGAATGCGCCCGTGAGAATCAGGTTTTCCATCACGCGCTTGTTGAGGTTTTTTGTGCCAACGCGCTTGATGAAATCGAAGATGTCGGTGAAGTCGCCGTTGCGGTCGCGCTCTTCGACAATCGCCTTTGCGGGGGCTTCGCCAATACCTTTTATTGCCGCGAAGCCGAAGCGTATCGAGCCCGCCGACTTACCGAAGATGTTGCCCTGCATATCGGGCTTCCAGTTTTTGTCGATAATCGGGGTGAAGTTTTCGCGCGAAATGTTGACGTCGGGGCCGAGCACTTTGATGTTGATTGCCTCGGTTGCCTCGATGAACTTCGCCACTTTTTCCATATTGCCGAGTTCGCCCGAAAGAAGTGCCGCCATAAATTCGACGGGGTAGTTCGCCTTTAAAAACGCGGTTCGGTAGCTGAGCATTGCGTAGGCGGCGGAGTGCGATTTGTTGAAGCCGTATTGGGCGAATTTTTCCAAGACGCCGAAAATGCGCTCGGCCTCGCCCTTGTCGATGTTGTTGAATTTTTTCGCCTTTTCGACGAACACCGCCTTTTGCGCCGCCATAACTTCGGGCTTTTTCTTGCCCATTGCGCGGCGCAGAATGTCCGCCTCGCCGAGGGTGTAGCCCGCGATTATGCGCGCTGCCATCATGACCTGTTCCTGATAGACCAGAACGCCGTATGTTTCGGTAACGAGGTCTTTGAGCAGCGGGTGCGGAACCTGCATTTTGGAGGGGTCTTTTTTCGCCTCTATGAACTGGTCGATGAACTGCATGGGGCCGGGGCGGTAGAGGGCGATTAGCGCGATGATTTCCTCGAAAACGCTAAGCCCGATTCGGCGGCATAGATTTTGCATTCCCTCGCTTTCAAGCTGGAAGACTCCGATTGTTATGCCGCTATTGAGCAGCTTGAATGTGGCGGGGTCTTCGAGCGGAATTTCCTCGATATTGAAGTCGGGGTTGTTGCGCGTGCGCTGGACGTTTGTCTGCGCGCCCGAAATGATTGTGAGGGTTTTGAGTCCCAAAAAGTCGGCTTTGAGCAGCCCCAATTCCTCGACGGGGGCTTTGGGCAGCTGGGTGGTGAGGGAGTTTTCCTGAATCATCATAGGCACGAGGTCGTCGAGGCGTTGGTCGCCGATGATGATGCCGCAGGCGTGTTTGCCCGTCTGGCGAATCATTCCCTCCAAGACTTCGCCCTGCTCGAAAATGTGCTCCACGAGCGGGTCTCGGTCGAGTTCCTCGCGCAGTTCCGACGACATTTCGAGAGCCTTTTTGAGCGTCATTTTGAGGTCGTCGGGGATTTTCTTTGCGATGCTCATGGAGCGGTCTATGGGCAGGTTGTTTACGCGCGATACGTCGCGGAAAACCTGTTTCGCGCCCAGTTTATTGAATGTTACGATGTTCGCGACGCGGTCGACGCCGTATTTGCCGCGAACGTATTCGATAACCTCGTCGCGCCGCGTCTGGCAGAAGTCGACGTCGAAGTCGGGCGGAGACACGCGTTCGAGCGACAGCATTCGCTCGAAAAGCAAATTGAAGCGTATCGGCTCGATGTCGGTGATTTTTATCAGGTAGGCTATCATGCAGCCCGCGCCCGAACCGCGCCCGGGGCCTACTGGGATTCCGTGCGAGCGCGCCCAGTTGATGAAGTCCCAGACGATGAGGAAGTAGTCCACAAAGCCCGCGCCCACGATGATTGAAAGCTCGTAGTCGAGCTTGTCGCAGAGTTTTTGCGCAAAGTCGGGCGGCTCTTTGCCCTTGGGCGTGTAGTTTTCGGGGTGGTCGTAGTCGATGCCGTAGCGTTTTACCATTCCCTTCTTGGCGAGGTCGAAGAGTATCAGCCCGTTTTTCATAAGCTCGTCGCGCTGGGCGCGGTCGAGCGAGAAGTCGGCGGGTTTGCCCTTTTGGGCGAGCACCTCGTTTTTCTTCGCAACGTATTTGTCGAGAATTTTGTCGAAATTTATCGGGTCGGGGTTGATGTCGATTTTTTCGGGACGCTGGTAGTGCGGGTAGTGGTTCTCGCCGAACTTGATTTCGATGTTCACGCGCTCGGCGACTTCGAGCGTGTTGTCGAGCGCGTCGGGGAATTCGCCGAGGACGTTTTCCATCTCCCCGCGCGTCTTGACATAGAACTCGTTGTTGGGGTAGCGCATTCGGTTTTCGTCGATGAGTTTTGCGCCCGTCTGGATGCACAGCATTGCGTCGTGCGCCGCGCTGTCGGCCTTCATCACATAGTGCGAGTCGTTTGTGGCGACCATTTTAAGCCCGAATTCCTTCGCGAGCTTTACAAGACCCGGCAGAATCTTTTTCTGCGCGGGCAGGAAGTGGTTTTGTATTTCTATGTAGTAGTTTTCCCTGCCGAAAATGTCGACGAACTTCGCCGTCGCGCGCTTTGCGTTTTCGTAGTCCGAATAAAGCAGGTATTGCGACGCCACGCCGTTTAGGCAGCCGCTTAACCCTATCACGCCCTTGTGGTGTTGCGCCAGAACGTCGTAGTCTATGCGCGGGCGGCGGTAGAGCCCCTCTTCGTATGAAATGCTCGTGAGTTTTGAAAGGCTGAGAAACCCCTCGTAGTTTTCCGCCAAAAGCGTCTTGTGGTGTATGAGGTTTTGGGGATAGTTTGCGGGCGTGAGAATCGAGGTATCGTTTTCGATGTCGTCGATGTCGTCGTTGCGCTTGCGGTCTGCTTTGGGGTGTTCGGATATTTTGTGGTCGTTTACGAAATACGCCTCTATGCCTATGATTGGCTTTACTCCGTATTTTTTGCCGGCGTTGTAGAAGTCTATCGAACCGCACATATTGCCGTGGTCGGTCATCGCAATCGCGGGCATACCCAGTTCCTTGGCGCGCGCCATAAGGCGGTCTACGCGGGCGCAGCCGTCGAGAAAACTGTGGTCGGTGTGGACGTGTAGATGGACGAAATTCTTTGACATTCTGCCCCGATTTTAAGCGACGCCACGGGGGAGGTGTCAACCTTTCTTTTTTCGTTCCAACGCCGATTTTTTTGCGAAAATGCTTGCAATAGACTCGACAATATGCACTCTCAATTCGCTTATAGCAACCATATATGAGACACACAGAAGACATCGTTCAAAGACTGCTGAGAATCCGCAAGGCGAGGGAACTTTCGGAGTCTCCGTCGATGTCGGAAGACGATGTCCAGATTTTGCGCGATTTTATTTCGGAAAATCGCAGGCAAGTTCCGCCGTTTGCACTGTCGCATTTCGACAGGCTTGAAGCTTCGGGCAAGAAAGGCATAGCCGAGGTTGTCGACAAAAAATGCGCCGCCTGTGGCGCGCCGATTTCGGACGACGAAATAGACTATCTCGAAAAAAACAAAAATATAGGCGTTTGCGACAACTGCTTCGCCTTTATTTATATGCCCGATGCCAAGTTCAATGACGACGGGTTCTTCGAAGAACTCTTCCTTAAATGAAAAACATCGGTTTCTCCTTCCGCCCCAAGCTGGTAGACTGCCTTAGGGGCTACAACGCTTCAACTCTCGTTGCCGATATCGGAGCAGGCATTAGTGTGGGGATTTTGGCTCTGCCTCTTGCAATGGCTTTTGCCATTGCAAGCGGCGTTTCGCCCGCGCAGGGTTTGTATACGGCAATTATTGCGGGATTTATCATCTCGGTTTTCGGCGGTTCGAAAGTCCAGATAGGCGGGCCTACGGGCGCGTTTATCGTTGTTGTTTCCGGCATTCTGGGGGCTTACGGGTTTTCGGGACTCTGCGTGGCGACCATTATGGCGGGCTTGATTTTGCTCGTCATGGGCATAACCAAAATGGGGAACGCCATACGCTACATTCCGCGCCCCGTGACAATCGGTTTTACAAACGGCATTGCGATTCTGATTATGTCGACGCAGGTCAAGGATTTCTTCGGGCTGCAAGTCGACAAAATGCCCGAGGACTTCATTCCCAAAATGCGCGTGATTTTCGAGACGTTTTCGACGCTCAGCATTCCGACGCTGATTCTGGGTGCGGTTTCGCTCTTGGTGATTGTGTTCTGGCCGCGCCGTTTCAGGCGGTATGTTCCGGGGCAGATTGGCGCGATTTTCGTGGGCGTGGGCGTGTCGCTTCTGTTCGCGAAATTCGGGGCGTCGATTAACTCGCTTTTCGGGCTTTCGCTCGACTGGAATGTGCAGACCATTTTCACGCGTTTCGGCGAAATCCCCAACACGCTCCCGAAATTCGAATGGATTTCAATCCAATTCGGCGACATAAAAAATCTCGTTATGCCCGCCGTGACAATCGCTATTTTGGCGGCGATAGAGTCGCTGCTCTCGGCGGTTGTCGCCGACGGCATGATTGACGACAAGCACAACTCGAATCAGGAGCTTATGGCGCAGGGGCTTGCGAACATCGTATCCCCCTTCTTCGGCGGCATTCCCGCCACGGGCGCGATTGCCCGAACCGCCACGAACATCAAAAACGGCGCGAAATCCCCCATTGCGGGCGTCGTGCACTGCTGCGTTTTGGTTTGCATTCTGCTCTTTGCCGCGCCCTATGCGCAATACATTCCGCTTGCGACGCTTTCGGCGGTGCTCTTTGTGGTATCCTACAATATGGGCGACTGGTCGGCGTTCAGGGAAATGCGCAGGCTTCCGCGCTCGGACGACTCGGTTTTCATCTGCACGTTTTTGCTCACCGTCGTCTTCGGCCTCACGCTCGCGATTGAAGTCGGTATGGTGTTGGCGGCAATGCTTTTTATCCGCCGCGTTTCGCAGACGACGAACGTTATGGTTGTCGACAAAAAGCTCGAAACCGATCTCTCGAAATACTCGCTCGAAGGCAAGGACATTCCCGAAGGCGTTATGGTTTTCAGAATTTTCGGCGTATTGATGTTCGGGGCTGCCGACAAGCTCGAAAGTATTTTGACCGAGATGGGCGAATCGCCGAAAATCGTCATTTTGCGTATGCGCACTGTGCTTGCGATGGACTCGACTGCCCTAGATGTTCTTGTCCACCTCTATGAAAAAATGCGCGACAAGGGCATTACGATGATGATTACTGGGGCGCACTCGCAGCCGTTGCATATGATGCAGCGTTCGGGTTTTTTGGACAGAATGGGCGACGAGTTTGTGCTTGAAAACATTGACGAGGCGTTGGCGAAGTCGCGCGAGCTCCTCCGATAGAAACCGCGAGGACGCCTCGATTGCGAATATTTTAAATGTAGTGAAGAGGCGGCGA
>URDC01000035.1 GCA_900546565.1 uncultured Opitutales bacterium
GCCTATCGGCAAAGCTTCCCACGTAAAACGTGGTCGCCCTACGGGTAAAACACTTCGTGTTTTATTCTTCCCAAAAGCTTGCTCCGCAACTTTTGTGTTCGATTAAGAGGCGCACTCACGTTGAATTGGCGAAGCCAAGAGCTCAGCGACGATAGGAGCTAAAATCTAAACGCATCTTTGTAGCACGCGCCTCGCCCGGCTTGCTGGGCTTTTTGCATTTTCGAAAGTGGCGGCGATTGCCTATGGCAATTCGCCTTTGATTATTTGTTGAAGCAAAGCGGATATTGCTGAAAGCAATCGCCGCCTCTTACCTACATTTAAAAGAGTTCGGAGAAGGAAACGGCGATTGTGAAATATTTGAGGAGGTCGGGGTCGGGTTTGGCGATTTTGGAATAATCCTGCAAGAGAGATTCGGGGTCGCGCCCGCGGAGCTCGTAAACTTCGCGTATACCCATATCCATGAGGGCTCGGGCGGCGCGGACGTTCATTTTGGGTATGCGCATAAACGGGCTTGCGAGGGCGGCGTAATCGACCTTTTTCTTCTTTTCGGGCAAGCTGCTGTTCATCTTTTTGGGGAACTATGTGTGAGAGGTAGGAGGAGGCGGTGGAGCTATTTGTTCGACGCCTTATAGTATTTGGAGGCGACTGTTTTGGCGCGCGGGTCGGACGAATATTTGTCGAGCCCCGTCCGAATAAGGGGGCGCACTTTGGGATCTTTATACAAAATTTCGGAATGGTCGCCTTCGAGAGACTGGTAGAACATTTCGGCGCAATCGGATTGTGTGGTGGCGTATTCGAGCAAGCCCGCGCGGATATCGAGTGAAAGTTTGGGAACCGAAACGTAGGGTTTGAACATATCCCATACGAAACGGTATTTCGAGAGAAGGAAGAGCTCGACGCCGTCGGTGGCGGCATCTTTGTCGCCGCAATCGTATGCCTGTTTTATGGTGTTGGCGGCGGCTGTGATGTCGCCGAGGCGGTAATTGACCAGCCCCATTCCGCGCAAGGCAAGGGTGTTTTTAGGCTCTTTTGCGAGGATTTTTTTGTAGCATTTGAGCGCGATAGGCCACTGCTCGAAGAGTGCGGCGGCGCGGGCGGGAATTGCGAGGGCGGTATCGGGCCAAAGCTTCGCGCTTGCAAGGTATGAGCGCAGGACGAAGCGCATTCCCTCGGGAGTCGCGGTTTTGAGGGTTTTACGGGAATCGAGGTTTTCGAGGACGCGTTTTAGCATTGCGTCGTTTTGCGGGGTTTTAAACTCGATTGAGTAGGCGCAAACGATGTTGAGGGCTTCGAGGTTCGATGTGGCGAGTTTTTCGAGTTTGGGCAGGAAAGTGGCGACCTGCTCGGGCTTCTTGGCGATGAGCATTGTGCTGGCGCAGAAGACGGTAGAGGCGTCGTCGCCGAGGTCGGAAGCCTTCTTGTAGGCGGCGATTGCTGAATCGAAATCGCGCAGGACGAAATGGACGCTGGCGAGTGTGCGCAAGACGACGATGTTTTTGGGGTAGGCGTTGCGCATTTTTTCGAGCACGGCGAGAGCGGGCTTGGGCTCGCGCATTGTGATCATACAGATTGCTACGGGAAAAAGCTCCGAGTTTTTGAAGGACTCGGGGTTTGCCCTGTATTGGCGCACGAGTTCGGCGTTGGCGGCGGGGTCGGTATAGATGCTCTTTGCCTCGAAAAGCGCGGTGTCGGCGAACTTCTCGCGGTGTTTGAGCAGTTCGGGGGTCGGGCGCGTTTGGGCGGCGGATAGTGTCGCGGTTGCGAAGAGTGAAAGTGCGATGACGGTTGTCAGAAATTTTTTCATAATTCGGTTTTGGTTTTGTTGAAAATGAACGATTTTGCAAGCCCAATATATGCCAAGTCGCGGTTGACGAGGCGGCCGCCAAGCCACTCGCGCGGAAGGTAATCTACGCTGCCGCCCGTGAAGACGGTCTTTCGGAAGGCGGACTCGCCGCCGAAAAAGTCGCGCTCAATATCGGCGATAAGTCCGTCGACGAGTTTGCAGAAGCCCTTGGCGCAACCGACTGACATTGCCTGAAAGGTATCTTTGCCGATGGAAAGCGTGCAATCGGCGTCGGCGGGGTTGATTGCGGGAAGCTGCGCGGTGCGGGAGGCGAGATAATCGACAAACGCGCTCATTCCGGGGGCGATTGCCCCGCCCGCGTAATGTCCGCGGGCATCGACCAAGTCGATTGTGACTGCCGTCCCCATATCGACAACGAGGTATGGCGGGGTGAGGAAGACACCCGCGCCGACTGCGTCGGCGATTCTGTCCTGACCGAGCTGCTCGGGGCGGAGAATGTCCAAAGGCATTGGCGAATTTTTATGTGAGAGCCCGACGATAGGGGCGGAAATGTGTTTGAAAGCGTCGGCGAGGGCTTCGGAGTATTTGGGGACGACGGAGCACCAGCTTATGCCCGAAGCGTCCGAAGTTTCAAAGAGGTGTCGGGTGCGTAAGATGTCGGCGAAATCCGCACTGGGGAAGTCGCCCGCGCAGGAAACTTCGAATGCGCCGTCGCGGCAAGCCACGCAAGCGCAATGTGTGCGTGTATTGCCGATGTCTATGCAGAAGATTTTATCCATTTATATGTGCCCAAGCAAAAAAAACGCCCCCTGCCAAAACAAATTCGGAAGGGAGGCGGCTGAAATTTTTTCGAGACGGGGAATCTCTAAATTTTAGTAGTCTTGGATTACGACCGCGCCCCAGAGGAACGACGTTCTATCGCCCGAAGGCAATTCGCAACCGAAAACGTCTTTTGTCCTGATAACGGCGGAATACTCGCTTTCGGGTATAAACGATGCGGGTTCGTACGAAACGATGCCGAGAACATTAAAGCTCTGATCTGCCACGTCGTTTGTCGAAGAGCACGCGCTCATCAAACCAGATGCCGCTACTGCCAAAGAGATAAATGCCAATTTGATTGCTTTCATATAAAAACAAGCTAACGGCGATTTGTCAAAAATCAACAAAAAAATTTCAAAAAAGCTTTTTTTGGGGAAAAGCGGGATGTAAGGGAGGGAAAATGTTTTGGAAGGATTTTTTTTGGGAACGGGAGGATGTGAAGCACGGGAGAACGGCTGTTGCATGCGGTGGGTGTAGTCGCAAGAAGAGTATTGTCCGGCGACGGGAGAAAACGTTTTTTGAGGAAAGATGGATTTCTCTCGGAAGGGTGAAACTTTTGGCTTTTTTTCGGCGTTAAAATTTCTATACTATATGGTAGATGGAAATTTTTATGCGCGTTTATTTATGAAGAAGTCTTTTTTTATTTTTGTGGGGGCTGTTTATTTTGCGGTTTTTGCGGCGGGGCTCGCGGCGGAAGTGTCGGCGGGTTTAGAAGCGAAATCGGGAACGAATGCGGGCGGCGCGGAAGTCGCGAAAGCAAAAGGCGAATCGAAAGCCAACGACGACTTGCAGGGGCCTTTTGTGCTTGTCGACGAAAGTCCCGTTCAGGTGATAAAATTGTTGGAGCTGCTAAGCGGGAAGACATCGCTGCAAGCCGCCGACCTGCCGAATGTCAAAATCAATTTCCAAAGCAACGGGAAGTTCACCAGGGCCGAGGCGATTGCGTCGCTGGAATCGCTTTTGAGTTTGAACGGGATTGCGATTACGCCTCTTGACGGAAAGTTTTTCCGCGCCGCCCCCGCAAAATCGGTGAATGCGCAAGCGCCGACTTTCATTGTCGGGCGCGCTGCCGACATAAAGGACAACCAGAAGTTTTACTCGAAGCTTTACGAACTGAAATTTTTGGACACGGACTCGGTGAAGGACGCGCTGAAAACTTTCATCACCCCGAACGATATTGCCTCAATCGTGTATTTTCCGCGCAGCAATGCGTTTTTACTGACGGACACGCTTTCGAACCAGAAGAGGGTCGAAATGCTCTTGGAGAAAATCGACACCGCAGCTCCCGTCAAGGAGGACATCGGATTTTTCACGCTAAAACACACTGCCGCCCCCGATATGAAAAACCGTCTGACGGCGTTGCAGGGAGACCTGCTCAAAAAATATTTCAACCAGACGGTTATAGAAGCCGATGAGCGCACGAACCAGATTGTGGTGATTACGCAAAAGGGGAATTTAAAGCGGATTGCCGAGATTATCGAAAAGCTTGACGTGGACGCAGAACCGCTGACTTCGAGCAAGGTTTTTTACATCAAGCACGGGGAGTCGAAAGACGTTGCGTCGGTGTTAAACGAGATTATCCGCGGGCAGCAGACTGCCGCGAAAAACTCGAAAGCAGCCCGCAATGCCGCGGCAAATGCGCAGAATCGGAACAACCGAAACGCGAACTATGCAAACCGCAACAATGCAAATGCCGCGCGTTTGCCCACGAATTTGAAGGCAGACCAGATGGGGGCTGCGCTGCAATTTAGCGACTACATAACGATTGTCGCCGACGAGCGCAGCAACTCGATTGTGGCGTATGGCACGCCGACGGACCTCGCGCAGGTCGAAAACATAATAACGCAGGTCGACGTTGTTTTGGCTCAGGTGAAGATAGACGTGATTATTACGGAGGTGTCGCTTTCAGACAAGCAGGTTTCGGGGCTTTCGACGTTCGGGCTCAGCTATTCGAAGGAGCTTGACACCGCCACGGGCCGCAAGGGCTGGTATGGCGAGACGAGCACGTGGTCGCTTTCGGACAGCGACTCGGCTGCGGCATTCTCGCTCGGACTTGGCGAAAACGGATTTTCGGCAGTCTTCAATGTGGCGGAGCAAAACAACAGGGTGAAGATTCTTTCAGCCCCGTCGATTACGACGACGCACAACAATTTGGCGACGATAAATGTCTCGAAACGCTATCCGCTTTTGAAGGGGACGACTTCGTATGACGGCACGAGTTATCCGACGACGAAAAGCGAGATTGAATGGCGCGACATAGGCATTCTATTGGACGTGACGCCGCGAATCGGCGACAACGGCGTCGTGCAGATGAAAATCAAGCAGACGGTTGAATCGGTTGTCGACAATGTGGAGATTGACGGCAACAAGCAGCCGATTATAGGCAAGCGCGAAGCAGAGAGTTTTGTAAGCGCGATGTCGGACGAAATCATTGTCTTGGCTGGTTTGCAGCAGGGAATTTCAAACGACGCCGCGGGCGAAGTCTGGCTGCTTTCGGACATTCCGCTTTTGGGGAATCTTTTCAAGCCCGACCGCGACAATTTGGAGAGGACGGAGCTTGTGATTTTCATAAGGCCGACGATTGTAAAAAGCCGCCCGATTGCGCAATTTGAAAAGCAAAACGAAATCACCGACGGCGAAGTGAAGGCCGATGTGAACAGGTATTTGAAGACGGGCGCGTTCCACGATAAAAATGCAGACCCGCTAAAACGCGGCGCGCACAGGCAAAGTTCGTTTTTTAGGACGGTTTATCCGCTGGACGACGACAGTGGCGCGAGCGATGTTGAAGGCGGCGGCGCGGAAGGCGGGATTGATGATAATGGCGGAAGCGAGTCGGGCGAAAATAGTGGCGCGAACGCGAATGCCGCGGATGGCTTAGGTGCGGACGCGAACGCAAATGGAGAAAGTTCGGGTAGCAGTGCTGGCGGTGAATCGGCGGCCGAAAGTGTGAAGTAAAAAGGTGTGGGATTGGGAATTAGAATGAAGATTTTTCGGAAGTTTGCGCTTTTGATTTGCGTTGCGGCGGCGGTCGAAATCGGGCTGTGCGGAATGTGTTTTGCGCAATCGGGCGGCGAAAATGCGGCTGCGGCTGGAATCGAAGCGGCTGCGTTGCGAAGTGGCGATGCGGAAAAAGTCGGCGCGGCGCAAGCGGGTGAAGTCGGGGAAGCAAGCCAGACGCAAGAAAGTGGCGCGGGAAAAAATTCGGAAGAAAAAAAGTCCGAAGCCGAAATAAATTTGGAAAAATTGTTTGAGCGGAATCCGTTCGGGACGCCGAAAAATTCCTCGGCGGGAAGCAAGGCTGCGGAAGATGCGACTAAGACACCGCAGGGGCTTGAACTGCGCTCGATTTGTAGAATCGGCGGGGCGTGGTATTTCGGGATTTCGGACTCGGCGCAAAAGAAAAGCTACACGCTCAAACTCGGTGCGAAGCCCGATGCGAACACGCCGTTTGCCGCCGAATTTTTCGACGACGAAACGAACACGATTTTGGTTTCGACGCCGATTGGGGTATATTCGCTGACACTCAAAGAGCGCGACGAGCTGACTGCGCCGCCCGTTTCGACGGTGGCGGTGTCGGCGAAAAAAACTACGCAAGGCAATGCGAAAGTTCGTCAAAAAGTGCAGCCGCGCGGGAGATAATTTTATATGGTTTTATCGAAAACGGAGATTTCAGAAGCGGCTAAGCGCGTGTTTGCGGGCGCGTTAAGCGAAGCGGACTGGGGTCGGCTTGAAGTGTTGGAGGATTCGCGCAAGGCGGAATTTTTGCTCGAAAACTCGAAGCTTGACGAGCTTGAAATTGCGCGTCGGCTTTCGGAAATTTCGGGGTTTGCGCTGTGCGCGGACTTTATGCCCGCCGAAAATGCCGCCGAGGTTTTGCCCGCGAGGGCGGCGACCGCGCTCGGGTGTATGCCGACTGTCGACGGGAAGATTGCGTTTGCGTGGATTCCCGACAGTGCGGCGTTGAAATGGCTTGCGGTAGTTTCGGGCGGCAAAGTGCGCAAAGTCGTGGTTGCGCCCGCGAGAAAGCTGCGCGAGGCGTTTTCGGAAAAGTTCGGAGTTGGCGCGGACACGCTCGACGACTCCGCAACGCTCGACTTTTCAGACGCTGAGGAATATGCCGAAGACGGCGACGAGAACGCAGCTATTGTGAGGTTCGTAAACGAAATCATCGCCCGCGCCCTCGCCGAGAGGGCGACCGACATTCACATAGAGCCCGCGAAGGGGACGCTCGCGATACGCTACCGCGTTGACGGAAATTTGGAGGAAGTGAAATTGCCCGAGAACTTGGCGCAGTTCAAAGACGCTATTGTTTCGAGGGTCAAGATTATGGCGCGGCTTAACATCTCCGAAAAACGCCGTCCGCAAGACGGCAGGATTGCGTTTGCCGCAAAGAATGGCGAAGAGATTGACATAAGGGTTTCGACGCTGCCTACGCTTTACGGCGAAAGTGTTTCTTTGAGGCTTCTTAACCAAAACTCCCAGAAAATGACAATTTCGGATTTGGGACTGTTGCCCGACGACTCGAAGAAAATAGACGCGGCTTTGGCGCGTCCGCACGGGATTATTTTGGTGACGGGACCGACGGGCTCGGGAAAATCGACGTCGCTTACGGCGTTTATCCGCAAAATACGCTCGCCCGAAATCCGCATTGTGACGGTGGAAGACCCCGTGGAATACGAGGTTGAGGGCGTCAACCAGACGCAGGTTCACCCCGAAATCGGGCTGACGTTTTCGGCGGTGCTGCGCTCGGTTTTGCGCCAAGACCCCGACATCATTATGGTGGGCGAAATCCGCGACAGGGAGACTGCCGACATTGCCATACGCGCGTCGCTGACGGGGCATTTGGTGCTTAGCACGCTGCATACAAACGACGCGGCGGGCGCGTTGACGCGGCTTACGGATATGCAGATTGAGCCGTTTTTGATTGCGTCTTCGGTCAATATGATTTTGGCGCAGCGTCTTGTGCGCAGGCTTTGCGGCTGTGCGAAGCCTGCGGACATTGCGCCCGAGCAGCTGCGGCGATGTTTGGCGGCGTTGGGTGTTGACGAGGGGCAATGCGAATTTTTGGAAAAAGTAAAGGCTGCGGCGGGTTGTGATAGGTGTCGCAAAACAGGGTATTTCGGGCGTGTGGGAATTTTCGAAATGCTTTCGGTAAACGAGGAAATCCACGCCATGGTTGTGGCGCGGAAGTCGGCGCGGGAGATTCGCAAGGCGGCGCGCGCGGCGGGAATGCGGACTATGCAGGAATGCGGCTGGGAGCTTGTAAAGCGCGGGGAGACATCGCTTGAAGAAGTTATGCTTTATGCGGAGCGGGAGGGTGAGAGATGATTTCTCGACATGCGGCGGCAGGCAGGGTCAGGAAGTCGGTTGACGGCGCGGGCGTAGTGCGGGACGAGCGCGGGCTGGGTTCGTCGGAATCGCGGGAAGTCAGAAATCGCGCGGTGGATAATGGGCGCGAAGGGCGGCGCGATCGGAGTCGGAGCGGCGTCAAAATCGGCGGCGAGAAGGTCGCGCTGGCGTTATTCAAAAAGCTTTTGCAGTTGTGCGGCTCGGGGGCGTTGCCCGTGAGCGACGCGCTCAGGATTCTCGCCTCGCGAGGGCTTGACAGGAGGCTCAAACCCGTGTGCAAGTCGCTCTACAAGGACATCGGCGAGGGGCGGAGGCTTTCGCGCGCGCTTGAACGCTTTCCCGAAATGTTCGACGGGTGTGTGTGTCACCTTGTCGAAGCGGGCGAATCGACGGCGAATTTGCCGTTTGTTTTCGGCAACATCATCGCCTACATCGAAGCGCGGATTGCGCTGCGCGGCGCGATTGTAGGGGCGTTGGCGTATCCCGTGTTTTTGTGTGTCATGGCTTGTTCGGTGGTGGCGATGTTCCTGTTTTTTATGTTGCCGAAGATTAAGGCGATGATGTCGAATATGGGCGCGCAGGAGAATTTTCCGATTAAGCTTATGGATTTTATCGGCGGGGCGATTATGGTGGCGTTCCCCGCGGGGCTGGTGTTGTGTGGTATCGGGTTTATTGTCGTGCGTTTTTTGGGCAGGTCGAATGATGGGCGCGTTATGCGCGACGGTTTTTTGCTGCGTGTGCCCGCAGTCGGCCGCGCCCTCAAAGACAGTGAGACTGCGCGGTGGACGTCGCTTGCGGCGGCGTTATTCGCGTCGGGAGTGAACTCTACCGAGGCGTTTTTCATGTCCGAAAAATCCCTCAAAAACGAATTTTTACGCGGGTGTTTTTCGCGGTTCAGGAATGCCGTCAATGACGGTATGTCCGTGGCGTCGGCTCTTGCGCGGGAGGGGCTTTTGGAGAATGAGGACGTCGATGTTGTCGCTGTCGGCGAACGAACCGGCAACTTGGCGCAGAGTTTTTCCGAAATTTCGAAAGCCAATGCGGAATCCCTCGGGCGCAGAATCCGTATGTTGACTGCTACGCTTGGCGGCGTTGCGCTCGCCGTCGCGTTCCTGCTTGTCTTTATCTTCGCCGCCGGTATTGTCCTCAGTATTCTCGGCCTTTCCCAAAATATTTTATAGTTTTTAAAGGGGCGGCGATTGCCAAAGGCAATTCCGCCTTTGATTATTTGTTAAAGTAAAGTTTTTTATATGTTCGTAAGTGGCGCGGGATTGGCTTTCAGCCAATATCCCCGCTTTGACCCGCTGGACGGGTTGCCATTGTTTCGAAAGAGGCGCGATTGGCTTTGCCAATGCGCTTTGCTTATTTATTAAAGTAATACCTGCAAATAATCCTAAGTAAACCCCCGACGGCGGATTTTGCGTCCGCAAATTGAATTGTGGCTTATATCATAATCGCCACAAGAGAAATCACTATAAACCGCCGTTCCCCCACCTACAAAAAAAAGGATTTTTCGAATGAAAAAGACTTTTACATTATTTTATATTCGGCTGAGAACCAGCTTTATGTTGTAAAACGGGCGAGGCGCGTGCTAAAAGACGCGTTTTATGAGGCGTCGGCGGACTTATGTCCGCAAGTCCGAAATAAAACCGTCTTTTAGCCGTGAGTGCGCCTCCGTTGCAAATTTAAATACAAAAAAAAATTCCACGAATGTGGAATGTTTCCGTAAATAATAAAAATATTTGCAACGAAGGCGTACGCCCTCGCCCGTTTTAGCAGGGAAGGCCTTTGTGGAGGTGTATTATCCGTTGGTTCGAACTGCCTCGGAACTCCAAGTTGACATCGCGCTTTTTAAGGACAAAAGGCCCGTCTATGAGAACGTCGATATATTTCAAACACTTGCTTCGGAGGGGGTCTTTGAGAAGGTCTTCGCAAACATAGCCTGTGTAGCACCAAACGTTCGCCTTGGTGCGCTTCTTCAACTTTTTGAGGAAGTCGAGCAACGCCTCGGGATTGAACATAGGGTCGCCGCCGCTGAGGGTGACGCCGCTGAGGAGGGGGTTGTTGTTGATTTGCTCGAAGATTCGGTTTTGAAAATCTTCGTCCAAAACAGTCCCCTGCTGATAAGCCCAAGTGTCGGGATTTTGGCAGCCCTTGCAATGGTGAATACACCCCGAAAAATATATCGAGTAGCGAAGCCCTTCGCCGTCGACGATTGTTTCGGGGTATATGTTTATGACTCTTAGAGGCAACATATCGGCACAAGCACTGTCTCTAACAGTGCTTTACGCGGTCGCGCTCTTCCGCCTGTTTTGCGGAGTTCCACGTTTCGAGACTGCCCGTAAGGTAGCCCGTAATGCGGCGTATGCGCGTAATGTCTTCGCTGCCGCAAACGGGGCAACGCGAGTAAATCACGCCTTTGTGTCCGCAACTGCGGCAGGTATCGACGGGATGGTTGATTGACCCATAGCCGATGTTGTTGTCTTTCATCGCCTTGACGATTGTGAAGATACTTTTTACATTCTTCTTAGCCTCGCCGTCGAGTTCGACATAGGTGATGTGCCCGCCCTTGGTGAGGGCGTGGAACGGAGCTTCGAGACGGATTTTTTCAATCGCGCTGATGGGATATTTTACGTCGACGTGGAAGGAGTTAACGTAGTATTCGCGGTCGTTGACGCCGGGGATAACGCCGTATTTTGCCCTGTCCATACGGGTGAAGCGTCCAGCCAAGCCCTCGGCGGGGGTAGCCAAAACGGAGTAGTTGAGGTTATACTTTTTCTTGTACTTGTCGACGACTTCGTTGATGACTTCGAGAGCCTCGGTGAGGGTTTTATAAGCCTCTTTGTTTTCGGCATGGCCTTCGCCGTAGATTGCAACCATTGCGTTGTGTCCGCCGATGAAGCCGATACCGAGCGTGCCCTGATTGAGGACGTCTCCGACCTGCTTGTCGGGAGATATTTTATTGCCGCCCTTCCAGATGTTGTTGCCCATCATAAACGGGAACTGACAGGCGAGGGCGGTGCGCTGATACTGGTAGCGTTCGTAGAGCTGTTCGGCAATGGTCTCCGCCATTGTGCGGACGGATTTGAGGAAGATACTTTTTGCCTCGTTTTCAACGACATGTTTGTCCGAACCCGGCCACATTTCTTCTGCCTCGCGCTTTGCCTCGATTGCCAGTCGCGGCATATTCATAGAGGTGAACGAGAGATTGCCGCGTCCCCATGAAGTTTTCTCGCCGTGGAGGTTTTCGAAAACGCGCGTGCGGCAGCCCATTGTGGCGACTTCGTACTTGAAGCGGTTGGGATCGGACTTCTCCCACTTTTCGTTTACGTTGAATGTGGCGTCGAGAAAACAGAAGTTGGGGAAGAGCGATGTGGAAGTGGTCTTGCACGATTTTAGCAGCAAGTCGAAGTTGGGGGCGGAGAATTTTATTTTGCCCGCCATTGCTTTGTCGAAATCCTTCATCGCTTTTTCGGCGTCGGCGTCGGAATACGAAACGCCGTCTTTGACTTTGAAAATCTGAATCGGGAAAATCGGAACTTCGCCGCGACCCAGCCCGTCGACGGTTGCGTCGAGCAGTTCGCTGATAACCATTCTGCCTTCGGGGGAAGTGTCAGTGCCGTAGTTTATGGAGCTAAACACAACCTGATTACCTCCGCGTGAGTGCATTGTGTTGAGGTTGTGGATGAACCCCTCCATTGCCTGATACGTTTCTTTCCTGGTCTGCGCGTGGGTCTGCGAGATAATGTAGTCGACGTCCGCCTCGCTTGCCTTAATCTTCAACTTTTTCAGTTCCGCGACAAAGTCCGCCTTCGCCTTTTTGGACAGCTCGATTGACGGAACTTTCTTTTCTATGACTTCCTTCAACTCTTTTTCGGCGTCCGAGCCCTCTTCGAGTCGCGCGAAGAAAAGCGTGTTGCGACGCAGAATTTTTCTGAAAGATTTAAGCACGCCCTTCGCCATAAAATGGTCGAACGCGGGAATTGCCTGACCGCCGTGCTGTTCGTTCTGGTTTGTCTGGAAGATGATTGTCGCAAGTGTGGCGTAGCTGGAAATCGACTGCGGTGTGCGTATGCTGCCGTTTTTGGTGAAGAAACCGCGCTCGAAAATGTCGTCCAAATCGTATTGCACACACGTCGTGGTTTTTGTCGGGTAGTAGTCCAAATCGTGTATGTGGATGTCGCCGTTTTTGTGGGCGCGGGCGTATTTTATGCCGATGAGGTATTTGTAGGCATAGTCTTTCGTAACCTCGCTTGCGAACGTCATCATCTGGCCTGCGGGCGTGTGCGCGCTCATATTGGCGTTGCTGAGATTGACGTCGTTCTTTTCAATCGAAACGATGCCGTCCATTGTGCGCTTCATTGAAGTGCGCTTGTCGCGCTCGGTATTGCGCCATTCACGGTAAATGATGTATTTTTTTGCGATATAGGGATTTGCCAACATCAACTCGCGCTCGACAATATCCTGAACCTCTTCGACCGTTATGCGTTCCTTGTCGATAAAACTCACTACACGACGCACGATTTTGTCGATTTCGAGCTGCTGGTTGTCGAGCCCGCCCGCGTTGTATGCCTTTGTTATCGCCTTGCGGATTTTGTCGGCTGTAAACGCCTCTTCACTGCCGTCGCGCTTTACGATTGTGATTGCGGGAGCCGCCGCCGTCTTCTTTTCGAGTGTAGTTGCCATTGTTTTCGCTTCTCCTGTGAATGTTAGTTATACTTTATTAGGAGGGGAAAAACGCCCTATTGCGAGCGTTTCTTCCGCCTTTGTTAGGGGTGATTGAGCGTCGTTTGGTCTGCCCGTTTTCGGTAGCTATTGCCGATGCCAAACGCGTCTGCAACCGTTCGAATTCGAAAGTCCGTTGGGCTTGTAGATGCGAAGTTTTGCGGAGTTTTACCCCCGACTCTCCCCGACGCCGTTAGGTTTCCCATTCCGACTCAATCTGTGCCGAGTCTTTGCAGTATATCGGAGGTTGTCAAATAATTTTTGTCCCGCCCAACGTCAAACGCCCTATTTATCGCAAAAAATTTTCGCGCCAAACCGAACTCCGCTTTTTATCGACAGACGGGGGCGGAAACGCTCCGCAAAATGCCGTAAATTCGGCGTTCGCGCAGACCGTTTTTTGCGGAATCCGCGGGTTGAGATGCGATATTTTTGTAAAATCTCCGTTTCTGGGAATAAAAAAACGCGCGAAAAACATCGCGCGCTTTTGAGTTTCGGGAAGTGCGGGTTGACGCTCCGCCCGAATATCCGCAAATACCCTGTTATTTTCTGGGGTAGGACACGGGAACGAAGTCGTTTTTCTTCAAATAGTCGATGCTCTTTTGGACGCTGACTTTCGGTTCGAAGCTGTATCTTTCGACCTCGACAACAATGCCCTCCACGCTCGGGGGAAGATTGTTGAAGATTGCGTCGAACCCGACCATGCCGCTTTCGCCGAATTCCTTGTGATCCTTAATGTGCAGAAGCATAAAACGCGTGGGATACTTCTTGAAGTATTCTACGGGACTGTTCTGGCCGCGCACAACCCAATAGACGTCCATTTCGAACGAGACCAACTCGGGGTCGGTGTTCTGAATGAGGTAGTCGTAAATCATGACATTGCCGATTTTCTGGAATTCGTGGGCGTGGTTGTGGTAGCCGAACTTGATGCCCGCGTCTTTGCAAAGTTTGCCGATTTGGTTGAAGTATTTGGCGTAGGCTTTGAGCTCATCCATTGTGGTAAACTTTTCGTAAGGGTCGACGACGTATTTCATACCCGCGCGTTTGTGGGCGTCGATTGCCTGTTTCCACCATTCGAGCGATTTCGAATAGTCGCCGGAGGCGATTTCCTCTTTCGAGAGCGATTTTCTGCAATGCGACGACATAACTTTCATCCCCGCAGCCTCAACGTCCTTCTTGAACTGTTCGGGCGTTTTACCGTAGAACTTGCCGTCGGCGTAGCCCGCGGCCTCGACTGTGGTAAAGCCCATTTTGCCCGCGTCTTTGAGTGTGCCATCGTAGTCTTTTTTGATATCCGCGCGCAGCGAATAAAGCTGTAACGAGATGTCCTTTTTGGGCTGGATTGCCGCGCACCCCGAGAGGATTGCGCCCGCCAACACTGCGATGAATAATTTGGTTTTCATTTTTCTCTTTCTGTTTTGGTTAAAGTTTTTCGGGTTAATAACGAATCCGAATTTCGATATACAACTACACCCGCCCTTCTTTTTCAAGTTTTTTATATGTTGGGAATCCGTCCAGTGGGGCAAAGGCGCATTGACTGAAAGTCAATCGCCGCCGCTTACCAACACATAAAAAACGCGCGAGGCGCGTGCTAAAAGACACGTTTGTGAGTTGGTGGGATAGTGCTAACGCACAGACCACCCGAATAAACTGGCTTTTAGCCGTGAGTGCGCCTCCGAGTCGAATCTAAAAACAAAAAAAGGTTTTCTACGCAGAAAACCTTTCAACATTATAAAAAAATAAATTCGATTCGGAGGCGCACGCCCTCATGCGTTTTAACTTGAAAAAGGAGGGGAGATGTTCAATAGTCTGTGACAATTATGATAGACGTAAAGATTTTGAGGGAAAATCCCGAAATGGTGAAAAAACTTGTCGCGCTCAAAAAGTTTGACTGCGATATCGACGCGATTGTCGCCTTCGACGGAGAACGCCGAAAGGCGGTTGCCGCATTTGAAGACGCCCGCGCCGCGCAAAACGCCGCAAGCAAGGCCATGGCGGAGTTGCCCAAGGGCTCGGACGAATTCAAGGCGAAAGTCGCCGAACTCAAAGCCGTCTCGGCAAAGGTAAAGGAATTGCAAACCGCCGCCGACGAAGCCGAGAAAAAGTGGAAGCAAATGCTGCTTACTATCCCGAATATGCCCGACGCGTCCGTCCCCGTGGGCAAGAGCGACAAGGACAACGTCACTCTCTACACCTGGGGCGATATCGACAACATCAAAAACGCAAAACCGCACTGGGACTTGCCGTTCTTCGACGAGCTGCTCGACTTCAAGCGCGGCGTAAAGGTCACGGGCGCGGGATTCCCTTTCTACACGGGCGATATGGCGCGTTTGGTGCGCTCGCTGCTGGCGTTGTTCCTCGACGAAGCCCGCAACAACGGGTATCGCGAATTTATGTGCCCGATTATGGTAAACGCCGCAAGCGCAACGGCGACGGGGCAGCTCCCCGACAAGGAGGGGCAGATGTATCACGATAATCAGGACGACTATTATATGATACCCACCGCCGAAGTGCCTATCACCAATTTCTATCGCGACGAGACTTTCGAGGAATCGCAGCTGCCGGTCTACGCCTGCGGCTACACGCCGTGTTTCCGCCGCGAAGCGGGTAGCTGGGGCAAGGACGTGCGCGGGCTCAACCGCCTGCACCAGTTCGACAAGGTCGAGCTTGTCAAATGGGTTCACCCCGACCACGGGTTTGAAGAGCTCGACAAGCTCCGCAAGGACGCCGAGGGCATTCTGCAAAAGCTGGGTTTGCCATACCGCGTTTTGGCTATCTGCACGGGCGACATCGGTTTCCCGCACGCGAAGCAATACGACCTTGAAGTTTGGGCGGCGGGGCAGCAAAAGTGGCTCGAAGTTTCAAGCTGCTCGTGTTTCACGGACTTTCAGGCGCGCAGGGCGAATATCCGATTCCGCCCCGCGGACGGCGGCAAGCCGCGCCATGTCTACACGCTAAACGGCTCGGGGCTGGCTATTCCGCGCGTTCTGGCGGCTCTGCTGGAAAACAATGTCCGCGACGACGGCAAAGTCGAAGTTCCCGAGGTGTTGCGCAAGTGGTATGGCGCAGAGACTATCGGTTAATTGGCTTTGGAACTAACGCAAAATCCGATTCGCGCCAATGTTTGAAAATCTCACAGAAAATCTTTCAAAAGCATTCCGCAACTTGCGCGGCGTGGGCAGACTGTCCGAAGAAAATATGGCGGAAGCCCTCGCCGAAGTCCGCAAGGCGTTGCTTTCGGCCGATGTGCATTTCAAGGTCGTGCGCGAATTCATCGAGCGCGTAAAGGAAAAATGCGTTGGGCAGGAGGTGATAAAATCAATCACCCCCGGTCAGCAGATAATAAAAATCATCAACGACGAGCTTGTCGAACTTCTCGGAGGAGGCTCTAATGCGCTTTCGCCCGTGCGCCCGCTAAAAGTCATGATGGTTGGTCTGCACGGCTCGGGCAAGACGACGACTTCCGCAAAGCTCGCAGTTTGGCTTAAAAAGCAGGGCTACACGCCCGCGCTTATCGCGTGCGACGTCTACCGCCCCGCCGCCATTGACCAGCTTGAAAATCTCGGAGTTCAGGCGGGTGTGAAAGTTTATTCCGACCGCGCCGAAAAGAACGTTCCGCGTCTTGCAAAGAAGTTCGAAGCCGCGGCAATAGCCGACGGCGCAAACGCCCTGATTTTCGACACCGCGGGACGTCTTCAAATCGACGAAGACCTCATTGACGAAATCAAAAAGCTCCGCGCGGAAGTTTCGCCCGCCGAGGTTTTGCTAATTGCGGACTCTGCGCTCGGTCAGGAGGCGGTCAATGTCGCGAAGGCGTTCAACGAGGCGGTTTCGCTCACGGGTGTTGTGCTCACGAAACTTGACGGCGACGCGCGCGGCGGCGCGGCGGTCTCGATTAAATCCGTTTCGGGCGCGCCGATAAAATTTGCGGGCGTCGGCGAAAAAATTTCAGACCTCGAAGTTTTCCACGCCGACCGAATGGCTCAGCGTATTTTGGGCATGGGCGATGTGGTTTCGCTTGTCGAAAAGGCTCAGGAGAATCTCGACCTCGACCAAGCCGAGAAAATGGCGGAAAAGCTCCGCAAGGCGGAATTCGACTTGGAGGACTTTCTTTCGCAGATGAAGCAGATTAAAAAGCTCGGCTCGATGAGCAGTATCATCAAGATGCTCCCCGGGATGAGCGGCATAAATATCGGCGAGCGCGAAGAAAGAAAAATGCGCCAAACCGAGGCGATTATCCTTTCGATGACGCCGAAAGAACGCCGCAACCCGTCGATACTCAATGCGCGGCGACGGTTGCGCATTGCAAACGGCTCGGGGACGCAGGTGCGCGATGTCAATGCGCTGCTCAAACAGTTTGAGGGTATGCGCAAGATGATGAAAATGCTCAAAGGCGACAAAGGCAAGCGGCGAATGATGTCGATGCTATCCCGCCCCAACCGCCCTTTCTAAAAAAAACGGGCGAGGGCGTGCGCCTTCGTTGCGAATATTTTTATTATTTACGGAA
>URDC01000036.1 GCA_900546565.1 uncultured Opitutales bacterium
CTTTTTCCGTAAATATAAAGCAGAGGCGCATTGCGAATGCAATCGCCGACGGTGCGCGTCTTATAAAAGACTCGTCGTCGAAGCAAACGAGGCGTCCTCGCGGCTTTTAGTTAAGGGAGCCGACAGCATACGCAAGCTTCGCTATCGACGAGGCAAGCGTCGACTTTGCTAAAACCACCTGCTGACGCGCCGACGCCAAACGATTCTGCGAGTTGAGAAAATCCGTAATCGAGTTCACACCGCTTTCATAGCCCGCTTTCGTGGCATTGTAGGCTTCCAAGTTAGCTTCGACAGCGGCTTCGGCACTGGCAAGCTGCTTGAATGCGCTCTTGTATAAATAATACGCACTCCAAATGTCGGACATAATCTTAATCTGCACCTGTTTGAGAATCTGGGCTTGCGCGCGACGCTGCATTTTAGCGGAAATCAGGTCATACTTGCGGGCAAAACCCTCAAACAAACTCCAACTTATGCCGACCCCGACACGCAGGTCGTCTTGCGCATTTCTGCCGTGCTCGGAGTAGTCGAGATACGTCGCCGAAGCAGTAGCCGAAATCTGCGGAAGGAATTTGCGCTTGGCAACATCAATGTCCATTTCCGTCTTCTTCAAATTCGCATATGCGGCAAGGAGGTCCTGACGCGAACGCATCGCTTCGGCGAGCAGGTCGTCTATTTTGGCGTCGGTTTGCGAACTCGCGGGAACTACAAAATCATCGCCGATTTTGAGCTTCGAGCTCACGCGCACACCAAGGGCTTGCGCAAGACCAGCGCGGGCAGTCTCGACCGACGCTTCGGAATTTTGCAACGCATATTCTGCATTCTTCAAGTTCGCGAGCGCATTTAGCATATCGGGCTTGTTGCCCACACCCGAGTTGAAACGCTCGCGCGCGGAAAGATACGCCGTTTGCGCATCTTCAATGTTGAGCTTTGCAGCCGCCACATTGCCGAGAGCCTCGAATAAGGAATAATATGCCAAATTGACATTCAAAATGACTTCCTGAACCGCGCGGTTGTATTCGAAGTTCGACGCAAAAAGCGCGGCGCGCGCCGATTCGACAGACGCCGAACGCTTGCCGAAGTCGCATAAGAGCCAGTTGATTTCGGCTGACGGCCCATAGCCCGTTTCATAATAACGCCCCATACGCAGCGCCGCACCGGCATAGCCCAAACTCGGCTTCGTGCGGGCGCGATAGACATTGCCCGAAACCGAAAGCTGCGGATAATACGCCGAATCCGCTTTGCCGACCGCCGCCGCCGCCGCTTTCGCATTAAACCAGCTTACGCGCGTGGCTGGATTGTTTTCGAGCGCAATGTCGATTAAGTCGGTAATTTGAAGCGGATTCCCCGCGTCGATTTTGTCGGAGGCTCTGACAAACTTGCCGCCATTGATAGCCGCCGAACCTGCCTTAGCCACGCCAGAACCAGCCGCCCCACTGTTAGAAGCCGCAGACTTCGATTCAGCTTTTACTTCCACATCCGCCTTTTCGCCAGCTGTCCCGCCAGCTTTCGCAGTGCCTGCCTTTTCGCCTTCGACGTCAATCGAATGGTCGTGAATGTCCTTCGGCTCGACAAATTCGCGCGGCTGCGCATCGGCGGGAGCCTCCCAATAGACCGACGGCGTCTGCGCGGTTTCGTCGTCGACATTCACGCACGCGCCCAAAAGAGACGCCGAGCAAACCGCGCTTAATATAAAATACTTGTTTTTCATATCGCACACCATTCTATTTTTCAGAGGGATTGTATATTTCGCCGCGGGCAAAGAACGGAATCTTGTCCAACACCCTGCGTTGCAGCCAGTCAAACCAGAGATAAATTACGGGCGTTATAAACAGCGTCACCACCTGCGAGAACACCAGACCGCCAACGACCACGACGCCCAGCGGAACGCGGCTTTCGGCGTCGGCTTCGCCCCAGCCGAACGCAATCGGCAGCATACCCATAAGGGCTGCAAACGTCGTCATAATAATCGGGCGGAAACGCTCCATACAGGCTTCGTGAACCGCGTCGGCGGGCGACATACCGCTCGCCTCGCGCATAATCGCAAAGTCAATCATCATAATGCCGTTCTTTTTGACAATGCCCATAAGCATAAATATGCCGATTGCCGAATAAATCGAAAGCTCCATATCGAAAAGCCACAAACTGCCCAGACCGCCGACAACTGCAATCGGCAACGCCGAAAGCACTGTGAGCGGGTGCACATAGCTTTCGTAGAGAATGCCCAAAATCACATACATCACAAACAGCGCGACAAAAATCAGCAAAATCAGACTGTTCATAGTCTCGCGGAACGTGACGGCCTCGCCGATGAACGACCCCGAAACCGAGCTCGGCAAAATCTCCTTTGCTGCGGCATTCACCCAGCCTTCGACGTCGCCGATTGCAACGCCCTCTTTTAGGTCGAAGAAAATCGTCACCGACGGGAAGTTGTCGATGTGGTTTATGGCAATCGGCGCGAGCGTCGTTTTAGTCGTCGAAATCGATTCGAACGGAATCAGATTCGAGAGCGAATACGCCGGATTCGGTTCCGCGCCGCCGCCCGCAAGCGTTCGCACAGGATACCCCGAAGTCAGCAGACTGTCCGCCGAAAAATTCAGAGCAAACAAATCTTCTTCGAAGTTGCGGTTCGACGCCTCCATAATCGACCAATATTGCTGGAACGGAGATTTTATCAAATAGTAATACAATTTAGCATACGCGTCCTTGAAGACGTTCGAGTAGTTGTTCATCGAAAGCCCCATCATCGCCGCCTTTTGGCGATACGGCACAAGCGAAATCTGCGGATTGTCCAAATACAAATCCGTCTGGATGTTCGAGAACCAGTCGGCGCGGCGCGTCGAAAGCTTCGCCAGCAGCGCGCCCGCCGCCTGATAAAGCTCGTCCTGATTCATCGATGTCATCGCAAAGGCGTATTGACCCTGCTGCGTGCTTGTCGCGCCCGTGGAAATCTTCAACGTCGGCTGCGGCTGGAACGCCGAAATCACCCCCGGTATCGACGCCACGCGGTTGTTGATAGTCTCGGCAACCTGCGCAATCGGCGGACGCAGTTTTTTGTCCTCCAAAATGACGAACCCGAATCCCATATTCTGGTTGATGAACCCCGACACGCCCGAAACAAGCACAAAGTTTTTCACGCCGTCGGTCGTCTTGATGATGTTCTCGACGCGCTTTTGCACCTTTCCGACCTCTTCGGGCGACGACTTCGTGTTCGTTATGAACACGCCTTCCATAAAGCCGCTGTCGCCCGTCGGGAAGAAAATCTGCGGAATTTGCGAGAAGAAAAACCACACGCCCCAGCAGCACGCCACAACCACGGCGAGCGTGAGCAAATTCTGCTTCAACATCCAACGCAGCGCGGGATTGTAGACGCGCAAAAACGCGCTTTCAAGCCCGAACGCAATCTTCTCGAGCCCGCTTTTGTCGTCGAAATTCTTTGTGCGGCTGTGGATTACGCGCGAGCACATCATCGGCGTCAGCGTCAGCGACACCACGCCCGACATAATCGTCGCCACGATAATCGTAATCGAAAACTCCTTGAATACGCGCCCCGTAATGCCGCTCATAAACACGAGCGGAATGAACACCGCCGCCAGCGACAGCGTCATGCTCAAAATCGTGAACGAAATCTCCTTCGCCGACTTGTAGGTGGCAATGCGCGGACTCTCGCCGAAGTCCTCCATTCTGCGCACAGTGTTTTCCAAAAACACAATCGCGTCGTCGACCAAAAATCCTATCGCCATCGTCAACCCCATCAGCGACAAATTGTTAATCGAGAAACCGAACGCATACATAAAAATGAACGTCAGCAGAATCGAGAACGGCAGCGCGAACGTCGGAATCAGCGTATCCCTGAACCTTCCCAAGAACAGGAAAATCACAAATACCACCAGCACAAACGCAATCAGCAGCGTTTCCTTCACGTCTTCTATGTTCGAAACAATCAGCTGCGAGCGGTCGTAAAATTCAAGAATTTTAATCGATTGCGGCAGTTCCTCCTCGAACTTTTTCATCATCTTCTTGATGCCCGCAACCGTCGAAACCGCATTGCCGTCGGCGCGTTTTCTGATGCCCATCGCGATTGCCGCATACGAGTCGTCGATATTCGAGCCCTTCGAGAAAATCGAGAAGTTGAGCGTATCGTATTGAATCGAGTTGACAGCCTTGGCAATGTCGCGCAAATAAATCGGAGAGCCGTCCTTGAACCCGATAACGAGATTCTCATAGTCCTCCGCATTCGAAAGCTGCGTCTCCGGAAACAACACAAATTTCGACGAGGGTCCCTGAATGTCGCCCGTGCCCGTCATATTCGTCGAGACCGCGAGCGCGTTTTTAAGCTGCGTCATCGTGTAGCCGAGGTTGAAAAGCTTCTTCGTGTCGACCTCCACGCGCACCGCGCTCGGAGCGGCATAAATGTCGACCTTCGAGACGCCTTCAACCATATTCAGCTGTTGCGCCACCTGCGAGAACGCATAGTCGTAAAGCTTGCCCAGCGTCATCGAGTTCGACACCGCCGAAATAATGTAAATCGGCTCGTCGTTCGGGTTGTCCTTCGTGAACGACGGCGGCGAAGGCAGGTCGGACGGCAGACTTCCCATAGCCGTCTGAATCGCGCTCTGCACGTCGGTCGCCGCCGCGTCAATATTCTTGTTTAGCGAAAACTGCAACACCAGCGAACTCGACCCGAACGAGTTTCTACTCGTAATCATCTCAATCCCCGGAATCTGCATAAACTGCTGCTCCAAGGGTGAGGCGACATTAGACGCCATAACCGTCGGGTCCGCCCCCGGGTAGTTCACACTAACCTGAATCACCGGATAGTCTACCCCGGGTAGATCGTTGACGGGCATTTGCAAATACGCAAACACGCCGAAAAACGCCGCCGCCAGCGACAACAACACCGTCATCACGGGGCGGTTTATGAAAGTGTCGGAAATCGAGCCGAACCCCTTTATGCTCTTTTCGTTTTTTTGCTCTTCGGACATAATCGAAGCTTCTTTAAATTTTTATTTTCTTATTTTCTCGAAGCGGTAAAACCGCCACACACCGCGCCGTGCGCACACACACCTTCCGACGGTATCCCCGCTCTCGCCCTTATTTCGAAGCGTTCGCGCCGCTTTGCGCCTTCGCAGCCTCCGCCGACGCTTGCTCGACTTCCGCCTTTATGTTGCGCGCGCCCGCAACCGACGCCTGCTTCGCGGCTTTTGCAAAATATTCCGCGCGCATCTTGTCAGCAACCGCAGTCGCATTCTTCATAAATTCGAACATCTTCGCCTTGTCCAAAATCGGCTTTCCGTCTTCGCCGATAATTGCGCCGTCCTGAGTCGCGGCATAGACAAACGGCCCCGCCTGCAAACGCAGCTGGCTCACGCGTTCGGCGACTTTCGCGCCGACGGCAATTCCCTTTACCGCCCTAAGACCGCCATAAAGCGCACCCTTTTCGACCTGCTTTATCGCCATTGCGTAGACGCCGCCACTTACGGGCGTAGCTTCATAAACATAAAACCCGAGCGCGTTCATCTGGACGCAAATGTCGGGCACCAAAACATAGCCGTCAAGCTTCTGCAAATCGACGCGCACATTCACGGGCTGGTTCGGCCAGAACAGATGCCCCGCGTTTTCGAGCCTGCCGCGCAACACCGCCGTGCCCGATTCATACCTGATTTTGTTCAGAACAACATCGACAACCGCTTTCGCCTTGCGCTGCGCCATACCGTCTTCAATGTAGGAAACCTCGACGTCGATTTTTCCGCCACCCGATTTCATCACATTCAAAATTTCGTGCAGACGCTGCGAAGGCACAACAAAATCCACAAACAACTTGTCGACATTTTCAATCGTCGTTATAACCGACGTCCCCGCCGCAACGACATTGCCCGCGTCCGTGTTGAACATACCGACTTTGCCGTCAACGGGAGCCTTCACATCGCACCAGTCCAAATTTATCCTAGCCGTTTCGACCCCCGCTTTCGCAATCTCCACAAGCCCCTTGTCCACTTCGACCTTTGCGACAAGCGCGTCAAACGTCTGCTTGTCCACATACCCGTCTTTTGCAAGCTTCCTGTTGCGCTCGACCGAAAGCTCGTCGATTTTAAGCTGAGCTTGCGCTTGACGCAGATTTCCCTTCGCTTCCAACAACGCCGCCGCAAACGGACGCTTGTCGATAACCGCCAGAACATCGCCCTTGCGGACATTCTGCCCCTGCTTGAAGTTGAGAGAAACAATCTGCCCCGACACCTGAGGAACAATGCTCACACTCGATTGCGACGCAATCGTACCCATCGTCGAAATGTATTCGCGAATGTCCGCCTTCTCGGCTTGCGCAAGCTGCGCGGGCGTCGGCGGAATCGACATCTTCGCTTCCTCCTTCTTCTGACAGCCGACTAAAAACATCACAGCCGACAACAAAACGATAATCTGCTTTTTCATATCTGATATAATAGAACGGTTAAAAATTCCCCTTACTAAACCAAAACCCAAAACTCTACCCTCCTTCCCCTTTTTGTCAATTTTTTAAATGTTCCGAAAGTGGCACGATTGGCTTCGCCAATGCGTTTTGCTCTTGCATTAAAGTTTTACCTATTGACGGCGCGGGATTGACTTTCAGTCAATAACCCCGCTTTGCCCCGCTGGGCAGGCTTCCATTACGGGGGCTTTGCCCCCGCGCGCGGATTACGCGTCCGCGTAATACCTCCGCGCTTCCCCCACTCTCCGAAAGCTTCACCTGTTCAAAAATACCTCGATTGGCTTCGCCAATGCGCTTTAATTATCGGTTAAAGAAAAAAAAGGATTTTCCGAATGGAAAAGACTTTTTACATTATTTGTAGGATTAGGACAACCGTGGGGGCTGAAAAACGGGCGAGGCGCGTGCTAAAAATCGCGGCTTTGCGAACCGAAGCATACTTAGGTATGTGAGGTGAAGCGAAACCGATTTTTAGCCGTGAGTGCGCCTCCGAGGCAAATTTAAATACAAAAAAAATGTTTCCCGACTGGGAAACATTTTCAGGTAAATAATAAAATAATTTGCCTCGAAGGCGCACGCCCTCGCCCGTTTTTTATTTGCCGGCTTCGGACTCGGGAGCTTTCTCCTCTCCATTGAAACGCATAGAAATAAGCGTTGTAACGCCGCGCTCCTGCATTGTGACGCCGTAAATGGTCTGCGCCGCCGACATCGTGCGCTTGTTGTGCGTGATTACGAGGAACTGCGAGTAGCGCGTAAATTCCTTTAAAATGTCGGTGTAGCGTCCGATGTTGGCGTCGTCGAGCGGAGCGTCCAATTCGTCGAGAACGCAGAACGGCGAAGGCTTGACCATATAGATTGCAAACAGGAGCGAAACCGCCGTCATAGTGCGCTGTCCGCCCGAAAGCAGCGAGAGACTCTTCAAAACCGTTCCGGGGGGACGCGCGATGATTTCAATGCCGCTGTCGAGAACGTCCTCGCTTTCGACAAGCTTCAAGTCGGCAGTGCCGCCGCCGAAAATCTTGTGGAAAGTGAATTCGAAATTCTTTTTTATCTGCTCGAAAGTTTCGGAGAAAAGCCTTTGGGAGGTGGCGTTGATTTCGTCGATATCGGCGACGAGCGAGTTTTTCGATGTCCAGAGGTCGTCGGTCTGGGCTTTGAGGAAGTCGTAGCGTTCTTTGAGCTCGGCGTATTCTTCGATTGCGACGAGATTGACCGCACCCATTGCGCTGATGCGCTCGCGCAGCTGGCGCACTTCGTCTTCGACCTGCGCGAAGTCGAGCGAGTCCATAGCCGCCAAGTCGTCGGCGGTAGGCTCGCCGCGCGGTTTGCGGGGCTTGACTTCGACCTCGCCGTCCTCCAAGTCGTCGAGCCTGACTTTCGACTCGTATTCTTCGTCGGACTTCCACATTTCAAGCTTCCAGTCGACCTGCGCAATCTGTGTTTCGTATTCGTTGAGGACGCGCTCGGCGACGTAGTCGAGCTTCGTGCGCAGCCGCGCAGTCTTGACCTCTATTTCGCTTTTGCGCGACGACGCCCGCAGCTGCTGTTCGCGGTCGCCCGAAAGCGAATTTTCGAATTCGGCAAGCTCGACTTCCGACTGCCGCAACTCTTCGTTTTTCTGCTGAATATGCCCGATGGACGCCTCCAACGTTTCGGCGAGTTTTTGGGCGCGGACGCGCTCGGCCTCGACTTCGGCGTCGAAATTCGCGTTCTGCTGGGCAATCGATGCGATTTCGCCCTCGCGCCTTTCGATTAAAAGCGACGTTTCGCGCTGCTGCTGCCTGATTGCGCCCAAGCCGCGTTCGAGGCTTTCGAGGCGCGATTTTTTCTCGGCAAGCTGCAAGCGTGTTTCTGAAAGCACGGCGTATTTCTGGTCTTTCGATTCGCGCAGCAGGGCGATTTCGCCCTCCTTTTGAGCCGCGATTTGGCGCGAGCTTTCGATCGTGGATTCGGCTTCGGAAAGTTTTTTCTGGGCTTCGGAAAGCTTGTCCTGCACCTCGAAGCGCGAATTTTCCATTTCGGTGAGGGCTGCGTTTTTCTTTTCCAAGTCCGCCCGCTTTTCGGCGAGCGAATTTTTGGCGGCGTCGGTCTGAGCCTTCATCGACGAGATTTCGCGCTTGATTTCGACCGAGACGTTGCGCAGGTTTTCAATCTCCAAGTCGGCGGCGTCGAGCTGCGACTGAATGCCCATTGCGCCCTCGTTCAGCGCGGTGAGGGCGTCGTTGTCGGCGGAGATTTCGCCCTGTAAACGCTTGATTTCCTGTGCGCGCAAAATGAAGCTGCTTTCGGAGTCGCGCCCGTTCTCGCCGCCTGCGGCATACAGAATTCCGCGCCAATCGAGCATTGTGCCGTCTTTGGCGACGGCGAGGGCGAACTTGAAATCGGCGTTTGAAGCGGCAAAACGCGCGAAAGACAAAATGTCGGCGCAGAAATAACAATCGCGCACGAGGGCGCGGGCAAGCACGGCGGCGGAATCGTCCTGAGCGCGGACAACATCGGCTGCCGCAATAACGCCTTCGGGCAGTTGAACCGAAGTCGGCTCAACCCCCGATGCGGAAAAATCGGAAACGAGGCACGCCTTGCCGAGTCCGCGTTCGCGCAAGAGCGCGAGCACCTGCGCAAGCTTGGAACCGTCTTCGAGCCGAACCGCGTCGACCGCCGAGCCGAGCATTGTTTCGAACGCCGCAGACCACTCCTGCGCGATGTCCAAATGTTGTGATACAATCGAGACCGCGTTCGGCTGGACGACCTCAGAAAGCGCGCCGCGCAAAATCGCCTTTACACCCTCCGAAAAACCCTCCATTCGCGACTGCAAGTCGTTTAAAATGCCGAGGCTCGCGCTCTTCGAGGCGAGCTGTCTGTCGAGGTTCTGGATTTCAATCTGCCTGTTGCGATACTGGGTTCGCAGCTCGTCCGACTTGCGCTTGGCGTCTTCGATGTCGGCGTCGGCGTTTGCCATGCGCTCGTTCGCGTTTTCGAACGCCGCGTCGAGTTCGGCGCAGCGGTTTTCGAGCGCGAGGATTTCCTCTTTTATCTGGAAAATGGCGTCGCTTAGCGCGCCGTGGCGCACCTGATACGACTTCAAATCGACTTCGAGCGTGGTACAGTTGGAGCGCAGACGCGTGATGGAGCTTTCGAAAACGAGGGCGTCCTGACGCGCGCGCGAAAGTTCCGCCTCGGCGGCGCGGAGGGCGGCTTCGGTGTCGGAAAGTTCCGCCGCCTGAGCCTTGAAAACTTCGTCGTCTTCCGAGACCAAATTGAGCTGCATTTGCTTTACCTCGGCGTCGGCGTTCGCCTTGCCCTCCAAGAGGGCGAGCTGCTCGCGCAGCGATTCAAGCTCTTTGCGAATCTGCGCAGAACGCTCGGACAAGTCGCGCTTGCGGACTTCGGCAAACTCCGAATTGCGTTGCGCCTGCTCTTTCTGCGAGCGGATTTCGGCCGATGCCTGACGTATGCGCTCCAACTCCGCCTGAGCCTCGGCGCGTTTTGCGCGGCGCAGTGCCAACGCCTCTTCGCCCGCGCTCAAACGCTGCGAAACCTCCAAGAGGCCGGCGGAGACCGCCCGAAGCTCCTCTTCGTCGGAGGCGAGAATTTTGGTTTGCTCGGCGTAGTTTTTCGCGTTCAACGCCAAGTCGAGGTGGCGCAGTCTGAGCGAGAGTCTTTTGTAGCGCAACGCCTTGCTCGCCTGACGTTTCAGCGAGGCTATCTGGCGCGAAAGCTCTTCGATACGGTCGGTTGCGCGCGCCAAATTCTGCTCGACAAGCGCGAGTTTGTTCAACGCCTCGCGCCGCTGGGTCTTGTATTTTGTAATGCCCGCGGCCTCTTCGAAAATCGAGCGGCGTTCGCCAGGGTTGGACGAGAGAATCTGGTCTATCTGCCCCTGCACCATAAACGAGTACGAGACGCGCCCTATACCCGTGTCCATAAAGAGTTCCTGAATGTTTTTAAGTCGCGCGGCCTTGCCGTTTATATAATAGTCGCTGCCGCCGTCGCGGCTGACTTTGCGGCAGATTGCGACTTCGTGGAATTCGGTGCCGAGCTGGTCTTCGCAGTCGGAAAAATGGAGGGTGACGTCGCAAAACTGCAAGGGCTTTCGGGTTTCGGTCCCCTGAAAAATGACGTCCTGCATTTTGCCGCCGCGCAGGGCTTTTGCGCTCTGCTCGCCCAGCACCCAGCGGATTGCGTCGACTATGTTGCTTTTGCCGCACCCGTTCGGGCCGACAATGCAGGTAACGCCCTTTGTCAACGCCAGCACAGTTCTGTCGGCGAAGCTTTTGAATCCGTTTATCGTTACCTGTTTTAGATACATAGTTTTTATCCGTTTTTAGCTGTTTTTATCCGCAACTATTTTAGCGAATTTTCGAATTGCGCGAACACCGCTTTAAGCTCAGCCGCCGAGCCGCCGCCCTGCGCGAAGTCGGGCTTGCCGCCGCCCCTGCCGCCGAGGGCGGCTGTGAGATTTTTGACGATGTCGCCCGCCTTGACGCCGGAAGAGACCGCCTCGGGAGAGCACGAAGCCAAGACCGTAGCCTTGTCGCCGAAGGCGCAGCCCAAGACTACGACGCCCGCCTTTTCCTTCATAATACCCACCGACATATCGCGCAACACAGCGGGATTTTCCGCCGAAACAATCGCAACCATATACGCCACGCCGTCCTTGACAATGGCGTTGTCGGCAATTTTCTTTGCCGACTTTGCGGCGTTTTCGCGGCGGAAAACTTTGACTTCCCTTTCAAGTTCCGCCTTTGCCGCGACGAGTTTTTCGAGTCGCGCGCCGACTTCTTCGGACTTGCACGAAAGCTGTTGCGAGACTCCCGCGAGGGCGTCCTGCATTTTTTCCACGCAGCCCAACGCCGCCATGCCCGCGACGGCCTCTATGCGGCGCGTTCCCGCGGAAATCGCGCTTTCGCCGACAATCTTCAAAAAGCCCAAGTCGCCCGTCGCCGAGGCGTGCGTGCCGCCGCAAAGCTCCTGACTGAAACTGCCCATTTCGACAATGCGCACAATCGCGCCGTATTTTTCCTCGAACAGTGCCATACAGCTTTTGGGAACTTCCCTGAACGGAAGTTCGCGCCAAGTGATTTTCGAGTTTTCCAAAATTTTCTTGTTTGCGAGAACCTCGACTTCGCGCAGCTGCTCGGGCGTGGGGGCTTCGAAGTGGTGGAAGTCGAAGCGCAGTCTTTCGGGGTCGACATACGAGCCCTTCTGTTTGACGTGGTTGCCGAGCACCTGACGCAACGCCCAATGCAGAATGTGCGTCGCGGAGTGGTGGCGTTGGATTGCCCTGCGCCTGTATGCGTCGACCGAAAGCAGAACCTCCGCGCCGACGGACGACTTTGCAATCGCGCCCTTGCGGACTTTGTGGAGAATGTGACCGGCCTTGTCGGTCTGGGTGTCGACTATTTCGTGCGCCCTTCCGTCGAGCTCAACAAAGCCCGTATCGCCGACCTGTCCGCCCTTTTCGGCGTAAAACGGCGTCTGTGGGAAGACGAGGTAGTCGCAGTCTTCGCCCTCGACTATGGCGGTGAGTTTTGTTTTGAAGTCCGAAAGGTTCTCCGCCTCGTAGCCGATAAACTGCGTGGCGTTTTCGACTTCGCTGGCGTCCGAAACGCTGATAATTTCGCGTTTTTGGGCGTCGCGCGAAAGTTTGCGCTGGCGTTCCATAGCCGCCTCGAAACCCGCCTCGTCGACGGGCATATTGCGCTCGCGGGCTATGAGCTGCGTGAGGTCGAGCGGGAAGCCGTAGGTGTCGTATAAAATGAACGCCTGTTCGCCCGAGATTTTGCCCGAAGTCATTGTGATGTTGTCGAGCAGTTGGAGACCGCGGTCGATTGTTTTTGCGAAGCTGTTTTCCTCGTTTTCAATCGTCTTTATAACCATCTTTTTCTGCTGCTCCAACTCGGGAAAAATCGGCGACATCTTCTCTATGACGGGCTCGGCAAGCTTCGTGAAGAAGCCGCGTTCAAGCCCGAGACGCTTTCCGTACATAACCGCCCTGCGCAGAATGCGGCGCAAGACGTAGTTGCGCCCGTCGTTGCCCGGAATAATACCGTCGGCAATCGAGAATGTCAAAGTTCTGATGTGGTCGGCGAGCACGCGGAAAACGCAGTCGACAAGTTCCTGCTGGCTCATATCGCGCGGGTCTTTCGGGAGCGAGCCTGTGTATTTCTTGCCCGACATATGCGAAATGTGTTTGAAGATGTCGGTGAACAAGTCGCTGTTGTAGTTGGAGGCAAGCTGCGAAAAGTCGGTGAAATTCTTTGTGGTGGCGAATATGCCCGCGACGCGCTCCAAGCCCATACCCGTGTCGATGTTCTTGCTTTTAAGCGGCACGAACGAGCCGTCGACGTTGGCGTTGAACTGCATAAACACCAAGTTCCAGATTTCGATGCACTGCGGCGAACCCGCGTTGACAAGCGCGCCTTTGGTGTCGCCTGCGGGCGTCAAATCGATGTGAATTTCTGAGCACGGACCGCACGGGCCCGTCTCGCCCATCATCCAGAAATTGTCCTTTTTGCCGCACTTTTTGATGTGCTCTTCGGGGTCGAGCCCGCACTTGTTGAAGATGTCGACCCAATAGCCGTATGCCTCGGCGTCGAATTCTGCGGGTTCGCCGTCGCGGGGCTCGTAGACCGTTGCGTAGAGGCGTTCTTTGGGGAACTTCCAGACTTCGGTCAAAAGCTCCCACGCCCATTCTATCGCCTCCTTCTTGAAGTAGTCGCCGAACGACCAGTTTCCGAGCATTTCGAAGAACGTGTGATGGTATGTGTCGAAGCCGACGTCTTCGAGGTCGTTGTGCTTGCCGCCCGCCCTGATACATTTTTGGGTGTCGGCGGCGCGGAGAAAGGGGTTTTTCTCTTCGCCCAGAAAATACGGCACAAACTGGTTCATACCCGCGTTCGTGAACAACAGGTTCGGCGAACTCGGCATAAGCGAAGCCGACGGGACAATCGTGTGCCCCTTCGACTTAAAGAAGTCCATAAAACTTTTTCTTAATTCTGCGCTTGTCATAAAAATAAAATTTAAATTCGCCGCGCGTTTTTGCAAGCCGCGCGGCAGGGCTCGATAAAAAGAGGGGAAACGCCTTTGCGAAATCGGCTTTCCGCGGAAAAATTTTTCGAAAGAGCAGCCCCCGAAAAATTCCGAAGCCGCGAAAGCGTTTTTTTTCGGAGGGCAATCTTCCGCAAAATTCTCCGAACGGGGCGCGAAAAATCGGACGCCCCGACGGGAGGAAATTTTTTACAGACGCTCGATAACAGCGCGCGTCATCTCCTTTGTGGAAACCGCCTTTCTGCCGAAGGCGATATCGCCCGTGCGAATGCCCGAGCAAACGGCGTCGCGCACCGCCTTTTCGATTTTCGAAGCGACGTCGCCGCGCCCGAAAGAGTAGCGCAACATCATCGCGCCCGAGAGGATTTGGGCGCACGGGTTGGCTATGCCCTTGCCCGCGATGTCGGGGGCTGTGCCGCCCGCGGGTTCATACAAGCCGAACTTGTTGCCGAGCGAATTTTTTATGTCGCCGAGCGACGCGCTGCAAAGCATACCGAGCGAGCCGCAGATAACCGCCATTTCGTCGCTCAAAATGTCGCCGAACATATTTTCGGTGAAGAAGACGTCGAACTGGTTGGGATCGCGGGCGAGCTGCATGGCGGCGTTGTCGACATACAGATACGAAAGCTGGACTTCGGGGAAGTGTTTTTTGAAATATTCGGTGACTGTCTTGCGCCACAAAACCGACGTTTCGAGGACGTTTGCCTTGTCGATGGAGCAGACTTTTTTGCCGCGCGCCATTGCCGTCTGTCCCGCGACTTCCGCGATGCGTTCTATTTCCGAAACCTTGTAGCTCATAGTGTCGCAAGCGGCGGTTTCGCCGTTGTCGAGCTTGTAGGTTTTCTTGTCGCCGAAATAGATGCCGCCGGTGAGTTCGCGAATGCAGACGATGTCGATACCGTTGGGAATGCGCTCCGATTTAAGCGGAGAGGCGTCCGCCAACTCGGGATACAAAAGCCCGGGGCGAATGTTCGCAAAAAGTTTGAAAGCCTTGCGCAGCGGCAAAAGCGCGGCGCGTTCGGGCTGCTGGCTGGGGGAAAGGTGTTCCCACTTCGGACCGCCTACCGAGCCGAACAAAATGGCGTCGGACTTGCGGCACTCTTCGAGGGTCGACTCGGGCAACGCCGTCCCGTGGTTGTCGATTGCGATTCCGCCGACATCGCACGCCTTGTATTCGAGCGTGTCGCCCGCGTCGGAGCAGGCTTTCGTCAAGACATCCAACGCCGATTCCATTACTTCGGGGCCGATACCGTCACCCGCCAAAACTGTAAACTTTAATGTAGCCATATTTTATTTGTTGAAAATTGTGATTTTAAGCACGCAAGTAAAACAGCTTTTTTGCCCGATTGCCACAAAAATTTTCAAATATTACGCCGAATCTGAAAGCGTCCGCAGAGGTGGAAAATCCCCGCCCCGCGCCGCCCCGCCTGCGCGTATGGCGCAAAACGACAAAAAAAGCTTTTCAAACCGCCCGAAAAGTTTAAGTATTACGCGCATAATTTTTGTATGAAAAACTTTTACATCACTACGGCTATCGACTATGCAAACGGCTCGCCCCACTTGGGGCACGCCTACGAAAAGGTTTTGACCGACGTCATCGCGCGCGTCAAACGCATGAAGGGGCAGACCGTCCACTTCCTCACGGGGCTTGACGAGCACGGGCAGAAAGTCCAGATGAGTGCGCGCAAGGCGGGCGTGGAGCCGATAGTCCTTTGCGATGCGCAGGCGGAAAAATTCCAGACGCTCTGCAAAATCCTCGACATTTCGAACGACGACTACATCAGGACTTCGCAGCCGCGCCACAAGAAAGTGGTTTCCGAAATCCTCCAAAAGCTCTACGACAAGGGCGAAATCTACAAGGCGGAATACAGGGGTTTTTACTCGACGCGTCAGGAGCAGTTCTTGCAGGAGAAGGACAAGGTCGACGGCAAGTGGCCCGACATCTTCGGCGAAGTCGTTGAAATCACCGAGAGCAACTACTTTTTCAAGCTGCGCCAATATCAGGACTGGCTGATTGACTATATCAAAAGCAATGATTCCTTCATATTCCCGCGCTTCCGCGCCAAGCAGGTTATCGAGTTTCTCAAAGAGCCGCTCAACGACCTGTGCATATCGCGCCCCAAGGAGCGTCTCGAATGGGGTATCGAGCTGCCGTTCGACAGGGACTATGTGACGTATGTCTGGTTCGACGCCCTCGTAAACTACATTTCCGCGGTCGGCTACGGCACGCCCGATTTCGAAAAGAACTGGCCCGCCGACTTCCACGTCATCGGCAAGGACATTCTCGTGCCGCCGCACTCGGTATACTGGCCGATAATGCTGCACGCCGCGGGCATAGAGCTGCCGAAGTCGCTGCTCGTGCACGGCTGGTGGCTATCTTCGGGCGAAAAGATGTCGAAGAGCCTCGGCAACATAGTCAATCCCCTCGACCTCATCGAGAAATTCGGCGCAGACGCCTTCCGCTATTTCCTTATGCGCGAGATGAACGTCGGGCAGGATTCGGACTTTTCGCTCGACCTGTTTGCCACGCGCTACACCTCCGACCTCGGCAACGACCTCGGCAACCTGCTCAGCCGCCTGCTCAATATGGGCAAACGCTACTGCGATAGCGTCGTCCCCGCCGCAACCGAAGAGCGGGAATTCGAAACGCAGCTCAAAAACCTCGCCCGCGAAACCGCCGACGAAGTTATGCGCCTCTACGACGGAATGCAGTTCCACATCGCGCTCGAAAAGACGTTCAACTTTATCCGCGCCGTCAACCGCTACGCCGAACAGCGCGCGCCGTGGAAGCTGGCAAAGAGCGAAGACGCCGCCGACAAGACTCTGCTTAACACGACGCTTGCGAATATGGCTGAGGCAATCAGAATTGCCGCGGTGCTGCTGACGCCGATAATGCCGAATGTCTCGACGAAAATCCTGACGCTTATCGGCTCGCAGCCCGCGGAGAAATTCGACGACAACATCTATTGGTCGAACGCCCTCGAAGGGAGGACGTTGTCCCCTCAGGAGATTCTCTTCCCGAGACCCCAGTAAAAACCGCGATGCCGCGTTTCTTTGGTGGTGGTGAATTTAAAAAATGTGAAAAGGCGTTCACAAGAACGCCTTTTTTTGTAAATAAATTCACCACCAAAGAAACGCTCTCGGGCATCAT
>URDC01000037.1 GCA_900546565.1 uncultured Opitutales bacterium
CGCCGACGGTGCGCGTCTTATAAAAGACTCGTCGGCGAAGCAAACGCGCCCTCGCGGTTTTTAGCGATTGCGGCGGCGGGGGCGACGCACCGCCTCTTCAAGCTGCGGCTCGTTGAGATAGTTGAAGCCTTCAAGCTTGCGCCGCTCAATGCGCATACCGATAAAAGATTCAATCTTTTGCAAAAACGCCGTCTCGTCGGACGAATAAAGCGTGATTGCAAAACCCTCCGTGTTGGCGCGCCCCGTGCGCCCAATGCGGTGGACATAGTCTTCGGAGTGCTCGGGCACATTGTAGTTTATCACACAGCCCACCCCCGAAATGTCAAGCCCGCGCGAGGCAATGTCGGTGGCAACCAAAATCGAAGTCTTGCGCTCTTTGAAGTCGCGCAAGGCCTTGTCGCGCTCGCGCTGGGTGCGGTCGGAGTGGAGGGTCGAAACCTTGTAGTCATGCCCTTCGAGCCATTGGGTAATCCTGTCGGCGTCCACACGCGTGCGCGTGAAAACAATCAGACTTTCATACGAAAGCGTTTCGAGAAGCTTTATCAATAAGTCGTATTTCTGGATACCGTCGACGGGATACACGCAGTGCTCAATCGTATCCGCAGGACTGTGAACAATGCCGATGTCGATTTTTTCGGGATCGCGCAACGCCCACGACGAAAGCCGCATAACCGCGTCGGGCATAGTCGCCGAGAAAAACAGCGTCTGACGTTCGACGGGACATTTTCGGATTATGTAGGAAACGTCTTCAATGAAGCCCATATCGAACATTCTGTCGACTTCGTCCAAAACCAGATACTTGACCTTCGAAAGCGAAATCGCGCGTTGACGCATAAGGTCGAGCAAACGCCCGGGAGTCGCCACAACAATGTCCACACCGGCGCGGAGCGCGTCAATCTGCCGCTGCATTGAAACTCCGCCTTGAACCAAAAGCGCGCGCGCGGGCGTGTATTTCGAGAAATTCACAAACGCTTCATACGTCTGCGCCGCAAGCTCGCGCGTGGGGCTTAGAACAAGCACCGACACCCCACCCGAGCATTCAAGCTTGTCGACAATCGGCAAAGCAAACGCGGCAGTCTTGCCCGTGCCCGTCTGCGCCGTGGCTATGACATCGCGCCCCGAAAGAACCGCAGGAATCGCATTTTTCTGAACCCCCGTCGGCGTCTTGTAGCCCATATCCTTGACCGCCGAAAGCGCCGCAGCCGACAGTCCGAGAGCCGCAAATTCGGCGACATCGTCGCCAAGCTGCTCGGCAGTGTAGCACGCGGGAACCACCTTCGGCTCAATCGGCTTCGACGGACGCTCCAAAACCTCCTCGGAAACTTCCGAGTTCGCAAAAACCTCCTCTTTGCGCCCACCGCGACGACGTCGTCCGCCGCGAGCCTGCCCCGAGTTGTCCGAACGCCTGCTACGCCTGTTTCCGCGGCCGGCAGACGTATTTTCCTCCGCGCCGAAGCCCGATTTTTT
This sequence comes from uncultured Opitutales bacterium, assembly GCA_900546565.1. Taxonomy (GTDB): domain Bacteria; phylum Verrucomicrobiota; class Verrucomicrobiia; order Opitutales; family Intestinicryptomonadaceae; genus Merdousia. The sequence continues at coordinate 1,468 of URDC01000037.1, forward strand.
CGCTCCGCGCCCCTGTTGGCGGCTCGCCCCGTTCGCACGGGGTTTACGAGTGTCTTTTTTGCCGATTCCGATAACCGACAATATCTTTTTTAGTATCTTCATTTTGCGTAAAATGTATACCCAACGCCCCTCTTTGCAAGCTTAAACTGCGTAAAAAAGATTGACATAGTCCGTGTGGGCAATAGCCTGTCGCATCTATGAATACAAAGATAATTACCCTAATCTTTTTATCCGCATTTTTGGGAGCGGGGGTGGCAAAAGCCCAGGAAATACCCGCCGAAATCAAAGCGAAAATCGTCGCGGCATCGAAAGAGCGCAAAGCCCCCGAGGACAAACAGAGGGCGTGGGCAAGACGCCAGATTGAAGCGTGGGAGTCTATAAACACAATGACGTTCCAAATCCCCAAAGCGGACGTCGACGCAATCAAGGCTACCGCGCAGAAAAAATTCCCGTGGACATTCGCAAAACAGGAACCGTTCATCTCCGACCAGGTTGACGCCTTCGCCGAACTTGCCGACATCAAAAAAACTTTCGATAAGGACGACGCAAAAACGCTTGTGGAGGCCCTCTTAAAAGAAAAGGACGGCGACTACCGCGCCGTTGTCGACGCACTTTCCAAAGACGCCGAAATCTACGTCGAAATCAAAGAGACGTCCATAGAGGGCGTCGATCCCGAAATGCTTGCAGCCCTCAAAAAGGCGTTCGCCTTGCAGTTCCCGACCGACCTGACAAAACAGCGCGAACAGCTGCGGAAATACGAGTCGATTATGAACGTCTATAACCGCGCCCTCGAAGAAAAACGCCAGCGCGAAAACGCCCCGCAGGAAAAGAAAATCACCAAGAGCGAAATCCTGCAAAAGGCGGAGGCCGCTTTCAACAAGAGCACAATTATCATCACGGGCAACGGCAAAACCGCGACGGGTATCGTCGTCGAAATCAAGGGCGAAAAGGCGCTCATATTCCCCGCATCGCTCTATTCCGGCAGCGGGCTCACCGCAACAAACACTTCGGGCGACGAAGCTTCAATCTCGCTCAAAAAAGTCTTCTCGGCTAAAAACGCGCCGCTTATGCTCGTATTTCTCAAAGACTTCCCGTTCGAAGTCGGCATAACCGATTTCGCCACTGCCGACGAGTTGCGCGACAACATCAATAAACCCGTCATCTTGGTGGGATACAGCGGCGAGCAAATCCGCCCCGCGCTTATGCACCTTTCGAAAGTCGTAAAGGACACTATTAAAATGACGCGCCCCGTGATGTCGTCCTACTACGAGGGCTCGCTGATTCTCGATCAAAAGACATTCAAGCCCGTCGCAATCGCAGTGCTGCCCGAGCGCGAAATGCCCGATTTCGACTTCACATCGAACAGATTGGCGTCCGATTATAACCGCGTTGTCGAACGCCTCCAACGCCAGCTTATCTCGATTAGAACCGATGTCCCGCTTGAATGGGAACCCGTCGAAATCGACAAAATGCGCGAACAAGTTCGCGATTACGAGAAAATCAAGAGCATAAACGAAGCTCTGTCGGTCATGATTTCGGGTTCGCTCGACGACGCATTGCGCCACAAGGCGTGCACCGCGATTGTCGAAAAGGCGCGCGATACACTTTCGCGCAGAATGGACATCTCGAAAGTGCGCCTTGAATACCGCTCGTATATCACACAGATTATAAACATGATACGCCGCCCGCTTGAAAAGGCGCAAAAGGAGGGCGTCTACGCCAACTTGCGCAACGAAGAGGCGTTCCAGATTAAATTCACAAGCGCGGTTTACGCAGAGTTGAAAAACGAATTGCGCAACAATTCGTATTCGCTCGCCCCGCGCGAGTTCAGAAAGGCGTTCGAAAAATAACGTCTAAAATCGGTCAAAAAATCGGGCGAAAAACGCCTGATATTGGCGCGAAAAAACCTCAAAAACGCGCCGAAAATGCCTAAAAAAACACCCAAAAAACGCGCAAAATCGAGTCGGTTTTGCGCGTTTTTTACATAAAAATGGGCGAAAAAATAGAGGGGGTTCAGCCCGAAAAATGCTCGAAACCGCGACCCTCGAAGACGGTCGGCACGGACGCGGACGGGGCGAGATTCAACTTCAAAAGCCCCCCGCAGAACTCTTTTTCGACACCGCCCTGCTCCGCTTCGACCGTCTGCCCGTTTGAGGCTGAGTTTCTTTCTTCGGAAGCCTTTTCATTTGAGGGATTCAGCCCTTTTTTGACGTTCTGTTCTTTTGAGGGATTCAGCCTTTTTTCGGCGGCGATGACGCGCCCGATTCTGTAAAGCGGAAAGGCGGGGAATGCCGCTAAATATGCGGCTTCGAAGTCGGCTGCCGACTGCGGAGTAGGCGCGGAAATCGAAAAGAGAAGCTCGTAGTCCTCGCCGTCACACAGGGCTTTTTCGACACTGCGCTTACCGCAAAATTCGCGCACTGGGACAAAATCCAAAACGGCAATACAATCGGGAGCGAGAACGTTTTTTATGTCGATAGCCAACCCGTCGCTAATGTCCGTGCAGGACGTAATTTTTGCGCGCAGCTCGTTGACCGTATTGGAGTTAGCAACAGCGTTCAGAGGCTCGGCAGGATTGAAATTTGTTTCGGATGCAGTGGAAGGAATTATAGTCGAGGCGTTCCATTTGGCGAGCCACAAGCCTTGCGGTATGCGCGGGGTAAAAAGCAAATGGTGTCGGGTTTCGAGCGAATAGCCGAGTTTGCCCGTGGTGTAGAGAATGTCGCCCGAATGCGCATTCGAGCGCAGAAGCGGCGGGGTGTCGCCGCCGCCCAAGAGTGTGAGCGACATCGAGAAAAATTTGTCCGCGCCCGAATCGGAAATGTCTCCGCCGATAATTTCAATATTGTATTGGCGTGCGACTGCGGCGAGTCCGCGGGCGAAATCTTCGAGCCAAGACGCCGAAACGTCGCCCGAAATCACGGCGGCTATAACCGCCCTTTGGGGGACTCCGCCCATTGAAGCGATGTCGCTGATGTTGCGTTTTAGCAGTTTTGCGCCCGCCTCGGCGGCTGTGCAGGAATCGTCAAAATGGCGTCCGTAAACGAGGGAATCGACGGTGATGTAATTATGTTTGTAGAGGGTGTCGCGCCCGAACACGGCGCAATCGTCGCCGCCGCCGCGTGGCGCGGGCGGGCAGGTGTCGCCGTAGGCGGAGAGTATGCGCGAAATTAGGGCGCGTTCGCCGATTTTTTTTACGGGGTCGGAAGTGTCGAAAATATGGCGGCTCATTGCGCGGTGATGACTATCAGGACTACATTGAGGATATTAAACGCCGAATGGCACAAAATGGGGGCGACAATAGAGCCCGTGCGCTCGTAAAGCGAAGTCAAAAACAGGGCGACCACAAACAGCGGCACAGCCGCGAACGCGTTTGAATGCAATGCCGCAAACAATGCCGAAACGAGGAATGCCGACGCGCGAGCCGCCGTTTGCGGGTCGAGTTTTTCAACAAAGACGCCCTTGACGCAGCGGTAGAAAACGCCGCGAAAAAGCAGTTCCTCTACAATCGGCGCAAGAACCGTGAACGATGCGAGCGCGGCGGCGAATGCGAACTTGTTTTGGGTGCGTTTGAAAAGCTCTATGATTTCCTGTTTTTGCGGCAGCTCGCCCGTGATTATGAAGACCGCCGCGTTTATTGCAAGCGACACCGCTATGACGCAGGCGAGCATACAAACGAAATATTTTGCGGCTTTTTTGAGCGTGAAAGAGTCGGCGAAGAATCCGAATTCGAAATGCGAGCTGGCAAATTTTTTATAGACGAACACGCATGCCAATAATGCGAGCTGGTATGCGGGCGCGTAGGCGAAAGTAGAGACGGTTTCGTCGGCAAAGAGGCGTCTAAAAAGCTGTGATGCCGCCGAGCAAAAAAGCAGCATAAAGCAAAGAAGCGCGCCGAACAAAAACAAGTCCGCCGCGCGAAGCCCGACTGCCGAAGCCTCGGCGCGGCGCAGTCTGTCGGGGCTTGGGGAGAATTCGAGTCTGAACCCGACAAGCGCGAACGCCGCCGCGAAGCCCGCCAAAACCGAAGCTATTGCAACCGCCGACATTCCGATTTATCTACGCGCTAAAAACCTCCCTGCCGTCGACGAATGTCCGCATAACGCGGCCGCGCAGTTTTTTGCCGAGCCACGGCGAATTTTTGGAGCGCGAAACGGGTTTCGAGTATGTCCACTCGGCGTTTTCGTCAATCAAAACGAAGTCGGCGGGCGAACCTATTTTTAGTGTGCCCGCGTCGACGCCAAGCAGCTGCGCGGGGCGCGTCGACATAAGTTCGACGAGTTTCGAAAGCCCGATTTTTTTGGAGCGCACGAGAACCTCGTGGCAGATGCTGAAAGCGGTTTCCGAGCCGGTTATGCCGAAGGGGGCGAGGTTGAATTCCCTGTCCTTTTCGGTTTCGGTATGCGGGGCGTGGTCGGTTGCAATGACTTCGATTGTGCCGTCTACGACGCCCTTGATGAGGGCTTTGCGGTCGTCCTCCGAGCGCAGCGGCGGGCACATTTTATAGTTGGTGTCGAAGTCCGCAAGACATGCGTCGGTGAGGGCGAGGTGGTGCGGGGTAGCCTCCGCCGAGACGCTTATGCCGCGTTTTTTGGCGCGTCGGATTATGTCGACGGAAAGCGAGCTTGAAATGTGCTGCAAGTGGATATGCGACTTTGTATACAGAGCCAAAATGACGTCGCGCGAGACGATGATGTCTTCCGCCGCGCTCGGCCAGCCGCCCAAGCCGAGGCGCACCGACCACTCGCCCTCGTGGATTTGCCCCGAGGAAGTTAGGGTAGACTCCTGACAGTGGTCCATTACGAAAAGCCCGAACATTTTTGCATACTGCATTGCGTTGCGCATAATTTCCGCGCTTTGAACGCAGGAACCGTCGTCGGTTATGGCGCGGACGCCCATACTTTTAAGCGAGCCGAGCGGGGCGAGCTTTTCGCCGTTTCTGCCCTCGGTTATGCAGCCGCTTTGGTAGACTTTGACGACGGCGGTTTCGCTTATGATGTCGTTAATAAGGCGGATTGTGGAGGGGTTGTCGGCGGCGGGAGAAGTGTTTGGCATTGCCACTATCGATGTCCAACCGCCCGCGGCGGCCGCCGCCGTGCCCGTCGCAACGGTTTCCTTGGCGGTTTGTCCGGGGTCTCGCAAGTGGACGTGCAAGTCGACAAAACCGGGGGCGAGAACAAGCCCCTTGGCGTCGATTGTCTTTGCCGATTTCGAGACCGACTCGACAAATTTTCCGCCGCGCACGAACACGCTGCGGACTTCGTCGATGTTTTGCGACGGGTCGACCACCCGCGCGTTTTTGACTATAAATTCACCCTTCATTTTCATTCTCCGAATTTATCTTCCGAATTTGGCGCGCATACAAAGTTTCATTGCCGCCATTCTTACAGCCACGCCGTTTGTGACTTGGTTCAGGATTACCGACCTGCCCGAATCGGCGAGTGCGGAATCGAGCTCTACGCCCCTGTTTATCGGCCCCGGGTGCATTATAAATGCGTCCTTTTTAAGCAGATTTTCGCGCAGGAGGTTAAGCCCGAAAACTTTCGAATACTCCGAAATGGACGGAAAGTATGTGGCGCGCTGGCGTTCGTGCTGAATTCGCAAAAGCATTACGACGTCGGCGTCGGAGATTGCCTCGCGCAAGTCGTAGCAGACGCGCACGCCCATTTTTTCGAACTCGGGCGGGACGAGTGTGGAAGGCCCCGCGAGCGTGATTGTCGCGCCGAGTTTTTTGAGAAGATGTATGTTCGAACGCGCGACGCGGCTGAAAAGTATGTCGCCCAAAATGGTGATTTTTTTGCCGCGGAAGTCTTCGCCGCCGAATTTTTCGCGCATTGTGAAGGCGTCGAGAAGCGCCTGCGTGGGGTGCGCGTGCGCCCCGTCTCCCGCGTTGATTACGGGGATTTCGAGGCGGTCGGCAAGGTATTTTGCCGCGCCCGAGCAGTTGTGGCGGACGATTATCATATCGGCCATCAATGCCTGTATGTTTTTGGCGGTGTCCTTCAAAGTTTCGCCCTTGACGGAGCTTGACGCCGAAGCGACTACGCTTATGACGTCGGCGTCGAGCTTGTGCGCCGCCATTTCGAACGCGGTGCGCGTGCGCGTGCTCGGCTCGAAAAACAGGTTGACCACCACCCTGCCTTTCAGATACGGAAGTTTGGCTTTGTCGCTTTTAAGCGAGGCTTTGAAAATGTCGGCAAGGGCGAATACTTCGCGTATATCGCCTATCGACAAGTCCTGCGTCGAGACCAAATCCTTCTTGTTCCACGACGCGTTTTTCAAAAAATCTTCTACTATCATATCGTTCGCCCGAAGAGTAACAGCCCGCGCGTATTTGTCAAATTCTTTCGAGTCGGGACAGGCAAAAAAAAGCTTGGTAGACGCGCGAAAATCGTCTACATTGCCTATATGAAAATTGTAGTAGTCGGCGCGGGCGACGTCGGGAAATACCTGTGCAAGGTTTTGAGCGAAGACGGCCACGCAATAACACTGATTGAATCGGACGACGCCACCGCCGCCGAAATAGAGGAATCGCTCGATGTGCGCGTCGTGCGCGGACACGGGGCGAGCGCGAAAAATCTTTTGCAGGCGGGGGCGCAAAACTGCGACTTTTTAATGGCGATGACGCAGCACGATCAGCTGAACATTGTTTCGTGCGCGATTGCCGCAAAGCTCGGTGCGCGCAAGACAATCGCCCGCGTGCGCGACTTGGTCTACACCGACTCTGAAAATTTCAACTACCAGAAAAATTTCAACCTCGACATTTTGATAAACCCAGAAGCGTTGACGGCGGTTGAGCTTGCCAAACACATACGCAATCCCGCCCGCTTTGTGGTGGAGGATTTTGCGCGCGGGCAGATAGAATTGCAGGAGATAGAGATTTCGGAAAACGCGCATGTAGCGGGCAAAAAATTGAAGGATTTGAAGCTGCCGTCTGGACTTAAAATCGGGTATGTCGAAAGCGGAGGCTCGCTGAAAGTGCCGACAGCCGAAACCGCGCTTTCGCCCCGCGACAAAGTCACGATTTTGGGAACGCCCGAAGCCCTGCTTAAAAACGCGTTTCTGTTCTCGGAGGACATCTCGAAAGAGCCGCTCAGAATCGTGCTCTACGGGGCTACGGAAACCGCCGTCGCGCTCGTGCGCAGACTCGCGCACAGCCGCTTCAAAATCCGCCTGATTGAACCTGATCTCAAACGCTGCAAGGCCATGGCGGAATTGTTCCCGAACATCACTGTGATAAACGGCAGCGCGACAAAACAGCAGATTTTGGAGGAGGAACAAATCGGCGGCGTCGACTATTTCGTGGCGTGCACCAAGGACGACGAGGAAAACGTGATGACGTGCCTGCTTGCAAAAAAACTGGGCGCGCGCAATGTCGAGCTTGTAATCAACAAGCCCGACTATGAGCAGGTGATACAAAATATAAGCGGGTTTCTCGACATAGCCTCGGCCGCGTCGCCGCGCAAGACGACGGTTGCCGAGATAAAAAAATACATAACCGACAAACGCTATATGGTGGCGGGCTCGCTGCGCAACGGGGAAATTGAATTCATAGAGCTTACGGTGCGCGAGGGTTCGTGGGGCGAAGGCAAAAAGCTCAGCGAGCTCAACCTGCCGCCGGCGACGATTATCGCCGCTGTTGTCGACGAGCAGAACAACGCGAAAGTCCCCGGGGCAAACGACATCGTCAACGCCCTCGAAAAGCTCATAATAATTCTCGAAAAGAAAAACGTCCGCCAAGTCGTGGAAATGTTCGCGGAGGACTAAATGAACTATTCGGTGATTTTGAAAACGCTTTCGTCGGTGATGTGGATTATGGCACTGGCGTTCTCGGCGTGCGCGGGGGTGTCGGCGTATTTCGGCGGCGACGCGCTCGAACCGAACGCGATGTCGGCGTGGATTTGCGCGGCGGCGATGTCGGGTATGCTGGCGTTCGCCCTCTACGCGCCAAGCCGCAAGGCGCAGAAAAAAATGTTCAGAAAAGAGGCGATGTGCATTATCGGGCTTGCGTGGATTATGACGTCGCTCGTGGGTGCGGTGCCGTATGTGATGATTCTCGACTGTCCGGCGGCATCGGCGATTTTCGAGTCGACAAGCGGAATCACGACGACGGGCGCGAGCGTGTTTTCGAGCTATGCGGACTTCCCGAAAAGCCTGATGTTTTGGCGGTGTCTTTCGCACTGGATTGGCGGGCTGGGCGTCGTGGTATTCTTTGTGGCGATTCTCTCGTTCATAGGCGCGTCGGGAAAAATTCTGTATGCAAACGAATCGAGCACCGAGACCGCCGACTTCGACTCCGAGCGCGTGCGCAGCGGCATCTTCGGAATCGTGAAGCTTTATGCGGCGATTTCGCTTTGCTGTTTCGGGGCGTTGAAGTTTTTCGGAATGGAAACGTTCGACGCAATTTGCACGACGTTTTCGACGGTGTCGACGGGCGGATTTTCGACGCGCGAAACAAGCTTCATCGGCAACGAAAACTACGGAATTTACTGGACGCTGATATTTTTTATGTTCGTGGGCGGAACGGGTTTTCCGCTGCTGATTTCGCTTGCAAAATTCAAGTTCCGCAAGCTGCGCGAAAACACCGAATTTTGGACGTATGTCCTGATTGCAGCAACGTCTGTGGCTATTGTCTGGACGACGCTCGCGTTCGGCTCGGGGCGTCCGCTTTTCGAGACGTTCACGCTGTCGGTTTTCGAGGTAGTCACGACAATCACCTCGACGGGATTTTGCGCCGACAACTACCAGACGTGGATTCCCGCAGCGCAGACTACTCTGTTTTTGCTGATGATTGTCGGCGGCTGCTCGGGTTCGACGGCGGGCGGACTCAAAATTTCGCGGGCGGTGGCGGCGTTTAGAATCTGCCGCCGCGACATTGAAAAATCGTTCCGCCCGAGGGTGGTGCGCAACATATTCGTCAACGGCAAATCCCTCGGCGACGACGCCGCGCAGGACGTGCTTTCATACGCCGCGCTCTACGCGTTTGTGTGCATTTTCGGAATCGTGGCACTTATGCTTTTGGAGCCGAAGCTCGGCTCGTTTTCGTGCATTTCGGCGGTGGTGTCTGCCATCGGCAATATGGGACCCGCTTTCGGGGAACTCGGCTGCGAGTCGAATTACGGAATTCTGAACGACTTTTCGAAAATCCTGCTGTCAATGATTATGATAATGGGACGTCTTGAAATCAGCGCGTTCTTGGTGCTTTTTATGCCGTCGCTGTGGAAAAAATTTCAATAAAATCAAAAGGGGAAATCGAAAATCATGACTAAATTAGGTGTAAATATCGACCACGCCGCCACGCTGCGTCAGGCGCGGTATAGGGACTGCCTCGGCGACAAAAACATTATTGTCGAGCCCGACGTAATCGAGATTGCGCGGCTCGCCGAAAGAGCTGGCGCGGACTCCATAACCGCCCACCTGCGCGAAGACCGACGGCATATGACCGACGCAGACATCGCAGCCCTGCGCGAAAACGTCAAAACGAAGCTCAATATGGAAATGGCGTGCAATCCAGACGTGCTCGCCGTCGCGCTTGAAATCGTGCCGGACTACGCGTGCCTCGTCCCCGAAAACAGACTGGAAATTACGACGGAAGGCGGTCTGGACATACTCGCAAACCGCGAAAAAACCGCGAAGACTGTCGAGGCGTTGGCGCAAAAGGGCGTTGTGGTTTCGATTTTCATCGACCCCGAGGAGAGACAAATCCGCGCCGCGAAAGAGATTGGCGCGGAGGTTGTGGAACTCCACACGGGCGCGTATGCCAACAACTGGGGCGATTTGCCCGCGCGCAACGCGCAGCTCGAACGGATAGGACGCGCGGCGGAGTTTGCGCGGGAACTCGGAATTACGGTGAACTCGGGTCACGGAATCAACTACGAAAACGTCGCGCCGCTGCTTGCGCGGACACCGTTTAACGAGCTTAACATCGGGCACTCGATTGTCTGCCGCGCACTCGTGGTAGGTATGGAAAACGCAGTCGCCGAAATGAAGGCTCTGATAAATGCCGCAAGATAACGACATTTGCAAAACTCCCGATTCAGTCGGCGCAAATTGCCAACGCGCTGGCAGAGACGCTCGCAAGAATGCGGACGAAAGCAGGAGTGCGGGCGGCGCGGATTGCGGGACTTTCGGCGTCGTAAACGGCGCGGGCGGAGGCGTTCCGCGCGCGGGTGTTGAGAGTGTTGCGGGCGTTGTGGGTGTCGGGATTGATTTGGTAGATGTCGCGCGGATAGAGAAAATGCTCAAAAACTACCGCGAGGCGTTTTTGGCGAGGACATTCACGCGGGACGAAATCGACTACTGCGAAAAATTTTCCGCCCCCGCCCAGCACTACGCCGCCCGCTTCGCCGCGAAGGAGGCTATGGCAAAGGCTCTCGGAACGGGCTTTTCGGGCGCAATCACCCTAAAAAGCGTGGCGGTAAAAAACGCGGATTCGACTTCCGCTCCCATCGCGACGCTCGATTGCGCGGCGCAAAAAGCCATGGAAAAGCTCGGCGGCAAAAAAATGCTCGTGAGCCTCACGCACCTTAAAGACTACGCGCAGGCGATAGCGGTAATCACAAAATAATAAAATATGACAACGCGAATTTTCGACCCCATTCTTTCAAACTCCGAGTCCGCCGACTTCGAAGCAGCCTATTTCGCGCATTCGGGGCGGACTCCGCGCGGCGTGATAGACGCAATTGGCGCGAAGATTGCCGAGGAGTTTGTCGGGGAATTCGGACGGTTTTTGCGCGCCGACTCCGAAGTTTTGGCGGTTGTAGGCTCGGGCAACAACGCCGCCGACGCAATGGCGTTTTTGGCAAAGCTGCGCGAAAAGGCGGATTTCGGAAAACTTGTTTTGTGCGTTCCCTCGCCCGAAAAATTGCGCGAAGAGCCGCTTTTTTATTTCGACAAACTCGCCGCCCGCGGCGATACGCAAATTGTTTACGATATCGAAAAAGTCGCGCAAAAAAAGTTCGCGCTCGCCGTCGAGGGGCTTGCAGGTATGAGCTTTAAGCCGCCTATGCGCGGGAGTATGCGAAAAAAAATAGAATTTTTAAATTCGGTCGAAGCCGACGTGAAAGTCGCCATAGACCTGCCCGCGGGGCTTTCAGACGACGCGCGGCAAAGCCCCGCAATCTTCAAAGCCGACGCCACATACGCAACCGCGATTGCAAAAAACGCCCTGTTTATGCGCTCGGCGCGGGAATTTATCGGACGCGTGCGCTACATCGACGCGGAATTTTTCAACGGCGCGAACGCTGCCATGGCGGGGTCGGCGACGTCCATAGCCGCGACTGACAACCAACCGCCGAAAGCCGCGCGGTTCATTGTGCGCCAAAACGCGCTCGCGCCCCTTGCAAAGCTGCGCCCGTCGGTGTCGGACAAACGCTCGTTCGGGCGGCTTTTGATTGTTTCTGGCTCGCGCAAATATGCGGGAGCCGCGCTGCTAAACGCGCGGGCGGCAATCCGCGCGGGGTGCGGGTTTGTATTCGCATGCATTCCAGAAGAATTCAAGCCCGCGTTTTGCGCTGCCGAGCCTTCGGTAATCTGGCTCGGGTGCGAAACCGACGAATCGGGCGCGCTCGCGCTCGAAAACTTCGGCGAAATAAACGCCATAGCCCGAGGCGCAGACGCGCTTTTGTGCGGTTCGGGGCTCACAACCTCGCGTGAGTCGGCGGCGTTGGTAGGCGAGCTTTTGAAGGCTAACCCCGCCCTGCCCGCGGTGCTCGACGCCGACGCGATTTCAAAAAATCTGCTCCAATCGGAAGCCGTAAAAAACAGGGGCGGCGCGCTTGCGATAACTCCCCACGAGGGCGAATTTTTGCGCATCGCCCCCGACGCGTCCGACGAATCGCTTTTAAACGCTGCAAAAGAATACGGGTGTGCGATTATGTTGAAGTCGAACATTACGCGCGTAGGCGACTGCGGAAAAATCGTCTATTCCACGCGCGGAAGCCCCGCCCTTGCCCGCGCGGGCAGCGGCGACATTCTCTGCGCGGTTGCCGCCGCGCTGCTTGCGAACAAAACGCTTTTAGAAAACGTCGAAAGCTTCGGCGGGGAATCGAAAAACTCCCGCGCGGTCGCCGCGTGCGCAATTGCCGCGCAATGGCTCGGATTGGCGGCGGAGTGTTCGGCGGAGCGTTCGGGCGAAACGCCGCTTGCCTCGTCTGATATAATAGGCGTTTTACCCGAAATACCAGCAATTATAAAATGACTGAATCAGAGAAAATTTCATACATAAAATTATGCGCAATCCGCGACGTTGGAGCGGCAACTGCCATGCGCCTTTTGCGGCACTTCGGCTCGCCCGAGGCGGTTTTCGGGGCTTCGAAGCGCGAGCTTATGCAGGTCGAAAAAATCGGCGAAAAGACTGCGGAGTCGATTTTCGAGGGTAAAAACGCCGTCGACGTGTCGAAAATTTCCGACGCGATGAACCGCATTGGCGCGCGTTATTTCACCTTCAAATGCCGCCAATATCCCGAGACGCTCAACCAGATTCCCGACAAGCCCGTCGGCTTTTACGCAATCGGCAACTGCGATTTTTCCGCGCCCTGCATTGCCATTGTCGGCACGCGCAACTGCTCGGTTTACGGGCAGACCGTGGCGCGTAATTTTGCCGCCGAATTCGCGCGTGCGGGCTACACCGTCATCAGCGGAATGGCGCGTGGAATCGACGCAATGGCACACCTCGGCGCGATGGAGGCGGGCGGCAGGACAATCGCCGTTTTGGGGACGGGCGTCGATGTTGTGTATCCGCCCGAGAATATCGAGCTTTATCAGAAAATAATAAAAAACGGTTCGGTGATTTCGGAATTCCCGATGGGCGCGAGAGCCGACAGGCAGAATTTCCCGATTCGCAACCGCATTGTTGCGGCTATGGCGGCGGCGACGGTCGTGGTGGAGTCGGACGTAAAGGGCGGAAGTATGATTACCGCGCGGCTCGCGGGAGAATACGGCCGCGACGTTTTCGCAGTTCCCGGGCGCATAGATAGCGCGCTTAGCAGAGGCTGCAACGCGCTGATTCGCGACGGCGCGACATTGGCTTCGTCGGCGCGGGACGTGATAGATTCGCTCAAATTTTCAAGCCCCGTGCAAATGACGCTTTTCGATATACACACGCCCGACAACGTTTCGCCCGCAAACAAAAAGAGCGATACGGGAACGCCGAAAAATCGCCCGCCAGACATTCGTTCAAACGAGCCTGATAGCGACGCGCAAGTTCCGCAAAACGCGCCCGATGTTTTTGCGGGACTGACTTCGGACGAAACGAAGCTGCTTAAAATAATCGCCCGCGAAAAATCCGTGGCGGTCGACGTGCTTTCGGAACTTGCCCAAATGCCCGTCCGCGCGTGCCTGCCCGCCCTGCTTATGCTCGAAATCAAAAAACGCATAAAAAAACTCGCCGGCGGCACATACACCCTCCCCTAACCGGCTGGACGTTTTTATATATTTGCAAGCGGCGTCCCGCTGGGCGGACTGCCATTGCGGGGGTTTTTATAAATTCGAAAGAGGCGCGGATTACTTCGTAATGTCCGCTTTTGATTT
>URDC01000038.1 GCA_900546565.1 uncultured Opitutales bacterium
TCCTTGGGGCGGCGGCCCGCCCCAAGGACGGGCTATCGAAGCCGAGCAGAGTGCGGTGCAAAGTAGGGTGATTACGAATATTTTTGTTTTTTTCATTTTCTATTTCAGTTGGGTTAATATCGGGTTAAACGCATGATTTAATCCGTTGTTTCAATTTTTTTGAAAATTTTTCCGCGGAATTTACTGGGCGGAATTTTCGTCGCGCGGAGGAGGGAAAATGAAAAAGAGTTTAAGCGTAGAATGCGCCGCCGAGAACGGTGGTGAGGTTTGTGTCGTGGATTGCGATGACCTGTCCGGGGGTTATGGCGCGTTGCGGAATTTCGAACTCGACGCGGGCGGTTGTGGGGGAGGTCGGGGTGAAGAGGATTTTCACGAGGTCGTCGCGGTATCGGACGCGGGCGTAGAGTTCGCGCGTTTCGGGGACGGGTTTGTTTATCCAGTTTAGTTCGACGATATCGGCGGATTTTTTGTATAGGTCGGGGGCGTCGGGCGAATCGAAATCGATGATTAGGCGGTTTGTTTCGAAGTCCTTTGCGACGACGACGTAGCGTTTATTGTCGGCGTTCGACGGGACGCCTATGCCCTTGCGCTGTCCGAGTGTGTAATTGAAAAGACCCCTGTGGCGTCCGAGAATTTTGCCCTGCCGGTTTACGATATCGCCGTCGCTTTCGGGAATGTAGTGTTGGAGGAACTCCTGAATGCGGATTTTGCCGAGGAAGCATATTCCCTGACTGTCCTTTTTTTCGGAATTTGGCAAGCCCTCCATTCGGGCGATTTCGCGAACCTGACTTTTGAGCAGCGAGCCAATCGGAAAGGCGGCGCGCATAAGTTGGCGTTGGGTTATCATCGCCAGAAAATAGGACTGGTCTTTGCTCGGATCCGCGCCCGTTTCGAGGTCGCGCGTTCCGTCGGGGTTTTCGCGTATTGAGCAATAATGCCCCGTGGCGACGGTGTCGAAGCCGTTTGATGTGGCGTAGTCGAGGAACTTGCCGAATTTCATACGGCGGTTGCACATAACGTCGGGGTTGGGAGTGCGCCCGAGGCGGTAGCCCTCGACGAGGTATTCGACTATTTGTTCGTGATATTCCCTGATGAAATCCACCGCCCTGAATTTTACGCCGAGGTGTCGGCAGACGGCTTGGCAATCGGCGATGTCGGTATGCCAAGGGCAGTCGCCGAAGACGTCGACGCCCTCTTCGTTCATCCACGTTTTCATATACGCAGCCTCTACGTCGCAGCCCTCGCGTTTAAGCAATGCCAAGGCTACCGCGCTGTCGACGCCGCCCGAAAGTGCCGTTAGAATTTTCCGTGCCATTGTCTATCTTGTGTTTTTAAACCACGCGGGGACTATGCCGTAGCGTTTTATTTTGTAGTTTATCATTCGCTGGGTTATGCCGAGGCGTCGGGCGGCGTCGGCGGCGTTGCCGCGCGAGATTTTCAGCGACTCTGTGATGAGTTCGCGCTCGAAGGACTCGACCATCGAATTGAAGTCGATGTCCTCGCCGTAGGGCAGGTTGCGGTGTGTTAGCGACGCGCCGCGGATTGACGCGGGCAGGTTGTAGCCCGATATGGACGAATCGTTTGTAGCCATCACGGCGCGTTCCATACAGTTTTCGAGTTCGCGCACGTTGCCCGGCCACGAATAGATTGTCATCATATTCACGGCGGGGGTAGAAATACGCTTGATGTGTTTGCCGTAGGCGGCGTTGAATTTTTCGAGGAAGTGTTCGGCAAGCAGGACGATGTCGCTTTTGCGGTCTTTGAGCGACGGGATATGGACGCTGTTTTTGGAGATTGCCGCATAGAGCGATTTGTCGAATTTGCCGTCGCGCAGCAGTGTTTCGACGTCTTCGCACGAGGCGCAGACTATGCGCGCGCGCGCCGCCACGGGGCGGCTTTCGCCCAATTTTGCGAACTTGTTCGAAAGTATTGTGTGGGCGAGTTCGCGCTGGGTTTGCGGGGGCAGCGCGGTGATTTCGTCGAAGAAGAGAGTCCGTTTTTTTTCGAGCCCGAAGCTTGCGAATGCCATTGCGCTTTGGACGACCGCCGCGCAGTTGACGACGGCGAACTCGGAATAATCCTTCGACGCCGCCGCTATGGCGCGGGCTGCGAGCTCTTTGCCCGTGCCCGACTTGCCCCTGATGAAGACGCAATCGGCGTTGAGGGCGGCGGCGGCGATGAAGTCGTAGACGTTTTGCATTGCGCCGCAGTTGCCTATCATACAGTCGGGTTTATTTGTTTCCAGAAACGTGTCGGCGCGTCGGTTTTCGGCGAGGATTTTGTTGCGTTCCTCCTTGCGCATATAGATTAGGGCGACCGAACTTGCGATAATGTTTGCGACGGTTTCGAGCAATTCCAAATCCGCCGACTGGCGTTTTCTGTCGGCAAAGCGGCGTTCCGCGCTGATTGTGCCGATGACCTGCTCCATATATATAATGGGCGCGCAGAAAAACGAGGTGTTTTCGAGCGGCTCGGTATGCGACTGGGTTCGGTTGAGGAAGTCGCGGCACTTGGAGATGTCGGCTACCGCAATAGGGCGCGCCTCCGCCGCAGACCTGCCCGTTATGCCCTCGCCGATTTTATAGATGCCGCGTTTGATGCTTTCGCGGTCGAGCCCCTCGGCGTCTTCGATGAAAAGGTAGTCGCCGTTGCGCAGGGTTATTGTGGAGCGTCGGAAGCCGAGCTTTTGGGCAAGAAGCGAAAGCGTTTCGGAAATGAGGTCGGAGACTTTGTCGCGCCGCGCCGCCATTGCGCTGATTTTTTCGAGCAGCGACAATTCGACTTCGTCATCCGAAGCGGGTTCGAATGTGGCGGCGTTTTTTCCTGTTCCCGATTTTTCCATTTGGCGAATATCGAATATTTTGCGCGGACTTTCAATAAATTTCGGGAAAATCGAAAAAAAACTTGTCTAAACAAACGTGCGGATTACAGTGGAGAAAAATGAGCAGTTATCAGGTCATAGCGCGAAGATACCGCCCGAAGCAGTTTTCGGAACTGGTCGGGCAGGAGCACATCGTAAAAACCCTAACAAACGCGATAACTTCGGGCAGAATCGGGCACGCCTATCTGTTTGTGGGCCCGCGCGGAACGGGAAAGACGACGGTTGCGCGCCTGTTCGCGAAGGCTCTCAACGCGAAGGGCGGCCCGAATATCCACCCCGAAGACGACGAGATTTCGCGGGCGATTATGAACGGCTCGTGTATGGATGTTGTGGAAATCGACGGAGCGTCGAACCGCTCGATTGACGAAATCCGCAAGCTGCGCGACGACTGCCAATACGCGCCCGCGCAATGTTCCTATAAAATCTACATCATCGACGAAGTGCATTCGCTGACCGCCGACGCGTTCAACGCGCTTTTGAAGACGCTCGAAGAGCCGCCCGCGCACGTCAAGTTCATTTTCGCGACAACCGAAGCGCACAAGGTTTTGGGCACGATTACGTCGCGCTGCCAGCGTTTCGAATTCCGCCCGATTCCCGAAGAATTGGTTGCGAAGCATTTGAAATTCATCGCCGAGCAGGAGAAAATCGACGCAAGCGACGAGGCCATCCGCGCCATTGCAAGGCTCGCAAACGGCGGCATGCGCGACGCGCAGAGTATCCTCGACCAGATGATTTCGTTCTGCGGCAAAAAGCTCGACGTCTCGGACGTTATCGGCGTTTACGGGCTTGCGGGCGAAGCGGAAATTAACGCGCTTTTGGAGAATATGGCGCTGGGCGACTATTCGGCGATTGTCAAGGCCGTCGGCGAGCTTGTCGACAAGGGCTGCGACCTCTATCGCACGCTTTGCGATATGCAGACTGCGTTGCGCAATGCAATGATAAAATCTTTTGAAACGGGCTACTACGCGTTCGGCAAAAAGGAGCTTTCAAGCGAGCGCATTATGCGAATGCTCGATGTCTTGCAGGGCGCGGAAAAGGGGCTTAAAAGCGGGCTTTCGGAAAAGGCGAATTTCGAGGTCGCGCTGCTTAAAGCGGTCGAACAGAGTCGGGTTCGGGCAATCAACACATTGATAAAAGAATTGGACAAACTTTCCGCCGCCGACGCCGAAACGCAAAAAAAAAATAGCGGCACTGCTTAGGGCGGTTCTCGACGAAAACGAGGCGTTCCGCCGCGCGTATGCCGAAGCCGTCCCCGAGAAAAAGCGCGAGCGCAGAATTTTGGCGGAGGCCGCAGACGAAGACGCAAACAAGACTTTTTACGACCCGTCTTCGCCCGCGTTCAAAGAGGCTTTGCGGCAGATGCCCGAACATTTGGTCGATTTGATTTACGAACAGCTGAAAATCGAGCCGCACAGGCTTGTCGAGCTTGCGGAGACGGAATCGGGAGAATCGGAAAGGAGCGAGGACGGCGCGGAAGTCGGAGCGTCGGACTCGGGTGTGGAGGACGACATGTCGATGGAGGAGGTTTCGGCGGCGGATTCGGACGAAGACTGATGTTTTTGCGGTGTTGCGTTTTACGGCGGCGCGCTGAATGTGCGGCAAATGGCGTCGGTCGAATGCGGCGTTTTTTAGTGGTTTTTAGCAGGTTTTATTTGTATGAATCAATTTTTTATAGTCGGATTTTTTTGCTGTCTTTTGCTTTTCGCGCTGTCTGCGGCGGCGTTTGCAGTCGCGGCGGCGCGCAGGCGGCGCGACAACGCGGAGTATGCCCAAAAGCTTTCCGCGCTCGAAGCGGAGGTTTCGGAGGCGGCGCGGCTGAGGGAATCGCTGCGGGACGAGTTGAATGCGGCAAATGTTTCGCTCGCGGTTGCGCAGACGCGCGAACGCGCGGCGGCGGCACGCGTGGCGGAATTGGAACGGGTGCAAGCCGAGCTTTTAAGCCGCGACACCGCGAATCAAAAGCTGATTGCCGCCGCGGAGCAAGAGCGCAAGATTATGCTTAAAAACGCCGCCGAAGCTCAGGAGCGTTATGCCGAAATGCGCAAACGTATGGACGCGGATTTCAAGGTGTTGGCGACCGAGATTTTGGACGGGGCTCGTGAGAAATTCACGTTGGAGGGCGGCGAGAAAATTTCGTCGATACTCGCGCCGCTGTCGCAGAATATCCGCGATTGGCGCAAGCGCATCGACGACATTCACGACGCCCAGACGCGCGCGACGGCGGGGGTGTCGACGCAGATTGAGAATCTGCTTAAAATGAACGACCAGCTTTCGCAGGAGGCCGAAAAACTTGCGCGGGCTTTGCGCTCAAACAACAAGGTCGCGGGCAACTGGGGCGAGGAGATTTTGGAGCGCATTTTCGAATCGTGCGGGTTTATAAAGGGCGTGCACTATCGGGCGCAGGCGAGTTTTAGCGACTCGACTTCGAAGCAATCGCGCCTTATGCCCGACTTCATCATCGACCTGCCCAACGGGCGTTCGATTATCGTCGACAGCAAGATGTCGCTTGTCGACTACGAAGACTATTGCGCGGCCGACGACGCCGAAGCGAAGCGCGCGTGTCTTGAAAAATTCAAAAAATCGGCGCGCGCGCACCTGCGCGAATTCGCAAAGAAATACAACGCAATCGAGGGAATGGCGGGCTTCAAACTTATGTTTATGCCCATCGAGCGGGCGTATCAGCTGCTTGTGGATTCAGACAGAAAGCTGCTTGCCGACGCGTATGCGGACAATGTGATTGTTGTTTCGCCCGTGTCGGTTATGCCCGTTTTAAAGTATGCGCAAATTGCCTACCACAATGACGCGATAGCAAAAAATATCAACGAGCTTTCGCGTCAGGGGCGGTTTTTATGTGAACGCATAGAGAAGTTTTTAAAGCGGTTTGCGGGCGTTCAGGACAAAATAAACGCCGTCCAAAAGGAATACAACGAGGCCAAAAACGCGCTCTTCGACAGTCCGCAAAGCGTGGCGAACACCGCACGCCGGTTCACGGAGCTTTCGCTAAAATCGCTAAATGCCGACCTTAAACCCGCCGATAAAAATCTGATTGGAGACGACGAAAATGAGTGACGAACCCGCAAAACGCCCCGAATGGATTCCCGAGAATGCCGACAAGACGCTGTTTACGACGAGCGTGATGGCGGGGGTGTCGCTGCGCCGCGACGGGGGGATTGACGAGACGGTTTCGTGCAGGCCGCGGGCAAAGAGGCGCGAGCTTTCGCCCGAAGAATACAAAGCCGGAATTTTGGCGGGCGAGCGCACTGTGTTGGCGCGGGCGATTACGCTTGTCGAAAGCAACAATCCTGCGCATTTCGAACCGGCGCAGAAGCTGCTGGCATCGATTTTACCGCACACGGGGCGCAGTTTCAGAATCGGCATTACGGGCGTGCCCGGGGCGGGAAAGTCGTCTTTCATAGAGACGTTCGGCTCGATGTTGTGCGACAAGTTCGGAAAGAAGGTCGCGGTTCTTGCCGTCGACCCGTCGAGCTCGATAACGGGCGGCAGCGTTTTGGGCGACAAGACTCGAATGGAAAATCTTTCGCGCAACGCGAACGCGTTTATACGCCCGTCGCCGTCGGGGTGCGTGCTCGGCGGCGTGGCGCGCAAGACGCGCGAAACTATGCTGCTTTGCGAGGCGGCGGGATTTGACGTGATTTTGATTGAAACTGTCGGAGTAGGACAGAGCGAAGTTGCTGTGCGCTCTATGAGCGACTTTTTCCTGCTTTTGCAGCTTGCCGTACAGGGCGACGAATTGCAGGGAATCAAGAAGGGGGTTATAGAGCTTGCCGACGGAATTTTGGTCAACAAATGCGACGGGAATTTGGTCGAAAAATCGAATCTGAAAAAGGCGGAGCTCTCGGGGGTGCTCCACTTTCTGGCGAACTCAACGCCCGACTGGCAGCCCTTTTGCGAAACGTGTTCGGCGCACACTGGCATGGGGCTTGAACGCGCGTGGGAACTGCTCGAAAAATTCCGCGAGACGGTAGAAAAAAACGGCTTTATGCAAAAGCGGAGGGCGAGACAAAACGTCGAATGGTTCAAGTATTTGACCGAGCGCGAGGTTCTGCGCCGTTTCTACGAAATCAACGGGGTTGAGGCGGCAATAGAGCACTACCGCGGGCTGATTGAGGCTTCGGCGACGACCGCGACAAAGGCTGTCGACGACATTTTGAGCGCGTATTTTAAACTGAGATAATTTGATTTATTATGTCTAAAACTGATTTCGGCAATTCCGAGGCGAAGCGCGACAGGCTTTCCAAACGTGAGCGCGTCGCGCGTTTGCCGCGCGGCTTTGTGTCGGACTTGGACGGCTTTGCGACGTACCTAAAAATGGAGCTCGGGCGTGGCAAAAATACGGTCGATTCGTATCTGAGCGACGTTCTGCAATTCTGCGAATATGCCGCCGCCGACGGCAAGCGCGGCTTTTCGGAAATCGACGTCGACGAACTTTCGAACTGGGTTTGCGAGGTTTCCAAAACCGCGAAGACTACGACGCAATCGCGTAAAATCAGCGCGATGCGCACGCTTGCGGACTATCTTGTGGACGAGGGAGTTTGGGCGAAGAATTTCAGCGAGCGCATTGCGCGTCCGAAAGTGGTGCGTTCCGACCCCGAAGTTTTGGAAGCGGGGCAGATCGACGACATCATAAACGCTCCAAGCGATTCATCTCCCGAAGCGGCGCGTGATAGGGCGATGTTGGAGCTTGTGTATTCGAGCGGGCTGCGCGTTTCGGAGTTGTGCGCGTTGCGCGAAAGCGACATCGACTTCGACGAGCGCATTATTAGAATCGCCGCCGGCAAGGGCAATAAAACGCGCCTTGTGCCCGTGGGCGATTTGGCGTTGGCGGCGATTGCCGAATACAGAAAGCGGCGTCCCGAGCTTTTGAAAAATTCGTCGTGCGCGGAGCTTTTCATTACGCGGCGAGGCAAGAAGATTTCGCGCAAGACCTTTTGGTTCAACCTGAAAAAATATGCGCTCAAAGCGGGCGTCGAGGGCGACGTAAAGCCGCACGCGCTGCGGCATTCGTTTGCGACGCATCTATTGCGCAACGGTGCGAACCTGTTTTCGATTAAGGAAATGCTCGGGCACGCCGATTTGTCGACAACGCAGATTTACACGCAGCTTGTGCGCGACGACATAATTCGCGAATACTCCGCGAAGCATCCGCGTTCGAAAATGGACGTGGATTACGAAGTGTGATTTTACTGGGCTGGGCCGGTTTTGTTGCGGTCGGGCGGCGGAACGTGCCGACAAGGAACGGCTTTTGAACAAGGGGCTTGAATTCCCGTTGGACGGTGCGAAAATTCCGTCGAAATTTTACGATAGATTGGCGTCGCCGAAGTGCGCCTTACGCCCGAAAAAATATGTCGAAATAGGATACGTTGCGCGACTTGGTGCGGGCAGGCAAAGTCCGCGGAGTCGATTGGATTTTTCAACGACAGGCGCGCGTAATTATGCGCCAATGCGGCAGGCACCCTTTAAAAACTCTGACGTTGCGGAAATCCGCAAGGCGGCGGGGAATGTGCATTTGCGCGCTGTCTATGTCCGGACGGACGAAAAGGGGACAACGCGGAGCTGCCCAATATGTTTCGGATTTTAGTTGAAAAACGTGTGCGGGCGGAATTTTTCAGCCCAATTTTCTATTTTATGATGGCATCGTAAAGTCCGATTGCGGCAAGTGTGATGAGGATTATGCCCCCCGCGATTGGCAGGCGTTTTGAGATTTTTGCGGCGGTGCGCCCGAGTTCGATTCCGACGAGTGACACCAATGCGGTCGTGATTGCGATGACCGTCAACGAAGTCGCGATGTCGACTTTCATAAACGACAACGACACTCCCACGGCGAGTGCGTCGATACTCGTCGCAATTCCGAGCATAAAGAGGACTTTGATGTTGAGCGGGGCGAGGAAGTTTTGGGTTTTCTCGTCTTCGCCGGAGAATGCCTCGCGGCACATTTTGACGCCGAGCACAAACAGGACTGCCACTGCGGCGTAGCGCACGGTGTTTTCGAAAATGGCGACAGCGTTTTCGCCGAATGCCCACCCCGCGAATGTAAGCGCGGTTTGGCAAAACGCAAAGTTAAACGCCGCAGCAAGTTTGTTTGAAAATGGGATTTTGGCTGTCGAGCAGCCTCCCGCGGCGGACACGGCGAAGGTGTCGATTGAAAGCGCGAAGGCGATGGAAATTATTTCTATAATGGACACGCGCTTATTTTCGCGCGTCGGAGGGGCGGGGCAAGTTTATTTTTTTCTGGACAAAAATTTTTCGGCGGGCATTTTCGGGGTGTATCTTTTTTCAAAATGAGGGTTGTCATTCAGCGGGTTTCGGAGGCGAAAGTAGACATTGTGGAAGGCGGAAATGTTCGGGCGAAAAGCCGAATCGGCGCGGGGCTGCTTGTGCTGGCGGCGTTTTGCGACGGCGACACGGAGGCGGATTTAGACTGGATTGTCTCGAAAATCGTCAACCTGCGCGTTTTTGAAGACGGCGAAGGCAAGATGAATTTGTCGCTTTCGGACGTCGGCGGCGACCTGATGATTGTCAGCCAATTTACGCTTTACGGGAATTTGCGCAAGGGCTCGCGCCCGTCGTTCAACCGCTCGGCTCGCGCCGATGTCGCGCTCGGTTTTTACGAAGAGTTTTTGCGCCGCGCCCGCGCGGCGTTGGGGCGCGAAATTGCCGCGGGCGAATTCGGGGCGATGATGAATGTATCGCTTGTAAACGACGGCCCGATTACGATTATAATAGACTCGAAAGACCGCGATTTATGATTGCGGCGCGGGCTATTTTGTTGCGCCGCTTTTGGGCACGAGCACTGTTTTATAGTAGCGAACCATTACGGTGTCGCCCTGCCGCGCCTCGCCGCGCGAGACTTTAAAAAGGAAGCAGTCACGGTAGCCCGTTTTGAGGCTTTCGAGCTCGGCGACGGGGGTTAAGCGGGCGTCGCAGGCGTAGAAAGTCGGCGGGATTTCCGCCTCGGGTATGCGCGAGATTATATGCACGAATGCTGTGTCGTTTTGGACTTTTGCGATTTTTCCGAAGCGCAATTCAAAGTCGATTACGACAACCTCTTCGGTTTCGGGCGGGTTGGGGGCTTTTATTCCCGCAGCCTCGCGCGCTTGGGGGGCGCGCTTTTTGAGTTTGCTTTTATCGCCGGCTGCCGCGTTCGATGTCGCGGGAAGTGCGGCAAAGACTGCGCAAACAAAAACCGCCGCCGACGCGAACGTTTTTAAAATCGTTTTTTGCATTGTCGGGGGCGGTTTGGATTGAAGTTTTTTATTTGTGCTATGGGCGCGGACTGCGCGGCGTTGGCGGTTATTCTTCGTCCCTGCTTTTTTTGAACTGGTCGAAGCCGGGGCCCGCGCTGTTGTTTTCGCTTTCGAAGAAGCCGTGGAGCTGGCGCAGGCGCGTGGGGTGGCGCATTTTGCGCAGTGCCTTCGCCTCGATTTGCCGTATGCGCTCGCGCGTGACGTTAAACTGTTTCCCGACTTCTTCGAGGGTTCTGGAATAGCCGTCCTGCAAGCCGAAGCGCAGGGTGAGCACTTTGCGCTCGCGCGGGGTCAGCGATGAAAGCACGTCGATGAGTTTTTCGCGCAGGAGCGAATAGCTTGTCATATCGTAGGGGTTTTCCGCGCCCTTGTCTTCGATGAAGTCGCCGAAATTGGTGTCGTCGGAATCGCCGACGGGGCTTTGCAACGAAATTGGCTGCTGCGCCATTTTCATTATCGACTGGACTTTCTCGACGGGCATATCCATTGATGAAGCGACCTCCTCGGGGGTAGGCTCGTGCCCAAGCTCCTGAATGAGCTGCTTTTGCACCTGCATAACCTTGTTGAGGGTTTCAATCATATGCACGGGTATGCGGATTGTGCGAGCCTGGTCGGCTATCGAACGCGTAATTGCCTGACGTATCCACCAAGTCGCGTATGTCGAGAATTTATAGCCGCGGATATATTCGAATTTCTCGACCGCCTTCATCAAGCCCATATTGCCCTCCTGAATGAGGTCGAGGAAATTCAGTCCGCGGTTTGTGTATTTCTTTGCGATTGAAATCACCAAGCGCAGGTTTGCGCGAACCATTTCGGTTTTCGCCTTGTGTGCCTCCTGTATGGAGTGGCGCACCGACTTGACAAGCTCGACGAGTTTTTCGGGTTCGAGGCGGTATGTGCGGTAGATTTCATGGAGTCGGGCTTTGAGGTCTTCGGCGTTGCCGAGTTTGATTTTCGGCCCGATGCGCTGGATAGCTTTGAGGCGGTAGAAGATGTCGTCGATTTCGCGCAAAACGGGATTGAGCGAATCGAGGAAGTCTTCGAAAATTTTGAGCTTGAATTTGAAGCCCTTTTCGTAGATTGCCCGCAGTTTGGATTCCTGCGTTTTGAACATTGTCAGGTGTCGTTTTGCCTGAGTTTCGTTGGGCGCGGTCATTGCGGCGTCCCAATTCTTGGCGAGGACTTCCTCGGCCTTTTCCGCCTGTTCAATATACTGCGGGAGCTCGTTGAAATAGCTTTCGCGTCCGTCCTGTATTTTTTTGTCGAGAACGATTTTGTCGAAGCGTTCCTCGCGTGCGAGGAGCTTTTTTGCCATATCGATTTGGAATTTGTTCGTCAGCGAAACCGCGAACAATTCCGCTACCGCGGCGGCTTCGGCGGTTTCGATACGCTTCGAGATTGCCACTTCCTGCTCGCGCGAGAGCAGGGGAACCTGTCCCATTTGTTTGAGGTACATTCGCACGGGGTCGTCGAGGGTGTCGGACTGCAACGCCTTCGACTGGCGTTCGTCGTGTTCCTCGCGGCGGCGTTTGAAGTTTTCGATGTCCTCCTCGCTGTCGAAGATGTCGATATTGAGGTCTTCGAGAATCTTGATTATGTTGTCGAAAATCAGCGGGTCTTTGAGGGTGTCGAGCAGGTGTTTATTGATGTCCGCGCTTGTGAGGTATCCTTTTTCATTTGCAAGCGCGCGCAGTTGGCGTATTTTGACGTCGATGTTTTTCGACGCGAGCGGGTTGTTTGCCGAATCTTTTTTTGCCGCCGGCTTTGCGGGTGTTTTTGTCTGTTTCGCCTTTGTAAGCGCGGATTTCTTGGGGGTTGTTTCCGCCGCCTTTTTTTGTGTCGCAGCGGGCGTTTTTTCCGCAGCGGGTTTCGGCAAGTTCTTTTTAGCCGCCGGCTTTACCGCGGGCTTTGCCGATGGCGAAGTTTTCGCTTTCGGGGCGGGTTTGGCCGCGGGCTGTTTCTTTTCCAAAACTTTCGGTTGGGCTTTCGGTTTAGTCGTGCTTTTTGCCCGAACGGGATTGCCCGCGGGTTTCTTTGCCGCCTCCGCTTTTGCTGGGGCGGACTTTGCCGCAGGCTTGTTCTTTTTTGTCTGTGTTTGCGCCGCTTTTACGGGCGTCTTTTTTGCCGTCTCCGATTTTTTTGCTTGCGCTTTTTTCGGAGTGGTCTTGGTTGATTGTTTCTTGCTTGTTTTGGATACCATAAAGTTTTGCTTTAATTTTCTTCAATCAGGCGCGGGGCTTTTGTAGACAACTTTTTCAAATCCGCCACGCGTTTTAAAAGTTTAAACTTGTCCGACTCCTCTACGGTTTCGTCGAGGAGTTTTTCGTTTACCGTTTTAATTTCGGCGTCGATGTAATTTTTATAAATTGTCTTGATGCAATCATTCGCAGATTTTACGGGATTTTCAATTAAAATCTTCGGGTTTGCCAATATTTTATACACGGCGTTGCGCTCCTTTTCGGTGTCGAAATACTCGTTGACTTTCGACGGGTCGAAATCGAGCCCCTCTTTATATATGGCGAAAAGTTTGAGCAATATTTTCGCGGACAGTTTTTTTTCGTCCAACCAATCGGGGTTTATGGTTGTCGCCATTGCCGCGCCGATGTCTGGGTGGAGGAGGGCGATGATGAGCGCGTCGGCGGGGGCGGTCGAAATTTTGTAGCCCGAAGCGTCGTCGGCGTCGGAGGACGGCGCGTTGCTCCGCGCGGCGTCGGCGTTGCGGTAGGGGTCGGGCTTCGGGGCGTTCTGGGCGTTTTCGGCGGCGAATGTTTCGAAGTCTTTTGCGACGGAAGCGTAGCTTGCGCCGAGGTGCGCGGAGAGTTCGCGCAGGTATTCGTTGATGATTACCGTCGACTTGCAACGTGAAATCATTTCGAATACGGCGCGGGCCACTTCGCCCTTTGTTTGCGCGGTCTTTTCGCTCTCGCGCCCGAGGAGGGCGTCGACGGCGAAGCTTATTGCGGTTCTTTTTTTGTTCTCGACTTTTTCGCGCATAGCCTGAGCGCCGAATTTGCGTATGAACGAATCGGGGTCGTCACCGCCGTCGAGGGGTGCGATGAATGGTTCGAGCTCGTGTTTAAAGCACATCGAGATTGCCTTCAAGTTGGCTTTAAGTCCTGCGGCGTCGCCGTCATACATCAAGACGGCGCGGTTGCAGAAGCGTTTTACGAGCGAAAGGTGGTTGTCGGTGAGCGCGGTGCCCTGCGTTGCGACCGCGTTTTTTATGCCCGCCGAGAACATTTTGATTGCGTCGATTTGCCCCTCGACAAGCACGCAGTAGTTCTTTTCCTTCATTGCGTTTTTCGCCTTGTGGAGGTTGAAGACAACGTCGCCTTTTTTGAAGATTTCGGTTTCGCGCGAATTGACGTATTTGCCGCTTTCGGACGGGAGGTCGGGCGTGAATTCGGTTTTTCTGCCTGTAAACGCGATTACCTGCCCCTGAATGTTGCAGATGGGTATCATCAGTCTGCCCCTGAACCGCGGAAAAAAATCGGCTATGTTGCGCGCGCCATCGCGGGCGGAAAGTATGCTTGAATGCGCCATTGCCTCGGGGCTGAATTTTTTTGCAAAGAGCAGTTTTTTAAGCTCGTTGGAATTTGACGGAGCGTAGCCGATACGGAGCTCGCGGGCGTCGTCGAGCGTCATTTGGCGTTCCTCGACCCAGTATTTACGCACCGCCGACGCCTCGGGGTTTTCGGCGAAGAACTGTTGGCAGAACCATGCTGCGGTGAGTTCGTGCATTTCCAAAAGTTGGCGGCGCAGGCTCATTTTTACGGTGTCGCCCGCGTTTTCGTATTCAAGCTGTATGCCGAATTTTTTTGCGATGAACTCGACCGCCTCGATAAAGTTGAGGCTTTCGACGTTCATTATGAACGAAAACATATCCCCGCCTTGCGAAGTGCTGAAACAGTAGTAAAGCCCCTTGTCGGGGCTGACCGTGAACGACGGGGTTTTCTCGTGCGAGAAGGGGCTCAGGCCTTTTAGGATTGTGCCGCTTTTTTTGAGCGCGACATAGTCGCCGATAACTTGTTCGATGGGAACTTTGCGGCGCAGGTCGTCGATGCTTGACTGTTTGATTATCGGCATAAACAGGGGCGGAGCTATTTTATTTTTGCGGCGTTGTCGAGATATTCGCGGGCGGCGCGTTTCATTTCGGCGTCGGAGTTTTCGAATTTCAGAAATTCGTCGAACGATTTTTTCGCGCCGAGCTTATCGCCGTCGAGTTCGCAGACATAGGCGCGGTAGAACGCGGTTTCGGGAGCGTCGGGGAATTTTTCGGCGACGGTTTTGAAGTTCCGCTTGAAGGCGTCCCTTTGCGCGCTGCGCCAGGCAAGCGAGAGCATTTTAAAGTCGACTTTCGGGTTGTCGGGCGCGATTAGATATGCCTCGTTTGCCGCCAAAAAGGCGTCGTAGAACCTGTCTCTTATACACATCTGACGCTGCCGACGAACTCTAGGGTGTAGA
>URDC01000039.1 GCA_900546565.1 uncultured Opitutales bacterium
GATGCCCGAGAGCGTTTGCTTCGACGAGTTTTTTATAATCAAAAAAAAGCGGAACAGAAGTTCCGCTTTTATACATTAAATTAAAACTCGTCGGCGAAGCAAACGCGTCCTCGCGGCTTTTAGCGGAAGAAGCGGCGGACGTGGCGCGATATATCCGCTTCGGGGTCGAGCGGGGTCAGACCGTCGAGGTAATCGGCGAAGTGTTTCGCAAAATACGGCGTCAGCGCGTAGCCCTTCGAGCCGAATCCGTTGAAGGAATACAGGTTTTGCATTTTCGGGTGTTGCCCCAAATGCGGGCGCGTTGTGGCGGTGCAGGGGCGCACGCCCGCGCTGTGGCGGACAAGCGTCAATTCGCCCGCGTTGGGGACAATCGTCTTTGCCGCGCGTAAAAGCTCGGCTCGGGCGGATTCGGTCGGTGTGGTGTCGAGATTTTCCCTGTCCCAAGTCGAGCCGATTCGGAAAGTGTCGGTGGCGCACTTCATAACCCAGTTGCCGCGGTGGATTATGTGCTCGGGCATATCGATTTTATTCGAGTGTTTTATTTCCAGAATTTCGCCCTTTGCGCAGCGGTATGGCAGCCACGAAAAATACGGGTTGCGGATTGCCCGCCAGCCCTCGCAGAAAATTACGGCGCGGGCGCGTAGCCCGCGGTATTCGGTGCATTGGGCGGAAACGGACAACTCGGCGCAGTCGAATTTTTCGC
Organism: uncultured Opitutales bacterium; assembly: GCA_900546565.1. Lineage (GTDB taxonomy): Bacteria > Verrucomicrobiota > Verrucomicrobiia > Opitutales > Intestinicryptomonadaceae > Merdousia. The sequence goes on from URDC01000039.1 coordinate 704, forward strand.
GCAGAAGAATTTTTTTCGCGTCGAAAAATTTCGTGTAGGCGTCGATAATCGGGGCGGTTTCGACCCACGCGGAACGCTCGATGAAGTGGTGCCCGAACCTGTCGTTGAGGTCGGCAAATTCGGGGTGCGTCGAGCCTTCGCCGATAAATTCGGCGTATGCGGGGTTCTTGATTCTGTCGAGCCACAGCCCGTGCTCTTCGGGAGACTTGCACAGTTGTAGAATTTTTCTATCGTGGAAAAATTCCGCGCCGAGCGATTTTTCGAGCGCGCGGTAGAAGCCCTTAGCGTACGGGTGTGCAACGTCGCTGCGCCAGCTTTTGACGAGACGCTGCCCCGTAATCGGGTTGACGACACCCGCTGCGACAAGACAAGCCGCGGCGTTGTGCGAATCGTCGACAATGGCGATTTTCCGCCCGCGGCGCAGCAGTTCGAAGGCGAGGTTCGAGCCTGCTATTCCCTGTCCTACAACGATGTAGTCAAGCAAATCCATCGCGCGTTTTCAGAATAGAGAACCCTGTTCGGCATAGCCGCCGAGTTCGAGCGTCTGCCACGCCTTTTCGGTCAGCACGCGCCCCTGCGGAGTGCGCCGTATGTAACCCTCCTGAATCAGATACGGCTCGTGGACTTCTTCGAGCGTGTCGGCCTCTTCGTTGACGGCGACCGCGACAGTGCCGAGCCCCACGGGGCCGCCCTTGTAGTTTTTCGCCATAACGGTGAGCACGCGCTTGTCCATCTCGTCCAGTCCGTTTTCGTCGATTTCGAGAAGTTCGAGGGCGCGGATTGCGATGTCGCGCGTGATTTTTCCGTCGGAGCGTTCCTGCGCGTAGTCGCGCACAAAGCGGATAAGCTGGTTGACGATGCGCGGCGTTCCGCGGGCGCGTCGGGCGATTTCGTCCGCGCCGTGGTCGTCGATTTCTACGCTCAAAAGCCCGCACGAACGCTTGACGATGTTGACAAGCTCGGCGCGGGTGTAGTAGTCGAGGCGCGTTTGCAGCGTAAAGCGGCTGCGCAGCGGCGCGGTCAAAAGCCCCGTGCGCGTAGTCGCCCCAACGAGCGTGAATTTTGGCACATTCAGGCGCACGCTGCGGGCGTTCGGCCCTTGGTCAATCATAATGTCTATGCGGAAATCCTCCATCGCGCTGTAAAGGAATTCCTCGACAGTGCGCGAAATGCGGTGGATTTCGTCGATAAAGAGAATGTCGCCCTCTTGCAGGTTGGTAAGCAGACCCGCGAGGTCGGACGCCTTTTCGATTACGGGCCCCGACGTCACGCGAACCTGCGCGCCCATTTCGTTTGCGAGAATGAACGCGAGCGTCGTCTTGCCGAGCCCCGGGGGCCCGTGGAGCAGAATGTGGTCCAGACAGTCGCCGCGCCGCTTTGCCGCGCCCACCATAATCCGCAGGCGTTCGACGGTTTTCTCCTGCCCCGTGAAAGAGTCGAACCCGAGCGGTCTCAGCGACAAATCGGTTTCGTCGTCTTTGTGTTCGAGCGCGTTTTGCAGATAGTCCGTTCCTTTTTCCATAAAAATATCTTTACAAAAATTCAGTTTGATACAACGCTATACACATTCCGTTTTTTGTGAAGTTAAATTTTATCAGACTGCGCGATTTTAGAAACGTCGAATTTGCCGAAATCGGCTTCGGCGGCGCGTGCGCGTGGATAAACGGCGCGAACGCGCAGGGCAAGACAAACCTGCTCGAAGCGGTCGCGTTTGTGGGGACGCTGAGGTCTTTCCGCACGTCTTCGCCCGAAGTTATGCTGCGCCGCGGCGCGAAAAGCGCGGGAATTCTCGCACAGGTCGAAATCGCGGCGGGCGTAAGCGACATAGAGCTTTCTTTCGGCGCGGAAAAATCGACGCTTGTCGACGGCGAAAACGTCGCGAAAATCTCCGACTACCTCGGACGTTTTCCGATGCTCGCAATCACGAACGAGGACGTCAAGCTTCTGCGCGGCACGCCCGAAATCAGGCGGCGCGATGTCGATATGTTCGTCTCGTCAATCGACTCGGGCTACTTCGACGTTCTGCGCCGCTACCACCGCGCCCTTTTGCAGCGCAACAAACTTTTGAAGGAGGGCTCTTCCGACTCCGCGCTTTTCGACGCCTTCGAAAACGAAATGGCGTTGTCGGCGTTCGAGGTCTTGCAGACGCGCAAAGAGCGGCTCGGAGAGCTCGGCGAAATCGCCTCCGAAAAATACCGCGCCATCGCGGGGGAAACAGCCGAAAGCGCGACGCTCAATTTGAAGCCCAGCTACGACGCCGATTCGGTCGACGGCTTTCGCGAGCTTTTCCGCGCCTGCCGCGAAGCCGACTTCGAGCGTCGTTTCACCCAAAAGGGTGTCCACCGCGACGACTACCGCATTTTCATCGACGATAAGGACGCCAAACTCTACGCCTCTGAGGGGCAGCAGAAATCGGCGGCAATCGCAATCCGCCTCGCCCAGTTCGAGCTAGCAAAAAAACGCCTCCGCACCGAGCCGCTTATGCTTTGCGACGACATCTTGGGCGAGCTTGACGCCGCCCGCCGCGGCGCGTTCTGGCGGTGCGTAAGCCCCACCGTGCAGATAATCGCAACCTCCACCGACTCCCCGCCCGAATCGGACATCGATTGGCGTTTCATAAATGTTTCAAACGGCGTCTTCACAAACGCGTAGCCGCGCCGCCGCCGAAATCCGCAAAAAATATGGCAACACTTTCGGAGTCGAAAATCCTCGAACGCGCCGCGCAAAACGGCGGGGTTCTCACTTGGGCGCAGTATGTCGATATCTGCCTTTACGACGCCGAATGCGGCTACTACGCGCGCGACGCCGTCCGTGTGGGCGCGGAGGGCGATTTTTTCACGTCGTCTTCGCTTAAATGCGGCGTTTTCGGCGGCGCGGTAGAGTTCGCCGCCCGCGAGCTTATGGCGCAAAAAGGTTTCGCCGACGGCGTGTTCGAGTTCGTCGAAATCGGCGCCGAGCCCGAGCGGACGCTCGTGCGCAACGCCCGCGCAATCCGCTTGGGCGACGACATTTCGCTTTCGGGCAGTCTGGCGGTTGTTTCCAACGAACTGCTCGACGCCCGCCCGTTCGAGCGTTTCAGGTTTTCGGGCGGACAGTGGCGCAAGCTCGCGGTCGATTTTTCGCGCGGCTTTGCGAACGCCGCGGAGGTTTTGCTCGACGTTCCCGAACGCGAACTTTCGCTTTTGGACAAATATTTCGGCGCGGCTCGGGTGGAGGGCTTCAACCTCGATTTCTCGTTCGACGCCGCGGAGCTTTTCGAAAAAATCTGCCGCCAGCCGTGGAGCGGCACATTGGTTTTTGCCGACTATTTCAGAACCGCCGCCGAACTCGCGCTTCTGCCTTCGGGCACGGCGCGGACGTATTTCGGGCACACGCAGGGCGGAAATCTGCTCGAAAACGCGGGGCTTGCCGACATAACGTATTCGCCGTGCTCCGACGTTTTCATTGACATTGCCCGCGCCTGCGGGCGTGGCTTGCAAATGCTAACGCAGGAGGCTTTCATAGTCGAATGCGCGGGCGGATTCGCCGAAAAAATAGTCTCGAACCCCGACCCGACCGATCCGCGCAAGCGCGAGCTCTGCCAGCTTGTAAGCCCCGCGCATATGGGCGCGTGTTTCAGGGTCGTTTTCGGCTGATTTTTCGGCGCGGGGGTTTGCTCCGTTTTTTCGCGCCGATTCCGCGCTTTTTTTTGTGGACAGGCGCGTTTAAATCGTGTTCGATAATCGGCGGTATTTGTTTTTTAATATGGCTTTGTCCGAAAGGTATAGATGAGAATTCAAAAGTATATTTCTCAATGCGGAATTTGCAGCAGGCGCGAGGCCGAACGCAAAATCGAAGAGGGGCTTGTCTTCGTCAACGGAGTGCCCGCCGAAATCGGGCAGGACGTAAATCCCGAAACCGACAAGGTTGTCGTCGACGGCGAGCGGGCGCGCGGCGTCGTGGAGGAGAAACTCGTCCTTGCAATGAACAAGCCCAAGGGCTATTTGTGCTCGAATTCCGACCCGTTCGAAGCCCGCACGGTCTTCGACATTCTCCCCGAGCCGTTTTGCGATATGAAGCTGTTTTGCTGCGGCAGGCTCGACAAAAATTCGAAGGGGCTTCTGATATTGACGAACGACGGCGAGCTTGCAAACTACATAACGCACCCCTCGCACAACATAATAAAACGCTACCACATAACGCTCAACCGCGAGCTCGACAGAAAGGTTGTCCCGCTGCTTTTGAAGGGCGTTGTGCACGAGGGCGAAAAACTCCGCGCCGAACGCATTATCCCCGACGACTCCCCTTCGCAGGACGCCGCAAAGCGCGTCGAAGTCTGGCTCAATCAGGGGCGCAAGCGCGAAATCAGGCGCATGTTCGAGGCCGTCGGCTACTTCGTCAAAGAGCTTAAACGCTACCAAATCGGCGCGTTCGTAATGAAGCGCATTCCCGAGGGCGCGGTGAAGGTTCTCGGCAAAAAGGACATCGAACGCCTTTGCGAAAGCGGATTTTAAGGCGGCTTCGGCGCGGATTTAGAAAAAAACAAAACACATTTCGAGGACTTTAAAATATGAAAAAAGAAGAAATTTTCGACAGCGTTGAATCGTGCCTTGCGGATTTCGCCGCGGGTAAAATCGTCATTATCGTAGACGACGAAACCCGCGAAAACGAAGGCGATATGATAGCCGCGGGCTCGCTCATCACACCCGAAACCGTCAACATAATGCTGCGCTACGCGCGCGGACTCGTGTGCGTGCCCACCACCAGCGAACGCCTTATGCAGCTCGGCATAGACGATATGGTGCGCCTCAACCGCGACAAAAAGGGGACGGCGTTTACCGTCACCGTCGACGCCGCCGAGGGCATAACAACGGGCATCAGCGCATACGACAGGGCGCGGACAATCAGATGCATGGCCGACCCGTCTTCGACGGCGAAGGACATCATTACCCCCGGACACCTCAACCCCCTCCGCGCCCGCGCGGGCGGCGTGCTCGAACGCGCGGGGCATACCGAGGCTGCGGTCGACTTGACAAAGCTTGCGGGACTTCCCCCATGTGCTGCAATCTGCGAAATTTTGAAGGACGACGGCACAATGGCGCGCCTGCCCGACCTGCTCGAATTCAAGAAAATCCACAATATGAAATTGATGAGCGTAGCCTCGCTCATAGAATACAGAATGAAAAACGAGTCGATCGTGAAGGAAGTCGGCAGGCGTCCGTTTAAAACCAAATTCGGCGAATTCACTTTGACGGTTTTCAGGGCTACCGACGCCCGCGCGCACTTCGCGCTCACAATGGGCAAGCCCGACGCCGCGCCCGCGCTCGTGCGCGTCCATTCCGAAAACCTCTTCGCCGACCTGTTCCTTTCCGACGAGTTCCAGCCCGCGGCAAAGTCTTTCGAAAACGCAATGAAAATCATAGCCCGAGAGGGGCGCGGCGCGCTCGTCTACGTCAGCCAGCCGAATTCGGGAATCAGCGTTCCCGAGGGCGTTGCGGTGTCGCCGAATATGCGCGACTACGGTATGGGGGCGCAGATTTTGCGCGCGCTCGGTTTTGAAAAAATCAAGGTTCTCACGGCAAATTCGGGCAAACATTCGCTCCCCGAAGGCTACGGATTGGAAATTGTGGGCGAAGTAAAATTGGAAGGTTAATTATGAGTTTGGACAAAGGTCAAATGCCCGAAATCGACGCAAAACCCCTGCGCTTTGCGGTGTGCGCGTCGCGCTTCAACCAAAAACTTGTCGACGCTCTTTTGAAGGACTGCCTCAAAACCCTGCGCGAGAGCGGAGTTTCAAAAAAGAACATCACTGTTTGGCGCGTCCCAGGAGCTGCCGAGCTGCCCTATATGTGCAATATGCTCGTGCAGACGGGCGATTACGACGCCGCAATCGCGCTCGGCGTAGTCGTCGCGGGCGAAACGCCCCACCATATGATTATCGGAAGCTCGACCGCGGACGCATTGCAGGCGATTGCGGCGTCGACGATGATTCCTACAATCAACGGCATAATCGTGGCAAACACGCGCGAACAGGCCGAGGCGCGAACCGTCGGCAAAATCGCCCGCGGGCGCGAATTCGCCGAAGCCGCAATCGAAATGGCATATTATTCCACTCGGTTCGAGCCTCAGGCGTAGCGCGGATTTTTCAAAAATCCCGATTCGGAAACCGATTTTAATCCACCAAAATACGGAGCAAAAAAAGATGTCGGAAGACACAAAGCAAACCAAACTGGCAGGCCGCAGGGAAAACCGCGCCGCCGCAATGCAATACATTTATATGCGCGAATTCGGCGCGGACAAGCCCGAAAACGACGCCGACACCCTCGCCGCGTTTTTCGAAACAAAGGACAATCCGCGCGACTACTACGGCTTTGCCGAAGAGCTCATCGCGGGCGTCGCAGCCCACCTCGGCGAAATCGACGCGAAAATTTCGCAATATGCCACGAATTGGAGCATCGACAGAATCGCGAAAGTCGATTTGGCGATTCTGCGCCTTGCGATTTTCGAGCTCTGCTACCGCGAAGACATTCCCCCGATTGTCTCGATTAACGAGGCGGTCGATTTGGCGAAAACATATTCTTCGTCCGAGTCCCGACGCTTTGTAAACGGCGTTCTCGACCGCGTAAAGACAACCTTGGCGCGTCCGCTGCGCTCCGCCGTTAAGAAATAATGTTCTCGATTTTCCAGAAATTCAGGGAGGGGTTGAGGCGCACCGCGAGCGGCGCGTTGGGCGCGATTGCGGGGCTTTTCTCGAAAAAAATCGACGAAGCCGACATAGAGCTTATCGAGCAGACTTTATACGAGGCGGACTTCGGCTACGAGACCGCCGCGGAAATAGTGGAGGCAATACGCGTAGAATACCGTAAGAACAAAGAGCTGCGCGGCAGGGAGGCGGCGGAAATCGGCGCGGCGGTACTCGCCAAAATCTTGGAGGGCTCGGAGGGCGGCCTCGCCGAAAATTCCGACGCCACGTTGCCGTCGGTTGTCTGCCTTGTGGGCGTCAACGGCGCGGGGAAAACCACGACCGCCGCAAAACTCGCGCATATGCTAAACGGCGATTCGGGCGGAGTCGTTCTCGGCGCGTGCGACACTTTCCGCGCCGCCGCCAACGAGCAGATTCGCGAGTGGGCAACGCGCCTCGATGTCCGCCTTGTCGAAAGCGCGCACGGCGCGGATTCCGCCGCCACCGCGTGGGACGCCTGGCAGTCGGCGCGCGCCAAGGGCGCAAAGTGGCTTGTTCTGGACACCGCGGGCAGGCTCCACACAAAGGAAAATCTTATGGGCGAGCTTGCGAAAATCGGGCGCGTCCTCAAAAAAAACGACCCCGCCGCGCCGCAAAATTCGGTGATTGTTTTGGACGGAAGCCTCGGCTCGAACAGCATAGAGCAGGCGATAGCCTTCGACAAAGTTTTCCCGCTCACGGGCGCGATTATCACAAAGCTCGACGGCACTTCGAAGGGCGGGGCAATAGCGGGCATTTACCGCCGCCTGAAAATTCCGATTCTATACGTCGGGCTGGGCGAAAAGCCCGAAGACTTGCGCAAATTCGACATTCAGGCGTATGTAAACGGCGTTTTCGGATTGGAGAAATAGTATGAAAATTTCGGTTGATTTGCTCGACAGGAGCTACGATATTTCGATTGGCTCGGGCGTGTTTGCGAACGCGCTCGAATTGTTCGCCTCGATGAAGTCGGGAGGAGCAAAATTCATCTGCGTCGCCGATTCGAGCGTGCTCAAAGCGCACCCGAAAAAGGCGGAGTCGCTTTCGCGGATTGCGGAAATCGTGCCCGTCGACGGCGGCGAGGCGTCGAAATGCTTCGAAAAACTCGCCGAACTCTGCTCGCTTTTCGCGCAAAAGAACGCCGACAGAAAGACGTTCTTCATAGCTTGGGGCGGCGGCGTAGTGGGCGACCTCACGGGCTTTGCCGCCGCCGTCTACATGCGCGGTGCGCGTTTCTACCAGATTCCCACAACGCTGCTTGCAATGGTCGATTCCTCCGTAGGCGGCAAGACGGGCATAAACATTCCCGAGGGTAAAAATCTCGTTGGCGCGTTCCACCAGCCGCAGGGCGTCTTTGCCGACACAGACTTTTTGTCGACGCTGCCCGAACGCGAATTTGCCGCGGGTATGGCGGAGGTCGTAAAGTGCGCGGTTTTGGGCGACGAAGACCTGTTCGACGAACTCGAAAAATTCCGCGAGCCGCTTTCGCCCGCGCACCCGTATCTGCCCGAGGCTATACGGCGCAGCTGCGAGTTGAAGGCGCAGATTGTCTCGGAGGACGAGCTCGAAAGCGCGGCAAACGGCGGACGCGCCCTGCTCAATTTGGGGCATACATTCGGGCACGCAATCGAGAAAACTTCGGGCTACGGCAAGTATCTGCACGGCGAGGCGGTCGCAATCGGCACCGTTATGGCGTGCGAACTTTCGGCGCGACTGGGCTTTGCAAACTGCCGCGCGCGCGTCGAAAAACTGCTCGAAAAATTCGCGCTGCCCACAAGACTTGCGCACTCGGCGGACGTCGCGGCGTTTATGGAGGCAATGTCGCACGACAAAAAGAATTCGGGCGGCAAACTGCGCTTTGTTTTGGTGCGCTCAATCGGCGATGCGTTCACGCAGGTCGTGCCCGCTTCCGACGCCGAAAAAGTAGTGGAATCGTTTTTGAAATAGGTTTGAAATGGCGGTTGTTCCGACAGATGCGCATTGCCATATCGGCGGAATCGGCGCGGATTTTCCCGCGGCGGTTTGCGCGATAAATCCCGAACAGTGGCGCGGGCTGTCCGCCGCCGACAACCCCGAAATTAAAAAAGTCTTCGGGCTTTTTTTGGGCGAGGCTCTGCAACATTCCGACGCCGACATCGACGCGGCTATGGACGAGCTCGCCCCGTATTTGCGCGACGCCTCCGCAGTCGGCGAATTCGGTTTGGACAAGCGTTTCGCGCCGGTGCTGCCGTTTTACAGACAGGAAAAGATTTTCGACACCCACGTCCGCCTCGCGCTAGAAACACATAAACCCTGCGTGCTGCACTGCGTGGGCGCGTGGGGCTTTCTGCTACGGAAAATGCGCATTGCCGCAAAGACGGGCGTCGGAAAATTCCTGCTTCATTCGGCGAGCTGCCCGCCCGATTTGTCGCGCGACTTCGCAAAACTCGGCGCGTATTTTTCGTTCTCGCCGCGCACATTGCGCTCGCGCAACGGGGCGGAGACCGCCGCCCTCGCGCCCGCCGAAAAAATCCTGCTCGAAAGCGACGACACCCCCGACGCGCAAATTTACGCCGCCGCCCTCGCGAAACTCGCCGACTTGCGGAACATTTCCGAATCTGAAATGTCGGAAATTGTCGAAGAAAATTTCCATGCATTTTATCTATGACGTTCGAGCGAACCCGAATTTTATACGGCGACGCCGCCTGCGAAAAAATCCGCGGCGCGCGCGTTGCCGTTTGCGGAGTCGGCGCGGTGGGTTCGTTTGCGGTCGAGGCTTTGGCGCGTTTGGGCGTCGAAAATTTCGAGCTTTTCGACTTCGACGTTTTCGACATTTCAAACATCAACAGACAACTGTGCGCGTTGAATTCGACTGTCGGCAAGCCCAAGGTGGAGGTTCAAAAAGCCCGCATTTTGGATATAAATCCCGCAGCGCGCGTGGAGGCGCACAACGTTTTTATCGACGATACACTCGCCGAACAAATTGCGCAGTCTCGCCCGACCGTGATTGTCGACGCCATTGATTCGATTGCCTCGAAAGTCGCGCTCGCAAAACGCGCCCTCGGCGCGGATACCGCGATTGTTTCGAGCATGGGGGCGGCGCGGCGCAGAAATCCGCGTATGGCGGAGGTCGCCGACATCTTCAAGACATACGGCTGCCCGCTCGCCTCGCGCATAAGGTCGGAACTTCGAAAGGCTGGCATAAAGCGCGGCTATATGTGCGTTTTTTCGCCCGAGCGCGTCGAAACCGAAACGCACATCTCGGGCTGCGGGCGCAAGACCATCGGCAGTTCCGTAATTACAACGGGAGTTTTCGGGCTCAACCTCGCCGATTTGGCGTTGTCCGAAATTGTCGGAAAATAGTATGTTATAAGGTTTTTAATTATGTCGATTTATGATAGGGACTATATGCGCCGCCAACCGCGCGGCGATTCGCTTTTGCGCAGGGCGGCTTCTTTGGGGGCGGCAAAGTGCCTTATAGGTTTCAATGTCGCGGTGTTTTTCCTGAGCGCGCTTTTTCCCGACCTGTTCGCGGCGTTCGCACTTTCGCCCCAGACGCTCGGGCGCGGAATGGTTTGGCAGATTCTGACGTATTCGTTTTTGCACGGCGGCTTTTTGCACATTTTGTGCAATATGCTCGGGCTGTATTTTATCGGGCCGTTCGTCGAGTCGCGCCTCGGATGGAAGCGTTTTCTGCTTCTGTATTTTTCGGGCGCAATTTTGGGCGCGTTGGCGTGGCTCGGCGTTTCGTGGGGGACGCACGACGTTTTGGTGGGCGCATCCGCGGGCGTGATGGCGGTTGTGGCGTATTTCTGCCTGTCGTATCCGCCGATGCCGCTGACATTTTTGATATTCTTCATCATTCCCGTGAGGCTCAAACCGCGCCCGATGCTGGGCATAATAGCGGCAATCGAAGTTTTCGGGTTGCTGTATTCGCTCGCGGGCGGAAGCTCGGACGTCGCCTACGCGGCGCACTTGGGCGGACTCGCGGCGGGCGGGTTTTTCTATCTGCTTCAACTGCGCGGCGCGTTTGCGCGTTTCGATTCGCTCGGCTCGAAGATTTCGGCGTTCGCCTTGCGCGGGCGGAAGTCTTGCACTCGCAAAGCCTCCGAATACAAATTCAGCGTCGATATCTCGGGCGACACTTCCGCGGAAGTCGACAGAATTCTCGACAAAATTTCGGAGCACGGCTTCGCTTCGCTGACCGATTCCGAGCGAGAATTTTTGCATCGTGTTTCGGCTCAAAAGCGCGACACACAATAGAGAGTGTAAAATCTTGTAAAATTAAATTTCGCTCAAATAATACCGTCTATACTTTTATGAAACTTTTTAAATTAACGGCAATTTTGGCAATGGCGGCGGCGGGCGCGCTGTCGGTCTTTGCGCAACAATCCATCGTTTCGGCGAACAAAGTTCCGCTGCAAACCACGCAGAAAATGCGCAACGAAACGCGCGCCCTCGTGGCGTGTATGGAAAACGGACACATTTCGCGCACGCATCTTTCAGACCTCGACATGCGCGAGTTCATCAGGAAATATATGTCCAACGTCGACTTCCTGAAAATGTTCTTTACCACCGCCGATGTCCAGCAGTTTCAGGATTTCTTCGCGCAGTCGTCCGACATTATGCTGCATCAGGGCACGCTTCTGCCCGCGTTTTCGATTTACGACAAATTCATTTCGCGCGCGCAGGAACGCCTGAAATGGATTGAAGCGCGCATGAAAAAACCTTTCGACCTCGAACGCAAAAACGAGACGTTCAGCTACGACCGCAGCAAGGCGAATTGGCCGGCAAACGAGGCGGAAGCCGACGCCCTCTGGGACAAGCGTCTAACCCTCGACATAATCGGGCAAATGCTTTCCTACGACGAACCCGCCCGCGACAAAAAATCCAAGAAAGCCGCCAAGCGGGCGGCAAAGTCGGCAAAGTCGGGCGCAGCAGAAACCGGCGTTTCGCACTCCGCGTCCGCAACTTCCGCTGCCGACGCTTCGAAAGACGACGCTCCCAAAACATTCGAGGAAAAGCTCGCCAAGAGCAAAGAGGAGGTCTTGAAGCGTTATCAACGCCTAATCGAGAATTTCGTCAAGTTCGACACAATCGAAATTCAGGAGCTTTACCTCAACGCCCTCACCGAGATGTACGACCCCCACTCAACGTTCCTTTCCGAATACGCCTTGGAGGAATTCGACATCGCAATCCGAAACGCGCTTGTCGGTATCGGCGCGACTTTGCAGGAAAAGGACGGCTATTGCAGCATTGTCGAACTTCTTTCGGGCGGCCCCGCGCAGGAGAGCAAGCAGCTTGAAGCCGGCGATAAAATTCTCGCCGTAGGGCAGGGCGACAACGGCGAAATGGTCGACGTCATCGGTATGAAACTGCGCAAAACCGTGCGCATGATTCGCGGCAGGGAAGGCTCGAAAGTCCGCCTGCTCATCGAACCCGCCTCGAACCCGAGCGCGCGCAAGACAATAGCCCTTGTGCGCAAGGAAATCCAGCTTACAACAAAGCTCGCCAAAGCGGCGGTCTATACGATTCCCGCCGGAGACAAAACAGTTCCAATCGGCGTCATCGACCTGCCCGCGTTCTATGGCGAGAGTGCCTCGGAAGACGGTGCAAAGGGGTTCAGCACCGCAAAGAATGTCGAAGAGCTTCTGCTTAAACTCAAAAAATACGATGTCAAGGGAATCATTCTCGACCTGCGCCGCAACGGCGGCGGTTTCCTCAATGAAGCCGTTGACTTGGCGGGACTTTTCATCAAGACAGGCCCCGTCGTTCAGGTTCGCAACGCCTCAAACCGCGTCAACGTTTTGAGCGACGAAAACAACAAGGTTGTCTGGGACGGCCCACTTATGATTCTCGTCAGCCGCCTTTCCGCATCCGCCTCTGAAATCATCGCGGGCGCGTTGCAGGACCACAAACGAGCCCTCGTTGTCGGCGACGCCCACACACACGGCAAGGGAACAGTCCAGACCGTCTGTCCGCTCTCGCGCTTCGACCCAGAGCAGAAAAGTGCCGCCAAGTTCACTATCCAGAAATGGTATGCCCCAAGCGGTAACTCGATTCAACTTAAAGGCATTACTCCCGACATCGTTTTGCCGTCGATTTTCGACAATATGGAATTCGGCGAGCAATACAAGGACAACGCCCTGCGTTGGGACAGTATTGCCCCCTGTATTCCCGCCCCAAAGACCGCCTACGGTCTCGACCTCGACAAGGCGCGCGATGTTGTCGCCAAGCTTGACGGGCTTTCAAAACAACGCCAAAACACGCTCGACGAATTCAAGTTTTTGAAGGAGCGCATTGCGTGGCTCAAAGCCCGCCAAGACAAGAAGCAATGGCCGCTCAGCTACACCGAGCGTAAAGCCGACATCAAGAAAGCCGACGATTTTATCGACTCTGTCGAGAAGCGCGAAGAGGATTTTGCCAAATCTAACTACAAGAAGCAGGAAGTTTTGCTCGATGTCTCCAAAGCCGAAGCTGATACAAAAAAATCAGCCGACTCGAAGAAATCCAAGAAATCTTCCTCCGATATTGTCCCCCTTGAAGACGACTTTGACGACGACTCCGAAGAGGTTTTTGATGTCCAACTCCGCGAAGCTCTCCGCATTATGTCCGACTTTTATAGTTTCGGAAGTGGCGGCGAATTGCGGTAGCAATTTGCGCCTTTGTCTACTGGTTAAAGAAATGTAGGTGTTTGATAAAGCGGGTATTGCGAAGCAACCCGCGCCTGTGCGCGTCTATGGCAGCCCGCCCAGCGGGACGCGGTTGGCTCCGCCAATGCGCTTTGATTCTCGGTTAAAGTTTCGGTAAATAGCGGCGAATTGCGGTAGCAATTTGCGCCTTTGTCTACTGGTTAAAGAAATGTAGG
>URDC01000040.1 GCA_900546565.1 uncultured Opitutales bacterium
AAGGCGGAATTGCCTTTGGCAATCGCCGCCTCTTCACTACATATAAAAAATTTGCCCCAGAGGCGCACGCCCTCGCACGTTTTTTTGTTGACAAGGGGATTTAGGGTGGTAGGTTGGATTACTTTAATAATTTTAAAGAGGTAAAAAACAATGGGTCAACCTAAACGTAAACAGTCAAAACAGCGCACACGCTTGCGCCGCGCAGCGAATAAATACGAGCTTCCGCAAGTAGCTAAAAATGCCGACGGCACATTCTCCGTTCCACACCGAGTCAATCCCTCAACGGGGACATACAGAGGTCGTCAGGTAATATCGGTCGAAATATAACATAAGCGTCTATTTAGACTTTTTTCGAGAATGCGGAGTTATTTTTTTAGAAGATAATTCCGCGTTCGGCTTTTAGACCGAGATAAAAAGTAACGAAATGGGCAGGTCGTATCCCACAGTTGCCGTCGACGTAATGGGCTCGGATTTGGGTCCGGAAGAGCTTTTGCTTGGCGTAAAGCAGGCTCTCATGGAAGATAAGGGGCAGTTCGAAATCATCATAGTCGGCAACGAGGAAGTTACCGTTCCGCTTATGATGCGCTACGGTTTGCTCAAAGACGACCGCATAAAAAGCTATAACGCCAGAGAGGTCATCACAATGGATGAAAAACCCATTCAGGCGTTGAAGCAGAAAAAAGACGCGTCGATGATACGCGCAATCGAGATCGTCAAAATCGGCACCGCCGACGCGGTTTTGAGCTGCGGCAATACGGGCGCATTGATGGCGGGCGGCACGATAAAATTGCGCACAATGGCGGGCATAGAACGCCCCGCATTGGGAACGGTAATCCCCGGAAAGAAAAAGAATTTTATAATGATAGACGTTGGGGCGTCGCCCGATCCCAAGCCCGAAAGCCTTGTTGATAACGCAATTCTGGGGGCAAATTACGCCAAAGTCGCACTCGGCGTCGAAAACCCGGTAGTGGGGCTTTTAAGCAACGGCACCGAGGACGGCAAGGGCAATATGCTCGTGCAAACCGCCCATCGCCTTTTCAAGGCACAACAGGGCGCAATAAATTACGGCGGACTCTTGGAGGGGTTCAATGTGTTCGACGGCGATTTCGACGTTGTCGTCTGCGATGGCTTCACAGGCAACGTTGTCTTAAAGTCGCTCGAAGGCTCGCTTCGAATGTTCAAGGATATCCTCAAAGAGGAAATAATGGGCTCGTGGTTGAGCAAGTTGGGCATACTTTTGGCAATGGGCGCATTGCGGCGCGTAAAACGACGCTTGCCAATCGACAAATTTTCGGGCGCACCACTCTTGGGTCTCAACGGACTCGTCGTAAAGGCTCACGGTTCGAGCACTCGCAAACAAATCGCGGGCGCACTCGAAATCACATTGCGCTGCTTGCGCAACAATATGAACGTAAAAATCGGCGAGGATATCGCCCGATTGGAGTCAATAGTTCAGGCAAATAAACAGGCGGCACTCGAAAAGGAGAAGTCGGGCTCGTAGCCACAGTAAAACCGCGGATTTTGAGTTTTCGATGTTTGTTTTGGCTTGGCTTTGTCTTAAAAAGGAGATTTTTAAATGAATTTCGTAAAACCCAAATCGATAATAGTCAGCGGAACGGGCTCATACGTTCCGCCCAAAACCGTGTCAAACGACGACATTGCAAAAGTCGTCGATACTTCCGACGAGTGGATATTCGAACGCTCGGGAATCCGCAATCGCCATTATTCCGAGACCGAGTCGGCTTCCGATATGGGATTAAAGGCGGCGCAAAACGCGCTTGCCGACGCAAAACTCTCGGCTTCCGACATAGACCTCGTAATCGTTACCACAGTCACTCCCGATATGCTCTTCCCGTCAACTGCGTGCCTGTTGCAGGCAAAACTGGGAATCCGCAATAACATTCCCTGCTTCGACTTGGAGGCGGCATGCACGGGCTTCGTCTACGGAATGGAAGTCGCAACTTCGATGATGCAGTCGGGCAAATATAAAAACGCCCTCGTCGTCAGCACCGAACGACTCTCGCCCTTGCTTAATTGGAAAGACCGCACAACCTGCTTTCTCTTCGGCGACGGCGCGGGCGCGGCGGTGCTCAGCCATAGCGACACAGAGGGCGTCGGCGTCATGGGCAATGTCTTGGGTGCGGACGGCTCGAATACCGCAGTCTTGCGCCTGCCCGCAGGCGGCTCGCTAATGCCCACTTCCGCGGAAACCGTCGCAAACGACCAGCATTTCATACAAATGGACGGCAGGGAAGTCTTTAAAAGCGCAGTCCGCATTATGCAGGAAAAAGCCTTGGACGTTCTCGACCTGTGCGGCGTCAGGGCGGAGGAAATCTCGCTTTTAATTCCGCATCAGGCGAACATACGAATCATAGAAACCGTCGCAAAACGCCTCAAATTGCCCGCCGAAAAAGTCTACGTAAATATCGAAAATTACGGCAACACATCTTCGGCTTCGATACCAATCGCATTGGACGAGGCTTTGCATTCGGGCAAAATCAAGTCGGGCGACTACGTTTTGCTCGTCGCCTTCGGCGCGGGACTTACATGGGGGGCTACCCTCATAAAATGGCATTAATTTTTTACCTATACACGGAAATTTCCTGCCGCGACTTCCCCATCTCAACCCATCAAAAGACACCCCGACCGCCCTCCCTTAAAACCCCTAAAAACATATAAAAACCGCCCAAAAAGGGGCGGTTTTTGCAAAAAAAACGGCACTTTTCGAGTCGTTTTTCGACAATTTTTTGCAACAACTTTTGATGTTTTGGATCATGAAGATACTTAATTTGTTAAAAAAAATCGGCATAGAACCGTTCATCTTGTGTCTGTTTTCGGCAATATTTTTGGCGTGGCTCGACCCGGATATCGGGCGCGACCGCGCCCCGTTTTCGGTGGGCGATGCCGCCAATTGGGGAGTGAGCGTAATCTTCTTTTTCTACGGATTAAGACTGAGCCGCGAAAAATTGTTAACTGGCTTGAAAAACATTAAGTTGCACGCTCTCGTGCACATCTCGACATTCGTGTTTTTTCCCGCAGCAGTGCTCGCGCTAATGGCGGCTTGCGGCGGCTTTTCGGCGTCGGGCAACGCGTATTATCTCTGGATTGGCACGTACTTTTTGGCAACGCTGCCTTCAACGGTATCGTCATCGGTCGTTATGGTATCGATTGCAAAGGGCAACCTGCCTGCGGCGATTTTCAACGCCAGCATTTCGAGCTTCATAGGCGTTTTCCTGACGCCGCTGCTTATGGGTGTGTTCTTAAAGGACATAGACGGTTCGAGCGAGCTGCCGAGCGTCGTCGCAAAACTTGTTTTTCAGGTCTTAGTGCCTATCGGTGCGGGGTTGTGGCTGAATCCTCGGTTCGGGTGGTTCGCGGAAAAACACAGGAAAATTCTGCGAATGTTCGACGAAACCACGATTGTTTTGATTGTCTACGCGTCGTTTTGCGATTCGTTTTATAAGAAGATGTTTGACGGATTCCCGTTTTCGACGGTTGTCGGACTTTCGGCGGGTATGATTGGGCTGTTCTTGCTCGCGATGATTACGATAGCCCTCGTGTGCAGATTGATGAAATTCGGCAGGGCGGATACGGTTACGGCGGTATTTTGCGGCTCGAAAAAGTCGCTCGTGCACGGCTCTGTTATGAGCCGCGTGCTCTTTGCCGGAAGCCCGATGACGGGCGTGATTTTGCTCCCGACTATGCTATACCACGCCTTCCAGCTGATTATAGTTTCGGTGATTGCAAAAAAACTGGGCGAGACGGCGGAAGTCGAAAATGCGCGGAAATAGGTGTGAAGACGCGCTTTTGCGCTGAATTTTACGGCGCGGCGCGTTGCAGGCCGGGCGGGAAATTTTTGCATTTTTTTTTGGAAAAAGGTATCCCCGATTTTTATGTTCCAATCGCGGGCGGTTTTTTATTCAAATGCTTTTTTTTCGAAAAAAATGAAAAAAAGCTTGACGAATGGGGGTAAATGTTCGATTTTCCAATTTTTCTTTATACAGATGAATACAACAATAGCAAAGAAACAGGAACAGAAGCAGTGGTATGTGGTCGACGCGACAGACCAAGTTCTCGGTCGTCTTGCGGTAAAAATCGCCAATGTGTTGCGCGGTCGCCATAAGGCTATTTACACACCGAACACCGATTGCGGTGACCACGTGGTTGTTATCAACGCGGAAAAAGTTCGCGTAACCGGCAAAAAGGAAGAACGCAAAGAATATATGTTTTACAGCGGCTTTGTCGGCGGTGAAAAGTATGTGAAGCTTTCGGATATGCGCGCACGCCGTCCCGAATACCTCGTGGAGGCTGCCGTCAAGGGAATGCTCCCCAGCAACAAGCTCGCGCGCGATATGTTCCTTAAACTGCACGTTTATGCTGGCTCGGAACACCCGCACACGGCGCAACAACCCAAACCCTTTAACTTCTAATTCTGACAATGAGTGAAATATTCGTAGCAGTAGGCCGCCGCAAGACTTCGGTGGCGAGAGTCCGCCTCACAAAAGGCGAAGGCAAGCTCGTGGTAAACAACAAGCCCATTGAAGATTATTGCTATACGGACCAGTTGTCGATGTTGGCGTTGCGTCCTTTGGTGACTACTTCGATGCGCAATGCGGTAGACGCTTTCATTAAAGTTGAAGGCGGCGGCCCTGTCGGGCAGGCGGGCGCAATCAGCCACGGTTTGGCGAGAGCTTTGGAAAAGATGGATTCTTCGTTGCGAGCGGCTTTGAAGAAAGACGGTTTGATGACCAGAGACCCGCGTTCGAAGGAACGTAAGAAGTCTGGTCAGCCGGGCGCACGCAAGCGTTTCCAGTTCTCGAAACGTTAATTCGTTCGAAACTACTTTACTGGGGCCTTCCGCGCTGGCGGAGGGCCTTTTGTACTTTTTGGGTTTGCTGTTCTTTGATATTCGATTTTTGCGGAGAGTGCACGACTGGCATGTCTTGCAAATAGGCTTTCGTGTCGGGTAGCTTTACAGGCTATTCGGCGGCGTTTTTTGTTGTGGTTGGGCTGAAATCCGTTTTTGGCTGCGCTTTTGGGGCTGGTTGGCTTGGAAAGTTTTTCGGGGCGTGCTGATTGATTGAAGCAATGCAATTAGATTGTTGAAGCCGAAAATCTGTTCGGTGTGTTTGTTCGTCGGATTTGGGCTGAAAGGGAAGCGTGGTTTGTTGTGCGGATTTTGGCTGGTTTTGGCCGTTGTGGTTCTCCGAAAAAATTTTATGGCGGTGTTGTTTGAAAGTGAATGGAATGTCGGAATGTCGGGGATGTGGAGAAAGTTTTAAGTCGTGCATTTTGGGGGTTGCGTTGCGGCGAATTTATAGGCATATTTAAAGGGAATTTCAGATTTTAAAAAAGTATGAAAACGAAAATTGGTATTGTCGGGGCGTCGGGCTATGCGGGCATTGAGATTGTCCGTCTGATTGCGCGGCACCCGAATGTAGAGCTCGGCTGTGTGACGTCGAGAAGTCTGGCGGGCACGCCTGTTGTGGACAATATGCCCGCTCTGAGGCATTTGCTGCCCGAAGGGCTGAAATTCGAGGAATCGACGCCCGAATCGGTCGCGGCAAAAGGCGACATTTCGGTTTGGTTTTTGGCGTTGCCGCACGGTGCGGCGGCGGAATATGCGCGGGCTTTGATTGCGGCGGGCAAGAGGGTTATAGATTTGTCGGCGGACTTCCGTCTGCACTCGCTCGACATCTACAAGGAATACTACAAGGAAGACCACAAAGCCCCCGAGCTTTTGGCGTTGGGCAAGTATGTTATTGCGGAGCTTTTCGAAGTCTCGAAAGACGACAAGCTGATTGCGTGCGCGGGGTGTTATCCGACGAGTATTTTACTGCCGCTTATTCCGCTTATGCGCGAGAATGCGGTGGGACGCGACCACATTGTAATAGACAGTTATAGCGGAGTTTCGGGCGCGGGCAAGAAGAGCGATTTGGCGTATGCCTATTGCGAGCGCAACGAGAGCGCGAAGGCATACGGTCTGCCGAAGCATCGCCACAACTCGGAAATCGAGGAGGAGCTTTCGATTGCCGCGGGCGAGACGATTGTGGTTCAATTCAATCCGCACCTCGCCCCTATGAACAGGGGAATTTCGACGACGATTACGATCCCCGCGAAGTTCGAAGGCGTGGAGAAAATCTACGAAATTTGGAACAGCTATTATTCGGGAAAGCCGTTTGTAAAGCTGCTTAAAAGCGGCTCGTTCCCCGACACCGCGCACGTCGCGGGCACGAACAGGTGCGACATTTCCGCCGTCTACGACCCGCGCACTAAGAATGTGGTCATTACGAGCGTGATTGACAATATTGTCAAGGGCGCGAGCGGTCAGGCGGTTCAGATTATGAATTTAATGCTCGGGTTAGACGAGACTGCGGGCTTGTTATAAAACTTTAATTTTTGGCAAAAATGGATAGCAAATACAAAATCAATGTAATCGAAGACGTGGCTGGCATAACTGTTGTGGACGGTTTCAAGGCCGGAGCCGCGGCGTGCGACATCAGGAACAAAAACGATTTTAACAGGCTCGACACGGCGGTGGTTGTATCGGACACGCTGGCGGCGGGTGCGGGTGTTTTCACGACCAACGACGTGAAGGCCGCGCCCGTTTTGACGGACATTGCCAACCTCGAACGCTCGACGAAAATCAGGGCGATTGTCGCAAACAGCGGCAATGCCAATGCGTGCACGGGAACGCGCGGCATGGACGACGCGCGGGCGACCTGCAAGTATCTCGCCGAAAAATTGGGCGTCGAGGACAAACAGATTTTGGTTTGCTCGACGGGGAGAATCGGCGAATTTATGCCGATGGACAAGCTGCGCAAGGGAATCGACGCGGCGGTGGAATCGCTTTCCGACTCGGCGGAAATAGCCGACAAGGCCGCGAATGCGATTCTGACTTCGGACACTCGCAAGAAGACGGTTCAAGTCGACGTGCAATTCAACGGAAAGAAAATCCGTCTTGCGGGTATGGCGAAGGGCGCGGGCATGATTGAGCCGAATATGGCGACGATGCTGGCGTTCATTGTCTGCGACGCGAAGATTTCGCAAAGTCTGTTGAAGGAATCTCTGAAATTCGCGGCGAACAAGTCGTTCAACAGAATCACGGTCGACGGCGATATGAGCACGAACGACACGGTATTGTGCCTTTGCAACGGCGCAAGCGGCGTTGAGGTTTCGGAGGACGACGCGGACTCGATTATGGCTTTCAGGCAGGGGCTGCTTGAAGTCTCGCGCGTGTTGGCGCGCAAGATTGTGGGCGACGGCGAGAAAATCACGAAGGTCGTGGAAGTGAATGTTCTGGGCGCGAGAACGGAAGAGCAGGCGGAGAAGATTTGCCGCAGTATCGGGAACTCGCTTTTGGTGAAGTCGTCGTGGTTCGGCGAAGACCCGAACTGGGGGCGTATCACGGACTCGGCGGGCTATGCGCGCACGGGCATTGTGCTCGAAAAAATCGACTTGGACTATGACGGAATTCCCGTGCTGAAAGCGGGGCAGCCGATTGCGGAGAACAAGCCGCTCTGGAAGCAGGCGGTCTCGAAGAAGACGTTTACGATAAATCTGAACCTCAATTTGGGTTCGGCATCGGAATCGATTCTTGCCGCCGACCTAACGGAGGGCTACGTCAATTTCAACAAGGGCGAATAGATGAATTTGGACGAAATTACCAAAAAAGCCGATGTGCTGATTGAGGCTCTGCCGTATGTGCGGCGTTTCGGCGGCTCGGTGTTCGTGGTAAAATACGGCGGGGCGTTTATGGACGACCCGAATCCGAAAATCCGCGAGCGTGTGGCGCGGGACATCTCGTTTCTTTCCGCAGTCGGAATAAAGGTCGTGGTGGTTCACGGAGGCGGCAAGGCTATTAGTCGAGCCATGGCTAAAAGCGGTCTGACGCCCGAATTCAAAAACGGCATGCGCGTGACGGACGAAAAGACTGTCGCGATTGTCGAGGACGTTTTGAACAACGACGTGAATGCCGAGATTAGGCAGATGCTCGCCGCGCAGGGCTGCGATGCGGTGTCGGTGCGCGGCAACGATGTGTTCAAGTGCCGAAAGCTTTTGTCGAAGGACGAGAGCGGCGCGGAAGTCGATTTGGGTTATGTCGGCGAAGTCGAGAGCGTGAATGTGGAGGTTATCGAAAGGCTTTTGTCCGAAGGCAAGACGCCTGTGATTTCGCCCATTGCGCTGGGCGCGGACGGGCACGCCTACAATACGAATGCCGATGTCGCAGCCTCGGCCGCGGCGGGCGCGTTGAAGGCGTTGAGGCTGGTTTTCCTCTGCGACGTTCCGGGGCTTATGCGCGACCCGAAGGACAGGTCGACGCTGATTTCGCACCTGAAAGTGGACGAAGTCGCGGGGCTGAAAGCCGAGGGAATTATCGGCGGCGGTATGATTCCGAAGGTCGACAGCGGCGTCAGGGCAATCGAAAACGGCGTGCACAGAATCCACTTCATCGACGGGTATATGCCGCACAGCCTGTTGTTGGAGATTTTTACGGACACGGGTATCGGGACGGAAATCGTCAACCCGAAAGTCGTTAACTGCGAAAAATAGATTTTATCAAAAAATGACAACAGTTGAGAAAGCTAAAAAGTATGCTATGCCCAATTTCGGAGAGCGGAATTTCGTGGTGGAATCGGGCAAGGGCTGCCATATTTTCGACGAGAACGGGCGCAAGTATCTGGACTTCGGCGCGGGCATTGCGGTTGTGAGTTTGGGGCACGCGAATCCGAACTGGGTCAAGGCGGTGTCGGCGCAGGCGGCGAAGCTTGCGCATTGCAGCAATCTGTATTTGACAAAGCCCAATGCCGACTTGTGCGAGGCTCTGGTTGCGCGTATCGGCGCGGGCAAGGTGATGATGTGCAACAGCGGCACGGAGGCGAACGAGGCTCTGATTAAGGCGGCGCGTCTGCACGGGGTGAATGTCTCGGGCGAGGAGGGCAAAAAGGTTCGCATTATTACGGCGAAAAACGGTTTCCACGGCAGGACGCTCGGGGCGGTTGCCGCGACTGCGCAATACAAAATCCAGCACGGTTTTGCGCCTATTTTGGAGGGCTTTTCGTATGGCGAATACAACAATTTGAAGAGTTTCGAAGAGTTGATGGGCGACGATGTCGCCGCCGTTTTGGTCGAGCCCGTGCAGGGCGAAAGCGGCGTCACGCCCGCGACGAAGGAATTTTTGAAGGGGTTGCGCGCGCTGTGCGACAAGTTCAATGCGATGCTGCTTTTCGACGAAGTTCAATGCGGCGTGGCGCGTTCGGGCAGGTTTTTGGCGTGTCAGAAATACGGCGTCAAGCCCGACGGGGTTTCGCTCGCAAAAGGTTTGGCGGGCGGGTTTCCGATTGGCGCGGTATGGCTGGGCAGAAAATATCAGGATTTGTTTACGCCGGGGAGCCACGGGACGACGTTCGGCGGCAATGCGCTCGCCTGCGCGGCGGCGTTGGCGACGCTCAAAGAAATAGATTCGAAAAAACTTGCAGAAAACGCGTCCGAAATGGGGTCGCGGTTGTCTAAGGGGTTGGCGGCGTTGGTCAAAAAGTATCCCGAAAAGCTTATGCTCGAACGCGGCGTGGGGCTTATGCGGGCGGCGATTTTTACCGACAAGTATGTCAACACAAAAGTCTGCGCGGCGTTGCGCGAAAACGGGCTGATTTTGGTTCCGTCGGGCGCGAACGGGTTGCGTTTTTTGCCCCCGCTCAATGTCAAGGCGGCGGAGGTCGACAAGGCTTTGAAAATTTTTGAAAAAACACTGGAAGGATTATAATTATGGTTCGCTCTTTTTTGAAGGATACTGATTTTACACCCGCGGAGGCGCGGGAGGTTTTTGCGCTCGCGGCGCGCTACAAGGCGACGCGCTCGGCGGGGGTTATCGACGTTTTGAAATCGCAGAGCTGGGGAGTGCTTTTCTACAAGAAAAGCACGCGCACGAGGCTGTCGTTCGAGGCAGGGCTCTACGAGCTTGGCGGACATCCGATGGTTATGAACGCAAATGACCTCCAAATTTCGCGCGGAGAAACTATCGAAGACACTGCTCGGATTATGGGGCGTTTCCTGCACGGGCTGGTGATTAGGACGTTCGGGCAGGACATTGTGGAAAAGTTCGCGAAATATTCGGGGATTCCCGTTGTCAACGCGCTTACGGATTTGCTCCACCCGTGTCAAAGCTATACGGACATGTTCACGATGAGCGAATTTTTCAGCGACGGCGCGCCGAACTGCGAATCGCTCAAAGGCAAGAAGTTTGTGTTCTTCGGCGACACGGCGTGCAATATGGCGTATTCGCTCGCGTTGGCGGGGGCGATGTTCGGCGTGGAGGTTGTTTTGTGCGGCCCCGACGAATTCAAACCCGAACCTGTCCTGAACAAGCTCTTTAAAGACGCGGGGCTGACGCCGACGTGGTCGTTCACCTCCGACCCCGAAGCCGCCGCGAAGAAGGCGAATGTGCTTTACACTGACGTTTGGGTGAGTATGGGCAAGGAGGACGAAAAGGCGGAGCGTATCAAGACGATGTCGCCGTATCAGGTGAATGAAAAGCTCTTCAAATTCGCCGACAAGAACGCGCTCTTTATGCACTGTCTGCCTGCGCATGCGGGCGATGAAGTATCGCAGGAGGTTTTGGACAGCCCGCGCAGTGTGATTTTCGACCAAGCCGAAAACCGTTTGCACGTGCAAAAGGCGATTGTAAGCTATCTGGTGCAGAAAAACAACGAACTGCGCAAGTAATGCTTTACAACGCGAAAATAAAGGCTTAGCATTCGGGACATTAAACTTTTTAAGGAAATACAATGAAAATCGTATTAGCATATTCAGGGGGACTGGATACATCGGTTCTCGTAAAATGGATTAAAGACCGCTTCAATGCGGAGGTTATCACTTTTGCCGCGGACGTCGGCCAGGGCGAAGAGCTTTCGGGACTCGCCGAAAAGGCGAAGGCAACGGGGGCGTCGGCGCACTATACGGTCGATTTGAAGGACGAATTTGTTGCGGATTTCATCTATCCGATGATTCGCGCAAATGCGATTTACGAAGGTCAATACTATTTGGGAACGTCGATTGCGCGTCCGCTCATTGCGAAGGCGCAAGTTGAAATTGCCCGCGCGGAGAATGCCGACGCGGTTGCGCACGGCGCGACGGGCAAGGGCAACGACCAATGCCGTTTCGAAATTTCGTATGCGGCTCTCGCGCCCGACTTGCAGATTATCTCGCCGTGGCGTATGGACGACTTCCGCGCGGCTTTCCCCGGCAGAAGCGAGATGATTGAATACTGCCGCAAGCACAACATTAATGTTCAGGCGTCGGCGAAGAAGCCGTATTCGATGGACAGAAATATGCTGCACATCTCGTATGAAGCGGGCATTCTCGAAGACCCGTGGTTCGACCCGACCGTTCCCGAAAACAAGGATATGTTCAAGACGACGGTTTCGCCCGAAGACGCCCCCGACAAGCCGACTTATTTGGAGCTCGAATTCGAAAAGGGCGACTGTGTTGCCATCGACGGCAAGAAGATGAAGCCTTCGGAAGTGTTGATGTATTTGAACAAGGTCGGCGGCGAAAACGGCATTGGCCGCGTCGACATTGTCGAAAACCGCTTTGTTGGCATGAAGAGCCGCGGCGTTTATGAAACTCCCGGCGGCACGATTTTGGAATTTGCGCACCGCAATATGGAAACCCTTACGATGGACAGGGAAGTTATGCACCTGCGCGACCAATTCATTCCGAAGTATGCCGAGCTTATTTACAACGGTTTCTGGTATGCGCCCGAGCGCGAAGCGTTGCAGGCGTTTATCGACAAGAGTCAGGAATGCGTTTCGGGCGTTGTCCGCATAAAGCTCTACAAGGGCAATCTCATCTGCTGCGGCAGAAAGAGTCCGCTGAGTCTTTACGACGAAAACATCGCCTCGATGGAAGGTGTAAAGAGCGAATACAACCAGAACGATGCGACAGGCTTTATCCGTCTGCAAGCGTTGCGTCTGCGCCAGCGCGCCCGCAAGCAGGGTGTCAGCGAGGAGGTTTTCGCGACAAAAACAAAGCTTGTGCGTCAATAAACGGCGCGCAGTGTCATTGGATGGCTAAAAAATATGAATCTTAATGCGGCATTTGCTTTACTGCGACTTCTTCGACTTCGTACCGAAGTCGGAATGTGGTATGGTGGAATCCGTTAGAGATTTTTAATTTTCATCTTTAAGGCACGATTTCACCAAGAGGTAATCGTGCTTTTTTTAACAGGTTTTATTATGGAAGATTTTACAGGCAAATATACAAGACGTTTCAATTTCTCGCTGCCGAACAGACAGTGGCCAAACAGGCACATCGAGAAGCCGCCGATTTGGTGCAGCGTAGACCTGCGCGACGGCAATCAGGCTCTTGCCGTGCCGATGAACATCGACGAAAAATTGAAGCTTTACGAGACGCTGCTTAAAATCGGCTTCAAGGAAATAGAAGTCGGTTTCCCCGCCGCGAGCGAGACCGAATTCAATTTCCTGCGCAAGCTAATCGACGAAAACAGGATTCCCGACGGGGTGTATGTTCAGGTGCTTACGCAGGCTCGCGAACACCTGATTAGGAAGACGTTTGACGCCCTAAAAGGCTGCAAAAATGCGATTGTGCACCTCTACAACAGCACATCGGCGTTGCAGCGCAAGGTGACGTTTCATATGTCGCGAGAGGAGATTATCGGCATTGCCCGCGAAGGCGCGAAGCTTGTGCGCGCGATGTCCGACGAAGCCGCCGCCAACGGCACGAACATTCGGCTGGAATACTCGCCCGAAAGTTTCAGCGACACCGAGCTTGATTTCGCCCTCGAAATCTGCGAAGAGGTAAAGGCTATTTGGAAGCCCACTGCGCAGAACAAGATTATCATAAATCTGCCCGAGACGGTTCAATACAATCCGCCGAACATCTATGCCGACCAGATTGAATGGATGAGCACGCACATTTCAGACCGCGATTGTGTGGAGATTAGTTTGCACACGCACAATGACCGCGGCACGGGGGTTGCCGCCACCGAACTCGGCATTACTGCCGGTGCGGACCGTGTTGAAGGCACGCTTTTCGGCAATGGCGAACGCACGGGTAATGTAGACATTGTTACGGTCGCGCTTAATATGCACGCCGAGGGCGTGGAATCGGGGCTCGATTTCGGCAATCTGCCCGAAATACGCCGCGTGTATGAAGAATGCACGAAGATGGAAGTGCCGCCGCGCCATCCGTATGCGGGCGACCTCGTGTTTACGGCGTTCAGCGGCTCGCACCAAGACGCGATTAAGAAGGGTATGGATCTGCGCAAGCGCGAAAGCATTAGTCGCTGGGAAGTCCCGTATTTGCTGATTGACCCGACTGACATAGGGTGTTCGTATGAAGCTATTATTCGCATAAACTCGCAAAGCGGCAAAGGCGGAGTTGCGTATGTTCTTGCGGACAAGTTCAATCTCGACCTGCCGAAGGCTATGCACCAGCAAGTGGGCGACTTTGTAAATGCCGAAGCCGACAAGGAAGGCAAAGAGCTTTCGCCCGCCGAGATTTATGCAATTTTTTCCAAGGAATTCATCAACCGCGATGAGCCGCTGAGGCTTGTATCCTACAAGGTGTCGGCGGCGGAATCGTCCTGTGCGCCGCAGAATGTCTGTATTGCTGCGGACGTCATTGTTGCGGGGCAAGCGCGGAATATTTCGGCGTGTGGCAACGGCCCTGTGAATGCGTTTGTGAATGCCCTCGAAGTCGCGGGGCTTAAAAATTTCAAACTTGTCGACTATTGTTCGCACGCAATTGGCGCGGGTTCTGCGACGAACTCGGCGGCGTATATTTGTCTTGAATCGCAAGTTGACAAGCGGCGCGTTTGGGGCATGGGAATTGACTCGAACATTGAACTGGCTGCGTTGAAGGCTTTGGTGTGTGCCAAAAACCGCCTCAGCTAAAAACCGCGAGGACGTCCCGCTGGGCGGGCTCCCATAGCGGGGTTTTTTATAAGTTCGGAAGTGGCGC
>URDC01000041.1 GCA_900546565.1 uncultured Opitutales bacterium
GCGCAGAAGAGCGGGTGCGGGTGGGAGGGCTTTGACTGAAACTCGGGGTGGAACTGGACGCCGACCATCCAAGGGTGGTCTTTGACTTCGACGATTTCGACCAAGTCGCGCTTTGGATTTATGCCCGCGACCTGCAAGCCCGCGGCGACGAGTCGGTCGCGGTAGGCGTTATTGTATTCGAAGCGGTGGCGGTGGCGTTCTTGTATGGTTTCCTGCCCGTAGGCGTTATATGCCTTCGAGCCTTCGACAAGTTTGCATTCGTAGGAACCTAAGCGCATTGTTGCGCCCTTGTCGACAATTTGCTTTTGCTCGTCCATCAAATTTATGACGGGGTTTGGAGTGTTGGCGTTGAACTCCGCGCTGTTGGCGTCTTTCAAGCCGAGGACGTCGCGGGCGTATTCAATGACGGCAATTTGCATACCGAGGCAGATTCCGAAGTAGGGAATTTTGTTTTCGCGGGCGTATTTTGCCGCGAGAATTTTACCCTCTATGCCTCGATCGCCGAAACCGCCGGGGATAAGGATTCCGTCGACATCTTTAAGGAACTTTTCCGCACCCTGTTTTTCGACATCTTCGGAATCGATGCGCACAATTTCAACGGCGCAATCGTTGCCTATGCCCGCATGCGCGAGAGACTCGTAAATTGACTTATAGGCGTCCTGCAAGTCGATGTATTTGCCGACGACGGCGATTTTGCACCCGCCGCCCGTGGGCGAAATAAGGCGGCGGACGATGTTCTTCCAGCCGTCCATATTGCTTGCTTGGCAATTTATGCCTAGCTTTTTGACGATGAGTTCGTCCATTCCCTCTTCGGCGAGCATAAGGGGAAGTTCGTATATTGAATGCTCGACATCACGCTCTTCGATTACGGCGCGAAGTTCCACGTTGCAGAACATGGAGAGTTTCTGGCGCATGTCGTCGGTCATCGGCTGCTCGGTGCGGCAGACCAATATGTCGGGCTGAATGCCGATTTCGCGCAATTTTGCAACGCTCTGCTGGGAGGGTTTTGTTTTGAGTTCGCCCGCAGCCTTCAAATACGGCAGGAGGGTAACGTGGATAAAGAGGACGTTTTCCTTGCCGACTTCGAGCGAAAACTGGCGCAGAGCCTCCAAGAACGGGAGCCCTTCGATGTCGCCGACGGTGCCGCCGATTTCGGTTATGAGGACGTCGACGTCCTTACCGGCGGCATACATGCGGTCTTTAATCTCGTTCGTGACGTGGGGGATAACCTGAACGGTTTTTCCGAGGTAATCGCCGCGGCGTTCCTTTTGGAGGACGTGTTCGTAGATTTGCCCCGAAGTGAGATTATTGAAACGGCTGAGTTTGCCGTGGGTGAAGCGTTCGTAGTGCCCCAAGTCGAGGTCGGTTTCGGCACCGTCGTCGAGAACGTAGACTTCGCCGTGCTGGAAGGGGCTCATTGTTCCGGGGTCGACGTTCAAATAGGGGTCGAACTTCTGTATTCTGACTTTTAAATTTCTTGTTTCCAAAAGCGCGCCGAGCGCACCCGATGTTAAACCTTTTCCCAAAGAGGAAACTACTCCGCCTGTAATAAAAATGTATTTCATTTCGGGGCTCAATTTAAAGCGTAAGACAGGTATGCTTGGCAAGCCTTTTTTGCCAAAAGCTTTTTATTGACACATTTTATTGTTTGTCAAGGCATTATGGAGGCAGAAACATTCACCGTTTCAGTAGACTTTGAGGTGCGGGTTATGGGGATATTTTGAGGTCGGAGCTGGTGATTGATTTTATGCGGGGTATGAAGCTTTTTTGTGTATGGGAGGTAGTGGAAAAGCGCGATGGCGTGTGTGGGGATGGAAGGAATTTTGGTTGTGGGGTTTGGGATTTGAGTAAAAAAAAGCGCGGACAACTTTGAATGTTGTCCGCGTTTTGAGTTGCAAAAATTGGGAACTTTGAAGCCGGCGACCGGCTGAAAAAAATGTTATTCTTCGGTATCCAAGTCGTCTTCGGTCTGGACGTTGCTCTTCAAGATATTTTTGCTGCCGCCCTTGATTGCATGAGCGATATTGTAGGTGCGGTTTGTCTTGTTGTAGGCGTTCAAGAGCCCCTGCCCCGAGTCTTCGTCGCGAAGGCTGGTATACCACTCGACGTGGGCGTCGACGAAGGCGATGTGTCCGCCCTCTGCGCCGAAGACGCCCGTTTCTTCGTCCCAAGTGCCGTTCGATTTAAGGCCGCGCGTCCAGACGAGAGGCGTTGTTGCCTTTGCCGTTGTGGGGACGTTGTTGGCGACTTCCCAGCTGATGGGGAACGCCTTGAACTCGGGATTGAGTTTGGCCGTCATGCCGATTTTATTGACTACGGAAATGGGCATTGCCTGATTGGAGCGGGCAGATGCAACTGCGGGGTCGAAATCCAAAATCCAGACGGAGGGGTTGTTCAAGTCCTGCTTTTCGGCGAGAACGGCTATCCACTGGTAGATGTCGGGCTTGTTGATGACGTGCACGCGCGAACCCGTTTTTGCGTAGGACATCCACGCGTTTGCGATGTTGCGCGCGTTATTCATCGACTTGACCTGTCCGCCGACGTTGAGAACTTTTGTCAAAGACGGGAATATCAAGCCCGCCAAGACGCCGATAATGGCGATGACAATCAATAATTCGACAAGTGTAAAACCTTTGGAGTGTTTTCTTATTTTCATAATTTGTTTTGTGTTAGATAAATGATGTTTATCGGGGGAATATTTCGGTGGTGTTCGAATCTCCGAATTAGCTGAATACTCCCATTTTTATTTGAATTTTGCAAGACTATTTTCGCAAAATCTCCCGAAGTCGAAGATAATTTTTTTCGCCGATATTTCTTGAAATTTTCGGCTTTCTTGTCCATAAAGTGAGAGATTTTTATTCGTATGCAAGCCGAGGACGAAAAATTGGAGAATCCCGACATTCAGGCTGAACAGGGCTATTCCCTGCACGACCTCGTTATGTTCGCGACCAATGACGAAATCGACAAGATTGACTCGCGGACGCTCGCGGACACGAATCCGCACACGATTGCGGTATTTTTGCAGCGAATAGACGTAGACAGGCAACGCCAGATTTTAAGGCGGTTTGCGCCCGAAAAGGTTTCGGAGATTGTCTCGGAGATGGACCCCGAGCAATCGGCGGAGCTGGTCTCGGAAATGCGCGAATTCCGCGCGGTCTCGGTGCTAAACGAGATGGAGCCCGACGACGCCGCCGATATTGTCCGCGGACTCGAAGAGGAGGACAAAGACAGGCTTCTGAAAGGCATGCAACGGTCGAACCCAGAATCGGTCGAAGACATCAAGGAGCTGCTCGAATATGCCCCCGACACGGCGGGCGCGATTATGAATCCGCACGTGGCGACTCTGCGCGGCGAAATGACGATTGAAGAGGCTATTTCCGCCGTCCGCCAAATGCGCGACGAGTATGAAAACATTTATTATTTGTATGTGGTAAATGCCGAAGATGTGCTTATCGGGGTGCTCTCGCTGCGCACGCTCTTGCTTGCCCCGAAGGGCGCGAAGATTGAAAACATAATGTATAAGACGCTTATCGGGCTGCTTGCGCCGTCGATGGACAAGGAGGTTGTGGCGCAGATTATGGCGGACACCGACTACCACACCCTGCCCGTTGTGGGCGGGAACGGCGAACTACTCGGGATTATCACGCACGACGACGTTATCGACATTATGGTTGAAGAGGGCACGGAAGACTTGCAAAAACTCGCGGGCGCGGGCGCGGACGAAGGACTTTTCGACCCGATTGGAACGAGTATCAGGCAGCGGATGCCGTGGCTTTTGGTGAATTTGATTACGGCATTTGTTGCCTCTGCCGTGGTAAGCTTCTTTGACAAGGACATTAGTCTGCTGCCGCTTTTGGCCGTGTTTATGCCCATTATTGCGGGTATCGGCGGCAATACGGGCGCGCAGACGCTGGCGGTTACGGTGCGCTCGCTCGCGCTCGGGGAAGTCGGGGTTTTCGACAGAATGCGTATTTGTATGCGCGAA
Source organism: uncultured Opitutales bacterium (assembly GCA_900546565.1). Lineage (GTDB taxonomy): Bacteria > Verrucomicrobiota > Verrucomicrobiia > Opitutales > Intestinicryptomonadaceae > Merdousia. The sequence goes on from URDC01000041.1 coordinate 3,986, forward strand.
GCGGGCAAGGGTTTTTTGAACGGGCTTTTTATCGGCGCGCTCGGCGCGGTGATTGCGATTGCGACTACGCACAAATGGGATTTTTCGCTGATTGTCTGGGCGTCGATGCTGATAAATATGACGCTCGGCGGATTTATGGGAAGTTTTATTCCGTTTACGCTGAAAAAATACGGGCTCGACCCCGCGAGCGGCTCGTCGGTGTTTGCGACCGGAGTGACGGACTCGGGCGGGTTTTTCATCTTCCTCGGGCTTGGCTCTATTTTCCTCATGTAGAGGTGTGGCGCGGGGGCGGGGCGTGTTTTCCCGATGAGAACTCGGGCGTTTGTGTGGCGGCTTTTGGCTATGCCGTCTCTCGTGCTGGATACGGATATAAGCGGCGGTTGGCGCGAGGTGTGGCGGCTTTTGCGTTTCCAGATGGAGAATTGGGAACGCTGGATTGCCGAGGGAATTATGGGCGAAAAAAGCATTATTTTTCCGAAAAAATTTTCGAGATAGAACGTATGAAAAAAAATCCCCGAGTGGTTGGCTCGGGGATTTTTCATTTTTATGCCGTGCGGCTAAGCTGCGCGGCGCATTATATTTTTTTGCGCGGGCGGCGTTTGCGTTGCCGCGGCGCGTTATGCGGGTTGGATATCTTATTAGCGCAAACCCGCGATGAGTTTTTCGAGTTCGGCGAGTTTTGCCTCGTTTTCGGCGAGCTGTTTTTTTGCGCCGTCGATGACGTTCTGCGGGGCTTTCGATGTGAAAGACTCGTTTGAAAGCCGCGCCTTTGCGCCGTTGATTGCACCTTCGAGTTTCGCCTTCTCCTTTTCGAGTCGTTTGAGTTCGGCGGTTGCGTCGACTGCGCCCTTGATGTCGAGGTAGACCGAACCGAGTTCGGCGAGAACCACGGGGGAATCGGTCTGCGATGAAAGCAGGTCGATTTCCGCCGCGCCCGCGAGCTTTTTGAGCTTTTCGATGTTGGAAGCGAAAAGTGTTTTTGCCGCGGAATCGACGGGCAAAAGCATAAGTTTGACATCGCGCTTGGAGGCGAGGTTGCACTGGGCTTTGAGGGCTCGGGCTTTCGTTACAAAATCTTTGAGTTTTTCCGTGTCGGAAGCCGCGGCGGTGTCAATTTTCAATCCGAGCGAGGCGATTTTTTCGGCGAAGTCGGGCGAGACGTTTTGGATAAATTCGCCGTCCTTGCCGTAGCCCATACTGTGCCACAATTCCTCGGTGATAAACGGCATAAACGGGTGCAGGAGCAGCAGAATTTGGCGTATGCACAAGTCCTGAACTGCCAAGACGGTCGATTTTACGTCGGCGTCGGCGCAACGGGACTTGCTGACTTCCAAATACCAACCACAGAAGTCGTTCCAGAAAAATGAATAGAGGCGTTGGGTTATGCTGTTGAACTGGTAGACGGTGTAGTCTTTGGCGACTTCCGCCGCGCAGGTTATGAGGCTTGCGAGGATTGCGTGGTCGTCGGCGTCGAGTTTCGAGGGGTCGATACGCGCGGCGATTTCTTCGAGAGAGCCGTTTTTCGATATCCCGCCCGACATCTGGCGGAAGCGGCAGGCATTCCAGAGTTTATTGCAGAAGTTTCTGCCGAGCTCGACGCGCTCTTCGCTGAACAGGATGTCCTGCCCCTGCGGCGCGCAATTCATAACGCCGAAGCGCAGTCCGTCCGCGCCGTATTTGGCGATAATTTCGAGCGGGTCGGGCGAATTGCCGAGGCTCTTGGACATTTTGCGCCCCTGCATATCGCGGATAATTCCCGTGAAGTAGACGTTGCGGAAGGGGATTTTTTCGGGCATCGAATCGGGCAGGAACTCCAAGCCCGCCATTATCATGCGCGCAACCCAGAAGAAGATGATGTCGGGGCCTGTGACCAAGTCGCTGGTGGGATAGAAGTAGGACATTTCCTTCTTTGCCTCTTCGGCTTCGTTAGGCCAGCCCATTGTGCCGAACGGCCATATCCAAGAGCTTGCCCAAGTGTCGAGCGAGTCTTCGTCCTGCACCCAATTTTCGGGGTCGGCGGGCGCGTCGACGCCCACGTAGACTTCTGCGGGATTGTGGATATCGGGGTTCTTTACGCCCTTGCGATACCACACGGGTATGCGGTGCCCCCACCAGATTTGGCGGCTTATGCACCAGTCGCGAATGTTGTCGAGCCAATGGGTGTAGGTTTTTTCCCAGCGTTTGGGCCAAAACTTGATTTTGCCCGACTCGACTGCCGCCTTTGCCTCGGCAACTTTCGGGTAGCGCATAAACCACTGGTCGGAAAGGCGCGGCTCAATCGGGACGCCGCCGCGCTCGGAAAAGCCGACGTTGTTGTCGTAGTCTTCGATTGCGACAAGCTGCCCGAGTTCGCGGAGTTTGTCGACCGCCTTTTGGCGCGCCGCGAAACGGTCGAGCCCGCGAAAGTCTTCGCCCGCGAGGTCGTTCATCGTCGCGTCGGGGTTCATCACTTCGATTACGGGCAGATTGTGTTTCTGCGCAAGCTCGAAGTCGGCGGGGTCGTGCGCGGGGGTCACTTTGAGAACGCCCGTGCCGAATTTCATATCGACGTATTCGTCGCCGATGATGGTAATTTGCGCCTTCGGGAAGGGTCGCCATATCTTTTTGCCGACGAGGTGCGCGTAGCGGGGGTCGTTGGGGTTGACGGCTACGGCGGTATCGCCCATTATGGTTTCGGGGCGCGTTGTGGCGATTTCAAGGAACGTGCCGGGCTGGTCGACAAGCTCGTATTTCATTTTGTAGAGCTTGCTTTTTTGCGGCTTCATTATGACTTCTTCATCGGAAAGCGCGGTGAGGTTGACGGGACACCAGTTTACCATTCGCTTGCCGCGGTAGATGTAGCCCTGTTTGAAAAGCTGGACGAATGCGGTTAGAACGCCGCGGGAATAGTCGTCGTCGAGAGTGTGGACAAGGCGAGTCCAATCGCAGGAAGTGCCGAGCTTTTTGAGCTGCTCGATGATTATGCCGCCGTGCTTGTCGCGCCACTGTTTGGCGACTTCCAAAAACTTTTCGCGCCCAAGCTGCTTTGCGGACGTGCCCTGCTTTCGCAGATAGGCGTCGACTTTCGTCTGGGTCGCGACACCCGCGTGGTCGGTGCCGGGAATCCAAATCGCGCTCTTGCCAGTCTGGCGGGCGCGGCGAATCAAAATATCCTGAATCGTGTTATTTAAAACGTGCCCCATAGTGAGGACGCCCGTGACGTTCGGCGGGGGGATTACGATTGAATACGCCTCTTTCGAAGGGTCGGCTTTGCCTTTGAAACAGCCCGATTCAACCCAAGTTTTATACCACTTGTCCTCGACTTCCGAGGGATTATACGCTTTGGATATTTCGCTCATTTCTACAAAAAATTATTACCGCTAAAATGCCCAGAATTAAGCATTGTGTCAAACTTTTTTATAGTTTGGCAAGCGGCGCGAAGGCAGAGCCATCGGCGGAGAGCGGGCGTTTTTATAAATTCGAAAGAGGCGCGGATTACTTCGTAATGTCCGCTTTTGATTTTTTGTTAAAGTAAAAACAATCAAAAATTCCAAGCAAACCCCCGAGCGCGGATTACGCATCCGCGTAATTCCTCCGCGCTTCCCCCTTTGGTTTTGCCAATGCGCCTTTTCTATTTGTTAAAGCAAAGTAATTACAGAATGACGTGTCGCGGGGCGCGGGATTAAAAAATTGACAGGCGGGTGCGGGCGGGCAGAATGGATTGGAATATGGAGTTTTACCGCCACGTTATTTGGGACTGGAACGGCACGCTGTTAAACGACGCGCGGCTGAGTCTTGACGTGTACAATTCGATTGCGGCGGATTTCGGGCTTGAAAGTGTCGGGCTTGCGCAATACCGCGACGAGTTCGGATTCCCAGTGATAGACTTCTACAAACGCCACGGCTTCGACTTCGACAAAATCGACTTCCGCGAGGTCGGGCGCGTGTTCATCGAGCGGTATTTGGCGCGGCTTGACGCCTGCCCGCTCCACGACGGCGTGCGCGACATTCTGCGGCAGCTGCAATCGCTGGGGTTCACGCAAAGTGTGCTTTCGGCGAACAACGACAGGCTGCTAAAAAAAGCGGTTGAGCGGTTCGGGCTTTCCGAATTTTTTACGCGCGTAGACGGGCTTAGCGACATTTATGCGAACTCGAAAACCGAGCTTGCTAAGGCGCACATTGCCGCGCTTTCGGACGAACTCGCGCTTTCCCCGCGCGATGCGATTATGGCGGGCGACACCCTCCACGACGAAGACGCCGCGTGCGCGATGAATGTCGACTGCGCGTTGATTGCCCTCGGGCACAATTCGGCAAAGAAGCTCGCCGAGGCAAAGGGCGCGGCGGTGTTCGACAGCCACCAAAAGTTTTTCAATTTCCTCGCGCACTGTATGTGAAAAGGCTCGCGAAGAAACGAAAGAAGCGGGCGAAAAAACGCGCAAAAGCGGCGTTTTCGGCTCAAAACACCGCCTTTTTTATACAAATGCGGCTACTTTTGAGCCGTAGAAGCCTGTTTTTCGTTGACTTTTTTAGCCGATAATTCGGCAATACTGCAAACAAAAAAAGTCCTATACGCAACAGGACTTTTTCGAAAAAATTTTTAATGAAGGCTCGGGCAAAAAGCGTAGCACACGCCCGACGCGCGGCTAAAAGCGCAAAAAGTGGCGCAGTTTTTCGGACTGCGGAATTCTCTCGAACGTAGTGCCCGCGAAGCTTTCGACAATCATCTCACGCGCGAGGGCGTCGGTTAGGCCGCGCTGCTGCATATAAAAAAGCTCTTCTTTGTCGGGCTCGGCGACTGTGCAGCCGTGCGAGCACATAACGTCGTTTGCCGAAATTTCCAGAATCGGCGACGCCTGCGAAACCGCGTTCTTGCTGAGCAGCAGCGAGCGGCAACTCTGGTATGCCTCGGTTTTCTGCGCCTTTGTGCAAACGTCGACAAGCCCCGTAAAGGCTATGCGCGAAGAGTCGTCCAAAGCCGCCTTGACTTCGAGGTTGCTCTTGGAGCTTTCGTCGAAATGCGTTTGTTTTGTGCGCAAGTCGGCGGTGATGTCGCCCGAGGTCTTCAAAAACACGCGGCTATCCAATGCGCAATGCGTGCCGTAGAGATTGAAATTGCGCTCGCTGCGCGAATTCGCAAGCCCCTCCTGCGCCATTGCGTCGACGACTTCGCAGCCCGAAGCCAAATAAAAATCCTCGCGCTCGAACATCAGCGAAGCCGCCTCGGAAAGCTTTATTTGCGCGTAATTCAGGCGTGCGTTTTCGCCGATGTCGAAGCCGAAGCGCGCAACTCCGAGCGAGCCTCCGAAGACGAGCGACGTTTTAAGAAGCGTCAGGCTCGAATTTTTTTCGAGCACGAAGAACGCGCCCGCCGCGCTCGCGTGGAGCTTTGCAATCAGCGACATTTCCAGATCCGCCGAAACGCCCTCGCTCACGCGCACGAAAACGCCGCGGTCGGGGCGCGAAGCCTGAAAGAGGTCGAGCTTGCCCGAAGCCCCGCCGAAGAATTTCGAAAGTCTATCGCCGTAGTCGGCAAACGCCTCCGCCATCGGCAGGATTTCAACGCCGTCGATTTTCGAAAGCGCGGTAATTTGCCCGTCGAAAAGCGCAATCTGCGCCGAAGCCGCCTTTGCCTCTGCCTCGCGCACCGCCGCGCACGGCTCGCCCGCTGGCGGTTTTGAGTTTGTAAAATACGGGAAAAGCCCGTCGGCGTTCCAAGCGGAAAGGTTTGCAAAACGCCAATATTCGTCCTTATTGTGGGCGAACGGGGTGTTTGCAAAGCGCATTTTTGCGGCGGTTGCGATGTCGGCGATATTCGTGTTCACCCTACCGAGCCCTCCATTTGAAGTTCGATGAGTCTTTTGAGTTCGACGGAATATTCCATCGGGAACTCCTTTACCAAGTCGTTGACGAATCCGTTGACGGCGAGGCTGACGGCCTCCTGCTCGGAAAGTCCGCGCTGGCGCATATAGAAAATCTGTTCCTCGCTGAGCTTGGAAACGCTCGCCTCGTGCTGGACGCTGTTGTTTTGCCCCGCGCAGACGATTGCAGGATATGTGTCGGTGCGCGAATTCGCGTTGATTAAAAGCGCGTCGCACTCGGTGTGGTTTTTGCAGTTTTTGACGTTTTTGGGCATATACACAAGCCCTCGGTAGGACGCCCTGCCGTCGCTTATGCTGACGGATTTCGAAGTGATGTTCGAAGTCGTGTTGTCGGCGAGGTGAATCATCTTCGAGCCCGTGTCCTGATGCTGTTTCGTGTTTGCAAGCGCGATTGAAATGACCTCGCCGCGGGCGCGTTCGCCCTTCAAAACCACCGCAGGGTATTTCATTGTAAGCCCGCTGCCGATATTGCAGTCGACCCACCTAATCTGCGCGTCCTCCTCCGCCATTCCGCGCTTTGTGACGAGGTTGAAAACGTTGTCCGACCAGTTCTGAACCGTCACATACTGGATTTTCGCGCCCTTCAACGCCACGAGTTCGACGACCGCCGAATGGAGCGTTTCGGTGTCGAACTTCGGGGCTGTACACCCCTCCATATACATCAGCTCCGCGCCCTCGTCGGCTATTATGAGTGTGCGCTCGAACTGTCCGAAGCTTTCGGCGTTGATCCTGAAATACGCCTGCAACGGCTGTTGGACTTTCACGCCCTTGGGCACATAGATAAAGCTTCCGCCCGAGAAAACCGCGCTGTTGAGCGCGCTGTATTTGTTGTCGGAAATCGGGATTATCTTGCCGAAATATTTTTTGAAAATCTCGGGGTATTTTTTCAGCCCCTCGGTCGAGTCGCAGAAAATTACGCCGTCCTTTGCCAAGTGCGCCTTCATATTCGAATACGCCGACTCGGAGTCGAACTGAGCCTCGACGCCAGCCAAAAATGCGCGTTCCTGCTCGGGCACGCCGAGGCGTTCGAACGTCGCCTTCACGTCGTGGGGGACTTCCTCCCAAGAGCGTTTTTTCTGCGCCCCCTTTGCGAGGTAGTAGCGGATTTTCGAAAAGTCCAACTCGTCGAGCCGCTCCGACGCCCAATGCGTCGGGTTTTTCATTTTGAAAAACTCGCGCAACGCCGAAAGGCGGAAATTCAGCACCCACTCGTCCTCGCCCTTCACCTGCGAGATGTAGCGGACGACGTCTTCGTTTAGCCCCACGCCCGCGTCGAAAGCGTAGTCTTCGGCGTATTTGAAATCGCCCGCGCTTCTGTCGAGGTTGAGTGACTGGGGTTGTTTGTCTTCCTGCATGACCAACGTTTCCGCTTTTTGCGCTATTTTAGCCAATCGTAGCCCTTTTGTTCAAGCTCCAACGCCAATTCTGCCCCGCCGCTTAAAACGACTTTGCCGCCGCTTAAAACGTGGATTTTGTCGGGCTTGACGTATTCGAGCAGGCGGTTGTAGTGGGTTATCAAAAGCATTCCCATGTCGGGCGAGCGCATTGAATTTACGCCCTCGCTTACTATGCGCAAGGCGTCGATGTCCAAGCCGCTGTCGGTTTCGTCCAAAATGGCGAACTTGGGTTTAAGCATAAGCATTTGCAGAATGTCGCAACGCTTTTTCTCGCCGCCGCTGAACCCCTCGTTGACGCTGCGGGTCGTGAAGCTTCTGTCCATTTTAAGCAAATCCATTTTCGCGTAAAGCTCTTTGTAATACTCGATGGGATTCACCGTTTTACCCTCTTCCATGCGCGCGTTGAGGCAGGCTCTGATGAAGTTCGCAATGCTCACCCCCGGAATGTCGGCGGGATACTGGAACGACAGGAAAAAACCCTTGCGGGCGATTTCGTCGGGGGCAAGACCGACGATGTTTTCGCCGTCCAAAAGGACTTCGCCCGAAACTATTTTGTAGTCGGGATGGCCTGCTATCGCCTTTGAAAGGCTGCTTTTACCCGTGCCGTTGGGCCCCATTATCGCGTGGATTTCGCCCGCGGGAACATCCAAATTCAAGCCGTCGATAAGCGTTCTTTCGCCTATTTTTACGACGAGATTTTTTATCTGCAAACCTTTCATCTTTTCCTACTTTGCCTTTTTCCTTTTGGGTTGGAACGGGGCGACAAAGGCTTCGTCGAAATCGTAGCCGCCGTAGAAGTCCTCTATTCTGTCGCCCTTCGACGCCGCCAATACTTGCGCGTCGACGAGGTTGAAAACTATGTTGCCGAAGTCGGCGCAGCTGCGCACGCCCCATTCGTCGAAAAGCGGCTTTGCCATTTGTCCGAATGTGTCGAGTGCGAACAGGCGCAATCCGTCCAAAAGCTCCTGCGCCGACACGTTGCGGTCTTTGCGCTTTTTGTCGCGGGCGGCAAGCAGTTTTATAGTGTAGTCAAGCCCCATTTTGACGAAGACATACGCGCCGACGGCGTAGCGGTTGTCGTCGCGGACAATAGCCTCAATAGCCTTTTGCAACTCTCGTGGATTCGCCATTTGCGTGTATGTTATCGGTTTTTCGGGAATTTTTTGAACGGATTATTTTGCCCCCGCAGCGCGGCGTTTGGCGTCCATTTCAGCCTTGAACTCCTGCAACGACTTGACTTTGATTTCCTCTTTTTTGAGAGCCTCGATACCCTTCAAAGCCGCGTATGCGCCCATAATCGTGGTTATCATACATGTGCCGCTAAGCAGAGCGGACTCGCGGATTTTGTTTTCGTCCAAGCGCGGGTTCATACCCGAAGGCGTGTTTATTACAATCTGGATTTGCTTGTTTTTGAGCATATCCACGACGTTCGGGCGCGCACCCTCGCTGAGTTTGAACGTCTTTGTCACGGGTATGGAGCGCGCGCTTAAAAACGCCGCCGTGCCCGCCGTCGAGAACAATTTAAAGCCGAGCTTTACGAACTTTGCCGCGATTTCCGCGCCCGCCTCCTTGTCGTGGTCTTTGAGCGAAATAAAGACGTTGCCCGATGTGGGCAGGCTTGAATTCGCGGCCATTTGGCTTTTTGCGAACGCCATGCCGAGGTTGTCGTCCAAGCCCATAACTTCGCCCGTCGAACGCATTTCGGGGGTGAGCATAATCTGCGAGCCCAAGAAGCGCACGAACGGGAAAACGCTTTCCTTAACGGCGATGTAGTCGGGCATAACCTCTTTTGTAAAGCCCAAGTCTTTGAGTTTTTCGCCCGCCATCACGCGCGAAGCGAGCTTTGCAAGCGGCACGCCTATGACTTTCGAGATAAACGGAATTGTGCGCGAGGCGCGGGGGTTGACTTCGATTAGGAAGAGCTCGCCCTTGCGGATTGCATACTGGACGTTCATTAGCCCCACGACTTTCAGCTCCTTCGCGAGCGCGTAGGTTGCCTGGCGGACTTCGTCCAAAATCTGCTTCGAAAGCGTGTGCGGCGGGATAACCATTGCAGCGTCGCCCGAATGGACGCCCGCGTATTCGATGTGTTCGAGCATTCCGCCGATGACGGTCGTCTCGCCGTCGCTTATGGCGTCGACGT
>URDC01000042.1 GCA_900546565.1 uncultured Opitutales bacterium
TGCACAGACCACCCGAGGAAACCGAATGATGCCCGAGAGCGTTTCTTTGGTGGTGGATTTTTTTACAAAAAAAAGCCGTTCTTCCGAACGGCTTTCTTCATTTTTTATAATCCACCACCACCAAAGAAACGCGTCCTCGCCCGTTTTACAGGAAGAAGTAGCAGAGGGCGGCGATACTCGTTGGGATTATAGCACCTAAAAACAAGTGCAGCGGCGAAATCGCATTGCCGAAGTGCGGCTTTAAAATCGACGCGCCCGCAAGATTCGGCGCATTGGCAATGAGCGTCAAACCGCCGCCCGTGACGGCTCCCGCAACAATGAGATACTTCGCCGAGTCGGTGAAGTCGGGCGCGAGAGTGGCAAGATAGGTAATGGCGGCATTGTCGTTAAACGAAGTCAATACAATGCTTCCCAAAAATACCGCAGCTTCGTCGAGACTGCCGAGCACGGGCCCAATCCACCAGCCTTGAAAACTTCCGTGAATAACAAGCGACGCCAGAAAAATGCACACCAAAAGCGGATTCTCCACACTGAACTTGTCCTGAAACGGCATAGTGATTTTGAGCAACGCCAGAAACATAAAGAACAGGAAGACAATCAACACCGTGTAGTGCATAATCAAAATACTCGATACGAGGAACGCCAAGTGGCACGCAATCAGCCACCCCGGCGACTTCTCGCGAAGCTCGACATCGCCCGATTGCGCCTCTTTGCGTTCTTGAAGGTTTTTGAATTCCTTGCGGAAAACAAAGCCGTAAAGGAGAATCGACACGGCAATCACAAGCACGGATTTCCACGCAAACGTCGAAAGCATAAAAGCAAAGTCCCAGTTCCAAGCCTTCTTTACCATCAGCACGGGCGGGGCGGCAAACGGCGTGAGCGTTCCGCCGATGGAAATCGCCACAAGCAGCAGCCCGAGCGTGGCATACTTAAACTTTTCGCTGGGCTTGTACTTGAAGAAGTGTTCGCATAAAAGCATCGAGCAAATTGTGATTGCGGCGGGCTCGGTGATGAACGAACCAAGCAGCGAGCCCACAAGGAGAATGCAACACCACCACGCCCGAACCGTGTTGCCGCCAAACTTTGCGATGTGCTCGATTGCCCCCGAAGCGAAGTCGACAATCGGGCGCGTTGCGGAAATGCTCATAATCACGAGCACAAACACGGGTTCGGCAAAACGCTCTTTCTGATACGCCATATCGTCGATATATTGCGTAAGACTGTCCCATCCGTAGTAGTAGGTGTAGCCTATAAAAAGAGGGATTAACCATAGCGCGAAAATAATCTCGACTTCGCTTAGAAAGCGCAAAAAGCGGATGGCGACTTCGCGGAAATTTTTGGCGTGGTCGCCTCTTACCTTGATGCGGTTTGAAAGATACAAAAATTCGCCGTAAAAGAAAGCGTGGACAATCGACAACAAAAACATCGCCGTGGCGAAGATGTTGAAGTGTTTTTCTTCGGCGGCTTCGGCAAGCTGCCTTAAAAGCGGATGCGAAATTTCGCCGCCAAACGATTCCGAAACGGTTTCCACAACTGTTCCGGCGTCGGCGGCAGCCTCCGCAAACGATTGAGACGCCGCAAAGACAAACCCCGCAGCAACGAGAAGTCGCAATGGCGATATATTCGTTTTCATTTTACGTGCAACCTATTGTATCGGTTTTTTTATTCAAGCAAAAAAGAATTTTGACGATTCTTAAAAGACGCACATTGCCCGCTCCAACCCCAATCCCAACAAACGCGGCTTCCCGAAGAATGCCACCACAATCACCTCCCGATACACGTTGCGCCGAAGCGGGACATTTTGACGCACTGCGCGTGCCACAACTGTGCCAAATGTCGCGAACATAATCATACGCCGCCGCCGAACCGCGCCAATCGGATTTACGCAACTCTTTGAAAGTAATTAAGAACAAATAAACATCAAATACTGGCACACAACGTGCTACAATTCAAATCAGAAGGAAAAAACAACAATATGAGCAAAATATTAGGAATTGACTTAGGTACAACAAACTCGTGCATGGCCGTTATGGAAGGCGGCGAAAGCACGGTAATCCCCAATAGAGAGGGCGGCAGAACGACCCCGTCGGTAGTGGCATTCACAAAAACGGGCGAGCGTTTGGTCGGTCAGGCGGCAAAACGTCAGGCAATAACGAATCCTTCGAACACGATTTTTTCGGCAAAGAGACTTATCGGCAGAAAATACGCGGAAGTGCGCGAACTGGCGAAAGGGTTGCCCTATAAAGTGGTCGAGGGCGAAAACGGCGCGGCTGTGATAGAATGCGAAGTCGGCGGCAAGACCGAAAGGTTCTCGCCCGAACAGATTTCGGCAATCATCTTGCAGCAGCTCAAAGCCGACGCGGAAGCCTACTTGGGCGAAAAAATCACCGAGGCGGTAATTACGGTTCCCGCCTACTTTAACGACTCGCAGCGTCAGGCGACAAAGGACGCAGGCACGATTGCCGGCTTGGACGTAAAGAGAATCATCAACGAACCCACCGCCGCTTCGCTCGCATACGGGCTCGACAAGAAGAACGACGAAACAATCGCCGTTTACGACTTGGGCGGCGGCACATACGATATCTCCATTCTGGAAATCGGCGACGGCGTTTTCGAAGTTAAGGCCACAAACGGCGACACGCAGCTCGGCGGCGATAACTGGGACGCTGCCGTTATGAATTGGCTTATCGACGGTTTCAAAAAGGAAAACGGTATCGATTTGCGCAACGACCCGATGGCATTGCAGCGTTTGAAGGAAGAGTCCGAAAAGGCGAAAATCGCCCTGTCTTCGGCTCAGTCGACGGACATCAATCTGCCGTTTATCACGGCGGATGCCACGGGGCCTAAACACTTGAATGTAACACTCACAAGGGCGAAACTCGAACAGCTCACCGACGATTTAATCCAGCGCACGGTAAAGCCTTTCGAAGATTGCCTGCGCGATGCGGGCTTGAAGCGCACCGACATCGACGAGCTCGTCCTCGTCGGCGGTATGACGCGTATGCCCAAAGTCGTCGAACTCGCCGACCATTTGGCGGGCAAGGAAGCCCACAAGGGCGTCAACCCCGACGAAGTTGTTGCGCGCGGCGCGGCAATTCAGGGCGGTGTTTTGCAGGGCGATGTCCGCGATGTCCTCCTGCTCGACGTTACGCCTTTGACGCTTTCAATCGAAACCGCGGGCGGCGTCTCGACCCCAATGATTGAGCGCAACACGACAATCCCGAAGAAGCAGTCGCAGGTGTTCTCGACATACGCCGACAATCAGACGGCGGTCGACATTCACGTCTTGCAGGGCGAGCGTCCGATGGCGAAGGACAACAAACTTATCGGCAACTTCCGCTTGGACGGCATTGCGCCCGCTCCCAGAGGCCTGCCGCAAATCGAGGTCACGTTCGATATCGACGCAAACGGCATTCTCAACGTCAGCGCGAAAGACAAGAGCTCGGGCAAAGAGCAGAAAATTACAATCACAAATTCGAGCGGCCTGAGCAAGGACGAAGTCGAAAAGTTGCGCAAAGAAGCGGAATTGCACGCCGCCGAAGACAACCTCCGCAAGGAGACCGTCGAAGCGCGCAACGAACTCGACAATATGGTTTACGGCGTCGAAAAGCAGCTTAAAGACGCGGGCGACAAAATCCCCGCCGACACCAAGAAGGCACTCGAAGACGAAATCGCCTCGGCAAAGAAAGTCTTGGACAAGTCCGATTCCAGCAAGGAAGACCTCACTTCCGCAAAGGACAAGCTTATGAAGACAATCGAAGCCAACGCACAGAACTTGCAGGCTGCGGCTCAGGCGGCGGCGGGCGGTGCGGCGCAAAGCGCGGGCGCGGCAAACGCGGGTTCGGCTCAGGGCGCGGCTTCGGACAAGTCGGGCAAGGACGGTTCGGTTGACGCCGACTTCGAAGTTGTCGACGACGATCCCAAGAAATAACACCTCCCATTACGCGGGAACGGCAACCCTCGGTTGCCGCCTCCGCTGTTTTTTATCTTTAAAACAGTCTGCGATTGTGCATAATGCGGACTTTTACAATTTCAGTTAAACAAACAAATTAACCAATAACAGAAAACATAAATATTATGGCAAAAGTAAAAATCCAACCGTTGGGCGACAGAGTCCTCGTAAAACAGATTGAAGAAAAAGAGCAAATCCGCGGCGGAATCATCATTCCCGATGCGGCCAAGGAAAAATCGCAGGAGGCCGAAGTAGTGGCAGTCGGCAGCGGCAGACTCGCAAGCGACGGCAAGCGCGTTCCGTTCGAAGTCAAGGTCGGCGACAAGGTTCTTGTCTCCAAATACGGCGGCACAGAAGTCTCCTTCGGTGACGAAAAGTTCGTTCTTCTGCGCGAAGAAGACATCGTTGCTATCCTCAAATAACACAATTTAATAAAACAAAAAGGAACAATCATTATGGCAAAACAAATCATTTTCGACGAAGCCGCGCGTAAAAAGGTTCTCGCTGGCGTAACAGTTTTGGCGAAGGCAGTCAAGGCGACGCTCGGCCCCAAGGGCAGAAACGTCATCATCGACAAAAAATACGGCGCGCCGCTTATAACTAAGGACGGCGTTTCGGTCGCGAAGGAAATCGAACTCGAAGACCCGTTTGAAAATATGGGCGCGCAGATGGTCAAGGAAGTCGCAAACAAAACTTCCGACAACGCGGGCGACGGCACTACAACCGCTACCGTTTTGGGCGAAGCCATCTATCGCGAAGGTCTGCGCAACGTAGCCGCGGGCTCGAACCCGATTTTCCTCAAACGCGGTATCGACAAGGCCGTTGAAGCCGCAGTCGCCGAACTCAAAAAGAACTCGAAGCAGGTCAAGGACCGCGAGGAAATCCGTCAGGTTGCCACCGTTTCCGCCAACTGGGACACCGAAATCGGCAACATCATCGCCGAAGCTATGGACAAGGTCGGCAAGGACGGCACAATCACCGTCGAAGAAGCGAAGTCAATCGACACCTCCCTCGACGTTGTCGAAGGTATGCAGTTCGACAAGGGTTATCTCTCGCCATACTTCGTCACGAGCGCGGACACGATGGAATGCATCTTGCAGGACGCCTACATTCTCATTCACGAGAAGAAAATCTCGAACTTGCAGGAATTGCTGCCCGTTCTCCAACTCGTCGCCAAGACCGGCAAACCCCTTATGATTATCGCCGAAGATGTCGAAGGCGAAGCTTTGGCGGCTTTGGTCGTCAACAAATTGCGCGGCACGCTCAACGTCTGCGCGGTTAAAGCCCCCGGTTTCGGCGACAGAAGAAAGGCAATGCTCGAAGATATCGCAATCCTCACAAACGGCCGTTGCATTACCGAAGACTTGGGCATCAAGCTCGAAAACATCGAACTTGCCGACCTCGGTAGCGCAAAACGCATCACCGTTTCGAAGGAAAACACCACAATCGTCGAAGGCGCGGGCAAATCCTCCGCAATTCAGGCGCGCGTAAAGCAGCTGCGTCAGGCAATCGAAGAAACTTCGTCCGACTACGACAGGGAAAAATTGCAGGAACGCCTCGCAAAGCTCGCAGGCGGCGTGGCTGTCATCAATATCGGCGCGGCAACAGAACCCGAAATGAAGGAAAAGAAAGCCCGCGTTGACGACGCTTTGCACGCCACAAGAGCTGCCGTCGAAGAAGGCATTTCCGCAGGCGGTTCAGTCGCATTGTTGAGAACGGCAAAGGCTATCGATGCCCTCCAACTCGAAGGCGACGAACTCGTGGGCGCGCAGATTGTCCGCCGTGCCATCGAAGCCCCTCTGCGCCAGTTGTGTGCAAACGCGGGCGAAGAAGGCGCATTGGTCGTCCAGCAGGTTCTCAACTCGAAGGGCGGAATGGGCTACAATGTCGCCACGGGCAAATTCGAAGACCTCATCAAGGCCGGTGTTGTCGACCCGACAAAGGTCACGCGCTCGGCGTTGCAGAATGCGGCTTCGGTTGCGGGCTTGTTGCTGACAACTGAATGCATGATTACCGACCTCCCCGAACCCAAGACCCCCGCAGCTCCCTCGATGGACGGCGGCATGGGCGGCATGGGCGGCATGATGTAGCCTAAAACGCGCAGGACGTGCGCCTCTTAATTAAAATTGCATGATTTATACCAGAGCGTTCTTCATACGAAGAACGCTTTTTTATTTTTTAGATTTGATTAAGAGCGCACTCACAGCCAAAAATGACTCGCGTTTGCTTATGCAGCCGCGCGTCAATGATGCCCGAGAGCGTTTGCTTTAACGCTGATTTATTTCACAAAAAAAGCCGTTCGTTTGAACGGCTTTCTCCATTTTTTATCCACCACCAAAGAAACGCGTCCCCGCGGTTTTTAGAAGGAGAGGGAGAAGAAGTGCAGCTGGTAGGGAAGCGCATTGCGCCAGTAATCCCAATTATGAATGCCGGGGCGCGTAGTGTAATCGTGGGCAATATTGCGGTAAAGCATTTCCTGATGAAGCTTTTCGTTGACACGATAGAAAAAGTCGCTCGTGCCGCATTCTATAACTATGCGAATCGAGTTGGGGGTAATCAGATGAAGCTGGCTTTCTATTGTGTGATTCTCCCAATTCTGCGGATATTTTGAATATTCGCCGAGCATTTTCGACATACCCCAGTTGTTCGGAAACGGGCGAATGTCTACGCCGCCGCTCATCGAACCGCACGCGCCGAAAGTGTCTTGATGTCGAATGCCGAGCCACAAGCCGCCCTGCCCGCCCATACTAAGCCCCGTGATTGCACGGTAGCGGCGCGAGGCTTTCGTCCGGTAGTGAGCGTCGATAAATTGGACGAGTTCTTTTGAAACGAAAGTTTCGTATTTCATTTTGGGATCGACGGGGCTATCCCAATACCAGCTGAGCGCGCCGTTGGGACATACAATGATTACATTGTAAGACGACGCCAACGCGCCCAAATTCGGCAAATTATGCAGCCAGCTGAGGTGGTTGCCGCCCGCGCCGTGAAGCAGATAAATTACGGGATAGCGGCGGTCGGGTGAAGCTTTGTATGAGTCGGGCAAGATGACAGTCGCGGGAAGACTCTTTTGCATTGCCGCACTCGGAACTTCCATAACCTGCGCGAAATCGGGAAGTTTGGCTTTTGCCGATTTTTCGGGTTGCGCAAAAACTGCCGTTTGCGGAACTGTTGTGAGGGCGGCAAAAAACGCCGCGCAAAACGCGATTTTTAGAAGAATAGTTATTCGTTTCATATAAAGAGCTATGCTAATAGATGGTGTGCTTATGTCAATAAAATCCGTAATTTATCGAGAAAATGCGAGTCGAAATGCCGTTAAATTTTGCGGCGAATAGATATTGCGAAAGGCTCATAGAATAAAAAAGAGACGCGGGATTGCGCGTCTCTTGAAGAATAATGTTCTTAACCTATAAAATTTTTGCGAACCGCCCGAACGTTAACTAAGGAATTGCTCGGATTTTCCGCGCTCGGGCGAAGCCTTAGAACTTCACGCCGAACTGCGCGCCGACAACGTGGATGTGCGCGGCATAGTTGCCCGAGAGGGTGTTTTGCAGCGGAGTGCCCGCGTTTTCGGTACGGCTCATCTCGCCGTCGCCGAGGACGAAAATGTAGCTATAACAGATGTCTATCGAGTAGTTGCCGAATTTGTAGCCTATACCCGTCGAGAGCCAAAGGCGGTCGGAGCACGGAATGCGCGGCGTGCGCAGCTCGGCATTGCGAATCGGGCTTTCGTCGTAGCAGACGCCGAAACGCAGCGTGAGGTCCTCGATATATTCGGGGTAGTAGTGGAAGCCCACGGAAATGCGCGAGGTATCCTTCCAGTTCTCCTCGACATAAACGCCCGCTTCTGGAATTGTGAGGTCTTCGAACTGCGACCACGTCATATACGCGTATTCCGCCATAATCGCGAACTCGCGCAGATCGCCGTCAAGACGCTGATACCAGCCGATGTCGAACGTGTTGGGCATATGCATATCGGCGGAAATCGACATATTGTAGAGCGTGCCACGCGCCGTGCCCTTCAATTCGTGCTCGACCGCGCTGCGCCAATGGAAGCCGATTCGGCCGTTCTCGGCATACTTGATTGTAAAGCCGATGTTGCCGCCGACGGCAACGTCGTCGCCCGAGAAACGTTGGTCGCCGCCACCCAAAACCGCGGGGACTGCGTTCGTGAGCCTGCAATAGGCATATTGCGCGCTTACGCCGCCGCTGACCGCGAGCCAGTCGGTAACTTTAAAAGAAATGCTCGGATTGATGTCGACCGTCATCAAATAGCTGTGCAGAGCCTGAAAGCCGCCAATCCAGTCTTTGTTGTAGTCGGATTCCAAGCCCCACGGCGCGGTTATAGAAAGCGTGCCATCAATACGGTCGCTGAACTTGTGCGCAACGTAAAGCTGCGGAACGACCGAATCTGCCGAGCAGTCGCCCTCTTTGTTCGTGCCTGTCTGGGTGTAGGGGTTGCTCGTCTGCGTGCCAGTGCACCAAAGCGTGGGAATTACGCCGAATACACTCGCGTCGACGCGCGTCTGTCCGACTTCGAGCGGCATAAACGCCGCCGACGACGGATTCCAGAATGCGCAGGTTGCGTCCTGATTGGCGTTGACTGACGCGCCGGCTACGGCGTTGCCCATATTCGACGCGCCCTGTTCCAAAATCTGGTAGCCGGCGGCATTTGCAAGTGTTACTGCCGCCAAAATCGAGACGGTCGCGATTGTATGTTTTGTATTCATATTTTTGATTGTGGGTTTTATGAAAATGAACGAGCGTTCACTTGTCAAGAAAAAAAATGAACGAACGTTCATTGCATTTTATGCGGGGGATTTTTTACGGAATTGAACGGAGAGAAGAATTGATTTTTTTTTTGCAATGCATCGCGGAATTCGTCTTTTGTATGCGCGTCGTTCTGGCGGAAAAAACTTGCAATCAAATTCGCGCTAATATTGGATACTGCCAATGGAAACAACGCGCGATAAAATTCTAAAAGCCACGTTTTTGCTTATGCTCGAAAAGGGCTACGACAAAATTTTGGTCTCCGATATCCAGCAGGAGTTGGGGATTTCGCGCGGACTGCTTTACAGGTATTTCAGGGGAAAGTCCGAACTGATTTTCTGCGCATGCAAGGAGTTTTTCTACGGCAGATATTTTTCGCGCGAGCTTGACTATTCGAAAATGACACTGCGCGAATTTCTGACGAACTGCGCCGCTGCATTGGACGAGCTGACGCACTTCGATTCGCGCGAGGTCGACATTCTAAAATACAACACGCTTTATTCCTCGGTGTTGCGCGCCGACGAAACTTTCGCGGCGGTAGCCCTTGCCGAATTCAAGAACGCCCGAACCGTAATCGCCAATGCCGTCAGGCGCGGCGAGATTAAAAAACTGCCCGAAAATTTCGTGGGCGGAACGATTCTGGCAATCTTCGGGCGCACAAGCTACATCACCGAAACGCCGTCAAACGCCTACATTTGCAAGCGGATGGTCGAGGACGCGAACAGGTTTTATGCGCTAATCAAGAAATAATAAAAAATCAACAAAATCTATCAGGAGGTATTTATGGCAAAAAACGCGGCAGTTGTCTTGTCGGGATGCGGAGTTTTCGACGGAAGCGAAATCCACGAGGCCGTTTTGGCGATTTTGAATTTGCAGCGCGCGGGCGCGAATGTTTCGTTTTTTGCGCCCGATATTGTGCAACACCACGCGCTCAATCACATCACGGGCGCGGAAATCGCCCCGCGCAACGTCTTGGAGGAATCCGCGCGAATCGCCCGCGGCAACATCGCCCCGCTTTCGGATTTCGACGCCGACAAATTCGACGCCGTTGTCTTCCCCGGCGGCTTCGGCGCGGCAAAAAATCTTTGCACTTTTGCGTTTGACGGCGCGAATTGCTCCGTCAACCCCGACGTTGAACGCGCGATAAAGGCAATGCTCGAACGCCGCAAGCCGCAGCTGTTTATGTGCATCGCCCCAGTCGTCGCCGCGCGCGTGATTTCAAACGGCGTAAAACTCACAATCGGCAATGACAGCGCAACCGCTGCGGCTATCGAACAAATGGGCGCAAAACATATCGATTGCCCCGCCGACGGATTCGTTTTCGACGAAACCAAAAACGTCTATTCCACCCCCGCATATATGCTTGCCTCCAATACCGCCGAAATAGACAGGGCACTCGACTCCCTCCCCCTCTTCATCTAAAAAACGCGAGGGCGCGTTTGCTTCGACGAGTTTTTTATAATCAAAAAAAGCGGAACTTCCGTTCCGCTTTCATACATTAAATTAAAACTCGTCGTCGAAGCAAACGCGTCCTCGCGGTTTTTAGAGTTCGAGAACTTTGACGTTTTTCGCCCCCTGCCCGTCAATGGAGATGTTGAAGACGCGCTCCTTGCCCGCGGCTTTGGCGGCGGCAATTTTCTTATCTTCGGGAGTCTTCAACTTGAAGGCTTCGCGCGGCTTTTTGTAGAGGTCTTCAAGCTGCTGCGGGAACATAGCGTAAATTACACAGTGCTCGTCGTCGTCTTTGAGCCCCTTTTCGCGCAGAGCCTTGCGCAAGTCGTCCATTCCCGGCGATTTGAGGTCGGCGGGGCGGCAGTCAATCGGGTCCTTGCCCGACTTCTGCTGCGCGAGCTTGCGGATTTCGGGGTCGACGGGCGCGGGAGTGCGGCCGTAGTAGCCGAGGGCTATGTCCATAGCCTGCGGCGTAAACATCTTCCAGCGTCCGAACTTCACATTCATCATCGCCTGAGTGCCGACAATCTGCGAGGTCGGGGTAACGAGCGGAATCCAGCCGAGCTTTTCGCGGACATAGGGAACTTCGGCGAAGACTTCCTCGAACTTGTCCTCCATTTTCTGCTCTTTGAGCTGGACGCGGAAGTTCGAAAGCATACCGCCGGGGACTTGATAAACGAGCGCGTCGGTGTCGATGACTTCGTTTTTTGCGGAAGTATAGAAGCCCAAATCCTGATAGACTTTCGTGAAATATTCACGAAGCTCGGCGAGCTTTTTGGCGTCGTAGTCGGGCTTGCGCGGGTGGTCGCGCAACATTGAAATCATTCGCGCGGTGTCGGGCTGCGCAGTGCCGTTTGCAAACGGCGCAATCGAAGTGTCGACGGCGTCGACGCCCGCGTCAATTGCCGCATAGTAGGTGGGCGCGCCCATTCCGGCGGTTTCGTGCGTGTGTATAATCACGGGAATCTTGATGTTCGACTTCAACCCCTTGACGATTTCGTAGGCGACATACGGGGGAATCAAACCCGCCATATCCTTGATGACGACCGCGCTGCAACCCATATCTTCAAGCTCGCAGCCCATTTTCACAAAACTTTCGACAGTGTGGACGGGGCTTTGCGTGTAGCAGATTGTGCCGTGCGCCTCTTTGCCCGCGGCGCGGGCGGCCTTGATTGAGCATTCGAGGTTGCGGACGTCGTTGAGGGCGTCGAAAATGCGGAAGATGTCCATGCCGTGCTTTGCAGAAGTCGCCACAAACGCGCTTACGACATCGTCGGGGAAATGCGAATACGCGACGATGTTCTGACCTCTAAACAACATCATGTGCTTTGTTTTGGGACACGCTTTTTTGAGCGCGTCGAGGCGGTCGAAGGGAAATTCGCCCAGAAAGCGAAGCCCCGCGTCGATTGTCGCGCCGCCCCAGGTTTCGAGCGCGCCGAAGCCCATCGAATCGAGCGTTTCGCACGCGGGCAGCATAGCCGACGTCGGCATTCTTGTGGCCGCCAGCGACTGGTGGCCGTCTCTTAAAACAGTGTTGTTGAAAACTACGGGTTTCATATTCAGTTTAGTTTTGTTAAAGGTTCTTTCAAAATCCGCCTTTTTCGGCGCGGTTCGGCAAAGCCGCAAAGCCGCCCGCCGAAAGCGTTCCGTCGCGATTTCAAGCCGCGCCTGCGCGCCCGAAACATTCGAAAATCATTGACTATCCATAATCCTATCGCCTAAAAATAATTTCAAGAAAAAAAAGATGAAAGCATATATCCGCACATACGGCTGCCAGATGAACGAGCGCGACTCCGAAAACATCGCCGCGAACTTCGTCGGGCTTGGGTGGGAGATAACCGACACCGAATCGGACGCCGACGCAATCGTGATAAACACCTGCTCGGTGCGCGAACAGGCCGAGCTTAAAGCCATAGGCAAACTCGGACACATCTTGAATTTTAGAAAGAGCACAAAACGCCGCCTGCCGATTATCGGGACGACCGGCTGTATGGCGCAAAACCGCGGCGGGGAAATCGCGCGAATGCTGCCCGACATCGACTTCGTCATAGGCCCGCGCAAAACGCACACCGTCGCCGGGGTAGTGGACGCCATCTACAAAAAACGCGCCGAAAACGGGTTCGCTCCCGCCGACTGCGCGC
Source organism: uncultured Opitutales bacterium (assembly GCA_900546565.1). GTDB lineage: Bacteria > Verrucomicrobiota > Verrucomicrobiia > Opitutales > Intestinicryptomonadaceae > Merdousia. The sequence continues at coordinate 12,313 of URDC01000042.1, forward strand.
CGTTTGTGGACATCGCCGACGACGCCACTTCGCACAACAAAATAAACAGACATTACAGCCTCTCGAAAAGTTCCGACGTCTGCGCGTTCGTCTCGATTATGCAGGGCTGCCAGATGAATTGTTCCTATTGCATTGTGCCGAAAGTGCGCGGCGCAATGAGGTCGCGCCCGACCGACGAGGTCGTGGCGGAAGTGCGAGAACTCGCGCAAAACGGCGTCCGCGAAGTAATGCTGCTCGGACAGGTCGCTAACGCTTTCGGACGCGAAATTCCCGCGCAAAACGGCGTCTCGGAATTCGTCAGACTTCTACGCAAAATAAACGACATCGACGGAATAGAGCGCATCAGATTCACATCGCCGCACCCGTCGTTTTTCCGCGACGACTTGATTGATTCCTACGGCTCGCTCGAAAAACTTTGCGAGTATGTCCACTTGCCGCTGCAATCGGGCAGTGACCGCATTTTGCGCGCAATGAACCGCCCCTACACCTCCGACGGGTTCTTGCGCATTGTCGACAAGCTCCGCGCCCGCGTTCCCGAAATGTCGATTTCAACCGACGTTATCGTCGGCTACCCCGACGAGTCCGACGACGATTTCCGCCAGACTTTCGACGTTTTCAAACGCGCGAATTTCGATATGGCGTTCGTCTTCAAATATAGCGAACGCGCGGGAACAAAGTCGGCGCAGCTCGACGACAACATTCCCGAGCACACCAAGGAGGAACGCAACCAAATTCTGCTGGAACAACTCGGCAAACAGTCCATCGCCTTCCATAACGCAATGGTCGGCAAGACGTATCAGGTGCTTGTCGAAACAAACGCCAAACGCGGAGCGTCAATGTATATGGGCAGAACCCGCAACCACCGCAAGTGCCTGTTCAGGGCGGACGAAACATATATCGGCAAACTCGTCAACGTCCGCATCGAATCGGCGAGTGTGACCGCCCTCACCTCCACTATTATCTAAAAACCGCGAGGACGCCTCCCGTTGCGAATATTTTAAATGTAGTGAAGAGGCGGCGATTGCCTACGGCAATTCCGCC
>URDC01000043.1 GCA_900546565.1 uncultured Opitutales bacterium
CGTCGGCAGCGTCAGATGTGTATAAGAGACAGCCCCATCAACAACCCGTAAAACGTCCACGCGCAGTCTTCATATTCGGCGGAATATCGGCGGGTAAAAATTCATACGTTTCCGATATCTTGAATTCGTTTGGCTTCGAAAACATAGCCGATAAAATCGGCAAACCGTGGGTGATTTTGCCGCGCGAATTTGTCGTGCGCGAAAACCCCGAAGCCGTCTTTGCCGCAGCTTCCTCCGAAAGCGAAAAAGCCGAAATCCTGCGCGCGCTCGGGCGCGACAAAGCTTGGAAAAACACCTCAGCCGTAAAAAACAAAAAAATATTTTTCATTCCCTATTCCGAAATTATTCTGCCCGATGCAGGCGTGTTAAACGCCGCCCGCCGCATAATCAACGCCCGTAAAAACTTCCCGTAATGCGCAGAATCATCACACTGATAATATCGGCTCTCGCGGCGGCGGTTTGCTCCGCGGCAGTCTCGCCTTCGAAAGTTTTCGTAGTCGCAAATTCGGCGGTCGACGGCTCGCCCGAACTCGCCCGATACTATTGCAAAACGCGCGCCATTCCCGAAAAAAACATAATCCTAATAGATCTTCCGCTGCCTAAAATCCCCGCTCCGCGCGGCATAACTGTCGACGACCTCAACGGTTTTGTCGCGCGCAAAACATACCTCGACAAAATCGAAACGCCCATAATAAAACAACTCGTCTCCCTCGGCGCAATCGAGGCTTTCCCCCTCGGCGGCAGCGACAATCTCGGGCGCGAAAACCTCCTGCCGACCCGCATAAACTTCGACTACCTCGTCCTGTGCAAGGGCGTCCCGTGGGGAATCTCGACAAGAGCCGCAAAGGCTAAAATAATAAACAAATTTTCGACCGAAGAATCGAGCGTCGATTCCGAACTTTCCGCCCGCTTCCTCAAAATGAAGTCCCTCAAAGGCGCAGTCCCAAACCCCGCCTTCAAACGCTTCGGCGACGAGTGGAAAAGCTATATGCTCCTGCGCGTCGCTCGCCTCGACGCCATTACATTTTCCGATGCCCGCAAACTAATCGACAACGCCCTCTACGCCGAAACAAACGGCTTGCGCGGACGCGCCTACATCGACAAATCCCATTACGCCAAACTCGGCGACAAATGGCTCGACTCCGCCGCCAAAATCCTCATTTCCGAAGGTTTCGACACCACCGTAGACAACCGTTCCGCCGTTATGGATTACGATACCCGCTTCGACGCCCCCGCCGTCTACTTCGGCTGGTATAGCACCGCGCCCTGCCGCTACTTCGCAATTCCCGCCTTTTCGTGCGCCCCCGCAATGATTGGCTGGCACATATATTCGTTCAGCGCGCTTTCGCTTACCGACAAAAATTTCTGGACACCCGTATTTGCCGCCAAAAACAGCGCGGCAACCGACGGCAACGTTTTCGAGCCATACCTTTCGCTCACCCGCAATGTCGACGTTTTCGCCGATTGCGTCTTCGCAAAAAAAATGCTCCCCTCCGAAGCCGCATTCGCCGCCCTGCCTTCGCTTAGCTGGCAAAACGTCTATATCGGCGACCCCCTCTACAACCCGCATAAAACCCCGCTTTCGGCTCAGCTTGAAAACATCGCCCGCGGCAAGACCGACGCCTATTCGCAGTATTCGCTTATCCGCAACGCAAACCTCATCGCCAAAACCGACGGCAACGCGGCGGCGGCCTACTTAAAACAGTTCGAGGGCAAATTGCCCGACACCGCCCTCATCTGGAAAATCGCCGAACTCTCCCCCGCGCGCGAAAATATTTTACGCGCCGCAAAACTCCTCTTTGACCGCAAAATTTTCAACGACCCGCAATACGTTGGCTTGGCGTTCGAAATCGCCGCCGCCTTGCAAAAACATTCCGAGCCGCGCCTTGCCCTGAACTATTGCGAATCGATAATTTCAAACGACACTCTCGCCTTCGCCCATCCGCTCGCCGCAAAACGTGCCGAGGCCGCCGCCCAAAAAGCCTCCCTCGACGTTTCGCCCAAGACGCGTAAAATTTTAAATAAAATCGCCGCCGAGGAAATCAAAAAACTCGAAGCGAAAATGAAAAAGTCCGCCCAATCCAAAACTTCAAACGTTCCCAAAAATCCGCCCGAATCCGCGACGAAAAAACCCTAACATCCCCCCCCTAAAAACTCAGTATTGCGAAATCAATTTGTGGTTTTTGAAATCGTAGCAAAGAGTGCCTTTGTGGCGTAAATAGTGGTCAAAATTGTTGCCGAAACGCGCAATTTTAATCACATGCGATATGCTTTCAATCGAAATTATCTCCCAGCAAGTCGAAGTCGGTGTGCCGCGGGCGTGGTCGGCGTCAGTCCATTTGTTGAAGTCGGTTGCGCACTCCATTACTATGATGAGCTGCTTGTGTTTGGAGTCGAGCGTATGCATAATGCGGTCGTGGTGAAAATGTCCGCAAATCCAAGATACAAAGCAACCTCCGTTGTCAATGAACGCGTCCACGGCATCGACAAAACGCGTGAAACGCTCCGTGGCAGTTTCGCATTCGCCCTTCTTTTTGTAGCCGCCGTAGTCGAGCGAATTGAAGTTGCAATCAACGCCCTCGTCGCCCGCCGGCGGAACGTGCGTTGCTATTGCCACTTTCAGCCCCGCCTTTTGCGCGGAATCAAGCGCGTTAACGAACCACGCAAATTGCTTGTCATCAGGGTTCATGCAGTCGATTCCGATTAGCCGGACATCTTTGTTGTAGTCCTTGTGCCAATAGCATTTTCCGTCGGCTTCGGCATTTTCGGGCTGGACGACATTCCAGCTGTCGACGTATTTCTTGAAGTATATGTCATACTTGGATTTATCCGAAAGCGTCTCGGGGTATTTGCGGTCGTAGGTGTCGTGGTTGCCGATGACGTTGAGCGCGGTCGGATAGGAGTCCCAAAGGTCGAATTTTCCGACATACGCAGCTCCGACGGAATCGCCGAGGTGCACGGTGTCGTCGATGTATTTGCGGTATTTTTCGGAGAACTTTTTTATTTTAAGCAAGTGCTTGGTTACAAGGTGTATATCGGCGAAAAATAAAATCGAAGTCGATACTCCGTCCGCCTTTTTGCTCGGTTGTTTATAGCCGCGTTTTGACTGTATTACCTTGATTGCGTTTTGCGAATCGTCGTCGAATTTGTCGGGCGATGGCGGATTGGCGGCGGCGGGAGAGGGTTTTTGTTTTACGGCTTCGGCGGCGTTTGCCTGCGCGAGTCCGACAGTGCCCGCGACGAGCCCGAGGGCGGTTTTTGTGAAAATCCTTCTGTCCATATTTATTTTGATTTAATTATTTTCGAGTGTTGTTGATGTTTGTCTGCCTTATTTGGGCTATCGATTGGTCGGCAATTTGGCGGAATTTTTTTGCCCGAGCTTCGGACATATTTGGGGGCGTGTATGTTATGTCGGTTGCGGGGCGGTCGAAAAGGAATGCGAACCAGACGCACGCCTGTAAGTATTCGCCGTAATTGTTTAGGTGAATGCAGTCGGTTTTAAGCTGCATTTCGCCTTCCTTGTTTTTCTTCCAGAAATATTTACCGACAATGTCTCCCGCCTGACGCGGCAGGTCGGGGTAGTGGTATGTGGCAAGTTCGCCCTTTGCGGGGGCGGCGAATTTTTCGGGCAACGTCTCGCGGGCGAGCTGGACTGCTATGCCCGTCGGAATTTGCTCCAAGCCAAGTTTTTGCGCGGCGGTGTTATATGCCGCTTGGGCGCGTTTGAACATTTCGGAATTGTCGAATTCCCACTTTTTAAGCAGGGCGCAATCACTGCGGTATGACCACGTTTGCTGGATTGCGATTTTCGTCCCGGGGCGGTATTTTTTTATGAAATCGACGATGTTTTGCGCGTAGGGGAAATATGTTTCGGGCCGCCAGGATTCGTGGCTTGCCTGCTGGATTGTGATGATGTCCCATTCGGTGTCTTTTAGGATATCGCGCAAAGTGCGTTTTCCGTTGAAATAGATTTTTTTTGCGGGGTCGGCCTCCTCCTGCGAGATGTATTTCCAATGGCGCGAAAGCTCGCAGCCTCCGAATGCGGCGACTTTGAACACGAGTTTGCAATCGTCGACCGAATTTGCGACTTTGGGCAGGTAGGTGTTTAGCGACCACGCGAACGAATTTCCTATTGCAAGCAATTTGACCTCTTTTGCCTGCGCGCCCAAACTGGCGAGTGCGAGCAGGACGAAAACTGCGGTTGTTTTAAATAGTGTCCTTAATGTGTGTTTCATATGGAAAGAATACTATTTTTTTTAGTTTTTTATGTCAAATTGATTTGATGTGAAAAATTTCTAAAAAATGGGTTGACTTTTAAAGTTTTGTTTTAAATATTAAATTTAAAAAAGAGGCAGGTATTGCCCACGCGCGTCTGTTTATAGGCGTTTGCGGCGGTTGCAGGGCCGCTTTGCACAGAGTAGAACATAAAAACCGATTATTGCGTATGAAAATGAAAAAATTTATAAACGCTCCCGAAAATCTGACAGCCGAGCTTTTGGAAGGGCTCGCGCTAGCGTATCCCGACAAGATAAAGCTCGAAGGCAAGATTGTTGTCAGGGCGCAACCCAAAGACAAGAGCAAGGTGGCGGTTATCACGTTGGGCGGGGCGGGGCACGAGCCCGCACTCAGCGGTTTTGTGGGCTACGGTATGCTCGACGCGAGCGTTGTGGGCGACATTTTTGCCGCGCCGAATGCGGTGACGCTTTTGGAGGGTCTTAGAAAATTCAAGGACTATGCCGGCATTTTGCTTGTTGTGCTCAATCACGCGGGCGACGTTATGAGCGCGAATATGGCCATGAAAATGGCAGCACGCGAAAAGATAAACGTAAAGAGCATTTTGGTTGCCGAAGACATCAGCGCGGGCAAGGACGCCGAAACGAAAGACCGCCGCGGTTTGGCGGGCTGCATTCCGCTTTTCAAAGTGGCTGGTGCTGCCGCCGAAGCGGGCGGAAGTCTGGACGAAGTTTTGGCGGTTGCCGAAAAATTCAACAGCCGCATAGCGACTTTGGCTGTCGCGATGACGGGCTGCACGCACCCGCAAAACGGCTCGCCCATTGCGGAGCTCGGCGAAGACGAGATGGAAATCGGAATGGGCCAGCACGGCGAAGGCGGCGGCGGTAGAATGTCGGTTAAATCCGCCGACGAAACCGCGGCGATTATGTTCGGCAACCTCGCGCAGGCTGTCGGCTTGAAGTCGGGCGAAAGGGTGTTTTTGGCAATCAACGGAACGGGAGCATGCACGCCGATGGAAATGGCGATTGTCTTCCGCGCGTGTGCCCGCCTTGCGGAAAATATGGGCGCGAAAGTTGAATGCGGCCTTATAGACGAACTTTTGACCGTTCAGGAAATGGCGGGATTTCAAATGATTTTGTGCGTTGTCGACGACGCTCAGCTGGCGGCTTTGAAAGCCAAAAGCAATGCGCCCTACTGGACTTCGCTCGGGGAATAAATAACTATGAAACTGACACTGGAAAACCTCAAACAAATGTTCGCCGCTGCCGCCGAAGTGATTTCGGCGCAGGAAAAATATCTTTGCCAGCTCGACGCCGCCTGCGGCGACGGCGACCACGGGGTGGCGATTAAGGGCGCGATTGACGCGGCGAACGCGTCGATTCAAAACGCCTCCGACTTGAAGGGCGCGTTCTTCGACGGCGGAATGGCGGCGATGTCGCATTCCAACGGCTCGACGAGCACGATTTACGGGACGCTTTTAATGGGCGTTTCGGACGGAATCGAAGACGGGGCGCAGGAGCTTGACGGCGCGGCGGTTGCCGCGGCGTTCGAGACGGGGCTTGCTTCGATGCGCGATGTCGTAAAAGGCGACGTGGGCGATAAAACCTGTTTTGACGCGCTCATTCCCGCAATCAAGGCCATGGCGGGCGCGGGCGACGTGAAGGCCGTTTTGGAAGCCGCAGCCGACGCCGCCGACAAGGGCGCGAAGAACACCGTCAACTTGCAGGCGAAGTTCGGGCGCGCGCGCAATCTCGGCGAAAAGTCGGTGGGCACGCTCGACCCCGGCGCGGTTTCGACGGCGATGATTTTCGCGGCGTTTGCGAAGGCTTATAAATAGCCGCAAATGTCGGGGCTAGGAACTTTTTTACGGAACAATTCAACGGAAAAATCCACTAACAATTAGAATTTTCAAACCGAAAGGAATTATAACTATGGCAGACGCAGAAGGCAATATTGCCGCAAAGAACTACGGAATCGGAATCGAATCAAAGAACGAAGCGTTCTTTTTAAAGGGCGCGGAAGCGCAGGACTGGGGCGTGAAGTCGAGGCTGTCGCGCATTTTCAACAAGAAGAGCGGCAACACGGTTATGTTGGCGTTCGACCACGGCTACATTATGGGGCCTACCAGCGGTTTGGAGCGCATGGATTTGTCGATAGTCCCTCTTATCGAACACGCGGACTGCATTATGTGCACGCGCGGCACGCTGCGCTCGGTTGTGCCGTCTACCTGCAACAAGCCCGTGGCGTTGCGTTTCAGTGCCGGCTCGACGATTTTGACGAAGCTCAACAACGAATGTCTGGCGGGCATTGAAGACGCCGTGAAGCTCGATGCGGCGGCACTTGCGCCCATGGTCGCAATCGGCGACGAGGATTTTGAAGCGCAGACTATCCGCAACTTGGCGCAATGCGTGGACTACACTTCGCGTTTCGGCATTCCCACTTTGGGGGTGACCGCCGTCGGCAAAAATTTGGTGCGCGACGCCCGCTATTTGGGGTTGGCAGTGCGCGTGATTGCCGAAAACGGCGCGAACTTCGTAAAGACATACTATTGCGAAGAGGGTTTTGAAAAGGTCGTTGCGGCGTGTCCCGTTCCGATTGTGATTGCCGGCGGCAAAAAGCTTCCCGAAAAGGACGCGCTCGAACTCGCATACAAGGCGATTTCAAGCGGCGCGCGAGGCGTGGATATGGGCAGAAACATATTCCAGTCGGAAGATCCCGCGGCTATGTTGGCGGCGGTCAAGGGCGTTGTCCACGACGGCTTGAAGCCCGCAGAAGCGTTCGAATTCTTCAAGGACATTTCCAAAAAGTAATTCCTGTTGGGGGAGGATTTTTCTTTTTTAACGCATAATTAGGGGAATTTTATTATGAAAAAATTTTGGTCTCTTGTTTTGGCGGCATCGGTCGTATGCGTGTCGGCGGGGGTTGCCGGCGCGGCGAACGCCGCCTCTGCGGCGCAGGCGGACGCGCTTTATGCGAAGGCTTCGACGTTTTGCGAATCGGTTTTAAAGGCGCGCGAAAACTACGCGAAGTGGACGGAATCGGCGGTGTCGGCGAACTCGGGGCTGAAATTCGGCGACTGGGTTGGCTCGCAATACATCGACAAATGGCGGGCGAAGACGCTCGCGTTTGCCGACCCCGTGAAGAACGCCCCCGACATGAAGTCGGTTTTCGGGCGCGAGCCGCTTTGGAAAGTTTTCGACATTCGCGACGGCGAGCTGTTCCTTTTGCACTGGACGAATGCGCGTTTGCTGGAATCGAGCATCGTGTTTTTGACGCGCGAAATAGAGGCGGACAAGGACAGGGCGTTTTCGTTCACGTTCGGTATCAACGGCTGGGCGGACGTATATTTGAACGGCAGGAAGCTCGGCAATGTGGCGACGGGCGTGAAGGTTTTTTCGGGCGAGCTGAAAAAGGGCTCGAACAGGCTCGTTTTCAAGATTACGACGCGCGGAAGAACGTTCGAAGAGGAAATGTTCTTTGTTCCGTATGTTTCGCCCGCGGTGGAAATAGCCGCGAAGTTGGCGGCGGATTTTCCGTATGAGGCGAATGTGCTTTTTAACGGCAGGTATTATTTTGACGGCAAGGCTCCGTTTGCATTGTTGGAGCTTGTTTCGGCGAAGGACAACGCGAAGGGGCTCGACGACGTGATTTTGGGTCTTATCGAGCGTTCGCTGTTTTCGCGCGGAAAATTGGACGCGCAATACAAGAAGCTGCGCGGCGTTGCGGGAAGCGAAGCTTCGGCGGCGCGCATAAGGTTCTTGTGCGACGCGCTCGTTTCGACACGCGCGGAGGCGTTGCTCGGGTATGATGTGAAGAATGTCCGCGCGGCTATGGAGGATATCAAAAAATCGTATCCCGCGTATGACAAGGACGGCAAGCTCTTTGCGGAATTGAAAGGCTGGGAGGCGAAGATGCCCGAGCTTTCGAAGCGCGTTTACGAGGGAGCTGCGCGCGGGAATTTGTCGGGCGTCGAAGCGGACGCGGCGCAATTCAAGGCGTTTGCCTCGAAGGCGTTATTGGCGAATCCGCTGTTGGCGAAGTATCCGAACTGGGTGTTCATCAAGCGCGACAGCAAGGCCAGCCGCTGGGGTCTGCCGCAGAACTGGCAGGGAAATTCGGGTTTGGCGTGCCGTCCGTGGACGTCGAATGCGAAGCGTTCGAAGGAAATTTGCGCGACATACAATGACGAGCTGCGCACGTTCGAGCTTTCGAAGCCGATGGAATCGAAAACGCTTTTCAAGCCCGCGAAGAAGAATCTGATTTGCGACTTGGACGTTTCGTTCGACGGCGGCAAGGTGTTGTTCTCGACGCTCGACGACAAGATGTTTTTCAGAATGGACGAGCTTGACGCAAAGTCGGGCAAGGTCAAGACTATCACGCCCTCGATGCATCCGGACATCGACTACTATGACGGCATTTATCTGCCCGACGGGCGGATTATGTTCTGCTCGACGGCGTGCTGGGTCGGCGTGCCGTGCGTGGCGGGAACGGACTCGGTTGCGAACTTGTATGTGATGGATCCCGAAGCGGGTTCGGAAAAGGACGTCGACGACTCCATCAGGCAGCTGACGTTCGAGCAGGACGCCGACTGGATGCCCGTATTGATGGAAAACGGCCGCGTGATGTACACGCGCTGGGAATATGTCGACAACTCGCACTATTTCTCGCGCATTCTGATGCATATGAATCCCGACGGAACGGCGCAATCGTCGCTTTACGGCTCGACGAGCTACTGGCCGAACTCGCTGTTCTATGCGCGTCAGATTCCCGGCGATCCCAACAAGTTTGTGGGCATTGTCTCGGGCCACCACGGCATAAACCGTTCGGGCGAATTGCATTTATTCGACATTTCGAAGGGGACGAAAGAGGAAGCGGGCAGAGTGCACCAGTTTCCGAAGTTCGGCAGGGAATATGTAGCCGAAACCAAGGACGAGCTTGTGCGCGGCAAGTTCCCGCAGATTATCCACCCGTTCCCGCTCTCGGAGAATTTCATTGTGGCGTCGATGCGCCACCCCGAGCTCAACAACGACAAGTTCGGCATTTATCTGATTGACCGCTTCGACAATATGGTGCCGTTGCAGCAGTTCAAGGACGACTTGGCGTTCGAGGCTATGCCGCTTATGGAGCGTCAGAAGCCCGTGGAAATCGCCGACAAGACGAATCCCGATTTAGACTACGGGTATGTGTTCCTCAACGACATTTATCAAGGCGAGGGCTTGAAGGACGTTCCGCGCGGAACGGTCAAGGCGTTGCGCGTTTTGGAGTATCACTATGCGTATCGCGACATGGGTTCGCACGACATTATTGGCAATGAAGGCTCGTGGGACGTAAAGCGCATTCACGGCACGGTGCCCGTCGAGCCCGACGGCTCGGCGATGTTCAAAGTGCCGGCAAGCAGGCCTCTGGCTCTCCAACCGCTCGACGAAAACGGCCGCGCGCTCGCGCTTATGCGCACGTGGTTTACGGTTATGCCCGGTGAAGTCCAGAGTTGTGTGGGCTGCCACGAAGGGCAGGGTATGTCGCCGACGTCGAAGCCCGCGATGGCTTCGCGCAGCAAGCCCTCGGAAATCAAGCCGTTTGTCGCGGGGGTGCGCGGGTACTCGTTTGTCCGCGACGTCCAGCCTGTTTTGGATAGGTATTGCGCGGGCTGCCACGACGGATCGAACAAGAAGTTGCCAAACTTCAAGCGCGGCGTGAAAGGCTACAAGAATTTCCCGAAAGCGTATCTCGACTTGGCGAAGTTTGTGCGCCGCTCGGGCCCCGAATGCAATCAGAATATGCTGATTCCGCTCGAATTCAACTCGGAGACGAGCGAGCTTATCCACATTCTCAAAAAAGGCCACAAGGGTGTGAAACTCGACGACGAATCGATGCGGATTTTGACGACTTGGATTGACCTCAATGTGCCCTGCTACGGCTCTTGGAAGGATATTCGCAAGGACATTCCGCACAACGGCGACGTTATGCGCAGAAAGTATTTGGCGAAGTATGCGAACCGCCACGACGACCCCGACGCGATTACGTATGACGGCGGCGTCAGGAAGTTCGAAGCTCCCGCGCAGGCAAAACGCCACGCGAAAAAGGCTCCGAAAGCCGACGGATTCCCGTTTGACTCTGCCGAAGCCGCCGCGAAAGTCGCTGGTGTGAAGGCGAAGAAATCGGGCATTATGGGGCTCTTCGGCGGGTCGGAATCGCTGCCGAAGGAGATTGTTGCGGACGTAGACGGGGCGAAGGTTCGCTTCGTGCTCGTGCCCGCGGGCAGTTTTGTAATGGGCTCGAACAACGGTTTCTATGACGAAGGTCCGGCGCGTGTTGTGCGCGTTGAAAAGCCCTTCTATATGAGTCAATTCGAAATCACGAATGCGCAATTTGCGAAGTTCGACCCGAAGCACGACTCGGGCTATCACGACAGGCAATGGAAGGACCACATCAACCGCGGCTATCCTGCAAACGAGCCGAATCAGCCCGTGGTGCGCATCAACTGGAATCAGGCCAACGACTACTGCAAATGGCTCTCGGGCAAGTTGGGCGTGAACGTCTCGCTGCCGACCGAAAAGCAGTGGGAATGGGCGGCTCGCGCGGGCACGGACACGGATTTCTGGTTCGGCAAGCTGGGTGTGAACTATGGCGCGTTCGAGAATTTGGCGGACTACACTATCAAGAATTTTGCGGTGCAGGGGGTTGACCCGCAACCGCGTGTCGACGAAAGTCCTCTGAATGCGTATACGCCGTTTGACGAATATGCCAGCGACGGACAGCTTTTGGGCTGTGATGTAGGGCGCTTCAAGCCAAATGCGTTCGGGCTTTACGATATGTTGGGCAATGTCTCGGAATGGACTGCCGACGACTACACCGAAACGCTCGGCGGCAGGAAAGTCGCCGACCGCAAGACTGTCAGGGGTGGCTCGTGGCGCGACAGGGCAAAGCGTTCGAGAGTGACGATCCGCCGCGACTACTATCAATGGCAGAAGGTTTACAATGTCGGCCTGCGATTGGTTATTGACGACGTTGCCGCCGCCGCGAAGGCGTTGGAGGTTGCCGAAAAGCTCCCGCCGTATGTCGAACGCGACGTGAATCCCAAGCACGACAATGTTCCGCTCGGCAAATAACGGATTTTTTCAAAATTCAAAAAAAACAACGATAGCAAAGGATATTGATGATTATGAAGAAATTATTAGCATTGGCAGTATCAATTATGGCGGTCTCGCTCTTCGGCGGATGCGCTACGACATCGGACTGTGCGGCATCGAAGTGTGCGCAGCAGCCCAAACTCGAAAAATCTATGTTCTACAAAGACGGTAAATTCAATCAGGAAGCGGCCAAGCAGGCCTACTTCGATATGATGCAACGGCTCGGTTATCCCATCAGCGAGAATCTCCGCAAAAATATGTGGGTTACCGACTTCAATCTGGGCGACTTCCCGAATGTCGGTATGGGCGGCATTTTTTGGGCGCACGAAAACAAAAACGGTGTTTTCGGCCACGAAATCATTTTGTTGCCCAATCAGATGTTGATTGAGCACAGGCATGTCCCCGGCAACGGCTTGCCCGCGAAAAATGAATGCTGGCAGGCTCGCGCGGGCAAAACCTACTGCTTCGGCGAAAAGGGCGAAGACGCCTCGAAGTATCCGAATGTGAAAGTTCCCGAAAGCCAGAAGGAGTTTGTTACGGTTCACAAGGTTGTTTGTGCGGACTCCAAAGAAGGCAATGTCGTTTGGCTGCCCCGTTTGGAATCGAGCCACTATCAGATTGCCGGCCCCGAAGGTGCGGTTGTAACGGAATATGGCGTGTTCCACTCGAACGACAACAACCGCTACACGAATCCGAAAGTCGGTTTCTAATTTATAGGAATCGGGTTTAATGTAGGCCGCTGCGGTTTGTGCGATGCCTCGTTTGTGGTGTTGCGTGGGGCGCGGTCGGGCTTTGGCGGTGCGGCTGTCGGGGCTATTGGGTCGGCTTTTTTGAAGAATTTTTTCTCCTAACTTAATTGTGTGGGGTCGCTGTTATGGCGACCCCTTTTTTTTGTTTGCGGTGTTGTGGGTGGATTATGGAGCTATATGTTGTTGTAGAAGAAGAGGATATTGGTGTGGTTATAGTAGTGTGGATGTGTTGTTTTTGCCTTTATGTGGGTTTTATGGAATTTAAGGTGTTGACTATTCGTTTTATTTTTTGAGAATGCATTTTTACATATGACATCGACTAAAAATTCTACTGCCAAGCATGAACGCTATCACATTCCGAATTTAAAGCGCGGGTTGGAGGTTTTCGAACTGCTCGCGAAGAATCCCGACGGTCTGACGCTGCCCGATATTGCGCGTCTTTCGGGATATTCGAAAAAGCAGCATTTTCAGGATTTTGTGCACGCTCGAAGACTGCGGGTATGTGGCAAAAAATAGGGACGAGCGCACGTTCAGAATGTCGCGCAAACTGGCGGCGTTGGGCTATGCGGCGTTCGGGGAATCAAACATTGTCGAGCGCAGTATGGACATATTGCGTCAGATGCGCGACCGTCTCGGCGAAACGGCTATGTTGGGCACTATGATTGACGACGGTTGTGTGATGATTGAGCAAGCCCCCGGCACGCAACCGTTCAAGTTTTTGGGCGAAATCGGTATGCGCATCGGGTTTCACGCCTCAGCCCCGGGCAAGGCGATGTTGGCGTTTCTTCCCAAGGAGGAAGTCGACCGCAAGGTTAATCGCATAAATTTTGAACGCTACAATGAAAACACGATTTGCGACAGGGAGTCGTTTTATCGCGAGCTTGATTTTGTGAAATCGCGCGGCTATGCGTTTGACAATGGCGAGGAAATCGAAGGTGTCAACTGTGTGGGCGCGCCGATTTTCGATGCGCACGGGTATCCTGTTGCCGCGATTTGGATTACCGGTCCGCGCGAGCGCATAAAGACATCGCAGCTTGACGAAGTCGGCAAGATTGTGAAATCCTATGCGGGCGAGATATCCGGAAGGCTGGGTTATGGCCTCATCTAAAACAGTCTAAAAACCGCGAGGGCGCGTTTGCTTCGACGACGAGTCTTTTATAAGACGTGCACCGTCGGCGATTGCATTCGCAATGCGCCTC
>URDC01000044.1 GCA_900546565.1 uncultured Opitutales bacterium
GCAGGTGTTGTTTACTTTCGAGGTAGATTTTGAAACCGTCCTCGAACGATTTTTCCGTGTTGCGAATGTTGCGCAAACCGACTTCGATTACCTTTGCGACGAACTGAATGTCGGTGAGTGGCGAGTTTGAGGGCTTGGCGTCCAAGATGTTATTTACGAATCTTATGGAGTCGAAAGCCGACACTTTCGCTCCGCCCAACATACCTTTAAATAAATCTTTTTCTGTTTCCATCGTATTTAAAATACGATGCTCAGTTTTCTGGGATTTTTAGAAGAAATCAATTGCATGGAAAGGATTCTCATGAATAGCGGCACAACAAGTGAGGAGATTAAAGTGAAACAGGCCTTTGATGAAATGGCGAAAGATATCCAAGATGAAAAATTTTATATCTCTTGGATAGATAACTTGGATATCGATGTTAAATGGGTAAAGCAATGCTTGTGTTTTGATTGCCACCTTTTTTATTTGATGGGAATGGTGCTATATATAGGCCTTTTTTAGAAAACATTTCTTTATCATTAAAGAGAGATTTTTTTCTTTATTTCGAAATATATATATAGACGAATTTATTGTTTTTTATGAAGGTGTATTTTTTTCTTGTATTATGCGCTCTTACGTTTTTTCGAGGCGTTTGTTCTGCCGAACTCCCCTATAAGGATTTGAATTGGGATGATGTTGTTAGTTTGATTAAGCGTGAGATTGCTGAGGAACCTTCGAGGCATAAGGCTAATTTAAAAGCTGGGATAACTTCGAATGTCCAAGGTTCGGCTACGCTACACCGAATTTTTTCTGGTTGTAAATTTGAAGCAGAAAAAGGGGATGCTCATGCTCAACATATTTTAGGCGCATTTTACTTTTACGGTTTTGATGGAACGTTGTTTAGGGAAGATGTAAAAAAAGCTTTTCTTTGGCAGGAGAGTTCTGCAAAACAAGGCTACTTTGAAGCGATGTATTTATTGGGTTGTTGGTATGCTACAAAAAAGTACCAAAATGCATCGGAATTTTTTTATTGGACTGAAAGGTTGTCTAAGCTCGATTGTAAATATAAACATTGGGCTGAATATCAGTTGAGCCTGTGCTATTTTACAGGATTTGGCGTTGCCCCTGATAAGGAAAAATCTTTCTTTTATTGTGAAAAATCGGCTATTGGAGAATATTCCGATGCAACGTTGGATTTGGCCCTGAAATACGAAAAAGGGGAAGGAACATTAAAAAATTTAAAGAAGGCATTGTTTTGGTTTAAAGTAGCTGCTGAGCATAATGTAGTTGGGGCTCGTGAACGTGTTGACGAATATGAAAATTTAAAAAAGGAAATATTGTCACTTTGGAGAGAGAGTTTAAATTCAAAAAGAAAAAAGAGTGAGGCGTATCAAAAGATGGTAGAAGGACGGAGGTTATTGGTTGCCAAAAGTTCGCACAATGGCTTTGAATACAGGTCAGGATACGGTTTGGCTGCCCGTACTGATAATTCTGCGGCAAATTCAAAAGGAAGTAGTTTGATAGCCGAAGGTGAACGCATGATGGCTGAAATAGAGGCGTTAAACAATAGGTTATCGTCGGCAACGATAGCAGCAATGGATTTATATGAGAGTATTCAGGTTAAATCTAAAAAATCTGATAAAAAAATGACTTGTATTGTATTATATTATGATAATGAAATATTAATCGCAATAAATTGTAGAACCAGTAAAATTGTAAAATTTGATGCGTCTAAATATTTAGAAGAAGACTCTCTTAAAAAATTAGCCGAATTTGTATCTCCGCGAAGGATGATGTAATAGAGATTTTTATTTGATGTAATGTTTGCGGGAAAGGTAAAAGTAGAATTCTTCTACTTTTTTGGTGTGGTGGTATATGGGGTGGGTTAGAGGAGGAGTTGGTAATCTTCGATATCGAGGAGAGTGTCGAATTTTATTCCGACGTGGTTGAAGTGTGACGCCTTTTTAAAGCCGAATTTTTCGTGGAAGATGATGCTGTTTTTATTATCGGCGGTTATGCAAGCTATGAGGGTTTTGCAATGTCGCGCCCTGCACTGTGCGATGAGTTCTGCGTAGAGTGATGTGCCGATATGTCTGCCCAGATTATCGGGGTGGGTATAGATTGTGCTCTCCCAAGTATGTGTGTATGCGGGTTTGGTTTTCCACGGGTGGGCGTATGCGAAGGCGAGGATTTTATTTGTGTGTGAATCGCGGTAGGTGAGGTATGGGTAAGTCGGGGCAAGGGTTTGGATTTGTTGTATGGTTTGTTCTTGGGTTTGCAGGGTGATGTCGAAAGTGGCGGTGGAGTGTTTGACGTAATAATTGTAGATGTCGGTTATTTCCCCCGCGTCGTGAGGGGTGGCGAATTCGATTTGCGGTATCATATGGTGTGTGGTTTTAGGCGCGCGGGGTATCGGTTGCAAGTGATTTTTTTGAGGATTGGGGTTGCAAATGTTGTGCGGCGGTGGCAGAAGTTTTCTTCGATTTTTTATCGGACTTTTCGAAAAATTTTTTGCGAGGATTTTATATTATGGACGCGCACGGTTCGGTTTCGCTTTTGAGTGATTTGGCGGTTATTATTGTAGCGGCTACGATTTCGATGAAGGTTTCGTCGGTTTTCAAGATTCCGCAGCTATTGGGGTTTATTGTTGTGGGGATTTTGCTTTCGCCCGTGTTGGGGTTGATTAAATCGGGCGAGAGTATTTCGCAGCTCGGCGAGCTTGGTGTGATGTTTATGATGTTCTTTGTGGGAATGGAATTCAACATCGAGAAGCTCAAAAAGGTTTTCGCCCCGAGTATACTGGGAATCGGCTCGCAGATTGTGGCGATGGGGGCATTGGGGCTTTTTGCGGCGCGGTGTATGCATATGACGGTTGTCGACGGGATATTTCTCGGCGGCGTATTGGCGATGAGTTCGACGATTGTGATTGTGGAAATTTTTTCGCGCCGCGGCGATTTGTCGAAATTGTATGCGCAGATTGCAATCGGCATTCTGATTATCGAAGACATTTTTGCGGTGTTTTTATTGGTGGTGCTCTCGGGGCTTTCGTCGGGGCAGCTGCCGTCGGCAGCGGAGCTTGCGAGGTCGACGTTGGCGATTCTCAGTTTTATGATTACGATTTTCGTAATCGGGAAGCTCGTTGTTCCGAAAGCGTTGCGCAAATTCGCCTCGGACGGGAACAGGCAGGAGCTTATTATGGCGATTTTCTGTCTGATTATGGGGCTTGGCGAGCTGGCGGAGCTGTCGAATTTATCGCTGTCGCTAGGGGCGTTTATGGCGGGATCGGTGATTTCGGGCTCGGACGTTTCGCGCAGGGTCGAGCACATAACAGACCCGTTCAGGAATTTGTTCGTGGCGTTGTTTTTCGTGTCGGTGGGCACGCAGATAAATCCGAAGATGATTTTGGAGCTTTGGCTGCCGATTGTGCTGATTTCGGCGGGCGTTGTGGTGTTTCAGACGCTGGCGTGTTTTTGCGGCATTGTTGCGGGTGGCGCGCGGTGTCGGGACGCGTATCTTGCTGCCGTCAACAAGGCTCAGATTGGCGAATTCAGTTTCGTGATTGCGGGGCTCGGGATTTCAAGCGGGGTGATGAACCCCTCGATTATGGCGATTGCGATGGGCGTTTCGTTTTTGACGGTATTTGTCAATCCGCTTGTTTCAGGCGTGTCGGACAGGGTTATCGGGTTTTGCTCGCGCGTCGCGCCGAAGCCGCTTATTTCGGCGTTGGACGTTTACGGGCGTTTCGTGAACTCGGTTTCGAAAAACGCGTCGGGAAGCTCGAAGTTTGCGGGGTTTATGCCGCGCTTTCTGGAAATTTTCATCTACACGCTGCTATTTAGCGCGGTGATGTTTGTGGCGGCGTGGTGTGCGGACTGGGTTGAAGGCGTGAAGTTGCCCGCGGCGGAATGGATAGCGGTCGCGGTTTGGGTTTTGGCGGCGGCGGTATCGCTGCCCGCGCTGGCGGGGGTGTTGAAGGCTGTCGGCAACTGCGCGAAGATGATTGTCGAGCGTGGCGACGCCCGCGGAGGAATGCGCGGCGGCAGGCTGCACGCGGTTTTGCGGGCGGTGTTCGGCGCGGTTATTGTGGCGTTGTTTGCGCTGGTGTATTTCGCGTTCGTGTTTGCGTTCCTGCCGGTGCGCAATGCGGTCGTGATTTTGGCGGTAAGTCTGGTGCTGCTTGCGGTGTTTTTCAGAAGGTCGTTTTCGGCGTTGCGGCACTCGCTTGAAGGACGGTTTTCGTCGGTCGTCAAGAGGCATTTGGAGAATGCGGAATCGTCGCGGCGCGAGCAGTTGTTCGACGGCGTGAAGTCGAGCAGGTCGTGGGCGCGCAACGTGGCGGAAGTGGAAATCGACGAATTTGCCGATGCTGCGGGCAAGAGCATTGCCGAGCTTGCCATACGCAGCAAGACGGGCGCGGAAATTGCCGTCGTGAAGAGGGGGCGGTTCCCGATTTTCAATATAACGTCGCAGCTGAGACTGTATCCGGAGGACGTTGTGGTTTTGTGCGCGTCGGACAGCCAGATTTCGGAGGCTGAAAAGATTTTGACGCGCAAAGCTCCGATAAAGTCGCTCGACGAGGAGGCGGCCGAATGGGTGGGCGATATAAAGTTGGAGGAATTCGAGGTCGCGGAAGGTTCGAAGCTCTGCGAGATGTCGCTTAAACAGTCGGAGTTGCCGCGGCGTTTCGGCGTGAAGGTTATGGACGTGTTTGTGGGCGGCTCGCGCGAGCCGTCGCAGCCAGACCCGTCGGCGCATTTTAGTGTCGGCGACAAACTGCTGTGTATGGGCTCTGCCGCGATTTTCGACAAGTTTGCCGACGAATGCGGACTTGTAAGAACGGACGAGTTGTCGGGCGGGATTTGACGTTAAAAACGGCGCAAAAATCGCATGTTGCGCCGTTTCTTTTTTGTCTAATCGTTACTATTTGATGGCGTGGCAGGGGCATTTACACTTTTTGGGTTTGCGTATGCCCGAATGTTTGAAGCGCGGTTGAAGTTCCCGTTTTTGGACGTATTGCTTTTGTTCCTGTTTTTCGGCGTTTAAACACGGGCACGGCTGTGCGGGTGTATTTCGGGACTGCGTTGTGTCCGCGGCAAGGCAGGTTGATGTTATCGTGCCTGCAATGCCCAATATAATTGATATTCTTTTCAACGTTTTCATTTCTCTTAGATTTTTGTAAATTGCGCTGAATTGATTTTTAGTTGTTAGTGCGCCTTCGTTGCAACCTAAAAAACAAAAAACATTCCGTAAATATGGAATGTTCCCGTGAAAAATGAATTTTTGTGTAGGCGTTGGACAAAGGCGTATTGATAAAGTCAATCGCCGCCTGTTTTCGTCATTTAAAAACGCCAGTTTTTATCGAAAATCGCGAGGTTCGGATTAGGATTCGTGTCTTATGAGGCGAAACGTACTTAGGTACGTGAGCCCGAAATAAAACCGAATGATAACCGAACCGCTTGCTTTTGAATTTTTCTCTTATAATGCGAAGCTCAACCTCAAAAAAAGAAAAATTTAATTCAAAAGCAAGCCCTCGCGGTTTTCGAAAAGAGGAGGGCGCCGACGGCATTGCCCAGTATCATCAGGGCGAGATACGCAAAGGCGTGCAAATCCCAACAATCGGCAGCCCAGAAATAGAACATATTCGCGACACAGTGTTCGAATCCGCATAGAATAAACACCATTACGGGCAGAATCACAAAAAGCCAGCTTTTGGTCTTCTTGTAGCCGTCGACGGCGAGGAACATCATTGCTCCGCACGCGCAGGCAAGCAGGAAGATACTAAGCGGGGTATCGTTTAGCTTTGCCTGACACATAAGTTGAAGGCGCGTGAGTTTTTCGCCCGTTGTCGCGAGAATGCCGGTCGGGAGAGCGTCGAATGCGCGGGTGCAGCGGAATGCAAGGGCGACCGCCGCAGTTCCGACAAAATTGCCGAGGATGATTATCGGAAAGTAAAGTGGGGCTTGGCGCGGATTCGTGGGCGGCGTTTTTTGGTAGGGGCTTTCGAAGGAAAGATAGCCGATTTTGCCCGTGTAGAGGTCGTAACCGCGGGCGACGACGGTCAGCAGCCCGAGCGAGAAGAGGAACGAGCCGACAACGCTGCCGTTGGGCAGGGAGGCACAGCACAGATAGACCGTCCCGCCGAAGGCAATCATCGCCCCCGCGAGAACGGAGTTTACAAAGTAATTCAGAGATTTTTTCATCATGGACGGACATATAGCAAAGCTGGCGGTCGGAGTCGAGCGATTTTTTGAAAAATAGCTTGACGGGTAGGGAGCGTTGTGGGATACTCGTCCGATAATTTAACGCGAGCATAGTTTAGTGGTAAAACCGCTGTCTTCCACACAGCTGATGTCAGTTCGATTCTGTCTGCTCGCACCAATATTTACCGCAAAAAACTCGGCGGCGGGGTGCTTTTATACATCTTATGTTCGTGCATTGGGCGGCTTTCGCGTCGGTCGGGTGTGCAACAAAACGAAAGATTCTAAATTATGGCAAACCCTCTTATCATGCTCGGCTTCCCCAAGGGAAGTTTGGAAGAGTCCACTATCGCCCTCTTCGGCAAGGCTGGCTGGAAAATTACAAAAGGCTCGCGCTCCTACAAGCCCTCTATTAACGATCCCGAACTTGACGGACGTTTCGTGCGCGCTCAGGAAATCAGCCGCTATGTCGAGCAGGGTTTCTTCGACTGCGGTCTTACGGGCTACGATTGGATTGTCGAAAACAACAGCGATGTCGTCGAGGTTTGCGACCTCATTTACAGCAAGGCGACAACGCTTAAATCGCGCTGGGTTCTGTGCGTGAAGGAAGACTCGCCCGTCAAGAGCGTGAAGGACCTTGAAGGCAAGCGCATCGCGACCGAGCTTGTTAATGTCACGAAGAACTATCTCAAAGAAAACGGAGTCAATGCCGAAGTGGAGTTCTCGTGGGGCGCGACGGAAGTGAAAGTTCCCGATCTCGTCGACGCGATTGCCGACATCACGGAAACGGGCTCTTCACTGAGGGCTAACAATTTGCGCATTGTCGACACGATGCTGTATACAAACACCAAGTTTATCGCCAACAAGGCGGCTTGGGAAAATCCCGAAAAGCGCGCGAAAATCGAGTCGATTGCGATGCTTTTGCAGGCGGCTTTGGACGCCAACAACAAGGTCGGTTTGAAGATGAACCTGCCCAAGGCGCATTTGTCGCGCGTGATTTCCGAGTTGCCCGCGTTGCGCAAGCCAACGATTGCCACGCTCTCCGACGAGGCTTGGGTTGCGGTCGAGACTATTGTCGACGAATCGATTGTCCGCGACATTGTTCCCACGCTCAAAGCAAGCGGTGCGGAGGGCATTGTCGAGTATCCTCTCAATAAAATCATTCCGTAAAAGTGTTTTTTTATTCTGCTCTTTTATGTGGCGGGACGTTATGTTCCGCTTTTTTATTTTATTGGGATTTTGATGTGGAGGATTTTTATGACTGAAAAAATTTCTAAGATTTCTTCCAACCCAAGCTATATGACGGGCACGGGCGCGGATTGCAGTACAATGTCCGCTTTGGCTGGGGGAGACTTGTCTTCAATGAAAAACCAAAGGCACATTGGCGAGATTTCGGAGAGTGGGGGAATGGCGGAAAATTTGTGCGATAGCACAAACCGCCGTTGGGTTTTTTATAAGACGGGCACTGGCGCGGATTGCTGCGCAATGTCCGCTTTGACTGGTGTAGGCTTAACTTCAATGGAGAGTCAAAGGCACATTGGCGAAGCCGATTGCCGCCGCTTACCAACATTTAAAATAATGGAATGCACGTTGAGGGACGGGGGGAATGTCAACGGGAGTTGGTTTGACGAAGGGTTGGCACGGAGGATTGTGGAATGCGCCGATGGCGCGGGCGCGGATATTATCGAAGTCGGGTATAAAAACAGCGACAAGTTTTGCAGCAGGACGCAATTCGGGGAATTCAGGTTTTGCGACGAAGATTTAATCAAGCGCATTACGGAGGGTGTGAGTGCCGAAATATCGGTGCTTGTAGACTGCGGCAGGTGCGAGCCTGCGGCGTTTTTACCCGCGGGGCAGAGTGCGGTAGATTTGGTGCGTTGTGCGTTCTATGCGCGGGATTCGGCGGAGGCGTTGCGCGTTCTTGCGGTGCTCAAAGACAAGGGCTACAAGACGGCGGCGTGTATGATGGCGGCTTCGACAATCGGGGAATCGCTGAGCGAAAAAGTCGCGGAGATTGCGGGCTCGTCGGCGGTCGACATCGTTTATCTAATGGATAGTTACGGCGCGTTATTGCCGGACGAATTTGCGGAAATGGCGAAGATGTATGGCGCGGTTTGCGCGGAGAACGGGAAGCTTTTCGGCGTCCACTCGCACGACAACTTGCAATGCGCCTTTGCAAACGAGCTCGCTGGGATTTCCGCGGGGGCTCGGATTGCCGACTGCACGATTGGCGGGCTCGGCAACGGTGCGGGAAACTGTCGGGCAGAGCTGCTCTTCGGAATATTGCGCGGCGCGGATGCGGCGGCGCGGATTGCGGAATTTGCGCAAAGGGAAATCGAGCCGATAAAGGCAAAGTTCGGATGCGCCCCGTATCCGAAGTATATGTTGGCGGCGTTGGCTAACACGAAAGTCCGCAAATAAGAGTATTTGGACTGTTTTGAATTTTGCCCTCGGGCAAAGCGGACGCAAAAAATCGGCAGAGCGGAATGCACTGCCGATTTTATTTATTGCCGCGGCGTGGTGGCGTCGCGGCGGTGTATGGTGTTTCGCCCGATTAGATGACACGGTCGAGATGCCAAATGTCGTCGGCATACTCGCGGATAGTGCGGTCGGACGAGAATTTGCCCATCCTTGTTGTGTTGAGAATCGCCATTTTTGCCCAGCGTTTTTTATCCTGAAAGGCTTTGCCGATTTCCGCCTGAGTGTCGCAATACGCCTGATAGTCGGCGCAAACCATAAACGGATCGCCCCAGTCGAGAATCGACTTTCTAAGAGGCATGAATGCGTTGGGATTTTCGGGCATAAAGTAGTCGGAAACGAGCCAATCGAGAACATCTTTGAGTTTCTTGTTTTTGGCGTAGAATTCCCACGGGTTGTAGCCGCGACCTTTGAGCTGCTGGACGTCGTCGACGGTCATACCGAAGATGAAGATATTGTCGTCGCCGACACACTCGCGGATTTCGACGTTTGCGCCGTCGAGAGTGCCGACGGTGATTGCGCCGTTGATGGCGAGTTTCATATTGCCCGTGCCAGAAGCCTCCTTGCCCGCGGTCGAAATCTGCTCGGAAACGTCCGCCGACGGAATTATGTTCATTGCCGAAGACACGTTGTAATTGGGGATAAAGACGACCTTCAACTTATCCTTTATGCGCGTGTCGTTATTGATTTTTTCGCCGACTTTGTTTATGGCGTATATGATGTTTTTGGCGATATCGTAACCGGGGGCCGCCTTTGCGCCGAAGATGAACACGCGCGGGGCGATGTCCATATCGGGGTTGTGCAGGAGCTCGCGGTAGAGAGTCAGGATATGCAGCAGGTTGAGGTGCTGGCGTTTGTATTCGTGCAGGCGTTTGATTTGCACGTCAAAGAGAGCCTCGGGGTTGACTTTGACGCCGCACGTTTTGAGGATAATGTCGGCCATCTTCTTTTTGTTGTCGAGTTTGACCGCCATAAAGTCGCGCTGGAATTTCGCGTCGTCGGCGAGGGGTTCGAGCTTGCGGAGTTTGTCCAAGTCGGTCACCCAGCCGTCGCCGATTTTCGAATCAATCAACGCCGAAAGTTCGGGGTTGGAGACTTTCAGCCAGCGGCGCGGCGTGACGCCGTTTGTCTTGTTGTTGAATTTTTCGGGCGACATTTCGTAGAAGTCGCGCAGAACGCTTTCTTTGAGAAGTTCGGTGTGCAATGCCGCCACGCCGTTTACGCTGAACGAACCGACTACGGCGAGATATGCCATACGAATCATCTTCGGGTTGCTTTCTTCGATAATGGAAAGCGACTCTACTTTTTGCGGGTTGTTCGGGAACTTCGCCGCGACCTGTTTGAGCCAACGCGCGTTGATTTCATAGATGATTTGCAAGTGGCGCGGCAGGAGTTTTTCGAAGAAGGCAACCGACCACTTTTCGAGAGCTTCGGGCAGGAGTGTGTGATTGGTATAGGCGAACACTTTTGTGCACATGCCCCAAGCGGTGTCCCAATCCAAATGGTGGACGTCCATGAACAGGCGCATAAGTTCGGGGACTGCGATTGCCGGATGGGTATCGTTGAGCTGGATTACAACCTTGTCGACGAACTTCGACCAATCCCTGTGGCGCGCCAAATAGCGTTTGATGATGTCCTGCAACGAGCACGACACAAAGAAATACTGCTGTACGAGGCGCAGCAACTTGCCGTTTTCGGTCTTATCGTTGGGGTAGAGGACGTTCGAGATTGTTTCGCTCATCGCCTTTTCGTGGACTGCCTGCGCATAGCCGCCCTCGTTGAACGCGTTGAGGTCAAATTCGTTGGATGCGCGCGATTCCCACAAACGCAGGAAGTTTACCGTGTGCGCGCCGTAGCCGACTACGGGGATATCCCACGGGACGCCGAGAAATTCGCCCTGCGGCTTCCAGACAGGGACCCAATCGCCCTTGTCGTCCATGGAATTTTCAACGTAGCCGCCGATTTGGATATGCGTCGTGTGTTCGGGGCGGACGATTTCCCACGGCGAGCCGTATTTAAGCCAGTTGTCGGGCGACTCTACCTGTCTGCCGTTCTCGAAGCTTTGTGTGAAGAGCCCGAACTCGTATCTTATCCCGTAACCGATTGCGGGGTAGTCCAGTGTTGCAAGCGAATCTTGAAAGCAGGCCGCAAGGCGTCCAAGACCGCCGTTGCCCAACCCCATATCGACTTCGGCGTTCATAATTTCGTCATATTTCAAGCCGAGGTTTTGAAGTGCCTTTTTGGTGGTATCGAGCAATCCGAGGTTTACGAGAGTGTCTTCGGTGAGTCTGCCGACGAGATATTCGAGCGACATATAATAAATTCTGCGGGCGTCGGACTCTCGCTGCCGTTTGTTTGTGGCAACAAGATTTCCCATTATGTGTTCGCGCACCGACAATGCCGTTGCTACCCACCAATCCCTGACCGACGCGCTTTCGCGTTCTCTTGCCAGAGATATTTCCAAATTGCGCAATATGGCATTTTGCATTTGCTCGACCGTGCAGCTTTCATGCGCGACAGAGTTGACCGGTTTTTTTACGGGGGTGTTTTTTTTCATACACAAAACTTTTTGATTTTTCGCTGGCATACTATGCCGCTTTATAAAATACTGCGCGATGTTCTTACAAAAATTCGGGCTTTGCAATATTTTTATGTTGCCAAAATCGACATTTCTATGTCTTACTTTAAGGGGAAAATTCCAATGGGAAGACTGGATAGATACATTTTCTGGCAGGTCGCAGCCGCCGCGTTTATGACGGTCGGGCTGTTCGTTTTCGTGCTCGTGCTCGGCAATTTGTTCAGGGTTGTCGTGGGCGACCTGCTGGCGGGAAGGGTGGGGCTTTCGTTCTTTTTTTATATGATTGCGCTTATTATCCCGAGTGTGATTCCCTACTCGCTGCCGATGGGCATGCTTACGGGGATTCTGCTTGTGTTCGGACGAATGTCGGCGCAGAGCGAAGTCGTGGCAATGAAGGCATGCGGGCGTTCGATTTATTCGATGACTGCTCCCGTTTTTTTGCTCGCGATTATTGCGAGTGTGGGGTCGCTTTTCATCAATTTCTACTATGCGCCGTCCGCACTGATTGCCTACAAGAATGCAATTAAAAACGTAATCC
Source organism: uncultured Opitutales bacterium (assembly GCA_900546565.1). GTDB lineage: Bacteria > Verrucomicrobiota > Verrucomicrobiia > Opitutales > Intestinicryptomonadaceae > Merdousia. The sequence continues at coordinate 11,772 of URDC01000044.1, forward strand.
GCGACAATCCGCTGCAATTCATCAAGGCGGGCTCGTTTGTGAACGACTTTCCCGGGTATGTGATTTATGCCGACAGGCAGGGGCAGACCCGCAACGAGCTCAACGGATTCCGCATTTGGGAGCTTGACAAGTCGGGCAGGGCGAGCGTGTCGATTAAAGCCGACAAAGCGGAGGCGTCGTATGACGAGCCGACGGACTCGATTATTTTGGTGCTCAAAAACGGCACTGCCGAGCGTTCTAATTCCGACGACCCCGAGCAGCTGCGCAGTCCGCTGCCCTCGGCAAAGTTCGAGAGATTACAGGTGAGTCTGCCGCTATCGAAGATTATCGGCGACTCGCAGTCAATCCGCAAGCAGCCCAAGCATATGACCTTCACCGAGCTGTTGAATGCCCGCAAAACTTGGCACAAGCGTCCGCTCGAATCCTACCCGCCCGAAAAACGCGACTATTACGCTCGTTGCGACCACATTTCGGTAAATTTCGAAATTCAGCAGAATTTCGCCATGGCGTTTTCGATTTTCTCGCTTGTCGTGCTCGCCGTTCCCCTCGGGATTAAGGCCTCGCGCAGCGAGACGTTTGCCAACCTCGCGATTGCGGTCGCGTTGGCGATGTCGTATTATATGATGACGGTTTTTATTGCGTGGCTCGGAAAGTATCCCGATTTGCGTCCCGACTTGCTGATTTGGATTCCGAACTTCCTCTTCCAAGGTGCGGGGGTGTATCTCATCTACCGCTCCGCCCGAAACTAAAAACGGGCGAGGACGTGCGCCTCTATTGCGAATTACATTCTAATAATGGATAAAAACGGGGTTCATTGAAACCCGTTTTTTTTGTTTTTAGATTCGCAATAGAGGC
>URDC01000045.1 GCA_900546565.1 uncultured Opitutales bacterium
CGAGAACAGCGCGGATTTTGCGCAGCAAAACCAAGCGAGCGAGTTCAAACTAAAAAATCAAAAAAAGGTTTTCCGTATGGAAAACCTTTCAGCACTATAAAAAAATATTTCGCAAACGAGGCGTCCTCGCAGTTTTTAGCGTTTAGAAGCGGCGACCCGAATTGTTATTCATCATTCCGGGGATTCCGCCTTCCCAGTCGGAAGGACGCCCCCAAGGGAGGTCGCTGCCATCGGTCTGACGCGACGGCAGGGACTTTTTCTTTTCGGTCGACGCGCACGACGCCACCAAAAGCCCGAGAATTAGAACTACAATAGCGGGTAGATACTTCATCGCAAAAACTATTCTTCCGAAGTCGATTCGGCAGAAGAGGATTCTTCGGAGGCCTCGGGCTTGGCTTCGGCAGCCGCGGCGGTGTTCGCCTTAATTTCGGGAGTGGCAAGCTCGAACTGCGCATTGAGCACGACGTATTCTGGAAGTGCCGAGTTTTTGTCGAGCAACAACGCCGACATATTTTCCGAAACATTCTGGACTTGCGCCTGCGCCACAACAACACCCTCTTTTTTGAGAACGACAACCTGCAACGGATTCAGACCGTCGGCCTTACCCTTGTTGATTGCCACAACACCGTTTTGTGCATCGGCGGCAACGACTGTTGCGATATCGCCAGTGGGAACGTAGGGAACTTTAACAAACTTGCGCTTGACCTTGTTACCCGCGGCGTCGGTTTCGATGACTTCGACAACTTCCGCCATGTCGGCAATTTTCGCCTTTTCCAAAGCGGCGGTCAAGTCCTTCTGCTGTTCGGCGACTTTGCGTTCAAGCTCGGCAATTTTGTCTTTGAGGGTGTCGACATTATCCTGCTTCGCAAGCAGTTCCTTCGACGCCAAAATTTCCTTTTTGAGCGATTCTATCGTAGAGTCGCGCTCTTGGAGAAGTTTCGAAACCGAAGCGAGCTTCGTGTTGAGGCGGCGGATTTCGCCGTTGTTCTTGACGATTTCGGCGGAGGCAGCCACGTTCTTGGAGCGTTCCGATTCAAGTTCGTCCGAAGCCGACTTGACGTCGGATTCCAAACTCTTGACGCGCTTTTCGAACGCGGTGATTTTCACCTTGCGCTGATTGTTTTCTTTGTTGATTTTAGCGGCTTCGGGTGCTTTTTCGACAAGCGTCTGGCCTTTAATGTCGGCCATATGCTGTTCGGCCGAGCTGATTCTGCCTTTGACGTCGAACCACGCATACACGCAGAAAGCCGCCGCCAAGACAACGAGGATTTTTAGGATAGGGGATAATACTTTCATAAACTATTTGCTTTTTTTAAATTTCCTGTCGAAACCTACGCCCTCGGAAACAACGTTCCATTGAGCGTTGCATTCAAGGTGTGATAGAAGTTTAAATACTATTTCGGTTTCGTTTTCAAGCTTTATTTCTTTTGCGATTTCGTCCGCCGACATTTTCGCGCCGCCGTCGAGAACCTTCAAAATTTCCGCCTTAATCTGCAACATCTTGCTTGCCGCTTTCTTGCCAGCTTCGACACCGGGCTGGTGGTAGGCGTTGATGTTGACGAGGCTCGCGTAGAGGCCGACCGCGCGGTCGTAGAGGGCGATAAGCATACCGACGGTAAACGGAGAGCAATCGCGGACGGTGATTGTGATGCTTTCCCTGCCCTTCGCCGAGAGGGCTTCGCGCGTGCCGAGCATAAACGCCTGCAAGTAGTCGCCGGCGGTTTCGCCTTCGGCGACTTCGGGGCTTGCGCCGCGGCGGTCGGAGAGGACTTCGATAAATGTGACGAAGAAGTTGTCGATACCGTCCCTGAGCTGCTGTACGTATGCATGCTGGTCGGTCGAGCCCTTGTTGCCGTAGACCGAAATGCCCTGCTCGACTTTGTTGCCGTCGAGGTCGAGCTCTTTGCCGAGCGATTCCATAATCAGCTGTTGCAAGTAGCGCGAAAGAAGCAGGAGTCTGTCTTTGTAGGGAAGGATAACCATATCCTTCAACCCCTTGCCCGACGTGCATTTATACCACATAAGCGCGAGCAATGCCGCGGGGTTTTTGCGCATATCGGCAACGCGAGTTGCTTCGTCCATCGCGCCCGCACCCTGCAAGAGTTTGTCGATGTCGACACCCTGCAATGCGGCGGGCAAAAGCCCGACTGCGGCAAATTCGCTTGTTCTGCCGCCGACCCAATCCCACATCGGGAAGAATTCCAAATAGCCTTTTTCCTTGGCGAAGTTGAAGAGCTTGCTGCCCGCGCCCGTCGTGACGACCGCGTGTTTTGCGAAGTCCAAGCCCGCGGCTTCCCAGCGGGCGATTGATTCCATCATCGCGTTTCTGGGTTCGGGAGTGCCGCCCGACTTCGAGGCGATAACCGCGAGAGTCTTGCCGAGTTTGCCTTCGAGTTTGTCGAAAACGACATCGTAGCCGTCGGGGTCGGTATTGTCGAGGAAGAACACGTTCATCTTTTCGTTCTTGGGGTCAGCCAGGGCTTCGCGCACGAATTGCGGGCCCAAAGCCGAACCGCCGATACCGATGCAGAGGACGTTTTCGAACTTGCCGTCCGCACCCACGATTTCGCCGTTGTGGATTTTTTCGGCAAAAGCCTTGATTTTGGCGACTGTCGAGGAAATTTCGTTTTTGATTTCGTCCGAGGGCGCGAGAGCCGCATTGCGCAGCCAGTAGTGCCCGACCATACGCTTTTCGTCGGGGTTTGCGATAGCCCCGCCTTCAAGTTTTTGCATTGCCACAAAAGCCGAGGCCATTTTCCCTTCCATAGAAGCCAAAAAAGCGTCGTCGAAAGCGACTCTGCTTACATCAAGACCGAAACCGAGGCTGTCCAAGCCGAGGTAGTATTTCTTATAGCGTTCCCAAGACATAATTAGGTGTATTCCGTTTATATATAAAGTTATTTATACACTAACGCCCGCGCGGGCGTTGTCAAAAAATTTTTTCGAATATTTTGCGGAAGAAAACGATATAGCCTACCGCGCCAACGTAGTTTTATGCGCGTTTGAGGACGGCGACGTTTTCGATGTGGCGCGTCTGCGGAAAGAGGTCGAACGGCTGCAAGACTTCGAGCGCGTAGCCGTTGCGGGTCAAATACGCCAAGTCCCGCGCCTGAGTATCGGGCGCGCACGAGACGTATACGAGCTTCGACGGCGCAAAGTCGACGAGCTGCCGCAAAAAAACCTCGTCGCAGCCCGCGCGCGGCGGGTCGATAATCATCGACGTTTCAGACCCGACAAACCGCGCCGAAACGTCGGCAAAAATCGCCTCCGCCTTGCCTATCATAAAATCGCAATTTTCGATTCTGTTTATTTTGGCGTTGGCATTGGCGCACTCGATGGCCTTCGCGCTGATTTCGACGCCCGCGACGTTTTCGAAGTGTTTAGCCCCTGCGAGCGCGAACATTCCGACGCCGCAATATGCGTCTACCAAGTTGCGGTTGCCCTTTGCGTGTTGCATTGCGAAATCGACAAGTTCGGGCAGCACAAACGGATTGTTCTGGAAGAATTCGCCCGCGCAGAAGCGGTATGTTATGCCGCCGACGGTTTCGCTTACAATGGCGTTGTTGTCGCGGCAGACGCCCTCGTTGCAGGCGCGCAAAAGCAGAGTTCCGCCGCGGCGCAGTTTTGACGAGCGCGCTAGAATTTCGGCGCGAGCCTGCGGCAAATCGGCGTTGATTGCGTCGACGGCAATCGGGCACTGGGGCACGTCCACGAGCGCGTTGCGTCTGCCGCGCATTATGAAGCCTATGGGCATTTCTCCACCGCGCGGACGCTCGTAGTGCGGGGTGAGTTTGGAGCGGTAGGCATACTGGACGGGCGACGGGTGTGTGGGCGCGACTTCGAAGTCGATTCCGCCTATGCGCTTCATCAAGTCCGAAACCTGTTTGTTTTTCCAGCGCAGTTGGGCGTCGTATGAGAGATGTTGATACTGGCAGCCGCCGCACTTTTCGAAAAGCGGGCATTTGGGCTCGACGCGTTCGGGCGAAAAGGTCAACACTTCGACCAAGTCCGCCTCCGAATAGTTTTTGTGGTTTTTATACACGCTCGCCTTCACGCGTTCGCCCGCGAGCGCGTTGGGCACCATTACGACCCAGCCGTCGATTTTCCCGACGCCCACGCCCAAATTCGAGAGGTCGACGATGTCTACCTCAATTATCTGTCGGTATTCGAACGGGGTCGGAACAAAATTGCGCGGGGGTTTTGATTGGCTCATACGTTATTGAAAAATTAAAGTTGTAATCCATTTTTTTCTGTTTTTGTATTAGTGCAAGAGTAAAAACAATGTCGGAAGAATTTATACAAAGCAGGCAAAACCCGAGGGTCAAAATGCTAATGAAGCTCCAAGACCGCGCCGCGCGGCGCAAGCTTGGGCTTTTTGCCGTCGAGGGGCTGCGCGAGCTTTCGCGCTGTGTCGAAAAAATCGGCGTCGACGAAATCTATTTCTGCCCCGAGTTTTTCAAAAGCCCCGACCACATCGCGTTTCTTGACAAAGTCCGCGCCGAAAAACAAATTCCGCTTTGCCGCCTCTCAGAGGGCGCGTTCGAAAAAATTTCGAACCGTCAGGGTTGCGACGGGCTTGTGGGCGTAGCCCGACAATGGGACACTTCGCTTGAAAACATCGAGCTTGCGCAGAACCGCGCCCCGCTCGTGCTCGTAGCCGACTCAATAGAAAAGTCGGGCAACCTCGGCGCGATAATCCGCTCCGCCGACAGTCTCGGCGCGGACGCGGTAATCGTCACCAATCCCGTTTGCGATGTCTTCAATCCGTCGGTTGTAAGGGCTTCGCAGGGCGCGGTGTTTTCGATACAAATCGCGCAGGCTACGCCGCAACAGTGCGCCGACTGGCTGAAAACCCGTTCGATAAAATCCTACGGGGCACATTTGAAGGCGGAAAAATACATTTGGAATGCCGACCTCGCTTCTGCTGCGGCAATCGTCATGGGCAGCGAAAAGGACGGGCTTGGAAGCGACTGGGAGGCGTTGCTTGACGAAAAGGTGATAATACCGATGTCGCAAAACGGATTGTCCGACAGTATGAATGTCAACGTAGCTGCGGCTGTCTGTCTCTACGAAGCCCTCCGCCAAAAAAACGCCTGAGGACGTGCGCCTCTGGGGCAAAATTTATTTCATAATGCTGAAAGAAGTTCCATTCGGAACTTCTTTTTTTGATTATTAAATTTGCCCCAGAGGCGCACTCACGGCTAAAAGACGGTTTGTTCGGGTGGTCTGTGCATTAGCACTATCCCACCAGCTCACAAACGCGTCTTTTAGCACGCGCCTCAGCCGTTTTTTACAGAACCCACGGTTATCCTAATCCGACAAACAATGTAAAAAGTCTTTCCCATTCGGGAAATCCTTTTTTGTTTTTAGATTCACAAGAATCTAAAAACAAAAAACACTATAAAATCGGCTTAGAATTGACATAGGTTCTTGAACTAAAAATCGCGAGGCTCGAGGCAGGATTCGCGTTTTCGAGTGGTGGGATAGTGCTAATGCACAGACCACCCGAGGAAACCGAATGATGCCCGAGAGCGTTTCTTTGGTGGTGAATTTATTTACAAAAAAAAGGCGTTCTTACGAACGCCTTTTCTCATTTTTAAAATTCACCACCACCAAAGAAACGCGCCCTCGCGGCTTTTAGAGGAAGTAGCGGACACCGGAACGAAATATCCCTTGCGACTTGTTGCCCGAAATATTCTTGCCGACATTCACACCAAAACGCTCACTGTGCCCCATTTTGCCCAGCACAAGCCCGTCGGGACTCGTAATGCCCTCAATCGCGCACATCGAGCCATTCGGATTAAACGGAATCTCGCCCGAGGGCTTGCCCGAACAGTCGACATATTGCGTGGCAACCTGCCCATTCTTTTCGAGCTGCCGAATCACACTTTCGGGCGCAATGAACTTGCCTTCTCCGTGCGATACGGGAATCGTATGGATTTCGCCCAGCTCGCATTCGGCAAACCACGGGGAAAGCTTGCTGACAACCTTGGTGTTCACATAACAGCTCACGTGGCGGGCAATGTTGTTGTATGTCAGCGTCGGACTGTCCGCTTTCAGCTCGCGCACCTCGCCGAACGGCACCAGCCCGAGCTTGACGAGAGCCTGAAAACCGTTGCAAATGCCGAGCACAAGCCCCTTGCGGTCTTTCAATAGCGACATAACCGCGTCCGCAAGCGCATTGTTGCGGAAGACCGCCGCAATAAACTTGCCCGAACCCGCAGGCTCGTCGCCCGCACTGAACCCGCCGGGAATCATCAAAATCTGGGCTTCGTCAATGCCGCGCTTCATCGCCATAATCGATTCGGATACATCGCGGTCGGTAAGATTCTTGAAAACGAAAGTCGAAACGTCCGCACCCGCCAATTCAAATGCGCGCGCCGAGTCGTATTCGCAGTTCGACCCCGGGAAGACGGGAATGAACACCCGCGGACGCGCAACCTTGCACGGGGCGAGAGCCACATTCTTGCATTCGAAGGCGATTTCCGAAACCGCGCCACTTGACGCCGCAGCCTTCGTCGGATACACACTTTCGAGCGGCTCACACCACGCCTTGTAAAGCTCGCCGACCGAAACCTTCATCGCGCCGAGCCCGATTTCGGGCTTCGCGACAGTCGAACCAATCAGCTCCGCGCCGAGCTCCGCCGCGACCGATTCGTCCGCAAGCTCCAACACAATCGCGCCATAGTTTAGCGCAAACACATCGCGCATAAAACCGCCGATGAACTCGAAACCAATCGAGTTGCCGAACGACATCTTCGCGACCGCTTCCGCAAGCCCGCCGAAACGCAGCGAGTGCGCCGCCAAAACCCTGCCCGCTTTGACCGCTTCAAACAACGCGCCGTATTTTTTCATCGCGTCATTCCAGTCGGGCATCAAGTCGCCCGATTTCGCGACTTCAAGCAACGCAACCGCCGAGCCGGCCTTCTTGAATTCGGGAGAAATCACAAAACGCACATCGCACGGACACATCGCAAAACTGACAAGCGTCGGCGGTACGTCAATATCGTTGAACGAACCCGACATCGAGTCCTTTCCGCCGATTGCCGCACACCCCAAACCCATCTGGGCTTCGAACGCGCCAAGCAACGCAGCCAGCGGCTTGCCCCAGCGGCGCGGGTCGGTTCTGAGCTTTTCAAAATACTCTTGGAACGTGAAACGGATTTTCGAAATATCGCCACCGGACGCCGCAATTTTCGCGACCGATTCCAGCACCGCATACACAGCCCCATAGTAGGGACTCCAACTCGACACATTCGGATTGAACCCGAACGAAAAGAGCGTTCCCGCATTCGTTTCGCCTTTTAAAAGCGGAATCTTCGAGCACATCGCTTCGGGTTGCGTTGCCAAATTCTTTCCGCCGAACGGGTGCAAAACCGCGCTCGCGCCAATCGACGAGTCGAACCGCTCAATCAGCCCCCTCTGACTCGCGCAGTTGAGCTGGCGCAAATTGTCCAGCCACCTGCCTGCGTCTTCATTGACCGCGCCGCCAGCCGATTCTTCAAGCGGCGATTTCCCGCAGGGCTCTTCAATCTCGGCGGACGCAAGCGCGACAGTGCCGTTCGTGTCGAGGAACGCCCGCGACAAATCCACAATGCTCTTGCCGCGCCATTTCATCACCAGACGCCCCGAATTCGTGACAGTCGCCACATGCGTACACTCCAAATTCTCCATAGTCGCATAGCGCGCAAATTCGTCCGCATCTTCGGGCGAAACCACGACCGCCATACGCTCCTGCGATTCCGAAATCGCAAGCTCCGTCCCGTCGAGCCCGTCATACTTCTTCGTGACCGCGTCCAAATTTATCTCCAAACTCGGCGCAAGCTCGCCTATCGCGACCGACACGCCGCCCGCTCCGAAGTCGTTGCAACGCTTAATCAGCAAGCTCGCTTTCGGATTGCGGAAAAGCCGCTGCAATTTGCGCTCCATGGGTGCGTCGCCCTTCTGGACTTCGGCGGAATTTTCCAACGCCTTCTCGGTGTGGTCTTTCGACGAACCGGTCGCCCCGCCAATGCCGTCGCGCCCTGTGCGCCCGCCGACAAGCAGAATGAAATCGCCCTCCGCAGGCACACCGCGGCGCACCATAGCCCGCGGCGCGGCGGCGACAACCGCCCCGATTTCCATACGTTTCGCCACATAGCCTTCGTGGTAAATTTCGCAGACTTGCCCCGTCGCCAAACCAATCTGATTGCCGTAGCTGCTGTATCCGTTCGCAGCCCCGAGCACAATCTTGCGCTGCGGGAGCTTGCCGGGCAAAGTCTTTTCGAAGGGCGTGCGCGGGTCGCCCGCGCCCGTTACGCGCATGGCCTGATACACATAGCTGCGCCCCGAAAGCGGGTCGCGAATCGCGCCGCCCAAACACGTCGCCGCGCCGCCGAACGGCTCGATTTCGGTCGGGTGGTTGTGCGTTTCGTTCTTGAACATCACAAGATACTCACAGGGCTGGCCGTCGATGTCGATGTTCACGACAATGCTCGCGGCATTTATCTCTTCGCTCTGCTCCAAGTCCGCAAGCTTGCCCTGCTCGCGCAACGCCCGCATACCGATGAGGGCGACGTCCATCAGACAAACATTCTTGCCTTTCGCGTCCAGCCCCAACACCTTGCGGGTCTGCAAATATTCGCTCCACGAACGCTTCGCGGCGGCATTGAACCTGCCGTCGTCGATTTTCACATTTTCGAGCTTCGTCAAAAACGTCGTGTGGCGACAGTGGTCGCTCCAATACGTATCGAGAACCCTAATTTCCGTAATTGTGGGATTTCGCTTCTGCTCGTTCGCAAAATAGTCGCGGCAAAATTCGAGGTCGTCAACCGACATCGCAAGCGACAGCCTTTTGTGCAACGCTTCAACCGCCACCCTATCCATATCGATGAACCCTTCAACCACCGCAACGTCTGCGGGCACTTTCACCTCCCGCACAAGCGTTTCGGGCTTCGACATCGACGCTTCGCGGCTGTCCACCGCATTGATTAAATATTTCTTGATGCTTTTTAATTCCGCTTCCGACAGCTTCCCGCGCAAAACAAACACCCTCGCGCACGCGACCTTCGGACGACTCTTCGCCACAATCTGAATGCATTGCTCCGCCGAGTCCGCCCGCTGGTCGAATTGCCCCGGCAGATATTCGATTGCAAACGCCACTTCGTCGGCGGCAATCGGGAACTCTTCGCGGTAAATATTCTCCACGGGAGCCTCGCAGAATATGAGATTTTCTATTTTTTCATACGATACATCATCAAGTCCCTCCACGTCATAACGCTGCAAAACGCGCAGCCCGACGAGCGGCGCAATGTTTAAATTGCCCTTGATGTCATTCAGGAGGGCTGTTGAAGTCGAGGGAATTTTTTCTTCTACAAATACTCTACGAATCATACACACATTCTCACACCCCCGTCCCCCCATTGCAACAAAAAACGGGCGAGGTCATGCGCCTTCGTTGCAAAATTTTTTATTACATACGGAAACATTCCGCGTTGCGGAATGTTTTTTGTAATTAGATTTGCAACGGAGGCGCATTCACGGCTAAAAGACGGTTTCCTCGGGAGGTCTGTGCAAAAGCACTATCCCTCCACTCGAAAACGCGTCTTTGTAGCACGCGCCTCGCCCGTTTTACAACATAAAGCTGGGTCTAAACCAAAAAATAATGTAAAAGCTTAACTTCGTCCCGCTTTATTTTTTTCACAAAAACAGAAAAGGATTTCCCGAGCGTAAAAGACTTTTTACATTATTTTCGGTTGAGAATAAACATAGGTTCTTGGGCTAAAAATCGCGAGGCTCGAGGCAGGATTCGTGTTTTTCAAGGCGTCGGCGGGCTGAAGCCCGCAAGTCCGAAGAAAAACCGAATGATGCCCGAGAGCGTTTGCTTCGACGAGTTTTCTATTATCAAAAAAAAGCGGAACTTCCGTTCCGCTTTTATACATTAAATTAAAACTCGTCGTCGAAGTAAACGCGTCATCGCGGTTTTTAGCGGCGTTTGCGGTAGGCTACAAAGCCCATCGCAAACAACCCGAAAATCGCCGCAACCGTGGCAGGCTCGGGCACCGCCGCAGAAGAATTGACATACCAGCCACCCTTTGTTTCATTGTAGATAAGGAACGCTTCCTGACCGTCTACGAAGATGTTCGAGGCGCGGACGTCCGTGTCGTCAAGATAACTTTCAATGTTGGCAATGTCGGCAGTTCCGTCGGCCTTTTTGCCGCCCTTGATGAAAATCTTGAAGTCTTCCGATTCGGTGATTTTGAGCATTACACTACCCGTCTGCGATTCCGTGTCGACAACACCAAAGCCGCCGATTGTCGAGCTAAACCCGTTGGCGACAAACGTCAAAACCGATTCGCCATAGAAGTTGAGCTTGCCGAAATCGTTGTCCGCATCGAGGATAAATTGAGCCATTATCGTGCTGTTAAACTTCCTGTTGGGTCTGTCAACAGAACAGATGTCGAACGAGGCTTCGCCCTGCTTTTTGCCGCCAATAGTAATAAGATTGCTCGCGCCGAGTTGGAGCTTGCCGCGAATGCGCAAATCCTTTTCGAGGTCGAAATTCTTCACACCAGCCTTAATCTGTAATTTGCCGCTTTCGACAATATTACCGATAAACGAGTCAGTCGTTCCCGAATTCTGCTGAACCAGCGACGAACCCGCTTCAAACACGGTCGTGCCATAGTTGTAGCCGAGAATCACCGACGCGGTTTCCCTGTTTTTATTGACTTCAATAGAGCCGAAAACTTTGGCATTTCTCAGAAGCAGCCCACCCGCAGTGCCTCCACCCGAACCGAGCTTTACAACCGAGTCCGCATGAAAAACCGAAGCTATCGTGCCCGACGTACCGTGCAAATTCAGCTGGCTGTTGATAGTGATGTTCCCGTGGAAGTCGATATGCGAACCTTGGTCGAACACGACAAGCGAAACCGCCGTCAGCCCCTTGTTGAAGGAGATTCCCGCAGCCCCAAAATTGGCCTGACCGTTTACAATCGAAACATTCGTGTTGAATTCCAGAGTCGAAGCCGTCGCGACAACATTCTTTCCTTTGCCCCATAATTCGAGCGTGCCGTCGCCATTGAACGTGAGCTTTTTGCCCGCCGCAACACCGAGAGAGTTTTCTTCGCGCAGAAAAAGCGTGCTGCCGGAAGCGATGTCAATCGTCGCGTTATACGAGCCGAAGTTCAGCGTTCTAACCGACGTCTTTCCACTGCCGTCAACCGTCAGCGTAATGTTGTCCGCCCCGAAAATAACATTGTCCGACACAGTCGTCGAGGGAACTTCCCCTCCCGACCAAATCGAGGCATCACTCCAATTTCCCGATTTCGAAACCGTGTAGTCCGTGGCAGAGACAACCGCCGCCGCCATAAACAACGCGCCCGAAACCATATAATTTCTCGCTTTTTGTATATTCATAATTTCTCTGTTGTTTTAGTTGATATAAAAATCCTTAAAATTTTCTTCGACGAAAATACCCCCCCCGAGAAAACGTCAAGTCCTTTTTTACAAAAGGCTTAACTTTCCCCAATTCAAACGTTTTTTTCGCATTCCGAAAACATAAAACACACCCATAACCATTGGCTTCGCCAATCCGACAATTGCGAATTTAAAATACAAAAAAAGAAGTTCCAACTGGAACTTCTTTCAACATTATAAATCGGCTTAGAACCAACATAGGTGCTGGCTAAAAACCGCGAGGCTCGAGACAGAAAACAAGCGAAGCGCGTTTGAGCGTTGCGAAGCAACGACCCCGAAGGGGCG
>URDC01000046.1 GCA_900546565.1 uncultured Opitutales bacterium
GCAGCGTCAGATGTGTATAAGAGACAGACTCCCAACACTGCGCCCGCGCAAAAACCGAATCCCGTCGATTCTATTCTCGGCGGCGGCGATTCGGGCAGGGTATATGCAACCCTCTCCCTGCGCGGCGACGTAAAAGATATGGCGCATTCCGAGGGCGGCGGACGCCTGCGTATCGAAAGCGAGGATTTCCTCACGCTCAACCTCTTCGGGCGCATTTCAAAGGCGTTCGATTCAATCGGCATCCCCATGGGCACTTTCGACATCAACAAAGTTTCGACGTCGTTTGCAATCGGCGGCGGACAGCTGCGGCTTTCGCCTCTTGAAATGTCGGGTGCGTCAATGCGCGTCATAGGCGCGGCGTCCTACACATTCGAAACCGACGCCGTAAACGCCGAACTCAAAGCGTATCCGTTCTACAACGTAAACGGCATAGTTTCGGCGGTTAACACGATTGTGAACCCGATTATGGACGGCGTGCGCGTGCTCGTTTCGGGCACGCTAGATTCCCCGAGCTTTTCCGCAAAAATCTCGCCCGCCGACATTCTGCGCAACGAGAAAAAGGTTATGGAAAAAATCGACAAGTCGCTCGACAAGTCAAGCGGAGGTGTTTCCGCGCCCGCAAAAGACGCGGATAAAGCCTCCGATTCGGCCGCGCCAGCAAACGCAAGACTGCGCCAAAGCCCGCATTCCAGATAGTTTTGTGCCGCTCTATCTTGCCAAGCAGTATTAAAAAAAGCTCGACTAATCGGCGCGCAAATGTAGATTTTTACGCATATGAGTAATGATGGAAAACTATCGTGCGGCGTCATAGGCGTCGGCTATTTGGGTCAACACCACGCCAGAATTTATTCCGAGCTTGAAACGTCCGAACTCGTGGGCGTCTACGACAACAATCCCGCCCGCGCGCGAGAAATCGCCGACAAATACGGTTGCAAGGTTTTCGATTCAATCGAGCAGGCGGGCGACGAGTGCGAGGCTATAAGCGTGGTTGTCCCCACCGACCACCACACCGAAGTCGCCCTTCCGCTTTTGGATAAGGGTTGCGATTTATTGATAGAAAAACCCATTTGCACTTCCGTCGACGACGCCCACGAAATCGTCCGCCGCGCGCGCGAAAAAAAACTCATCGTGCAGGTCGGACACATCGAACACTTCAATCCCGTGATGGGGTTTATGGAAAAACACGTCGACAACCCGCGCTTCATCACCGCCGAACGCCTCGCGCCGTTTAACGTGCGCGGCTCGGAAGTCGGCGTAGTTCTCGACTTGATGATTCACGACATCGGCATCGTCCTGAAACTCGCAAACTCGCCCGTCGAACGCATCGAGGCAATAGGCGTCAACGTCGTCAGCAAGTTCGAGGACATCGCAAACGCCCGAATCGTCTTCAAAAACGGGTGCGTGGCAAACCTCAACGTCAGCCGCGTGAGCTTCAAAAAACTGCGCGAAATACGCGTCTTCCAGCGCGGAATGTATATGTCGCTGGACTTTATGAACCAGAAGGGGCATATGGTAAAAATCAACGGGCTCACCGACATCGTTCCCGAGGAAGTTCCGTTCGAGAAACAGGAGCCGCTCAAATCCGAGTTGGCGAGCTTTATCGATTGTGTCCAGCACAAGAAGAATCCGAAAGTCGACGCCACACTCGGGCTTTCCGCCCTCGAAGTCGCGCTCGAAATCACGCGGCAGATTCGCGAACTCATAAAGAAAAATGTCGGATAACGTCCTCCAAAAACGCGCGTTCGATTTTGCCCCGCCGAAGGACGGCGCGTGCGATGTCCTGATTATCGCGGGCGAACATTCGGGCGACCAGCAGGCGGCGCGAATGCTTTCGAAGGCTCTCGCAAAACGCCCCGACTTGCGAGTTTGCGCATTCGGCGGACACGCCCTCGAACAGGCGGGAGCGCAGCTGCTTTTCGATTTCACTTCGTTTTCCGTCGTCGGACTTTTCGAGGTTCTGAAAAACTTTTCGTTCTTCAAATCGCTCGGTTCGGCCATCGTCGACTGGATTCAAACCTACCGCCCCAAGGCGGTCTGCTTCGTCGACTACCCCGGCTTCAACCTGATTGTGGCCGACCGACTTTTTAAGCGCGCAGTCAGCGTAAAGGGCGGCGGCAACGTCAAACTCCTTTATTACATAAGCCCGCAAATCTGGGCGTGGAAGGCGGGGAGGCGTTTTAAAATGGCGCGGCTTTTGGATTCTCTCGCGGTGATTTTCCCGTTCGAAACCGCGTGCTACGCCGACACCTCGCTCGACACCAATTTTGTGGGGCACCCCTTCCTTGACGCCGCCTATAAAAACCCAGTGCATTACGACCCAAACGGCGACATTCTGCTTTTGGCTGGCAGCCGCGAAATCGCGGTCTCGCGCATATTCCCGATAATCGCGCAGACGCTGCGGCTCTTGAAAGACGAACGCGCCGTCGCGCTTTACCCGAGCGCATCAATAAAGGCGATTCTCGAAAAAACTCTGGCGAAATATCCCGACGTCGCCTCGCGCGTGCGCTTGGCGGACAAGTCCGAAACCGACATCGCCGCAAAGGCGGTTTTGATGAGTTCGGGGACAATGTCGCTTTGCTGCTGCCTCGCGGGCGTTCCGGGGGCGATTGTCTACAAGGCAAATCCGCTTACATACATCTTGGGGCGAATGCTCGTAAAAATCGACTACCTCGGCATAGCCAACATTCTGCTTAAAAAGCCCGCTTGGCGCGAGTTTATCCAGTTCGACGCCGACCCGAAAGATATTGCCGCCTATGTCCGAACCTGCCTTGCTCCCGCCGCCCGCGCCGAGTTCGCCGAATACGCCGCGCAGCTCGAAGGGCTTTTGCACGCCGAGGCTTCGCGCGGCGCGGAGGATTGGCTGCTTGCTAATTTGCAATAATTCCTGCCATAAATTAGCAAATACTATCAAACGGCAAAACCGTCGCTACATTCGGATTTTCCAAAAACAAAAAACGCGGAGGAAAATTTTTCTCCGCATTTTTTTGCGCTTTTAATTGTTTCGGCCGAACCCGCTTTACCCGCGGCAACCCCCGCTATTTGTAGAGATAGTATTTTTTCGAAATGCGCTTGAAGTCGGCATTGTCGCTTTGCCAGCGGTTCGCAAACCAGTCCGCATCGAGATACGCGCCCTTCGTCGAAAGCTCCCGCCACAACTCGCGCGAGCCCGTGTGCTTGTTGAAAAGCAACGCCGAATTTTTGTCGGTGTATCTGAAAATGTTGCCGTTGTTAAATTGGCACGAAAGCTTCATCAAATACAAACTAAGCTCGGTCGGGCGCAGTGCGTTCCAGTCGGTAATCACAACATAAACTCCCGCCACATTCTTCTTTCCGTCGAGTGATTTCGCGCTGTCGACTTTAAACGACACCCCGCGGATTTTGTATTTGTCCAAAGCCGCCTTTATCGCCGCGGGGCTTTTGCCCGAAAACGTCAGAAGCCTGAACGGCTTCGTCGTTCCGTAGCCGTGCTGGAATCCTCCAATCTGGCAGCCCAGTCCCGTCATCGGATACCCGAAAACGGCCGCAACATTCGGAATCGCGGGGCTTGTCTTAACCCAGCGCAGCCCCGTGTCGGGCCAGAGCATTGTGCGCTTCCAGCCCTTCATCGGAATCACCGTGAGCTTGCCGTGGCGTTGATAGTTCGAAGTTATCTCCATAGCCCCGCGCGTGTTTTTCGCAAACCGTGCAAGCTCGCCAATCGTCATGGCGTGGACATACGGAATCTCGAACATTCCCACATAGCTTTTGAATTCCAAGTCGAGCTTCGGACCGTCCACTTTTACGCCGCCGAGCGGGTTGGGTCGGTCGAGCACCACAACTTCCTTGTTGTTCTCAAAACACGCCTCCATCGCCCGCAACATACAACTGATGTATGTGTAGGAGCGCGAGCCTATGTCCTGCAAGTCGATAACCAATACGTCGATTTTCGAAAGCATTTGCGGCGTCGGCTTGCGGTACTTGCCGTAGAGCGAATACACGGGCAGATTCGTGCGGCGGTCGATTTTGTCGAGCACGGGCACGTCGGCTTTCTCGTTGCCGTAAATTCCGTGCTCGGGGCCGAAGAGCGCGGTCAGATTCACTCCCTTCGCGTGGCGCAACACGTCGATTGTGCTTCGCCCGAAACGGTTGACGCCCGCGGGGTGCGTCAAAAGCCCGACGCGCTTGTTTTTTATCGGCGCAAACCCCATACTTTCGAGGACGTCAATGCCAAGCATTACCTTCGGTGCGCCTTCAACGCCCTGCGCAAACGCCGCAGCACACAACACGGCGGCAGACACAAATCTTAAAATGTTTCTAAAAAATGTCATAGTGGTTTTGAAAATAGTTTTGAAAAATCTTGCGTGTGAACTGCGCCCCACAAAAGCCGGATATCAGCGGCACTTCGAGACGTTTTTAGCATTCGTCCGTAAAGCTTTGCAAAAAGCCCGCGGTTTTTCAATCCATATCGCACTCGGCGAAAAAATAAAAAAAAGAGTTGCAATCATAAGATTTAATCACACGATTAAAAACTTTGATTAACCCGAACCCGCGCCCGCGCATATTTTCCGCGCCGCGGCTTCGTCCCGAAAAACCTTTAAATTAAACGAAGATAAAATGAAAAACGCAAAAACACTGTTAGTTGCAATCGTCGCCGCCGCCGCACTCGCGGGCTGCGCAAAAAAACAGGCGCAGCGCGCAGCCGCGCCCGAAGACGTATACGTGGCAACCCCCATCGTCAAGCCCGTCGAGGTTTGGGACGAATTCACGGCGAAAATCGGCGCGGTTGAGTCCGTAGAAGTCCGCGCGCGCGTCTCGGGCTACCTGCAAAAAATATGCTTTACCGACGGCCAGCTCGTCAAGGAGGGCGACCTGCTTTTCGAAATCGACCCACGCCCCTACGAGGCCGTCGTATCCGCCGCCAAAGCGCGCATCGCCGAAATCCAGTCGCGCCTCGCGCTTGCAAACAGCAACCTCGAACGCGCGAAGGGAATGTATAAGGCGACAGTCGTTTCTAAGGAAGTCTACGAAACCCGCGGCGCGGAAGTGCTTTCGGCAAAGGCGTCATTGGAGGCCGCAAAAGCCCAGCTGCGCGACGCGGAACTCAACCTTGAATTCACCAAAATCCGCGCGCCCTTTGCAGGCCGCGTAAGCGAACGCCTCTTGGACGTAGGCAACTTGGTCAACGCGAATTCCACCCTGCTTACCACACTCGTAAAAAGCGACGTCGTTCAGGCGTATTTCGAAGCCAGCGAGCAGGACATCATCAGATACGAAAAACTCGGGCTCTTCCGCAGCATCGACCAAATCAAAAAGACGGGCCCCGTCGCCAAACTCTACCTTCTTTCCGACCCGAGCGTAGTCTTCGAGGGCAAAGTCACCTACTTTGACAACAAAATGGGAAGCGGCACTTCGAGCCTCACAATGCGCGCCGACATCGCCAACCCCGACGACATTTTGAAATCGGGAATGTTCGCGAAAATCAAAATGCTTGCCGCCACAAATCCCGCCGCAATGCTCGTTCGCGAAGACGTAATCGGCACCGACCTCGTCAACCGCTACGTCATGGTTGTGGACAAAGACAACAAAGTCGTCTACAAACCCGTCAAATTGGGCGCACTCTTGGGCAAGTTCAGGATCGTAGAAAGCGGGCTCGCCCCGACCGACCGTGTTGCCGTAAAGGGCTTGCACAACGCCATTGCGGGCAGGACGGTAAATCCGATTGCCGCAAAAATGGACGAATAATTTTCTCGGAAGGGTTTCGAAATGAAATTTTCGCACTTCTTTATCGACCGCCCGATTTTCGCGACGGTCATCTCGATAGTAATAACGCTGCTGGGCATAGTCGGCTACGTCAAGCTGCCAATCGCGCAGTATCCCGACGTCGTCCCGCCGAGTGTTTCGGTCTACACAATGTACGCGGGCGCGTCTCCCGAAATCATTATGGAGACCGTCGCCGCCCCCATCGAGCAGGAAATCAACGGCGTCGAAAAAATGCTCTATATGTCCAGCCAGTGCAATTCGGACGGCTCAATGCGCACGACCGTCACGTTCGAGCTCGGCACAAACGTTGACATCGCGCAGGTGCAGGTTCAGAACCGCGTTTCAATCGCCACCCCGCGCCTTCCCGAAGAAGTCCGCAATTACGGCGTAACCGTCAACAAACGCTCTCCCGATATGCTTTTGTGCATAAGCCTTGTCTCGCCCGACAACAGCCGCGACAAGCTCTACCTCACAAACTACGCAATCACGCAGATGAAAGACCGCTTGGCTCGCGTCTACGGCGTGGGCTCTATCGAAGTTTTCGGCGCGCGCGAATACTCGATGCGCATTTGGCTCAACCCCGACAAACTCGCGCACGTAAATATGACGCCCTCGCAGGTTGCCGCAGCCTTGCGCGAGCAGAACAAACAGGTCGCCGCGGGCAAACTCAATCAGGCGCCGATAGGCAACCCCGACGCGGCATACGAACTTACAATCAACACACAGGGCAGACTTTCTACCCCCGAAGAGTTCGGTAAAATCATCGTAAAACACGACGCCGACGGAAAAGTCGTCCGTCTTTGCGACGTCGCGCGAATCGAACTCGGCGCATACACCTACGCCGACGAGTCCAAACTCAACGGCAAGGATTGCGTCACAATGGCGGCATACCAGCTTCCCGGCTCGAACGCAATCGAAACCGCGCAGAACATTCTCAACCTCCTCAAAGAGATGAAGCGCGACTTCCCCGTCGGCGTCGACTACAACATCAGCCTCGACAACACCGAATACATTCAGCAGTCAATCGACGCCGTCTACCACACGATTTTCGAGGCGGTCTTGCTCGTCGTTTTGGTCATGATGGTCTTCCTTCAAAATTGGCGCGCGGCAATCATACCGATTTTCGCGATTCCCGTTTCGCTTGTGGGCACATTCTTTTTTATGATGCTGTTCGGGTTCTCGATTAACAACCTTTCGCTTTTCGGCTTGGTGCTCGCAATCGGTATTGTCGTCGACGACGCAATCGTCGTCGTCGAAAACGTCGAGCGCAACATGCGCGACGGCCTCGACGCCCGCGAGGCAACAAAGAAGGCAATGAGCCAAGTTCAGGGCGCGCTCATAGCAATCGCGTTCGTGCTCAGCGCGGTGTTCGTTCCGACCGCCTTCATCGAGGGTATCTCGGGACAGTTCTACCGCCAGTTCGCGCTCACAATCGCGGCATCGACAATAATCTCGGCAGTCGTCTCCCTCACGCTTTCGCCCGCGCTTTGCGCAATATTTATGAAACGGCGCGAAAGGGAAGACCTCTTCACCCGAGTCTGGAACTTCTGCTTCGGCTGGTTCTTCCGCGGCTTCAACAAATGCTTCTTCTGGACTTCCGAAAAATACGGCGCATTCGTGCGCAGAATGCTGCGCTTCTCGTTTATGATTTTGGTTGTCTACGTCGGAATGCTCGTATGGACGGGGCACCAGTTCCAGACCGTCCCCAAGGGTTTCATTCCCAAACAGGACAACGGCTATATCTTCGGCGCAATGCAGCTGCCCGACGGCGTCACCCTCGACCACTCGCGCAAGGCTGTCGACAAGGCGTTGGAAGTTCTCTCCAAACTCGACGGCATTCAGGATGTCACTACAATCGCGGGTTTGAGCGGCGCGACATTCACAAAAGTCAGCAACGCGGGCGCGATATTCGTCCGCTTGCAGCCCAAAATGGAACGTCTCGCCAAGGGCATCACGCTCGACAGGATTTTGGGCGAATCCTATATGGCACTTAAAAAGGGCGTGCCCGAGTCGAATTCGTTCGTGCTCACCCCGCCCGCCGTCAACGGCATCGGTATGGGCGGCGACTTCAAGTGCTACATTCAGGACAGAATCGGGCGCGGCATCGAGGACGTCGCAAACTACACGCGCGAAATCGCCTACAAGTCCATGACCCAACATCCCGAAATTTCGCTCGCATTCACTACATACCGAATCTCTACTCCCCAGCTCTACGTCGATATCGACCGCGAACGCGCCCAAAAGCTCAACGTCCCAATTGGCTCGATTTTCGAAACAATGCAGTATAATCTCGGTTCCGTCTACGTCAACGACTTCAACATTCTCAATCGCGTCTACCGCGTTTCAATGCAGGCAGAGGGCGGCAACCGCAACGACATTCCCGACATCTACAACCTCAAAGTCCAGAGCCTAAGCGGACAAAACGTCCCGCTCGGTTCGGTCGCCAACATCAGGCGCATAATCGGCCCCGACACCGTCAACCGCTACAACCTCTATCCCGCGGCTGAAATTATGGGCAACCTCGGCGAGGGATACAGCACGGGCGAGGCTATGAAAGTCATCGAGCAGGTAGCCAAAGAAACTCTTCCCAACGGAATGGGCATGGAGTGGACCGACTTGGCATATCAGGAAAAGCTCGTCGGCAATACATCAATCATCATCTTCGCGCTTTGCGTCGTCTTCGTGTTCCTGATTCTTTCGGCATTGTATGAAAGTTGGACACTCCCGCTTACAATTATCCTGATTGTTCCGCTCGTTCTTCTATTCGCCCTCTTGGGTATCGAGTGGCGCGGCTTGGACAACAATTTGATGACGCAAATCGGTATGGTCGTTCTAATCGGCTTGGCTTGTAAAAACGCCATCTTGATTGTAGAGTTCGCAAAACAGCGTCAGGAGAAGGGCGAGGAAGTCGTCAGCGCGGTTTCGCACGCTTCGCAAAACAGACTCCGTCCGATTCTGATGACATCGTTCGCGTTCATTTTGGGCGTCGTCCCCCTCGCATTTTCCATGACTTCGGGCTCGGAATTGCGCCAGCCGCTCGGCACCGCCGTTATGTTCGGTATGCTGGGCGTCACACTGATGGGGCTGATTTTCACTCCCGTATTTTTCTACGTAATCAGAAGGCATTATAAACCTTCCACAATTAAGGAATAACGATGAAAAGATTTTCCGTTTTGGCAGTTGCGGCAATCCTCTCGGGGTGTATGGTAGGCCCCGATTACGAAGACGCCGCAAAATCCGTAAAGTTGCCCGACACCGTTTCGGCGGAACAGTTCTCGCGCGACGAGGGCGCATGGAAAAATGCCCTCCCCGCCGATTCGCTTCCCAAGGGCGATTGGTGGAAACTCTTCAACGACCCCGTTTTGGACGCGCTCCTTACGCGCTGTTGCCAAAACAACCCCGACCTCGCCGCCGCCTTCGCCCGCGTCGAACAGGCTCGCGAGGCGGCTCTAATGGACAAGGGCGACTTGTATCCGCACATCAACGCCCACGGCTCGTATTCGCGCGTCGGCACTTCCAAGAACCCCGTGTTCAGCCTCGGCACATACAACGATTGGGTCGCGGGCTTCGGACTCACTTGGGATTTCGACCTCTTCGGACGCGTCCGAAGCCTGCTCGAATCCGAAGTCGCAACAGCTCAGGCAATGTATTGCGAGTACCAAAACCTGATGCTCAACTTGCAGGCGAACGTCGCAACCGCATACTACACAATCCGCACTCTTAAATCCGAGGCGGAAGTTTTGCGGCGCACACTCGAAGTCCGCAGGGAAGACACCAAGCTTGTCGAGCAGCGCGTCAAAATGGACTACTCCACAAACATCGACCTCAAACGCGCAATCCAGCAGGAGCACGACGCCGCCGTCCAACTCGCGTCGGTCAAACGCCAGACACTCCTTGCCGAGAATCTGCTCGCCCTCCTCATCGGCTCTACACCGCGCGAAATCGGCGTTTCAATCGACCCCCTCGACGAGACATTCCCGAAAATGCCCGTTGCCGTCGCTTCCCAACTCCTCGAACGCCGCCCCGACATCGCCGCGGCGGAACGCAGGGTCTACGCGGCAAACGCCCGCATAGGCGCGGCGCAGGCGGCATTCTTTCCCACAATCTCGTTAACCGCGAACACCGATTTGAACGCCGCAAAACTCGACAAACTTCTCGAAGCCCACAGTTTCGCATGGGGTGTAAGCCCGCAAATCTATATACCGATTTTCGAGGCGGGCAGGAACATAGCCCAGAAGCGCGTAGCCCTCGCAGCCCATAAGGAAACGCTCGAATCCTACCGCTCAACCGTTCTTTCGGCAATCAGGGAAGTCGAGGATTCCCTCGTCAATATCAAATATCTCGCCGAGGAATACGACGAGCGCGCACAGGTTGTAGCGGCTTCGGCGGACGTCCAGAAAATGACGCGCGTGCAGTATGACGAGGGCTATACCGATTACTTCTCCGTCAGCGACGCCCAGCGTTTGCACCTGACCAACGAACGCGCGCTCATCGTCTTGCGCGGCAACCGCTTCAAGGCGTGCGTAGCCCTTGTCCAGTCGCTCGGCGGCGGTTGGAACTCGGCAGATTCGCAGGACGGCGGTTCTTCGCAGTCTCCCCAGCCCGACAAGGGCGGGCGCAGCACCGACCCCGATTTCGGACAGAACGACATTCTCCCGACACTCTGATTTTTTCTCCGCGACTAATTAACCCAACTCCGAAAAGCCCTTGTCCCCAGTGAAAGCAAACGCAATACAACAGTATCTCGACGGCGCAAAACTCGATACCGCCTCGAAAATCCTGATAGCGGCATTGTTCGAGTTCGGCAATGCCCCCGTCAAAGATGTCGGCACGCGCGACATCGCAAAACGCGCGGGCGTAAACATCGCCGCAATCAGTTATTACTTCAAGGGCAAGGACGAACTTTATTCCGAGCTCGTCTCGCAAATCACCCAGTATTTTTGCAAATGCGCCGCCCCCTTCCACGAGCGGCTCGACGCTCTTCTGCTCGCGCCTTCCAAATCCGAGGCTCGCAGCCTCCTGCGCGATTACATCTCGTGGCGCGTCGGTATGGTCAGCGAAAAAAACGAGCTTTCCAAAAGCATAATTTCAATCGTCTCGCGCGAGGAGTTCAACAACACTCCGCTTTTCAAAAAACTCTATTCCAAAGTTCTCGGCAAGGCGGATGCATTGTTCGCCGCGACATTGAAAATAATTCTGGATAAAAAGTTCGACGACGAGTCCTATAAAATTATGGCAGTCGCCTTCGCGGGGGCATTGATACGCTTCGGCACAGTGCCCGATTCTGTAATGCTCACCCTCGGCTGGGATAAAATCGAGCGTTCCGGTGTCGACAAAATCAACAGGGTTATCCACTCAATGCTCGACACCCTCCTGAAAAACAGCTGAGGCCGCCTCCCGTTGCGAAAATTTAAAATGTAGTGAAGAGGCGGCGATTGCCTACGCAATTCCGCCTTTATTTTTTAGATTCGCAACGGGAGGCTCTCGACTAAAAGACGGCTTTTCTTCGGACTTGCGGGCATTAGCCCGCCGACGCCTCGAAAAATCGCGTCTTTTAGAACGAGCCTCAGCAGTTTTACAAACGCGTGAGGACGTGCGCCTCTTAATCGAGTTCGTTTAAAATACACCTGAAAATCTTTCCTCGTTGAGGAAAGATTTTTTTGATTTTTAAACTCGATTA
>URDC01000047.1 GCA_900546565.1 uncultured Opitutales bacterium
GAATGCAATCGCCGACGGTGCACGTCTTATAAAAGACTCGTCGGCGAAGCAAACGCGCCATCGCGGTTTTTAGGAGAAAAAATTTGTTGACAATGGGTATATAGGGTATACCCCTATATGGTATATTCAAAATTTTAATGAGCCGTTGCGGGGTCGGAAACGCTTTGCGGCAGGGCACAAAAGTTTACGCCGCGAGCGGAGGTATCGAGCCGCAGGGGTCGAGTCGGGAAGAAAAAACTTTATGAAAAGAAAAAATGCAAAAACAACTCAGGCGTCCGCCGCAAGTCTTTGCAGGTCGGACGAGGAAAAACGCAAGCTGTGTATGCGCCTCCACAGAATCGAGGGGCAGATACGCGGCATTGAAAACGCAGTGAATGCCGACGCGCACTGCATAGACATACTGCGCCAGATAAATTCGGCGGCGGGCGCGCTAAAAGGCGTGTGGCTCGAATTTCTCGAAGGGCATATGAAGCACTGCATTGCAAACTCGCTCAAACACAGCGACGAATCGCTTGTGGACGAGCTTATAGAACATCTCAGGAAGGCGAAATAATGAAGGGCAAAGAACATCACTGCTGCCACTGCGGCGGGCACAAACACGAGAATAAACACGGCTCGTCGTGTTGCTGTGGACACGACCACGGAGGCGAAGAAAGCGGCGGGCTGACGATTGCGGTAAAGTTGTGGGTGTCGTTCATCGCGCTGATTGCAAGTTTTGCAATCGGGTTCGGCGGATTCGACTTTCCGTTCTTCCCGTATTCCGACCCAGCGTGGGTGGCGGTTTTGCTGTGCTCGGGGTGGATATTCAAGTCGGCGTTTGTGTCGGCGGTTTACCAGAAGCGCATAACGGCGTCGATGCTCGTGAGCGTGGCGATGTTGGCGTCGTTTATGCTGCAAATTTTGGAGGCGTTGGGAATAACGGCGCACGGCTCGCACGAGCACAGTTATATTTTCGTGGTGGGCGAAATCGCGTTTTTGATGACGCTGGGCGAATGGCTCGAAGACCGCACGATTGCAAAGACAAAGCGCGGGCTTGAACGGCTGACGAACCTCATGCCTAAAATCGCGAAAGTCCGCCGCGGCGACGCCGTCGGGGAAATCGAGGCGTCCACCATTGCCGCAGGAGACGTTGTTTGCGTGAATCCGTTCGAGATGATTCCCGCCGACGGCGAAATCGTCAAGGGGACGACTTCCGTCAATCAAGCGAATATGACGGGCGAGAGCGCGCCTGTCGAAAAGGCGGAGGGCGACTCGGTTTTGTGCGGGACATTCAACCAGAACGGCTACATCGAAATACGCGCGTCGAAGCCGAGTTCGCAAACCGCGCTGGCAAAAATGATTGAACTTGTGGAGGAAGCCGAGGGCAAAAAATCGCCCATTGCGCAGACTGCCGAAAAGTGGGCGTCGTATATTGTGCCGACCGCTATGGCGTTGTCGGTGCTGACGTTCGCGTTGGCGTATTGCGTGTTGGGAACGGGCTTTTCAGAGGCGATTGTGAGGGCTACGACAATCCTTGTGGTGTTCTGTCCGTGCGCGTTTGTACTTGCGACGCCGACGGCGATTTCGGCGGGAATAGGGCGTCTGGCAAAGGACGGTGTCCTCGTCAAAAGCGGCGAAGCACTCGAAACGTTCGCGAAAGTCGACAGTGTGTTCTTCGACAAAACGGGGACGCTTACTACGGGCAATGTGAGCGTGGAAAAAATAGAAACGCTTTCGGATTTTTCGTCGGGCGAAATTGCGCGGTTGGCGGCGGGGCTTGAACGGGCGTCGAACCACCCGCTGGCGGCGGCTGTCGTGAAATACGCGGACAATGCGGCAGCGGAAGACGGCGCAAACAAGCCTCTGGCGGAAAACGTCAAAATGCTGACGGGCTTCGGAATGGAGGGCGATGTCGACGGCAGGAAGGTGCGCATTGCGAAGTCGGGGAAGCTCGCGGCAGAAAAATTCACGGCGTCGGACGTGTTTGTGGACGGTGCGTTGGCGGGCAGAATTTTCTTTGCCGACGAGCTGAGAGCCTCGGCGAAAGCGGCGGTTGAAGAGCTGCAAAAACTCGGCTGCAATACTGCGATTTTAAGCGGAGACAACGCCAACGCCGTAGCCGACACCGCTCAAAAGGCCGGCATAGAAAAATTCCTCGCCGACGCCCTGCCCAAGGACAAAATGGACTTCATTGAATCGGCAAAAGCGGGCGGCGCGGTTGTGTGTATGGTCGGCGACGGCGTGAACGACTCGCCCTCGCTTGCCGCGGCGGACGTGTCGGTTGCTATTGCCGACCTCAAAAGCGACATCGCTGTCGACACCGCACAGATTGCGCTGTTGGACGCCGACCTCAGCAAAATCGCGTTCCTGAAAAAATTTGCGAAGAAAGTTGTAGGGACTATACGCCTCAACATAGCATTTTCAATCTGCATAAATATAGCCTCGGTTTTGCTTGCAATGACGGGCGTGATAACCCCCGCGATTGGCGCGCTTATCCACAATTTCTCGTCGGTGGCGGTCGTGGGAAATTCGGCGCGGCTGTTAAAAGGCGGCGGCCGAAAATAGCGTGAGAGAGTGCGAAATTTTCGGAATGGGAGCGGGGCTGGGTTGAAAAAATTCGTCCGACGTTTCCGAGCGAAAAACGAACGGGCGCGGATTTTTTCCGAGCCCGTTTTTTCCATGCCCATTAAATTTTTGCCAATGCATGTCGGAAAAATCACAATCCGTTTTTTACGCGCATATAAAACGAGACTGCGAAGCCCAAGATGTAGCAGACTTTCACGACTGTTGAGGCTATCATTCCCAGAAACGCCCCGACGCCCGATTTCAGCGACCTGTCCAAGCCCGCGCCGCCGAGGTATTCGAGCAAAAATGCGCCTGCAAACGGCGCGACGAAAATCCACAAAAGCGGCGGCGGAATGAACATTCCCACGAAAAATCCGACAATCGCCCCGACGCCTCCGCGCCAAGTCGCGCCGAATTTGCGCGCGCCGAACCAGCTAAAAAAAACGTCCAACGCCTGAACGGCGAACATAGCTATGCCCCAAATGCCGAGAAATTTCCAGCCGAGCGAATCGGGGAAGACAAGCTCGAAGCCGACTGCCGCGAACCACGCGAGCGCGACGCCCGGGATTATCGGCACTATGCAGCCGAGTAGCGATGTCGCAAAAATCGCGAACATCACAACGAGCGCGGAATTGAAATATACGGTTTCGTCCATTTAAGTCTTGAAATAAAAAAGAGGGTTGTTTTACTGAATATCGATTGGATGTATAG
Organism: uncultured Opitutales bacterium; assembly: GCA_900546565.1. Lineage (GTDB taxonomy): Bacteria > Verrucomicrobiota > Verrucomicrobiia > Opitutales > Intestinicryptomonadaceae > Merdousia. Next base: position 3,256 of record URDC01000047.1, read on the forward strand.
TTATGGAAAGCAAAGACAACAAAATTTTGGAGTTAATACAAAAAGAAAAATTTCTCGCGTTCTTCGATTTCAAGAAAATCGGCGAGACGGGCGAAAGCGAGCTCGACGGCCTTTGCAAAGTTGCGTGTCCGGCAAAAAACGACATCTTCAACTACATTTCGCTGACATTCATTTTCGACACCCCGACGGAATCCGCCGCGCTGAATGCAAAGCGCATTATGGCAAAGCTCACCACGGACGAAATCCTAAAAAACATTCCAGAGGCGAAAGCCTCAACATCTGTTGCCGCGCCCGAAAAACACAGGCAAAGCTATGTTCACCAAGTCGATATAATTTTCACGTCGCCCCTGCCCGAAGACAAAAAGCCTATTGTTGCAAAGGTGGTTTATATGATGCGCAATTCGTTGCTGCTTAACACCGAGCCGCCGCAATGGTGGGACGACGAATCCGCGCCGGAAGCGTCGGAGCCCGAGAAGTCAAATTGGGCGGCGCGTCTTAAAGCGTTTATCGGCATTGAATAATTTTACCGACAGTCGCGCCGTTTGAAAAAACGGCGTTTTTCTAACCCGAAATCGGGCTTTGAATAAAATCCGTTTTAGACAATTTTTAACTTTTTTAATATATGGAAATTTGGTTTCACCCCGCAGGGGAACTTTCGAAAATAGTTGCCGAAGCCGCTAAAAAAGCGGGATTGGAAGAATCGTTCGACCCGCAAATACGCAACGCCGACCCGCGCTTCGGCGATTTTCAGGCAAACGGCATTCTGCCCGCGGCGAAGGCTGCGAAGACGAATCCGCGCGCACTGGCACAGAAAGTCGCGGAGGAGATGGAGAACGGCGGAGGTCTTGACAAGTCGCTGGTGGACGTTTCGATTGCGGGCGCGGGGTTCATAAATTTCAGGCTCACGCCGAAGTTTCTGAATGCGTGGCTTGCGAAATACAAGGGAGAGGGGGAGCTCGCCGAAGCCGCGCGGAAATTTTACGACGGCAAAAAAATGATTATCGACTATCCGTCTCCGAACACGGCAAAGCAAATGCACGTCGGACATCTCCGTCCGATGGTGATAGGCGAGGCCGTCAAGCGTCTGCTTAAATTCTGCGGGGCGGACATAAAAACCGACAACCATATTGGCGACTGGGGCACGAATTTCGGAATCCTCATCTACGGAATCAAAACGCAAAACTACAAGCTTGACGCCGCGAACGAAAATTCGCTCGAAGAATTGGAGCAGATGTACAAACGCGGCAGCGCGCTGGCGAAGGAAAATCCCGCGGCAGCAGATGCCGCGCGCGCGGAGCTTGTAAAGCTGCAAAACGGCGACCCCGAAAATGTCGCGCTCTGGAACGAAATCAACAAGGTAAGCACCGCCGCGTTCGAGCGTATGTACAAGCGTATGGGGCTTACGATTGATATGACTCTCGGCGAATCCTACTACCGCGACAAAGTAGCGCGGGTATACAAAGAGCTTACCGAAATCGGGCTTGCCGAGGAAAATCAGGGCGCGCTTGTGGTGTTCCACAAAGAGCACGAGCGTTTCGCAAAGCAGCCGTTTATTATCCGCAAGAGCGACGGAGCGTCGAACTACGCTTCGACCGATTTGGCTACAATCCTCAACCGCGTCGAAAATCTCGGAGCGGAGGAGGTCGTTTATGTCACGGACGGCCGCCAGCAGGACCACTTCCAGCAGCTTTTCCTGACCGTAAAAAAATGGTTTGCCGCCAAGGGCTATCGCATTCCCGAAATGCGCCACGTCTGGTTCGGCACGATTTTGGGCGAAGACGGCAAGGCGATAAAAACCAAGAGCGGCGAGCCTATCAGACTGCGCGCGCTGCTCGACGAGGCAGTTGCCCGCGCCCGCAAACTCGTCAGGGAAAAGAACCCCGACATCGACGACGCCGAAGCCGATAAAATCGCCGAAACTGTGGGCGTTGCCGCCGTCAGATATTCCGACCTCGTGCAAAACCGCACGAGCGACTATGTGTTCTCGTGGGACAAACTGCTTGCATTCGACGGCAACACCGCGCCCTATCTGCTCTACGCGGCGGCTCGTATACACTCGATTTTCCGCAAGGTCGGCCTTTCGCCCGACGCCGATTTTCCGCAGGCGGGCGAGCTTGAAACCGAACAGGAAATCGCGCTCGCGCGTAAGCTCATCGCGCTGCCGTCGATTTTCGAGCTTACTCTCGCGGAATTGCGACCGCACTTCTTGTGCGCCTATCTCTACGAATTGGCGGGGACGTTTTCGACTTTCTACAACGCGAACAAGGTTATCGTGGACGAAGAACCCGTGCGCCAACGCCGCCTAATGCTTTGCGCGCGCACGCTCAACGTTCTTGAAGCGGGATTGAGACTTTTGGGAATCGACCCCCTGCAAAAGATGTAAAGACAATGAAAATCACGACAAAAGGAGGCGACAACGCGACAACATCGCTAATGTTCGGCAGACGGGTGTCGAAGGCGCACCCGCGCGTCCGCGCATACGGGGCGGTCGACGAGCTCTCGGCGACAACGGCACTTGCCCGCGCGTTCGCAGCGGGAACTCCGCTTGCCGACGAGCTTCTGCAACTTCAAAAACGCCTCGTGCTTTTGATGACGGAGTTGGCGACGGCAAACGAAGACTATCCGAAACTCGCCGAAAAACACGTCGCTCTGTTGGACGACACACACCTTGCGGAACTCGAAAAACGCATTGCAGAATTCGAAGAGCGTAGCGAAAAATTTACCGATTGGAAATACGCGGGAGAAACGCCGCTGGACGCCGCGCTCGATTTGGCGCGGACGCGCTGCCGCGCCGCCGAACGCGAAATCGCGGCATTGAACGAACTCGAACCCCTGCCCCGCCCGTTCGTTTTGAAATATATCAACCGCCTCTCCGATTACTTCTTCGCCACCGCTTCGACGCTTTAAATGTTGGATACCAGCGCGGATTTTTTACTGACGGGCACCGGCGCGGATTGCCGCGCAATAGCCGCTTTGCTTTAATAAATAATCAAAGGCGGAATTGCCGTAGGCAATCGCCGCCTCTTCACTACATTTAAAATATTTGCAAAGGAAGGCGTCCTCGCGGTTTTTAGAAGTTTTAGGGGGTGATGAGGGCTTTGTAGTCCCCATCTTCTGGGAGGGAATCGGAAAACCCGCGCAAGGTATCGGAAAGCTCGGAGTCCAACTTTTCATCGCCCGAGGAACTTTTCAAAACGGGCGTCTGGAAAAATCCGCCCGACTTGCGCAGATAAAATTCGGCAATCGATAGCCCTTCGGGGGCGTCGACGCGGGAAAGGTCGCGCTTCAAAACAACAGAACCGTCGCGCAAATTGCGGATGACAACCGTGCGCGGCAGCGACAGCGGCTCAATCGATACGCCGCCGCGACCGAAAGCCGAAAACGCGTTGCGCATAAAAATCAAAATTCTGTCGTTGGCGGCATCGGAAACGTCGCCGACAATGGGGGAAATCTCGCGCTCGGGCAAAGCGGAATCGACATTCGATTCGAAAATGCTCCAAGTGGAAGTTTTGGGGATTTCGGGCGAGGCGAACGAAACATTCCAGCGCGTGGGAATGAACATCGGGGCGAAATCCTTGATTTCGTCAAGACCGACTTTTTTGGCGGAGTCCGCCGAAACTTCGCCCGAAGCGGGCAGGAGCGAAACCGACGCGGCGGGTGTTTTAGGCTCGACGGGCTTGACCGCGACATCGGGCATAAAAAAGCAAAACGCCGCCAATGCCGCGCACGCGAAAACGCACGCCAAAATGAATCGGGTCGGGATTCGCGCGGACATCATTTCTGCAAACCGGTTGTGGCGATGTGGATTGTTTTGAAGCCGCCGGATTTCGCGATTTCGGCGACGTCGACAAGCGTCTGCAAAGACGTGTTTTTGTCGGCTTTCACAAGCAAAACGCCGCCGTTGTGCGGGCGGGATTTCATCGCCTTCGAGAGTCCGTCGGCGTTGTAAATCGAACCGTCGAAAATCAGCATGGAGTTGCCGCGCACAGTCAGGACGCTGACCGAGTCGTCGACTGCTGCATATTCGGGAGAGCCCATAGACGGCAGCTCCGCGCCGCCGTCGGTCGCAACCGAAAGCCCCGCGACAAGCACGAACTTCGAAAGCACGAGCGACAACATCAACGCCAAAAGCAGGACGTCGAAAAGCGCGGCGGAACCGAGGCTTATCTTGTGTTGCGGGATTTTGGAGAATACGTTTACGGGGGTCATTATTTTTGCGCGCCTTCTATATAGAGGTCTTCCTTGTCGGGTTCGCCCCTGATGATAAATAGCATAATTTCATTCGCCGACCAGTCGATGTCCTGTGCGAGAGCCTTCAATTTACTCGACAAAAAACTGTAAGCAATCCAGCACATAATCGCCAAAAACAAGCCGAACGCCGAGGAAATCAGCGCGTTGTAGATGTATGTCGACAGTTCCGAAACCGAGACGAGAGTCTGCGTTTGTCCGACGAGCGCGAAGATGTCTACAAGCGCAAGCACTGTTCCCAGCAGCCCCACAAGCGGCGCGATTTTCGCAATCATTGCCAGACTCGCGATTCTGCGACCGAGCAGCGCAAACTGGTTGATTGCCGCCGCGTTGACCGCCTGCGACATAACTTCGGAGGATTTTTCCGAGTTTATCAACGCCTCTTTGACGATGCGCGGAATCGGCCCGAAGCTTTCGTCGCAAATTGTGATCGCCTCCAAAAGGCGGCGTTTTTTAAGCGAGGTTTTTATGCCCGAAACGAATTCGACCGCATGGATTTTGCCCTTGTGCAAATACAAAAAGCGTTCCAAAAATATCACGAGCGCGATGAACGCCAGCAGCGCGAGCGGATACATAACGGGCCCTCCCGAATGGAAAATGTCGATGAGTTTTTGCATAGTTATTTTTCGGAATTTTTGATTTTCTGTTTCGCTGCGGCCTCGGTTGGCAAGCCGTATTTGACAATCAGTTCGTATGCCGATTTCGCGTCGCGGTTAAGCCCGCGCTCTTCGAGCGAGCGGGCGAGCGTGTAGAGCGTGCGCCCAATCCAATACTGGGCGACGGCGTCTTTGGGCGAATCCTTCAAAAGCGCGTTCGAAGTCAGCCATGCGACTTCGTTCGACTCCGACTTGCGCCCCGACTTTTCGAGGGCGAACGCCCACTTGCACGCGGCTTCGGCTCGGGCTGCAACGGGAATGTCAGGCAGGGAGTAGAGACGCTCGAATATCGCGACGGCGTCGGTTGCGCGGTTGGCGGACTGAGTCAAAATGGCGTCGCCCAAGCCGAGCCACGCGAGGTAGATTTCGGGGTGTTTTTCGAACTTGTTCAGGATTTCGTTGTAGAGTTTGCGGGCGTCCTGAAAGGAATTGAGCAGACGCAAAATGTCGGCCTGCGACAGGCGCGAATAGAAGTTTCGGGAGTCTTCGGGATAGTCGGAGCAAAGTTTGTCCAAGAGCGACAGCGCCGACTTGAACGACTGCTCGGTGGCGATTTTCTTCATATACTCGGCGGCGTCGAAAAGCGCGGCATATCTGAATTTTTCGGCGTTCTTGGCTTCGGAAAGCTCGACACATAATTCCTGCGCTTTTGCATATCTGCCAAGACGCGCCTCGACCCGCGCCTGATGTATGTAGGAAAGCGGCGCGGCTTCGGTGTCGGGGTATTCGGTTCTGATAAGCTCGTAGGTTGCGATTGCCTTCAATTTGTCGGCGGAGTCGGCGGAACGCTCCAAGCAGGAGGCTTTAAGCAGCAGCGCATTCGCCGCGATTTCGGCTGCGGTGGCGCGGTCGGAAATCTTTTCGGAATTGGCGGTGTCTACGATGTTGTCGCAGTATTGCATTGTTTTTGCGGCATCGCCGAGGCGTTCGGAAATCACCGCCCGCAGCCACATCATGCGCAACCCCAAAAGCGGTGATGCCGCGGTTTTGGAGGCTATCGCGGCTTCGATTCTATCCAACGCTTTCCCAATTTGATTTTGCCAGCGGTAGTGGGAGATAATTTTCCATTCGGCGTTCCAGAGGTCGTTTTCGTCGATATTGTGCGATTTGTAGGCGCGTTCAAGCATCGCTACTGCCTTCGGTTCTTCGTTCTGGCGCAGGCGGGCGTCGACAATGCGGTTGAGCATGACGCCCTGCTTTTCGGGAATTTCGTCGAAAATAGTTTCGTAGATGTTGGCGGCGGTGGCGAAGTCGCCGTCGCGGTAGTAGCACGACGCCGCAAGACTCATTATGTAGGCGCGTTCGGCGGGCGAAGTTTGCGAGAGCGCAAGCTCGTCGAGATACGCCGCGGCAAGCCTGTATTGAGGCACGGGCGATGTCCACGCAGCCCACGCCAAAATACGCAGGGCGTCAGGACGGTATTTCGAGTCGGGAAATTTGTCCAAAACCGACTGCGCGAACGCGGCGGCTTCGGCGCGGTTGCCGATGCGCACGGCATTTTTTGCAAGTTCCAAAATTATTTTGTCCTTGATTTTGGCGGAACTGTTTTCCAAAACATCCTTCAAAAAAGCCGTCATCTGTTCGACCGAAATCGACTTGTTCGACGAAATCAACTCTATGGCGAATTTGGCTACATTTTCGGAAGATGTTTTGCGCAAAATATTTTTAAGCACCGCAATTTTACGCGCCGAATCTTTCGTCATGGAAGCGTTTATGAGATTCAGCTCCTCCTTGTCGATTTCGGGGGCGAGCGCGATTTCAAGCTGCTGGTTTATCACGTCCAACGCTTCGGCTTCGCGCCCGAGCCTGAACAGAACCGCGGCATATTGCTTTGCGAATTGGAAGCCTTCGGGAGTGCCCATAAAAACCGAAACGCGGTTTTTTAAATCCTCCGCCATTTTCTCCAAGTCGGATTCCGATGCGGGCGCGGCAAGTTTGGAAATATTCATGCCCACTTCGGCATCGGCGGCGGCAAGCGATGTTTTGGCAAGCGACTTGGCTTTCCGAAATTCGACGAGCGATGCGGCATTGTCGCCGCGCTCGAAATTGTAGTAACCGCGGGCGATGTGAAGCCACGGTTTGAGCGCGTCGGAAAGTTTTGTTTCGTCGACGTTAAGCAAAGCTACCTCTGCCCTATCACTCTTGCCGAGCCCGCACAATACAAGCGCGGCGCGCAGGGCGTTTTCGGAAGTCTTGACGCGCGAAATTACATTCAATGGAGCTTGGGCTTCGGCAAATTCGCCAAGCGAAATGAGAGTGTCGACAAGCAGCCCGTTGACTTCAACCGAATCGCGCAGGAGGGAGGATTTCGCCATATTCGAGACTAAAATCTCCTTGGAAAGCGACGGCATACCCGCATTTAAAGCAGATTTTGCGGCATGGACAACCGCGTCTTTGTAGAAATCGTCAACGCCGCGCTTGGAGGAAAACGGCGCGAGCGCGGAAACATCAAGCGGCGTAATCACCGACGGCACAGCCGACACCGCCAACGCCGCAAAAAATCCGGCACCGATAATTCCCAGAAACCTCAACGATTTTAACATCAGATAATTCTCCCAAAACACCACCGCTTATTCAAGTTTTTATTTCTTCTAAATACCGATAAACGACAGCAATCGACACCGCCGATTCGCTTTTGTTTATTGGTTAAAGCAAAACGGAACTTTTGTTCCGTTTTTATACATTATTTAATCGGCTTAGAACTAGCTTCGGATTGTAAAACGGGCGAGGCGCGTGCTAAAAGCCGCGTTTTATGAGGCGTCGGCAGGCTAATGCCCGCAAGTCGAAGTAAAAAACGAATTCAAGCGAAGCGCGAATGAGATTTCGCCGCAGGCGAAAGACCCGAAGGGCGA
>URDC01000048.1 GCA_900546565.1 uncultured Opitutales bacterium
CCTCCAACACCCCCCCAATCATTTCCGCCCGCACCGCCTCGCCACACCCGCACAACCCCAATAAAAACACATAACACCCCAAATTTTTGTTGCAAAACCGCGCCGCCGTCTGGAAAATGGAACATATGAAAAAAATATTTTGCGCAATTTTTTCCCTGTCGGCAGTTCTGTTGTGCTCTTGCGTGACAAAGGTTATGGTCGATTCCCCCGAACACCCCGTCGCCGTCTACGACGACCTCACCCACGACTTCACGGGGCAGATTAAGGGCAGCCTTGCCGACGTTTTCAGGTCTACAAACCTCGCCCTCGAACGCGATATGGGGTTCTTCCGCTGCGGACAAATTCCCAAAGACAATGAGTGGTTCATCTACGCCCGCGCCAAAAAGGACATTCAAATAGTCGTCAACCTCAAAGAGCAAAAGGGCGTAGTCAACGTCGTAATCAGCTACGGCGACGACGATCTCGTCGTCTGCCAGCGTCTGTTCAAGGCGATTCTCGAAAATATGAAACGCTACCGATAGCGCGATTTTTTCGTAAAGCCTTGTCGGATTCGGCGGGGCTTTTTTTGTCAAAACAGAAACCTTAAAAACAGAATTATGGATTTTCTTCCCTACTATTCAGACCTAAAACTCGTCGGACACCTCGCCTGTGCATTCGTCGGGACAATGTTCTCGGGCACGCTTTTGTTCGCGGCTTCGCTCTTTGCCGAAAAGGGCGGGCTCTTCGAACGCTCATACGCGTTCGCATTGATGTGCTCGGCTTGCGTCTGGGCTGTCCCCGCATTTTTGGACGCTTCACCGCGGGCGAAGGAGTTTGCCGCATACGGATTACTCGCGGCTTCGCTGCTTGCGCTAAAATACGACTTTCGGAAAGACGCCCGCGCCTGCATTCCCTATTGGCTTGCGTTCGCCGCGGGGCAGGCGGCAGTCTATTTTATGCTCTACAAAAAAATGATATAATTTGACATGAAAGAATTCGACCCGCAAACATTCATTTCCGAACTCGTCAAAATCCCGAGCATTTCCGCCAACTCGAACCGCACCGCCGACGTGCGCCGCTGCGCCGAGTTCCTGACGCGCGAGCTCTCCGCGCTCGGTTTCGAGTCCGAACTCGTCAAAACCCCGCTCCACCCGATAGTTTTCGCCCGCCGCGCCTGCGCCGCCCAAACGCCGAAATTCAAAATTCTCTGCTACGGACATTACGATGTCCAGCCGCCCGAACCGCTCGAAAAGTGGCATACCGACCCCTTCGAGCCCGTCGTCAAGGACGGCAGAATCTGGGGCAGGGGCACCGCCGATAACAAAGGGCCCTTCACCTGTATGTTCGCGGGCGTAGTCGATTTTCTGCGTAAGAATCCCGACGCCCCCGTCGAGTTCGGCATAATGCTCGAAGGCGAGGAGGAAATCGGCAGCCCCAGCATGACAAAATTCATCAGGGAAAACGCCGACCTCATTTCGTCCTACGACTTCATAATGCTAAGCGACACCTCTTCGCCGTCGCCCGAGCAAATCGTCATCACCACGGGCTTGCGCGGCACGGGCTCAATCGACGCCGTTTTCAGGGGCGCAAAAACCGACGTCCATTCGGGAATGTTTGGCGGAATGATTTACAACCCCGTTCAGGCGATGTGCGAAGTCTGCGCCTCGCTGCACACGCCCGACGGCTTCGTAAACATCGAACACTTCTACGACGGCATCGCCGAAATCGAGGATTGGGAAAAATCCGAAATCGCCAAGTCGCCCTTCGGCGACGCCGCCGTAAAAAAACTTCTCGGCGTTCCCGAACTCTACAAACAGGGCGACATACCCGCATCAATCGCCGGTCGCGTCCTGCCGACACTTGAATTTACGGGCATCGGCGGCGGCTATCAGGGCGAGGGCTCGAAATCCGTAATCGCCGCCGAGTGCTTCTGCAAAATCTCCGTCCGAACCGTTCCGCCGCAGCACACGCGCGATATGCTCGAACTCGTCAAACGCGCAATCGTCGAGCGAACCCCCGAACAGATAAAAGTCGATTTCGTCGAATACGACGCCGACGGCGACGGCTACTTCGTAAACCCCAAACATTTCGAGCCCACCGAGCGCGGGCGCAAACTCGCCCGAGCCTTTGCCGCCGTCGACAGATGCGTTCAAAGCGCGTTCGGCAACAAGCCGCTTTTCCTTCGCGAGGGCGCGAGCATTCCGCTGATTGCCGACATCAAAAAATACACGGGGCTAGATTGCATAATGCTCGGGCTTTTCAACCCCGAGGACAACCTCCACGCCCCCGACGAAAGCTTCCGCCTCTCCACAATAGAAAAAGCCTCGCGCTATTATCGCGAATTTTTGGAGGACATCATAAAATGATAACTTGCAGGAAAACATACTTCGACATACCCTTCGCCCACCGCCAGCATTTGCACGACGGACATTGCTCTTTCGTGCACGGGCACAACTGGGACATCTCCATAACATTCGCCTGTAAAACGCCCGACGAAAACGGCTTCGTCGTCGATTTCGGCAAAGTCAAATTCATAAAAAAGTGGATTGACGAACACCTCGACCACGCCTGCGTCTTCGCTTCCGACGACCCTGTCGCCCCAAAGCTCACCGCCGCCGCCCCCGAGGCTTGGAACGTCTATTACGCCGAACAGTGCTCCTGCGAAGGCTTGGCAAAGCACCTCTTCGAAGTCTTCAATAAACTCGTGCGCGAAAACACCGCGGGGCGCGTTTGGGTCGTTTCCGTCGAAGTCAGCGAAGACAAAAAAAACACCGCCACCTACACGGCGGATTGACCCAACAGCCCACTCCCATTTAGCATATCTAAACACTTCCGTCTACACACGGACACTCCGCCTATGCCCGACTTATCCGCCGCCGAACAGTTTTCAAAAATCGCACAAAAATATGATTCCCAGCGACGCCTTTTGATACCGTGCTTCGACGCCTTCTACGACGCCGCTTGCGCGTCTCTCGACCTCCCCGAACACGCAAAAATAGCAGACTTGGGCGCGGGCACGGGCATTCTTTCCGCGGAAGTCGCAAAAAAATTTCCGACGGCGCAAATAGAACTTGTCGACATCTCCGCCCCGATGCTCGATATCGCCCGCCAACGCTTCGCAGCTTCGCAAAACATAACATTCACCCTGTCCGATTTCGCGACTTGGCGGCCCGCCGAAAAACTCGACGCCGTCGTTTCCGCACTCGCAATCCACCACATTCCCGATTCCGAAAAAATCGCGCTTTATAAAAAGATTTTCGAAAACCTAAAAGACGGCGGAACTTTCGTGAACGCCGAACAGGTCTTGGGCGAAACCCCCGCCGAAATCGATGCAAACGCCTCAGCCCGCGAACGGCTCGTGCAAAAATACCTCGCGCCCGAACAACGCACAGTCGCCCGCGAACGCCTTAAACTCGACAGGTGCGCAACCGTAAAAACACAACTCGCGTGGCTTGCGGAAATCGGCTTCACCTCTTGCCGGTGCATATTCGCCCATCTTGACTTCGCCGTCCTCGCGGCACGAAAACGGTCTTAAAGTTTTAATCAAAACGGTAAACAATAAAAGATATAAAAAAATAATATGAAAAATAGAAAATATGGGTTGGAAAGAATTTTTATTCCTTTCGTTTTTTTTGCGGTATGCTGCGGTTGTTCGTCCCGCTTTTCTTCCGCCGATTCCACTCCGAAATACGAATCCCTTGTTCCATGCGAGCCGGGAATTTCTCCTACGGCGTGGTGTACTTGGGGTACGCAAAACCGCACATTATCTATAAAAAAATCCACGGTCGACGCCGACAACAAAATAATGTTTGCAGGCGACCAAGGCGCGTCGCTTGCCCGGGAAAACATAAACGAAAAAACCGTATTTTCCGACGGCGGTTGGATAGACGATTGGCCGCAGATACGTGGCGATATGTTCTTTCTTTTCGACGACGGTTGGGACGTAAAACCCCATATCGATAGAAACGGAGAAGTTTATCTTTTCGGTTCAATGATTCTCAACGCCGAAAAATTTCCGACATGTGCCAATCCCAATCCCGCAGAGAGACTGAGAAAACTCAACGATAAAGTCAAAGCTCGGGGGTGGAAAGGAGCAGGACTATGGATTGCCGCCCAGTGCGCGCGTTCGTTCCCGAACGAAAAATTGCAGCCCAATGAAGTTCGCCAATATTGGAAAACACGCATATTGTGGTCGAAAGAGGCCGGTGTGAAGTATTGGAAAGTCGATTGGGGCTATCGTTGTCTTGACGTTGATTTCAGAAAAATGCTTACGGATTTGGGGCACGAACTCTATCCCGACCTTTTGATAGAACACAGCATACCGCGTTATCCGATAAATTCGCTTTCGTTCGACAAACGCAACGGTCGGTTTACAGGAAGCGGACGTTTTGTCGACACCGACATAGCCACACTCGGGCGCATTAAAAAACTTTTAAAATTTAGCGACTACACACGCGTTTACGATACCATAGCTCCCTTTACTACGGTTTCCACTCTTGACCGAACTTATTGGTATTTGACTGAATCCGAAAAGATAAAATCGAACGGTATTTTGAATATTGAAGACGATGTTTATCTAGGTGCCGGTTTGGGGTGCGCATACGCAATTATGCGTTCTAACCGTTGGAGTTCCGGAACGCCCCATACATTGCTTTTAAACAAAAAATGCGCCGAAGTTATCCGCGCCGTCAGATGGCAGCGAATAGCTCCCGCATTTTCCACTGCGAATTCGAAAACACTTGTCTCCCAAAAACGCCTTGAAGACAGTTGGACATTCAAAGACGGTCAAACATGGTGGAAGGAAGCTTGGGGACAAAAACTCCATCAGTCCGCACCAGCGATTGTCGCCAGAAATATGAAATTGCCGTATGTTGTTTCTTCCGTGAAATCCGATGCGGACATTCCCTTTATTGCGGCAAGTAAAAGCCCCAACGGGGCTGTTGCCGTTGCTTTTCTTCCGCGTGTAGGCGACATTCGAGGCGTATATACTCCAAAAGTTTCCCTTTGTGTCGAAGAAAACATTTCGGGTAAAAAAGTCGGAGTTTTCGGATATTTTGATAGTATTTCATTCAAAGTTGCTGCAAAGCCGAGACTCGTGCTTGCACAAGATTTACTTTCCGATAATCCAGTGGACATCACGTCCGAGTGCGAATATCGCGACGGCTGGATTATACTTTCGGGGAGAATTGCCGAAAAACTTTGTTCGATACAGCCCAAAGGCGATATTTCGGCTCCCGCGATTGTATTCAAAGCCGAATAAAAATTTATCGACATCTGCACGCACATTACACCAATACACATAGCGCGCACACACAGCCAAAATTCCGCGCACACACCACACAAAAAAACGCGCCTCAGAAAAATTTTCCGCGGGCGCGTTTTTTTTAATTCCGTATAAATCAGCCTATTGCTTCGCAGGCTTCTCGGCGGAGTCGCCCGACTTTTTGTCGGCGGCTTTTGCCCTCGGCGCGCGCTTTGCAAATTCGAAAGTTATCCCGCGCTTGGCGTCCAAAACCAGAGCCGCCGAAAATTTTTTCTTCGTCTTGCTCGAAACAAAGTCCTCAATCATCGGCGTTTTGCCCGTCGTCGCCAAAGAGTTGATTTCTTCGAGCGTTATCTTGTGCGAAAGCATCGTCTTGCTCAGGCGGAAACTGCACGGTTTTTCCTTCGCGCCGTCGCAGCGGCAGACATATGCATTGCCCGTGTCGACAAGTTTCGCGCCCACGCACTTGCAAAGTTTCATCGCGCAAAGCGGACAGTCCGCAACAACGGGGGCCTGCGACAAGTCCGCCTGCGCCGCGCCGTCCTGCGCGGGGCGTCCGAAATCGAATTTCACCGCGTTGTTTTCGTCGAGATAAAGCCGCGCCGAGTAGGGGCGGTTGAGCTTGCTGCGGAAGCCGTCAATCGGGCCGAGCGTTCGCTTTTCGAGCAGCTCGCGAATTTCGTCCTCCTCCATTTTGCGGTTGCCGATAGTCTTGTAAATCGTGAATTGCCCGTCTTTCGATTTATACGAGCGGAACGTCTCCAAAAGCGGCGTTCCGTCAATCGGGCTTTTGAGGTTAGATTCGTGCGTTTCGAGATTTTCCTCCTTGAAATTTTTCGCCTTGTCGACAATTTCGCCCGTCATCGTTTCGATTCCGCGCATAAAGTCCTCGCGCGAAAGTTCGTTTTTCTCGATAAGACGCAGCTTGTATTCCCATTCGCCCGTCATCGAGGGGCTTGTGAGCGCATCGATGGCAAGGACATTCAAAAACGTAATCAGCCTCTCAGCTTTCGGCGTCGGAATCAGGTCGCGCTTTTGGCGTTCCACGAACTTGTGCATTATCAAATTTTCGATGATAGTCGCCCTCGTCGCGGGAGTTCCCAAGCCCTTTTCCTTCATCGCGCCCGCAAGCTCTTCGTCGTCGAGCAGCTTTCCCGCGCCTTCCATAGCCGAAAGCAGAGTTGCTTCGTTGTATCGGGCGGGCGGCTTTGTCTGCTCCTGAACCATATTAGAGGCAAGAATCCTTGCGTTTTCCGCTTCTCCTGCAAGCGCGGGCAGCGAGTTTTTCTCGTCCGATTCCTTGTTGTAGACATCAAGCCACCCCGCCGAGCGCAACACCTTTCCTTCGCTTTTGAAATTGTGTCCTTTCACCGACGTCGTGCGCACGGTCGTGTCGAACAACGCTTCGGGATAGAACGCCGCAATAAAACGTCGCGTAATCATATCGTAGATTTTGCGTTCGTCGTCGCTAAGCTTGTTGGGCTTCACACCCGTTGGAATCAGCGCGAAGTGGTCGCTAACCTGCTTCGAGTCGAAAATGCGCTTGCCCGCCTTCTTCACATAGCCTTCGTCGATGGCCTTGCGCGCGAACCTCTCATAGTCGCCTTCTAGCTCCGAGAGCGTGCGCGATACAACGCCGCGGTAGTCGTCTGGCAGCGCGCGCGAGTCCGTTCGCGGATACGTTATCAGCTTGTGCTTTTCGTATAACGCCTGCGCAATCGAAAGCGTCCTGTTTGCGGGTAAGGAGTGCTTGTTGTTTGCCTCGCGCTGCAACGAAGTCAGGTCGAAAAGCCTCGGGGCAATCTGTTTTGAAAGTGTTTTTTTGTCTTTTGCAACGGCTTCCTTTGCCCCGCGAACCTCTTCCAAAATACTTGCCGCGTCGTGGTGCGACCAAACTCTGTCGGCCTTGTCGTTCGGCGATTTTTCCGACGACTTGAAATTCGGCTTCTGATAAACACCCTCATATTCTCCGTTTTCAATACCGAACTTAGCCGTCAACTTCCAGTATGTTTCGGGTTTAAACTTCTGTATTTCGCGCTCGCGGTCGACAATCATCGCCAGCGTCGGCGTTTGGACGCGCCCGACACTCGTCGTATCCTTACCCCGGGCCCCCATTTTTATCGTAAGCGCGCGCGTTCCGTTCATACCAACAAGCCAGTCCGATTCGCTGCGGCAACGGGCGGCGTCTTGCAGCGAACTCATCTGCTCGCGCGTTTTGAGATTTCCGAACGCCTCCAAAATAGAGGCGGGCGTCATCGACGAAACCCACAGTCTTTTAAACGGCAGCTTGCACTTTGTAATCTCGTAAATGTAGGTAAAAATCAGCTCGCCTTCGCGACCGGCATCGCACGCATTTATCAGACAGTCCACGTCCTTGCGCGCCATAAGCTTTTTCAGCGACGCCAACTTAGATTTAGTCTTTTCAATCGGTTTAAGTTCGAATTTCTTCGGGATAATCGGCAAGGCTGCAAGCGTCCACCGCGCGAATTTCTTGTCGATGTCGTCGGGTTTGAACAATTCCACGAGGTGTCCCACTGCCGACGAAATCACGTATTCGTCGTTTTCGTAATAGTCGTCGTGTTTTTTCGCCTTGCCAAGCACCCTTGCGAGGTCTGCGGCAACCGACGGTTTTTCGGCTATGATAAGAGTTTTCATTCGATGCTGCTCTGCTACTGTTTGCGTCTTGTTTCGTGAATCCCGTTGCGTTTTGAAAAATGTTCTGAAAATCCTCCGATTGGCGTCGCCGTTTTGCCGCGCTCAACGCGCGTTTTTTTGCCCGCCTGCCAACGCGCGTTTTTTGCGCATAGAAAAACGCCGCGCGCGCCACTAAAAACTCGGCGCGCGTGGCGGATTGAAATAAAATTGCTATTTCTTGAATTCGGGCAAAATCGAGTCGATATTCGCCAGAAGCTCGCGCATAGTTTCGGGTGTTTCGTCGCCCATATTCGAAATGCGGAACGTCTTGCCTTTGAGCTTGCCGTAACCGCCGTCGAAGGCCATGTTGTAGCGTTTTTTGAGCTCCGAAATTACGCCTGCAATGTCAACGTCAAGCGTGTTCGCAAAACAGTTCAGCGACACCGAACCGTATTTTTCTTCGGGGAAGAGCTTGAATCCGTGCCCATAACCCCATTCGCGGACGATTTTGTTGTTTTCCAAATGGCGAGCATAGCGGTGTTCCAGCCCCTCTTCGAAGATGTCGTCGAGCTTGCTTTCGAGCGCGAAAATCAGGCTGATAACGGGCGTCGAGGGCGTCTGGTTCTTTTCGAAGAACTTTTTGAATTCGAGAAAGTCGAAGTAGTAGCCGCGGCCTTCCGTCTTCGATGCTCTTTCCATTGCGCGGTCTGAAACCGACAAAAGCGAGAGTCCGGGAGGGCAGGCGAGAGCCTTCTGGGAGCCCGTAATCATCACGTCAATGCCGAGTTCGTCCTTTTTTATGGGCAACGCCGAGAACGAGCTTACCGTGTCGATAATCGAAATCACCTCGGGATACTTTTTGACAACTTCCATCAACGCCTTGATGTCGCTCATTGTGCCCGTCGAAGTTTCGTTGTGGATAATCGTGATAGAGTCGTATTTGCCCGTGGACAAAGCCTTGTCGACGGCTTCGGGGTCGACGGGTTTGCCCCATTCGAATTGGAGGAAGTCCGCATTCTTGCCGCAGCGTTTTGCCACGTCGAACCACTTGTCCGAGAACGAGCCGTTGCCGCAGTTTAGCACAGCCTTGTTCGTGACATTGCGCAGCGCGCCCTCCATGATGCCCCACGACGAGCTCGTGCTCAAAAACACGGGGTCTTTCGTGAAGAACAATTGTTGCAGACGGGGCTCGACCGACGCCACCAAGTCGGAAAATTCCTTCATTCTGTGACCCATAATGGGTTTGGACATCGCCTTGTATGTTTTTTCCGAAACAGCTATCGGACCCGGTATGAATAATTTGTATGCCATAGTATTTATTTACTTTGTTAGGTTTGTTGTGGTGTGAAATTTGCGAACGCGCATTCTTCGGAAAACACGAATCGCCGCTTGTGCGGGCGGCGACGTTTTTTTCCTATGAAATCATGTTCATCGATTTTACGATTTTCGTGTTGCGCTCGGCGAGCGTAATAGTTCGGGGCAAAACGTCCTTTGCCTTTTCAAGCTCGACCTGCGCGAACGACATAATAACCAGCAAGTCTCCCGCCGCGCCCAAGTGCGCCGCCGCCCCGCGAATCGAGAACGTCCTGCTGCCGCGCGGCGCGGGAATCGCATACGTTTCGAAGCGTTTGCCGTTTGCGATGTTTCCCACAAGAATCTTCTCGTAGGGGAGCATACCGACCTTGTCCATCAACTCTTCGTCGATGGCGAGCGAGCCTTCGTAGTCTACCCTCACATCGGTTGCTTCGGCTCTTAAAATTTTGGACTTCAATACCTGTATCAACATCTCTGCTTGATTTATAAAAACGCCACAAATACCCAAAATCCGAAATTCGTCAACAATAAATTTTGCGCTTCCCGACTCTCTCTTCCCGTTTTTTGCCATGTCGACACACTCGCCAAGCTCCTTTTTGCGCCCTGTCGACGCGTCTGCCGCGCCGCTGCAAAAAATTTTTTCTCTTTGCATTTTTCGCGTTTATGCTTTTGACTTCCTCCCCGATACACATAACCCGCAGTCACTCTAATTTCAATTCTCCCCGCCCGAAACTTCCACATCTCTTCTCAAAACCCGACTCCCACTTCCACAATCGCCCACGTTTTATGCGAAAAGAAAAAATCGACAACATACTCGAATGGATAGGACTTGCCTGCGCCTGCGCGGCATTTGCGCCCATAGTCTACTTTTTGGGCGCGACACTCGCCGAAAGCGCACAGTTGCGCGACGCCGTTGTAATCCTGTTTTCTATACTGATTGCTCTTGCCGTTCGCAATTCCATACGCCCGCACCGTCCGCGCCTTACGCGCCGCAGCTTCCTGTTTTTCCTTGCAAGCTACATTCTGACGGTTTTTGCCAACGCCCTCCTGCGCCCTAATTTCGACATCTTCGCGCAGGTTTTCAACGCCGACGCCATATGTCTGGCCTACGCGCTGTCCGTTTTGTGCGCATTCTCGGCCTTCGTTGCCGCCGTCGGCTTTGTGTTTTTCGACACCAAACGCTACGTCTATGCATTTTCGGGCGGAATAGCCGCCTTTTCGGTCTTCTCCATATTTTGGCAGTTCGCCGATTTACCCTTGCGCATATGGGCGGGCAGGTCGGCGGGCTATGTTCTTTCGACATTCTGCGATAGCGTAGCCCTGATGTTTTATAAGGGCGAACTCCCGCAAATAGTCCTCCGCGCGGGCGGCAAGTCCTACCTTGTCGCGACCGAATGCAACGGCTTCGGCATAATTTCTTCGTGCCTTGTTCTTTCGGTAGTCCTTGCAATCTTCGTCCGCGGCGTTCCGGTTTGGCGGCGTTTCGCCCGTATGGCAGCCGCTTTCGCAATCGGATTTTTAGCAAACACATTGCGCATAGTCTCAATTATCGCCACATCGCTCGCAGTCGGCGATAAACACTATTACTTTTTCCACGAAGCCTTGGGCTACTTCTTCTTCGGCGCGGCTCTCGTCCTGTCTCTTATACACATCTCCGAGCCCACGAGACTAAGGCGAATCTCGTA
>URDC01000049.1 GCA_900546565.1 uncultured Opitutales bacterium
ACACGAACCGTGTTAAATGGATTGTGCGCCGCAAAGCCGTTTGTGGAGCGGGTTGACGGCGAATGGGCAAAAAAAATTTCACACGGGTTCGTGTGAAATTTAAAACTGGCGGAGAGAGAGGGATTCGAACCCCCGGACCCTTGCGGGTCAACGGTTTTCAAGACCGCCGCAATCGACCGCTCTGCCATCTCTCCTCGCGTTTGATTATTTTGATGGATTCAACTGGTTTTCTCTCTTCTTGCAAGCAAATATTTTTTTTCTCTTTCTCATCTTTTCGTTTTATGTTGTCTTTTGGCATTTTTATCCGATTTGTTTCTCAGTTTTTTGTCGCAAATAAAGTTTTTATTAGACTTTTTCGACGGTTTTATTACCCATTTTTATAGATGACCCAAATTATAAACAACGAGAATATTCTACTTGTCGGTTCGATGATGTTGATTTTCAGTATTTTCATCGGCAGGGCGGGCTACAAGTTCGGGATTCCGTCGTTGTTGCTCTTTATTGCGGCCGGTATGTTTATGGGCTGCGACGGGCTTGGCATTGAATTCGACAACCACTCCGCCGCCCAATTTGTCGGCATTATGGCGTTGAGCATAATCCTTTTCACTGGCGGTCTCGACACTAAGCTTTCCGACATCAAGCCCGTGGCGGGTGTCGGCGTCGTATTGGCGACGTTCGGCGTTTTGCTCACTGCCGTTTTTACAGGGGGGTTCATCTACGGAATCGCGATGCTGCTGGGCTTCGACTTCTCGCTTGCCGAGAGTCTTTTGCTCGCCTCGGTTATGGCGTCGACAGACTCCGCATCTGTGTTTGCCCTCTTGCGCTCGAAAGGGCTCTCGTTGAAGGAAAAGCTGCGCCCTCTTCTGGAACTCGAAAGCGGTAGTAACGACCCTATGGCGTTTATGCTCGCGATGGCTGTCATTGCGTATATGAAAACGGGTAGTTTTTCGGGCGGGGTGATAGGTTCGTTTTTCGTCCAGATTATTGTTGGTATGTGTGTGGGCGTGGGCGTCGGAAAGTTAGTTGTGGTTTTGGTCAACAAATTGAAGCTTGAAAACCAGTCGATATACTCGGTGTTTGTCGTAGCGTGCGTGTTTTTCATCTACTCGTTTTCCGACCTCTTCAAAGGCAACGGATACTTGTCGGTTTACTTAGCGGGACTTACAATCGGCAACAGCAAGATTATCTTCCGCCGTAACATTACGAATTTTTTCGAAGACTTCACATGGCTCTGGCAGATTGTGATGTTCGTAATGCTAGGGCTTATCGTCAAGCCCAGCGACCTCCTCAACGTTGCGCTTTTCGGTGCGGCAATCGGCGTATTTATGATTCTGTTCGGGCGTCCGCTCAGCGTGGTGGCTTGTATGCTGCCGTTTCGCAAATTTTCGGCAAGCGCGATAAAATACGTCTCTTGGGTCGGGCTGCGCGGCGCGGTGCCCATTATTTTTGCGACATACCTGTTTACGTCCGGAATCGACAAGGCGCAGACTATGTTCAACGTCGTATTCTTCATCACGATTCTATCGCTTGTGGTGCAGGGTATGAGCGTCGGGATTATGGCGAAGTTTTTCGGCGTCGCCGACGAGAACGCAGAAACCGAAACCGCGTTCGGTGTCGAGTTGCCGGACGAAATCAAGTCGGCAATGGTTGAGATTTCCGTCGACGACAACCTGCTTGCCGGCGGCGACACTCTTTCGAAATTCCCGATGCCTGCGAACACTCTTGTTATGATGGTCAGGCGCGGCAACTCGTTTTTCATCCCGCGCGGCGACACGAAAATCCAGTCGGGCGACAAGTTGCTTGTGATTTCGGACAATGCCGCGACGGTTTCGGAGTCGCTTGAAAAACTCGGCATAAAGCACTATAAAATGGACAGGTCGTAATTTTCGTGCGTTCTTCAAGTCCATCGCTCGCCTCCGCTTTTGTTTTTGCATGCGCGGCTCAAAACCCGATCGGCGCGGGCATTTTATGCATGGATTTTGACGAATTTTGCAAAAAAAGCTTGCGTTCGCCTCAAAAAGATATCATAACTCTGGCAATATTTTTACGGGCCATAGCGCAGTCTGGTAGCGCGTTCGCATGGGGTGCGAAAGGTCGTGAGTTCGATCCTCACTGGCCCGATTTTTTAAGGCGCGGAGTTCCCTGAATCGGAGTTCCGCGCCTGTTTTTGCCTGACGTCAATTTCGCCCGTGTTTCGGGCTTTGAAAGCTTTTCGGTTATGGACATCTCCTACAAGGGACTTTGGAAAATTACGCTTCCGATATTTTCGTTTTTGCTGATTGAAAATATCATCGCCTTTATGGACACCGCCTTTTTGGGGCGCGTCAGCGAGCGTCAGCTTGCGGCGGCGTCGATAGGCGGGCTTTACTACGTCAGCGTTTTCATCATCGGCTTCGGCTTTTCGGTCGGGGCGCAGATTCTAATCTCGCAGCGCAACGGGGCGGGGCATTTCGACAAAATCGGCGAGATTTTCGCGACCTCGCTTTACGGACTGATTTTCCTTGCCGCGCTCGGCTTTTTTTCGACTCACTTTTTCGACGCGCAAATTTTCTCGAAAATGGTGTCCTCTCCCGACATTTTGCATGATGTCTGCCGTTTTATGAAGTGGCGACAGTGGGGATTTTTCGCGATATTTTGCGTGATTGCATTCCGCTCGTTTTACGTCGGAATAGCCGATACCAAAGTTTTGGCGTATTCTTCGTGGCTGATAGGCATCGTAAACGCCGCGCTCAACTATGCGCTTGTTTTCGGTAAATTCGGTTTACCGAGAATGGAAATTGAAGGTTCGGCGTTGGCGTCGACCATTTCCGAATTCTCGGGACTTGCGCTTTTTGCCGCCTACACGTTTTTGAAATCCGACATCAAAAAATACGCGCTCAAATTCGGCAAGGTAAATCCCGCGCTATGCCGCCAGATTTTGGGGCTTTCGGCGTGGACCATGGCGCAGCAATTCGTCTATGTCGTGATGTGGCTTTTTCTATTTTCGTTCATCGAAAAATTCGGACAGCACGAGCTTGCGCAATCGAACATCTTCAAAAGCATTCTGATGTTCGTGTATATGCCTATGTATGCCTTCGGCGCGACTATGAACACCGTCGCGGGCAATCTGTTCGGCGAGGGCAGGGTGGCCGAAATCCCCAAAGCGTGCCTCCGCGCGATAAAGCTTGAATACGCTCTCGTTGTTCCCGCATTGCTGCTTTTGGTTGCCATTCCCTTCGAAGTGATGTCGCTATACACCGACAATCCCGCGATTCTTGCGGGCGCGCGAATCCCCTTTTATTGCGCGCTTTTCACCGTGCCGTTCTCGGTTCCCGCAATCACCACAAGCAACGTGATTCTTGGGCTTGGACGCACCGAAGCCGCGTTTTTTATCGAGTTTTCGGTTCTGTTTTTATACATCGGCGGACTGTTTTTTACCGTCCACCATATGCATAGTTTTGGCGCGACTTGGACGCTTGACGGCTGGTATTGGATTATTGTCATTACCCTCAACCTCCTCTACCTAAAACGGGCGAGGGCGTCCCGCTGGGCGGGCTGCCAATAGCGGGGGTTTTTTATTAGTTCGGAAGTGGCGCGGATTGCCTACGGCAAAATCCGCTTTGACTATTTATTTAAGTTAAGTTTATCCAAAATCCAATCCAAACCCCCGAGCGCGGATTTTGCATCCGCAAAATTCTTCCGCGCTTCCCCCTTCTGTTAGCAGATAGTATTTTCTAAATTTGAAAGGTTTTCGGAAGAAACCCTTTTTTTTGTCTTTATATTAAGAGGCCACTCACGTTGAATTGGCGAAGCCAATCGCGCCGCTTACCAAACTATGGCGACCCGCCCAGAAAAGCTTTTCGGCTTAAAATACGCGAGCTATTGCGCAACGCGCAATGCGTATGCAAACAGTGAAAGGCGGCTGGGTAAGCCGCCGAGGTATCACAAGCTGACGCCGAAGGCGGCAGAGGTCAAGGTTTTTTATATGACGGGCACTGGCGCGGATTGCTGCGCAATATCCGCTTTGCTTTTGGGGGAAGCGCGGAAATATTACGCGGACGCGTAATCCGCGCTCGGGGGCAACGCCCCCGCAATGGGAACCCGCCCAGCGGGTTGGGATTTTTTGGGAAAAAGGCAAATTTTTATGATTTTTTGCTTGAAAAAGAGCTATTGTTTTGGTCTTATTTAAGAAATTGCAAAGGTAGGCGGGCGAGAACGACGATTGTTTTCGGCGACTTTTTTGAATGCCGAATGCCTCGGAACCGCGCTTAGATACCAGATTTAAAGAAAAGTCAACTGTTTTGGTTATGAATCTCTCGAAAGACACCTCATACGGAAAAATCGAACAGCTTGTTCGGGAAGCCGTGTATAAAAAAATGAATCTTCCAGTGCCGACGCAAAAGGTCGGTCCGAATCCGTTGGTGGTGAATATATCGGCGCGTCACGTGCATTTGACACAGGCGGCGGTCGAGGCTCTCTTCGGCAAAGGCTATAAGCTCACGGTTCATAAATGGCTGTATCAGGAGGGCTTTTTCGCGGCAAAGGAGTCTGTTACGCTGATTGGGCCTCGCAGTAGAATAATTTCGAACCTGCGCATTTTGGGCCCTTGCCGCGACGACAACCAAGTCGAGCTTGCGCTGACCGACGCGCGGGCGTTGGGCTTCGACGTTCCGCTTAGAAACAGCGGCGACGTCAAGGGAACGCCGGGGTGTATGCTGATGGGCCCCGCCGGATTTTTCGAAATGCCCCACGGGGTAATCCGCGCCGCCCGCCACGTTCATATGAGCCCCGCCGACGCGGAATTTTACGGCGTCAAGGACAAGGAGTATATGAACCTGAAAGTCTACGGCGAAAACTCGATAATTTTCGAAAACCTGCTTTGCCGTATAGGCAAAAATCTGCGCTTGGAAGTCCATCTGGACACCGACGAGGGCAACGCGTGCAACATCGGGCCGAATACGCTTTGCGAGCTCGTGAAGTAGGATAATTTAACAATCAACAAATAAAATCTAATAACACGAAAGGTAAAAATATGAGTCAATCATTAGGTATGATAGAAACCCGCGGCTTTACGGGCTGCGTTCAGGCCACAGACGCGATGGTCAAGGCGGCAAACGTCGAAGTCGTAAAGCAGGTGCAAATCGGCGGCGGCTACATTACGACGGTCGTTCGCGGCGATGTCGGCAGCGTAAAGGCTGCGGTCGAAGCGGGCAAGAACGCGGCGAAGGAAGTCGGCGAATTGGTCGGGGCGAACATCATCGCGCGTCCGCACCCGATGTTGCTCTCGAAAATGGGCTTCTAACAAAAAAATCGAAAGGAAACAATTTATATGAAACAGGCATTGGCAATGATTGAAACAAAAGGGTTTGTCGCGGCAATGGCGGCGGCGGACGCGGCTATGAAGGCGGCAAACGTCGAAATGCTGGGCTGGAAAAAAGTCGGCAGCGGCTTGGTTTCGGTGTTCTTCGAAGGCGATGTGGCCTCGGCAAAGGCTGCGGTGGAAGCTGCAAGCGACGCGGCCGCGAAGGTCGGCGAAGTTGCTTCGGTCGACGTAATCGCGCGCCCGCACGATGACCTCGTAAAACTCGGCTGCTTCGCATTCTAACGAGCGTGCGAATCCGACAAAAATAACGACGCCGATGAAAAGAATTTTGATAGCAAACGTAGGCTCGACAAGCTACAAATACACGCTTTTCGACGCTTCCGCCGACGGCTCTTACAGTGAGCTGTTGCGCGGCGGTATGGACAGGGTTTCCGACTACGATTCCGCCATCGGCAAGTCTCTCGAAGAACTGCGCGGAAAGGGTTTCGACCCGCTTGAAATCGACGCTGTGGCGTTCAAGACCGTCTTGGGAAAAAATCTCTCGGGGCTGCGCGATGCCGACGAAAAGGTGCTCGACGCGCTCGACGCAATGGCTTTTGTAGCCCCCGCGCACAATCCGCCCTACGCCGCGGCAATCCGCGCGTTCGGCAGGGTTCTGCCATCGGCTAAAAAGGTTGTGTTGTTTGAAACATCCTTCTACCAGTGGGCAGACGCGCCTTGGAAACGCTATGCCGTTCCGCAGTCGTGGGACGACCTCGGCATTAGGCGCAACGGCTTCCACGGGGCGTCGCACAAATTCGCGGCCGAACGCGCCGCTGAGCTTTGCGGCCGTCAGGACGCCGCCGAAAGCGCGCGCATGCTTTATGTGCGCGGGGCGCGGGCGGAGCTCGAAACGCCGTTCAGACTGGTGAATTGCCACTTGGGCGGATCGTCTTCGGTTTGCGGAATCCTCGACGGCGCGGCAATCGGCGCGAGTATGGGCTTCACGCCCCAGAGCGGGCTTCCGCAGAACAACCGCGTGGGCGATTTAGACGCAATGGCCGTTCCGTATGCGATGGCAATGCTCAAAATCACCCCCGAAGAGGCTATGCGCCAGCTCTCGAAAGAGGGCGGGCTGCTCGGCATAAGCGGTGTCTCGAACGATATGCGCGATGTCAAGGCGGCGGCGGATTCGGGCGACGAGCGCGCGAAGCTTGCAATAGACGTTCTAGTTTACGCAACAAAATCGTATATCGGGCAGTTTATGGTTCAGCTCGGCGGACTTGACGCGGTAAGTTTTAGCGGCGGCATTGCCGAAAACAATCCGTGGCTGCGCGAGCGCATTCTGAAATCGCTGGAAGGTTTCGGTCTTGTTCTCGACGGCGCGGCGAACGCGGCGGCAGTCAAGAGGGATGCGGTCATTTCGGCGTCGGATTCGAAAATAAAGGCGGCGGTCGTGGTGGCGAACGAAGAGTTGGTCATTGTCCGCGAGGCCGCAAAATATCTGGAAAAATAAATTTAAAAATTAAAAAACATTAAAAACAAAGGCAAAAAAATGGCAAAAGCAATCGGTATATTGGAAACTAAGGGACTCGTGGCGTTGGTAAAGGGTGTCGACGCTATGTTGAAGGCTGCGGACGTAAGTCTGATAGCGCAATACAAGGACGTCGGCGGCGCGTTTGTGAGCGCGACTATTTCCGGCGATGTCGCCTCGGTTAAGTCGGCTATCGAAGCGGGAGCTACTGCGGCGGGCGAAATCGGCGAAGTTTGCGGCGTAAACGTAATCGCGCGTCCGCACGAGGGTTTGGTTGACGCCCTCGCCCCGAAATCGACACCCGCCAAGAAATAACGTATGTTTTTGGCAAAGGTAATCGGGCAGGTTGTTTCGACCCAGAAGGATTCGCGCCTTGTGGGCAGTAAGCTCGCCGTTCTGCGCCCGTTGCAGATTGGCGACGAAAAGTCGCCCGAGCTTGTCGAAACAAAAAATACGGTAGTTGCCGTAGACGGCTGTTCGGCGGCGGTCGGCCAGATTGTGCTTTATGCGCAGGGTTCGAGCGCGCGTCAGGCGGAGGGAATGAAAGAGCTTCCCATCGACGCGGCGGTCATCGGCATTGTCGACAACGTGGAGGCTTTTTCTAAGCCCGTCTACAAGTCGGAAAAATAAACAGCGTCGGCGCGGGAGTGTCGAAACAAGGAGATTTTTATGAGTTTTAATTTAGACGAAGAATCGGTGCGCAACATCGTGCGCGGAGTTCTGCGCCAAATGGGCGCGCAGGCGGGGGACGCCTCGGCGGCTCAACGTCCGTCCGCGCCCGCGGCGGTATCCGCGCCAAACATCTACACGGCGTCAAGCTCGAACAAGGGCATTTTCACCGATGTCAAAGAGGCCGCCGCTGCGGCGTTCGAAGCCTACAAACAACTGTGTAAGGGCGGTATGGCGGCGCGTCAAAAGGTCGTCGATGTCGTCAAGAAAATGACGGTGGCAAACGCCAAGGAATGGGGCGCGTTCGAGTATAACGAAACGAAAATCGGCAGGCTCGCCGACAAAATCGGGAAGCTTGAAATCGTCAAGCTCGTTCCCGGCACGGAATGGATTCGCCCCGACGCGTATAGCGGCGACTGCGGTATTATGCACGAGGAATACTGTCCCTACGGCGTAATCGGCGCAATCACCCCCGTGACGCACTCGATTCCGACAATCGCGGGCAACATCATAAATATGGTAGCCGCGGGCAACGCCATTGTGGTCAATCCGCACCCTGGCGGCGCGAAAAGCGCGGTTTTGGCGATTTCAGCTTTCAACGAGGCAATCGAAAGGGAAGTGGGCATCAGGAATTTGGTCTGCTGCATTGCGAACCCGACGCTCGAATCTTTCGACGCCATTTGCAAGAGCGACTTGGTTTCGATTATGTGCATTACGGGCGGCCCGGGGGTAGTCAATGCGGCAATGAAGTCGGGCAAGAAGTCGATTTGCGCAGGCCCTGGCAACCCTCCCGTAATAGTCGACGACACCGTAGACCTCAACAAGGCTGCCGCCGACATCATCGCGGGCGGCGCGTTCGACAACAATTTGCTCTGTGTCGGCGAGAAGGAGGTTTTCGTTTTTGAAAGCGTTATCGACAAGTTTATGGACGCGCTCAAAGCAAACGGCGCGGTCAAAATCTGCTCGAACGCGCTCGACAAGCTCACGCGCGAAGTTTTCGAAAACAAGAACGGTCACTATGTGCTCAAACGCGCTCTCGTTGGCAAAGACCCGCAGGTTTTGGCGGAGGCGGCGGGAACTTCGGTAGGCTCGGCTGCAAAAATGCTTTTCGCCCAGACCGATGCGAACCACCCATTTGTAATCGAAGAGCAGATGATGCCGATGTTGCCGATTGTCGCGGTTCGCAATTTCGACGATGCGTTGGCGGCGGCTATGAAGGCCGAACACAACTACCGCCACAGCGCGATTATCCACTCGCACGACGTTACGCGCATGTCAGCTTCGGCGCGTATGCTCAACACGACGGTGTTTGTAAAGAACGGCCCGTCGACCGCGGGGCTCGGGCTTGGCGGCGAAGGCTATCTTTCATACTCAATCGCGACTGCGACGGGCGAGGGTATCTCGAACCCCAAGACGTTCACGCGCCGTCGCCGCTGCGTTATGGTTGGCGACCTCAACCTCTTCTAATGCGGAGTGCCTAAGAATACCACGGACTGATTTTAACTGATATGCAGCTTGCGAAGATAGTCGGGAATGTCGTTATGGGATTCGCCCACGAAAGTGTGGACGGCAACGGCTTGTTCGTCTGCCAGCCCGTCGACGAAAACGGCGGCGACGCTGGTGCGCCCGTCGTTGCGGTAAGCCCGTTCGGCGGCGGACTGGGCTCGACGGTGCTCATAACCACCGACGGCAGCGAAACCCGCAAGTATGTCGGCGACGACCACAGTCCGCTTCGCAACAGCATAATCTGCATTTTGGACGACTGACATTATGAAACTTGCAAGAGTAGTCGGCAGGGTTGTTCTTTCCAAACGCGACGAATCGCTAAACGGCGGCGTGTTCGTTTTGGCTTCGCCGTTCGACAAAGTCCACTACAAAAACGCGGGCGACACGTCGATGTCGAAGTCACAATACAACCTCGTCGTTTACGACGCCTTCGGGGCTACCGTCGGCGACGTAATCGGCTATGTCGAGGGCGCGGAGGCTATGGCGGCTTTCCCGCAGCCCGTGCCCGTCGACGCCTACAATGTCGGCATTGTCGAAAAATTCAGCTACTCGGAATAATTTATAACAAAATAAAACAATGAAAAGGGTATACACACTAAAAGACATCGAAGAACTGGCGGCGAACGGCCAAAGCGTCCCCGCCGACGCAATCCTTACGCCGCAGGCGAAGGACGCGCTCGTTTCGCTGGGCGTTGCGAAATCGCCCGCGGCGGCGGTCAAGCGTTCCGCGCCCGTGAAGGAATATAAAGTTCCCGAAAAGGAATACAAATGGGTGCGCGGCGCGGATCCGAAGACGCCCGCGGAAATCGAAAAATTCTTCCACTCGCCCGAAATCACGAAGCTCAAAAAGCTCATTGTCGACTTGGGCAGACGCTCCTACGGCAAGAACTACAATGACGGCAACGGCGGCAATTTCAGTGTCCGCGTGGGCGACAACATCGTCCTTTGCACGCCGACGATGATTTCGAAGGGCTCGATGTCAATCGACGATATGTGTTTTGTCGACATGGACGGCAACCAGCTTGCGGGCAACAGAAAGCGCACAAGCGAGGTTCTTGCGCATCTGGCAATTATGAAGCGTCAGCCTATGGCGAAAGCCTGCTGCCACGCCCACCCGCCGCACGCGACTGCATTTGCGCTCGCGGGCAAAACGCCGCCGCGCTGTGTGAATCCCGAAACGGAAATTTTCATCGGGCAGGTCGGTTTGGCGGACTACGGCACCCCCGGCACTCAGCATATGGCCAATGCCGTCGGCGAATGCGGCGTCCAGCACGACTGTGTGTTTATGGTCAACCACGGTGTTATGACTTGGGCAAACGACATAGAAACCGCCTTCTGGAAGATGGAAAATGTCGAAGCGCACTGCTACACCTCTATGCTCGCATTCCAGATTGGCGGGCCGCGCCACTTCTCGGAAACCGACGCGAAGGAGCTTGTCAAAATCAGAAGCTCGATGGGTATGGTCGACCAGACCAATCTCAAAGAATGCAATCTTTGCGACAGCAAGGACGAATTCCGTCCCGCCTGTGTTTGCAATGCGAAGTCTGCGCCGCAAAATGCGGGGTTTGACTGCGACGCCGAGAAGCTCGTTCAGAAAATCACGCAGATGATAATGTCCGAGCTCAAACACTCTTAAAAAAACGACTGAGGACGCCTCGATTGCGAATATTTTAAATGTAGTGAAGAGGCGGCGATTGCCTA
>URDC01000050.1 GCA_900546565.1 uncultured Opitutales bacterium
CAATTTGCGCCTGTGCCCGACATTTAAAATAATCCACCACCACCAAAGAAACGTGTCCTCGCTGCTTTTAACTTAGAAGTGGGCAAGACGCATATCCCCCTCCGCAACAAACGCCTCGTGCATAGCATATGCTTTCGAAAGCGTCTGCGGCGTGTGCCCACAGGGAACGTTTTTGAGGAAGTCGTTGAGCAGCGGCTTGTAGTCTTCGTGGGCACAAACGTCAATGATAAGACGCGCACGCTCCATCGGACTCTTGCCTCGCAGGTCGGCAACACCCTTTTCGGTGACAATAATGTTTACACTGTGTTCGGAGTGGTCGCAGTGCGAAACATTCGGGACAATCGCACTGATAAGCCCGCCTTTTGCGACCGACGGACAAGTAAATATCGACAAATACGCCGACCTCGTGAAGTCGCCACTGCCGCCAATACCGTTCATAATGTTCTTGCCCATGATGTGCGAGCTATTGACATTGCCCGATAGGTCTACTTCGATGGCCGTGTTCATCGAGATAATGCCGATGCGGCGCGCGACTTCGGGGCTGTTCGAAATTTCCTGCGGACGCAACACGAGTTTGTCCTTAAAGAACTTCATATTCTGATACACTTCGTCGATTTTAGCGGCAGTGCAGGTAAGCGATGTCGCCGAGGCGCATTTGATGTTTCCGGTTTCGATGAGGTCGATAACCGAGTCTTGCAGAACTTCGGAGTACATGCAGAATTGCGGGATGTCGGGATTTTCGCCGAGCGCACTCAATACCGCATTTGCAATGTTGCCCACGCCGCTTTGAATGGGCAGGAAACTCGACGGAATGCGCCCCGACTTCATTTCGGCGGCGAGGAAGTCTGCAACATTCTGACCGATTTTGTGTGTAATCGGATCGCTGGGTTTGAAGGGCGAGACTTGGTCGGGCATGTCGGTTTTGACAATGCCTACAATTTTCTTCGGATCGACTTTAACAACGGGCGCGCCGATTCTGTCGCCTGCCGAGTAAATCGGGATTTCGCGGCGGTGCGGCGGATTTGCGGTTTCGTATATGTCGTGGATTCCGTAAAGCTCTTTCGATTGGTGGGCGTTGAGCTCGATTAGGATTTTGTCGGCAAGCTTCAAGCCCGTGGGCGAGATGCCGACGGATGTCGTCAAAAGGATTTCTCCGTTTTCGCTGACGTCCGCGGCCTCGACAATCGCCCAGTCGAATTTGCCCATAAAGCCGTAGTTCATGTATTGCGGCGTCATCGACAGATGGAGGTCGGTGTAGCGGATTTCGTTTGAGTTTGCGCCCTTGCGGATGTCTGGATTCGTCTGATACGGGGTGCGGTAGTAGATTGCGTGGGCTCTTGCCAGAACGCCTTCGCAGAGGTCGCCCGACGATGCGCCCGTGACGACGGCAATTTTGAATTCCCTTCCTGCTTCGTGTTCCTTTTCCGCCTTGGAGGCAATTGCCGAGGGGATTACTTTCGTCGCGCCCGCGGGGGTAAATCCGCTGAATGCGATTTGTTGACCGTTTTGAATGAGGCTTGCTGCCTCTTCGGGAGTGAGATATTGATAACTCATTGTTTTAATATTGTGTGTTTTGTATTTTTAAAATGAAGGCACGCGTATAGTAGGGCGCGTGCCGTTCGTTTAAGATATGTAGCTTAGTGCCCGAGCGTGGCAATAAAGAAGCCCGCAACAAGCGCAGTTCCGATAACGCCCGCAACATTCGGACCCATCGCGTGCATAAGCAGGAAGTTTGAAGGATCGGCTTTTGCGCCTTCAACCTGCGATACACGCGCTGCCATAGGCACTGCCGAAACACCCGCCGAACCTATGAGCGGGTTGATTTTTTCCTTCAAGAACAAATTCATAAACTTCGCCATAAGCACGCCCAAGGTAGTCGAGAACCCGAACGCCACAACGCCCAGCCCGAGAATGTAGAGCGTTTCGGCGCGAATGAACCTGTCGCCCGTCATCGTTATGCCAACCGACGTTCCCAAAAAAACCGTTATTATGTTTATGACTTCGTTTTGCGCCGCTTTGCTTAGACGCTCGCAGACGCCGCATTCCTTGATGAAGTTGCCCAACATCAACATGCAAATAAGAGCCGAAACGTCGGGGACAAGCAGAATGCACAAAATTGTGACCATAAGCGCGAAAATCAGCTTTTCCAAACGCGAGACCTTGCGCAAACTCTTCATTTTTATCTTGCGTTCATTTTTGGTTGTGAACAAACGCATAAGCGGCGGCTGGATAATCGGCACCAATGCCATATAACTGTATGCGGCAACCGCAATCGGCGCGAGCAGATGCGGGGCGAGCTTGTTCGATATGAAAATAGAGGTTGGTCCGTCCGCGCCGCCGATAATGCCGATGGACGCGGCTTCGGGCGACGTAAACCCGAGCGCGAGCGCGCCCATAAACGTCGCGAAAACGCCGAATTGCGCCGCGCCGCCCAAAAGCAGGGTCTTTGGGTTTGCTATAAGCGGGCCGAAGTCCGTCAACGCACCGACACCCAGAAAAATGAGCGGCGGGAAAAGCTCGAGCAGCACGCCCATCTGGATGTAGTAATACAACCCGCCCGTTCGCTCGCTGTAAATGTTCGCGATTTTCGAGCCGTTTTGGATTTTCTCGCCCTCCGTCGCATTTATTTCCGTCACATCGCCCGAGGCTTGCGCCCAGACAAACGTGTCGTCTCCGTTAAGGACGAGGTTTTTGCCCTTAAACTTGACATTGAATTTTTTTCCTTTGAGAGCCTCTTCAATCGCCTTTTTCGGTGCGAATTGCGTGGGGGAGACAATCGCAATCAGGTCTGGAATGCCCTTCGCTTTCTTGAACGCGTCCTTTCTGCCTTCCGCCGAAGTTATGTCTTCGACCTCCGCAAAGAACGCCGAAATGTCGCTTTGCGCAGTCTCGACCGACTTTACGATGTCCGAGACTTTTGTCGGCGTATGCTTTATCATACGCGGCACAAACGCGACATCGCCTTCGCGCACGAAGACGGTTTTAACAATCCCCTCTGTGGGCGAAAGCAGATAGCCCGCGGGTTTGTTGAGCACGCCCTCCGTGGGGAGGTTTGCCAGCAGCGCGCCGAATGCAATCGGCACGAGCAGCAACGGTTCGTATTGGCGGAAAACCGCCAGATACATCAGCACCAGCACGACCATCCACATCACCAGCATGCGCCAGTCGATATAGCAAAAGCCCGATTTGAGAGCCAATTCCATCAAACTGTTTAACATAGCTTGAATGTTTTTAGTTAGTTTTGCGGAAATTTTTACTTACGCAAGCGAAACGAGCGGCTGACCTTCCTGAACACTCTGACCCGCCGCAACGTGAACCTTCGTCACCGTTCCGTCTTTGTTGGCATTTACGGGCGTGTCCATTTTCATTGCTTCGAGCATAACAATCAGCTCGCCCGCCTTGACCGCCTGACCTTCCTTGACGGCGACATTTTTGACGGTTGCCGCCAACGGGCACAACACGTCGTTTGCTCCCGCCGCAACGGGCGCGACAGCCGCGGGGGCAGGGGCGGCAGCCACAACGGGGGCAGCCACAACGGGCGCAGCGGCAACCGCGGGCTGAGCCGCAACCGGAACTACCGACGCGATTTTCGAGCCGAGAACTTCGACTTCCACTTCATACGTTTTGCCGTCAACTGTAATGCGTAATTTTTTCATAAATTGTCCTTTTCTTATTTTGTTTGAGGTTATTATTTTTTTGTTTGAAAATGTTTTAGCTTGAAAAATTCGAAAACCGCCTACTTTTTTGCGGGCGTGTAGTTGCGCGAGTTGAAAATCTGCTCGCGTCCGAAACGCGCATAGTTCGCGTCAATCGGCTTGTAGGAAACCACCCTGCATTCGTCTCCGTCGAGGGCGACCGTTGCCGCCGCCGAAAGCACCGCGAGCAGCTCGCCCGACGCGTCCTTTTGCAGCTCGGGCATAACACTGGCCACCGCCGCCGAAATCACGAACGCATGCTCGGGCGGAATGTCCGCGGGGAACGGACTTTTCGCGCCCGCCGCCGCGCCGCTTGCCGCGGCTTTCCGCGCGTCCTTCTGCGCCGCGAGTTTTTCGGCAAACACAAAGAACTTGCCCATAACCGCCGTTATCGAGGACATCGCCAACAGCACGACCATAACCACGCAAAAGCCCGCAATAGAGAACGAAATTATCTGCGACGCATTCGGGTTGAGCGGAATCAACGAAAGCATAATATTCATAGATTCGCCTTTCTTATTAGAGTGGCATATTGCCGTTTTTCTTCGGCAGAGTCGTCGCGCGCTTCGAGAGTGTCGAGCGCAACGCCATGGCAATCGCGCCGCGCGTCTGCGCGGGTTCGATAACGTCCGTCACCTTTCCGAGGCTTGCCGCCTGATACGGACTTTCGAATTTCGCGCTGTATTCGGCCATATACGCGGCGGCTTTTTCGGCGCGCAACTTCGGGTCTTCAATAGCTTTAAGCTCTTTTCCGTAGAGGACATTTACCGCGCCCTTCGCGCCCATAACCGCGATTTCCGCCGTCGGCCACGCGAAAATCACGTCCGCGCCCATATCCTTGCAGCACATCGCGATATACGCGCCGCCGTAGGCCTTTCGCATAACGAGAGTCACCATAGGCACCGTCGACGCCGCATACGCATAAAGCAGCTTTGCGCCGTGGCGGATTATGCCGCCGCGCTCCTGCGCCAACCCCGGCATAAACCCCGGAACGTCAACCAAATTCACAAGCGGAATATTGTATGAATTGCAGATTAGAATAAACCGCGCCGCCTTGTCCGAGGCGTCGATGTCCAAACACCCCGCCTTAAAGTTCGGCTGGTTCGCGATAATACCAACAACCACACCCTGAATACGGGCAAACCCGACAACCACATTCTTGGCAAAGTGCTCCTGAATTTCGAAGAAGTCGGCGTTGTCGACAAGCCGTGAAATCACGTCTTTTACATTATACGACGTGTTCGCGCCCTCGGGGATTATTTCGTTCAACACTTCGTCGTATTGCTGGACGAGCGGTTGCGAGAGGTCGTGCGGAGGTTCCTGCATATTGTTCGAGGGCAGGAACGAAAGCAGCTTCGCCGCGAGTTCTAACGCGTGAGAGTCGTCTTTTGCAACAAGATGAATGTTCCCCGAAACCGTTGCATGCGCATTTGCCGTTGCGAACATATCAAGCGTTGCCTCTTCGCCCATTGCCGCTTTTATAACCTGCGGGCCGCAAATGAACAGGTCGGAGTTCGATTGCGTCATAATGATGAAGTCCATAAGCGCGGGGCTGTAAGCCGCGCCGCCCGCGCACGGGCCCGCAATAATCGAAATCTGCGGAATCACGCCCGAACACGAAACATTCTGGCGGAAAATCTGCGCATAGCCCGAAAGCGAGGCAACGCCTTCCTGAATGCGCGCGCCGCCGCTGTCGTTGACTCCCACAACGGGCATGCCGTTTCTTGCGGCAAATTGCATAATGTCGACAATTTTTTTTGCGTGGTTTGCCCCCAGCGAGCCGCCCGAAACCGTGAAGTCCTGACTAAATGCCGCCACTGGACGCCCGTTTACAAGCCCCGTTCCGCATACGACGCCGTCGGTCGGCAGCTCTTTTTTCTCCATGCCAAAGTTGTGGCAGTCGTGCTGAACATGCATGCCGAATTCCTGAAAGGAACCTTCGTCGAAGAACGCCATAATCCTTTCGCGCGCGCTCATCAAACCCTTTGCGCGACGCGCTTCGAGCTTCGATTTTCCGCCCGCGTCAAGGGCTTTTTGACGGCGTTGTAAAAGTTCGTCCATTTGTTTTTTAGTAATAGCCATCGTTTTATCCTGTTATTATTGAAGATTTTCTACTTGCCGCAGCCGCAACCGTCGCAGCCGCCGTCCTGACATATTTCCGTCAACACCCCTCCCGTCGATTTCGGGTGGAGGAATGCGATTTTCTTCGCGTGCGCGCCGATTTTCGGCGTTTCGTTGAGCAGCACAACGCCCGCGCCTTTCGCTTTCGCGAGGTCGGCAACAATGTCGTTGCTGTTTAGCGCAATGTGGTGGATTCCGCCGTGCGGATTCTTTTCCAGGAACTTTGCAATGGGACTGTCTTCCGACGTAGGTTCAAGCAGCTCGATGTGGACGCCGCCGAGGTCGAAAAACGCCGTTTTTACCTTTTGCTCCGCAACTTCCTCAATACCTTCGCATTTAAGACCGAGTGCGGAC
Organism: uncultured Opitutales bacterium; assembly: GCA_900546565.1. GTDB lineage: Bacteria > Verrucomicrobiota > Verrucomicrobiia > Opitutales > Intestinicryptomonadaceae > Merdousia. Next base: position 6,171 of record URDC01000050.1, read on the forward strand.
TCGTAGTATTTTATCGAGTCGTCGAGAGACTTTACGGCAATTCCGATGTGGTCGATTTTTTTGAGCATAGTTAGAACCTTTCTCTTGTTTAGTAAAATGCACTGCAATTCTCCCACGATATGAAAAATATGTCAACACGTTTCTCTTACTAAAACGGGCGAGGGCGCGTTTGCTTCGCCGACGAGTTTTTTATAAGACGTGCACCGTCGGCGATTGCATTCGCAATGCGCCTCTGCTTTATATTTACGGAAAAAGCGGAACGAAAGTTCCGCTTTTTTTTGATTATAAAAAACTCGTCGAAGCAAACGCTCTCGGGCATCATTGACGCGCGGTTGCATACGCAACCCGTCGCGCCCCTTCGGGGTCGTTGCTTCGCAACGTTCAAACGCGAGTCATTTTTAGTAGGCTCACACGCTGGTTCTAGTTTTTTTATATGACGTGCACCGACGCGGATTGCTACGCAATACCGCTTTGTCAAACGCCCACATAACTTTTATAATCTAAAAAGTTTTTTACATTCGTAAAATCCTTTTTCTAACACCTTTTTATAAAAACGAAACTTTGTTTCGTTTACATTATGAATCGGCTTAGAACCAGCTCAGGTTCTTGGACTAAAACGGCTGAGGCTCGTCCTAAAAGACGCGTTTTTCGAGGCGTAGCGTACTAAACGTACGTGAGTCCGAAGAAAAACCGTCTTTTAGCCGAGAGCCTCGATTGCGAATCTAAAAACCAAAGGCGGAATTACCGTAGGCAATCCGCCCTTTCACTACATTAAAAACATTCGCAATCGAGGTGGCCTCAGTCGTTTTAGAGTATCAAAGAGATGAAGTCGGAGTTATTTCGGCTCTGCTTCATTCGGCTGATGAGCGTTTCGGCGATAACTTCGGGCTTCGCACCCGCCATAGCCCGACGCAAGAACGCTGCGGCTTCAAGCTCATTTTCACTAAGCAGCAACTCTTCGCGCCGCGTGCCCGAGGCGGAAATGTTTATCGCGGGCCAAATGCGCATTTCGGCAATCTTGCGGTCGAGCACCATTTCCATATTGCCCGTGCCTTTGAATTCCTGAAAAATAAGCTCGTCCATACGCGAACCCGTCTCGATTAGCGCGGAGGCTATTATCGTAAGCGATCCCGCTTCTTCGGTTGCCCGCGCGGCGGAAAACATCTGACGCGGTCGTTCGAGGGCGCGAATGTCAAGCCCGCCCGACATCGTTCTGCCACTGTTTGCCTTCGCCGAGTTGTGTGCGCGTGCAAGTCTCGTGAGCGAGTCCATCAGCAACACCACATCTTTCCCCGCTTCCACAAGGTTTTTTGCCCGCTCCACGGCGAGGTCGGCAATCTTGATGTGGGTTGAAATATCTTCGTCATTCGACGACGCATAAAGCTCGGCTTGCGGAACGTCGAGACGGAAGTCCGTCACCTCTTCGGGACGTTCGTCGACAAGCAAAATCATCAGATGGCATTCGGGGTGGTTTTCTATCACTCCGAGGGCGATGTCCTTTAAAAGCGTAGTTTTGCCCGTGCGCGGCGGAGCGACAATAAGTCCGCGCGTGCCTTTTCCAATCGGACAGAAAATGTCGATTATACGGTTTGTCAGCCGTCCGTCTTTTGTTTCGAGCTTCAATTTTTTGCGCGGGGCTATCGTTGTGAGGTTTTGGAATGTCGCCATTTTGCGACGCTCAATGCACGGCACACCGTCAATGGTTTCAATAAACCTCACTTTCGGATTTTGGTGCCCGCTCGCCTGATGCGCTTTGCCGAAAATAAATTGACCCTTTTTGATGTTGAAACGCTGCACAAGCTCCTTGGGCACATACGGGTCTGTGGGCTTTGTTTTGCCCGCACTTTTCGGATTGAGCAAAACGCCATTGTTGTTAGTAGTGGGTGCGAAAATTCCGCACACATCTATTATATTTAAATTGTCCATAAACTTTTGATTTTACTTTTTTTGAAAGAACTTTTTAGACACTTTATACACGAGGGAAAACACTCACCCCCCCCTGTAACTTCGCAATTTTGTTTTTAGTTAAAGAAATCTACCCGAACTTTACGCCCGCGACTTTCGAATATTTCCATCCTCAACAGACCGAGCCTTCTGCCGCACAATCGCACAACGCAAAACCCTGCCGTCACGCAATCGAACCTTCGGGAAGCCTTGCTTCACGCGAACCCACCCAACCGATTGCTCCGCGTTTTTTGCGCCGCTACTTCGGGCAATCCGCGCACGCCAATTATTTCGACGCGCGCAAACTCAGCTTTTTGATTTTCGCAAGCCGCGCCAGGTCTACCGCGTCAGTCAGAAGTTTAAGCTGCGTTTGTGCGTCGGCATAAACAATGACCGCCGCGTTGTCGGATTTCGCGATTTTGTCGAATTGTCCGCGCAGCGCAGCAAGCGTAGTCTTCGCGCCGTTGAGCGCATAGCCGCCGTCTTTTGCGATAACAAGCACATTCGGGACGGAGGCGTTTTCAACGGTCGAAGACTTCATCGTGGGCGGGGTGATGTCTACCGAATAAACATCGTTAAAGTCCATCGTCAGCAGAAAAAAGAAAATGAGTGCCGTAAACACGTCCACGAGCGGGACAATGTTTACCTGCGCCTGTTTTCTGCGCATTTTTATCTGCATTTCGCGTTGTCTTTTATGTTTAACAGGCGTTCCGCACACACGTTCAGACGCGCGGAGAGCTTGTCGATTTTACGGTTGAGAAAAGAACTGCCTATGATTGCGGGAATCGCAATCGAAAGACCGAGCATCGTCGTTGAAAGTGCAAGGGCAACACCTTTTGAAATCGATTCTGGGTTCGGCGTCCCGTCGTTTGAGGCAAAAACACTCACAAGCCCCGCGACAGTGCCGAGCAGTCCGAGCAGCGGAGCAGCCGAAATCACGATGTCGAGCACGAACATTCCTCTGTCCAATTTGTTGATTTCCAGCAATGCAAACGCTTTTAATGCCTCCGCGTCGCAATTTGAAAATTTGTAGAACGCCACAATCCGACCCGCCGACGAATTGCCTTTTACTTCGGGCAACTCACCCCCGTATAGAGCCTTTTCTATTCTGCGCGGAATGACCTTTTCGCCCCGCAGCGAAATCAATCTTTCAATTATAATCATCAACGCCGCAATCGAGCAAAGCCCGAGCGGATAGATGAAAATTCCAGAACCGTTTATTATGAAGTCCATTTTTTTTGCGCAGGCGTCAAAGCCGTTTATTTGGCGGATTGCAGGCTGATTGAAGCGGATTTGCGGCGCAAAACGCGCCGCGCCCGCAAAGAATTATTTGCCGAAATACGGAAGCTTTGACGCCACTTCGGCAGTCTTGTCTTCGGCTTCGATAAGCTCGGCGATTGGGTCCCAAGTGCCCGAAATCAGGGCGTTGCGGGCGTTTTCGGGCATAGAGCACCCGACTTTTATGTCGCCGCAGGTAATTTGTTGATTTTCAACATCTACGTCAATTTGCTCCTCGGGATTTTTTTCGATTGCCGCCGCGATTTTTGCGATATCTTCGCCCGAAGCGCACACGCAGGGAATGCCGAGCGTCGTAGAATTGCCGAAGAAAATTTCGGCAAAACTTTCGGCGATTATGGCGCGGAAACCGTAGTGCCAGAGCGATTGCGGCGCGTGCTCGCGCGACGAGCCGCAGCCGAAATTCGCGCCCGAAAGCAGGATTTTCGCGTTCTGTTTGCGCGGGTCGGTTAGGGGGTGTTTTTTATCTGTGCCGTCGGCATTTTTGCGTTCGTCGTAGAATGCGTATTTGCCTAATCCTTCAAAAGTTATACACACCATGAAACGTGCCGGAATGATTCTGTCCGTATCTATGTCGTTGCCGGGGACGAACACGCCCTTGCCTTTTACATTCAGGATTTTATCTAACATAATTTTTTTGAGTTAAAGTGTTTTCTGTTCGGGTGATTTTTACCCCGCGCGGGCGCGGGTTTGCCGTTTTTGGCAGAGATTTTGACGCATTTTCGGGGCTTTTTTGAGCCTTTTTTCGACCTTTTTTATGCGTTTTTTGCCAATTTTAGGGGCAATTTTTTCGCGTTTTTGAGACGTTTTTACCCCCTTTTGTCGACCCGAAAACGCGGGATCGGGCGGGCGGCGCAAAATCGGCTGGTCGAAGTCGACGGTCGGGGTTGAGCCGCCGCCGAATTATTTCCCATATGGTGTATTTTTGATTCGGCTTGTCAATGTTTTTTGCGTGTATCGGGGCTAATGGTGTTTTTTCGCGCTGCGCGGAGCGGGGAAAATACCTGCTGCGGGGTAGAAGGGAGAGTCCCGCTTTGTCCTCTTGTGTCGCGGATGGGTGGTGGAAGGTGTGGAAAGGTTGTGTGGGTTTTTCGTCGGGAGGAAGTGCAGCCCCGTCGACAAATTGGACGTTGTGAGGGGGTTATTTTGTCGGGG
>URDC01000051.1 GCA_900546565.1 uncultured Opitutales bacterium
TTGTTTTTTAGAACGCTCCTACCGTCGCTCAGCTCTTGGCTTCGCCAATTCAACGATTGCGAATCTAAAATATAAAAAAAAAAGAAGTTCCGTATGGAACTTCTTTCAGCATTATAAAAAAATATTTCGCAATCGAGGCGCCCTCGCCAATTAGAAGGGGAAAGCGCGGAAGAATTTTGCGGACGCAAAATCCGCGCTCGGGGGCGTGCCCCCGCAATGGGAGCCCGCCCAGCGGGTTTATTGGAGGACGTCTTCGGAGAGACGCTGCACCGCTCCACCGGGGGATACAATCGTCGGATTCTGATAGACACTGCCGGGGCGCATATCCGAGAACTGTTCGCGATGAACACTGCCTCCCGGGGAAATTCTGTTGGCCGTGACAAATATCATCAAGTTTCTCTTCTGACGCGATTCACCCTTCGATTGGAAGAGTCTGCCAATGAGCGGAATGTCGCCCAAGAGCGGAACCTTGTCCTTAACCGACACGACTTCTTCGCGCGTCAAGCCGCCCAAGACAACCGTCGCACCGTCGAAAATCGTGACCGTAGTCGAGACTTCGCGAACCGAGAACACAGGCATAATGAAGCCCGCGGGAACCGTCACCGTATAACCGCCGGCAATACCAACAGCCGTGCCGCCATAGGCCATAAAGCCTTCAAAGTCGGAAACCTTCGGCGAGAGGTTGAGCGTGATGGAGTCGTCTTCTTCAACCGTCGGCGAAACAGTCATAACAACACCGACATCATAAGTTTTGAAGTCCTGCGGAGTACCCGGGGTAATCGTGATAGCCGCGTCGCCACTGCCACCCGGTGTCGTTGTGGTGCTCGAACCCGAAGACGACACCTGCGATTGCATATCGCCCCAAGATTCGGCATAATACATCTGTTGCGAAACCGTGATACGCGCTTCCGTGCCGGTCATAACCGTGACCTTAGGCGCGCAGAGCAAGTCCGAACCCGTTTTCTGTTCGAGAGCATTCACGAGCAATTCAACCGTGTAGCCGCTGAGAACACCCAAGACCGCGCTGGAAGTCGGAACGGCAGTCGCACCGACATTCATAGCCGAGTTGAGGTTCGGATACCTCTGGTCGACACTTGCGCTGACCAAATCAGTTCCGCCCGTTGTCGCATTCGGGCTTTTCTGGACGATGCCGATTTCGCTGCTCGACGAGGCCTTCGGGAAGGCATCATACAAAGTGCGCAAATTGCGGGATTTGCCGTCAGTCGTCGCGAAGAGGACTTCGTCGGTCGTTACAAAACCGCCCGAAAGCTTTTCGGCTTCCTGCAAGAGGCGGCCTGCGCGCCAGTTGAACGCGATTTCCTGCAAGTCGCCCTGTTGGACTTCCAAGAACTTGGCTTCGATTTCGACCTGCTTTACAACCGAGTATTTCAGGAGAATGTTGCGAACCTTGTCGAGATTTCTCGCAGTGTTCGTCACCCACAATTTCGTGCCGTCGAAGGCGATAGCCGCCCCGGGACCGAATTCGACGCCCGCTCTTTTGAGGAACTCTTCGATTTTCTTGCCCTGCTCTTCCGAGGACATTTCGCCGCCGTCGCCGCCGCCGAACACGTCGCCGCCGCCCGAAGCGGGCTTGATGCCGCCCATTCTTGTAACGGCAGCCTGCGAAATCGGGAAGTCAACCGTGTCCATCGATTGCGTCGACTGGTCGGAACCCTTGCGGACTTCGATTTTTTCGTTCTTAATGTCGTATTGATAACCGTATTTTCTGGACAACAAATCCAAGATTTCGCCGAGGGCTTCGCCGCGCAGCGAGATGTTGACATTTTCGGGCTGCGAAGCTTCGTCAAAGAGGACGATGTTAACACCTTTCTTCGCGCTTGTGGACTTGTCGTTTTCTTCCGAGAGCATCGACAACGTCTTCAACGCTTCCGAGAGCTTGATGCCGGGTTCGGGAATGTCGAAGTTCGCGATTACGATTTCTTTGAGTTTGCGCTCGGTTTCGGTGTCGCGCTTTGCTTCGGCCGCGCTGATGTTCTTGCCGCTAAATACCTGCGGACGCGCCCAAGCCGTGTCGACTTCGCCCAACATAGTGTCGCGCGTTGCCAAATACGAGAGCTTGCCGCTGGTTTTGAGCTTTTCGGCAATGAGACGCTGATACGCCTTCGCCGTCACATTCGTAGCATCGATAGTTTCGATGTTGCGGAACGTGATTCTCGCGCCGGCATAGTCGCCGTAAAGATACTGCAATCTGCCCTTGCGGAGCTCGACTTCAACACGCTTCTGGCGGTCGGAATACGTCGGACTTGCATCGGCGATTGTGTGGTTGTAGGGGTTTGCATCGAATTCTTCGACTTCCGCGACAAACTCCGCGCCGCGCTCCTTATCGGCTTCAAAAGACTGGTATTCGAGCGCGAATTCCTTTGCCTGCGCGGGCTTGCGTTCCGCCATGGCGATTTCCGCGCGTTCCTTGGCGATGTAGGCCTTTGCGCTATTCCATTCGGCGCGAACTTGCGCAATTTTTGCGGAGTATTCCTTGCCGTCGACCTTGCCGACAGCATTGAGCTTCGCATCGGCCTGAGCCAAGACATCATTCGCCTTTGCCCAGTCGCCGTTGTCGGCGGCGTCATACGAAGATTCGATGAGCTTCGATGCGGCTTCGCAAACCTTGTCCTGATTGGCGACCGTCGCCGCCACAAATTCGTCGAGTTTCGCTTGTTCGGCAGCCTTCGCCGCGTCTTCGGCAGCCTTCTTTTCCGCCACTTCCTTTTCTTCGGCGGCCTTTGCTTCGGCTGCCTTCTTTTCTTCAACAGCTTTCTTTTCGGCTTCGACCTTCGCTACATTTTCGCTATTTGCCAAAACGGTCTTTTCCCCTTTTTGTTGAAGTTCGATATCCTTGTTGATATCGGCGAGCATTCTCTGAACGCCCTTGTCGGAGGGGGCAATTTTGATGAGCTCTTCAAGGTGTCCCTTGGCGGCCTGCAAATCGCCCGCGTCTCTGGCCTGAACGGCGGAAACCATCAGGTTGATTTTAGTCTGCATTTTGCCGCCGTCGTCGGCAATAGCGGAACTTACGAACGCCAAGCCCGCGACAAACGCCGCGACAAACGCGTATCGAGTCTTATTTCTGTATTTCTTCATATTGGAGTATGTTTGTTGTTGTTAATTTATAAAATACCACAACTATTTTTGTTCCACGCCCGAAGCCGAAACTTTCATAACGCGGACATCGCCCTTGTCTTTTTGGGGTATCATTTTTATTAGGGCAAATTCCTTGTTCATATCAATCTGTTCGACGACAAATTTCGCGTCGCCCTTTTCGATTGATTCGCCTTTGCTCTTGATGTGCCATACCGAACCGTCGGCGGCTTTGAGCGTCATTCTGCGCTGGTCGTCAAGCTCGGTTTGCTTGAACGAATAGATTTCGACTTCCCTGCCGAGAGCTTTGTCGAACAGCTTTATTGTAATTTCCCTGTCGAGCGCGCCGCTGGGCTTTTTCACGAGCTTCGAGGCGAACGACTTTATCGTAATTCCCGTGTTGACTGCCTTCGTGAGGTTTGTCGCCGGAATTATGATTTCGGAATTCAGCTTTCCCTGAATAACCTTGTCACTGCGGACATCTTTAAGCTGGACAGTCGGGTTTTTATCCGTTCCGTAAAAACCGCGATATTCTATATAATATGGAACATTCGAAACTTCGCCGAACGCAAACGGGAATTTCTGGCGCGCAACCTCCTTGTAATACGGCGATTCCGTTATGAAATTTCCGTTCTTGTCAATCCAAATCTGCGGGGGAGTAAACACTTGGAAAAACCACTTGCCCTCTTCGTCTTGGGCACGAATTTCAGGCCATTCAATCGAAACGACCTTCAATTCGGGAACGACAATGTTCTTCCACTGTATTCCTTCGGCTTCTTCCGCCAATTTCGCCTTGTCCTTTGCTTCGTTGGCTTCGACGGACGGCATCGACTTTACGTAATACGCGCCCGATGCGCACAATACCAACGCCGCCAACAATAAAAATATCTTGTCAATGTGCTTCATAGCAAACTAATCCTCCTGCTTAGACGGTTTCTTTGATTCGGGTTCGTTGACTACTTCGACATACTCGATAACAACCGAGAATTTCGAGAGGTTGTCCGTCACCACAGGCGTCTTTATCTTTTCCATTTCCGCGGCTTGTGCTTCGGTCTGTTCGGGATTGGAGTTTTCTCCGCCTTCTTTTTGCTCCGAATCGCCGTTGTTCGCGCCGAAAATTTCCTCCAACCCCGCGGTCTCTTCGTCCACATTTCCGCGCTTTACCATCGCCGTTATGTCGGCGGAGGCCGGCACAACATCGATACTGCGCACAACGAGCATCGCGTCGAAATCCTTCAACTGGTTCAAGAATCTGCGCAAAACATCGGTGTGGGCGGCAAATTCGATTTTATACGCGAGCGTGTCCAAACTACCCTGCTTGCGTGCGGTGATGTTGGGGTCGATAGCAAACGTATCGCTTTTGTCATTCGAGCGCACCGCCATTCTGGCTGCGCGGCGGCGACGCTCAAACGCCGTCTGCTTGCGCTGCATAACCTGCGTGCCCGATTCCTGCGCCAAAACTTCGCGCTGGACATTAACAATAGCCATCGGCGACTGCTCAGTCTTGCTTGCGAAGAGCTTGCCGTTGATGTAGTCCAACACACACGCCTGCTTCCAGATGGGAGCCGCTGCCTCGTCGGCGGGTGGTTCTGCATTCGGCGCAACATAGCGTTTGAAGCCGAAATCCATATCGTTTGCAACAACAATGTCCCTCTGTTTTGCCGCGCGCTTCCATTTCTGGACTCTACCGCGCAACTGCTCGACAAGCTGATAGCTTTCCGAAGGCGGCGTCGAGAAAATGTCGTTGCGTGCCCGCGTGAGGTCTTTTTCCAAAAACTCCAAATGCTCGGCAAGGGCTTTTATGTTCTTGTCTGCGGCGTTGATTGCCTTGTCGGTGGGGTCTTTCGCCAAAGCGTCATCGAAATCGGCGCGGGCGTTTTTGAGCTTCTTTTCGGTTTTCGCGACATCTACGGAAAGCATAACGTCATACGCCACACCCGCGACAAACGCCAGCAAAAGCAGCGTTATTATCGAAAAGAAAATGGGGAATTTTTTAAAGTATTGCATATAAAAATCCGATAAAATTATATGGGCTTTTTGGGGTCGACAACCAGCGTGAAGTCGAACTTCAAAATTCGCGGGTCGGACGGGTCGGTTCGGACATTGTCATAACGCTGAATGAACTTCGAGCCTTCAAAAGCTTTCAGCAAGTCCGTCACGCGCTTGCTCGCCTTGTCGTGGTCGTAGGCAGTCGGGTCGTCGGGGTTGTAGTCGCGAATCAAAAGTCTGCCCGTAAGTTCGAGGTTGTACTTCTGGTTTTTGCCGTCATTTATGCGCACGACGTGGAGCTTTTCAAGCCACACGTCCTTCTGCTGCATAAGACGCTGTTCCAAATCGATGAACAATTCAATCCAGTTCGACTTCGAACGTGCCAAGCCCTCCAATCCGTCGATTTTCGCCACAAGCTTCTTCGCCTGCGCCTCGCGGTCTTTCAGGGCGTTTGCACGTTCTTCAAGCTCGGGCGTTTTCTGCGTGTAGCCCGCCACAAACGCCTTGTCGGATTTAAGCGATTCCGAAAGGAATAGATACGGGGGCACAACCGACGCCGCCAACAACGCCGCAGCCAAAACAAACACGGGGCGTTTTTTCGCGAAAGCCGTTTCCGCGACGATGTGCGCGGGCAAAAGATTCACTCCCGCGGCCTCGGGATAAATCGCGCGCGCCGCCTCGCCCACAACTTCGCTCAAACGCAAAACCGAGTCGGAAAGCAACGCCTGATTCACCCCGCGCGAAACCGAAATGTTCGCGAGAGGATCTATGAACTCCACGTTCATCTTCAAATTTTCCATCAAATATTCCGCCAACCCCGTCAAACGGCTCGCGCCGCCGGTGAGATAGATTTTCGACGGCGGGTTTACCCTGCTCTGGCGACGGTAATTGACAATCGAACGGCGGAGTTCGTCGCAAAGACGCTTTTTGAGCATTTCCACGCCCGCCGTGAAATGTTCCGCGCCCGCAACGCCCGCGCTTTCGCTCGACAAATAGCGGCGTTTGAGTTCCTCCGCCCCGACAAAACTCTGTCCGAGCGAATCCGCAATGCTCTGGGTTACCACATTGCCGCCGACCGCGATACTGCGCACAAACACGCCGTCGTCGCGCACAATCAGCATATTCGAGAACTTCGCGCCCACATTTAGCACCACCGAATCGGGTTCAAGCCCGCAATATTTCCAGGTATTGTAGTCTAAAATCGAGGACGCGTCGATATCGTCTACGATAATGCCAATCGACGCCAACATATCGCAAAGCGCGTCCGCTTCCGCCGAGCGCATACTTGCGAGGAAGATTTCCGTTTCAATGCCGTCGTCCGACACCACCTGATAGTCCCACACAACTTCGTCGAGCGGGTAGGGAATATTTTTCGCCACTTCGAAAGACACCACCTCGCGCTGGCTCGACTTCGCCACATGCGGGACTTTCAGTGTTTTTGTGAGCAGCAGCATCGAAGGAGCTATCACCGTGGCGTGCCCCTTGATTTTCATCAAGCTGAGAGCGGATTTCAGCGCAAAAAGCCACTCATCCTGAACGGAATAATCGTAAGACAACTCCTGAGTATTGAAGCTTTCCAATACCAACCGCCCCGACGAAACTGAGAACTCGGAAGCCGAAACGTGAGTAGCCGCGCAATTTATTATAAGTTTGTTCTTGGAACTCATTTTTTCTAATGAAAGGTATAAATAAAGAGGTTATTTTGTTTAATCAGTTATTTTTGACTTTGTCCAGATTTTTTTTTATTCTATTTGAAAAATATCCGATGAAGAAGCGGCATTTGTTCCCCGCGCCGAAACAAGCCCCATCCCGTTACGCCCGCGGCGTTTCCAAAGTTTCGAACCGTCCCGCACAATGCGCCGAAGCCGCCGCCTATCCGGCAGTCCCGCGCTGCGCGCGGCGTTCCGCAATCGCCGCGAACATCCCCGCCCGCGCGGAACGCCGCGCTACTTGGACTCCGCCTTGTATGTCGGAATCGCGTTTTGCTGCACGAACTGGGTCTTGCTCTTGCCGTAGTATTCCTCAAACTGGACTTGGAACGGAGCTTTCGGCAGAGTGATGAGCCAGCCTTCGTTCACCGACGACGCCGCAGCCAAATCCTGTTTGAGCTTGTCAAACTGCTTCATATTTCTGATTTGCGAAGCCAGCGATTTCGATATGAATTTCTTCAAATTTTTCTGCGTCAACTCCACCTTGTTGCCCATTACAGACAAGTCCAAAATGAAGAACAGCCTCTGCGAATCCTGCAAGCGGTAGATGTCCTTGATTTCGGGCGGCATAAAGAATGTCACAATAGAATTCTTTCCCTTTTCGATTGCCACCAAGTCTGCCTTTGATTTCAGCACAATCCAGTTTTTCGGATTCCACTTAGCCTCTTTCGTAGTGGCGGACGGCTTCACATACACCACCGTGATGTCAAGCGACACGTCTCTTATCCAGCGTTTTTCGCGCTCGTCTGTCGCCGTTTTATCGGGATTCTCAATGCCGCGCAAAATCACGTCCGCCCTCACCCACTCTTTCGAGTTCGAAACGGGGTCTTGGAACGTCCGCATATTGACGATGTCCTTACCCGCGCCGTAAATTTCAACGGGGTCTTTTTTCTGCGCGAAAGCGGGCGTAATTCCCGCCAAAAATGCTACAACTAATAAGAATTTTACAGGCTTCATACTTAAAATCTAAATCAACTTTTTCCAATTTTTCAAGCATTTTATTGTTTCGAAAGAGGCGCGATTGGCTTCGCCAATGCGCTTTGACTATTTGTTAAAGTTCTTCGGATAATCACGACGAATTGCCTTTGGCATTTTGCGCCTTTGACTATTTTATACTTTCAAAAACATCGCGATTGCCTCTGCCAATACGATTTACCCCGCTGGGCGGGTTTCCATCGTTTCGAAAGCGGCGCGGATTACTTCGTAATACCCGCTTTGACTATTTGTTGAAGTAAAAAAGAATTTTCCGAATGTAAAAGACTTTTTACATTATTTTTCGGCTTAGAACCAGCGTGTGAGCTGGCTAAAAATCGCGAGGCTCGTTCTAAAAGACGCGGCTTCATAAGCCGTAGCGTACTTAACGTACGTGAGGCGCAATGAAACCGTCTTTTAGTCGAGAGCCTCGTTTGCAAATCTAAAAAACAAAAAAAAGAAGTTCCGAATGGAACTTCTTTAAGCACTATTAAAATAAATTTCGCAATCGAGGCGGCCTCGCGGCTTTTAGGATTACTTCGAGAGGCGTTCGAGCAATGCTTCGCGTTCGACTTTGAGCGAATGCGGGAGCTGTTCGAACAACTCTTCCTTCAAGGGCTGTGCCGAGACCGTTTCGGGGTCGAACGACATCAATTCCTTGAATGTTTCCTTCGAGAAGTCCATTCCGTCCCAATCGAGGTCTTCGTAATTGGGAACGAAGCCGATTGCGGTTTCCTTGGCGCAAGCTTCGCCGTGCTGGCGGTTGACAATCCAAGCCAATACGCGGGCGTTCGCGCCGAAGCCCGGCCACATGAAGTTGCCTTCGGCGTCGCGGCGGAACCAGTTGACGTGGTAGAAGCGCGGAGTCTGTTCCAAGCCCTTGCCCATTTCAACGAGGTGTCCGAGGTAGTTTGCCATATTGTAGCCTGCAAACGGCAACATTGCCATCGGGTCGGAGCGGAGTTCGCCCTGTTTGCCTTCTGCCGCGGCGGTTCTTTCCGAACCCATCATTGCCCCGAGGTATACGCCGTGTGTCCAATTAAACGACTCGTAAACCAGCGGAATGCCCTTCGGGCGACGGCCGCCGATGACGATTGCCGAAACAGGAACGCCGTCGAGTTTATCGGCGTTTTCGTCCAAGCACGGGCAGTTCGCGATAGGAGCTGTGAAGCGGCTATTCGGATGCGCTGCGGGTGTTTCGGAAGCAGGAGTCCAATCATTGCCGTGCCAATCGATGAGGTGCGCGGGAGCTTCTTTTGTCATGCCTTCCCACCATACATCGCCGTCGTCCGTGAGGGCGACGTTTGTGAAGATTGTGTTCTTCTCGCAGGAATGCATTGCGTTCGGGTTCGTCTTCATGCTCGTGCCCGGAGCGACGCCGAAGAAGCCGTTTTCGGGGTTGATGGCGTAGAGTTTGCCGTCCGCGGCGGGTTTAATCCAAGCGATGTCGTCGCCGACGCACGAAATCTTCCAGCCCTTGTCCTGCAATTCTTTCGGAGCGATGAGCATTGCGAAGTTCGTTTTGCCGCAAGCCGACGGGAATGCGCCAGTAACATAACTCTTTCTGCCCTTGGGGTCGGTGACGCCCAAGATGAGCATATGCTCAGCCATCCAACCTTCGTCTCTGCCCATTGCCGATGCGATGCGCAAGGAGAGGCACTTTTTGCCGAGAAGGGCGTTGCCGCCGTATCCCGAACCAATGGAGATGATTTCGCGGGTTTCGGGGAAGTGGCAGATGTAGGTGTTTTCGGGATCGCAAGGCCACAAAACGTCGTCTTCGGCGTTGTTAATGGGTTTGCCGACCGAGTGCAAGCAGGGAACGAACTTGCCGTTTTCGCCGAGAATGTCGAGAACCTTGGGCGAAACGCGCGCCATAATGCGCATATTGACCACAACGTAGGGCGAGTCGGTAATTTCGACGCCAATCTGCGAGATGGGTCCGCCGATGGGGCCCATACTGAAAGGAATGACATACATTGTTCTGCCCTTCATGCAACCTTTGAAAAGGCCTTGGAGCTTTTCCTTCATTTCCTTCGGGTCCATCCAGTTGTTCGTCGGGCCTGCTTCCTGCTTCGTCTTCGAGCAGATGAACGTGCGCGCTTCTACGCGGGCGACGTCGCGCGGATCGGAGCGGAACAGGTAGCATCCGGGGCGTTTTTCTTGGTTGAGCTTGGTGCAAGCACCCTTGGCAAGCATTGCCTCGAACAACTTGTCGGCTTCTTCCTGCGAGCCGTCGCACCAAACAACGCTATTGGGGGTTGTCAGAGCCGCGATTTTATCGACCCAAGCAACCAGAGCTTTGTTTTTTACTGTTTTGACATCTATCATTTTGTTTCCTTGTTTATAAGAAAGTAATCTGACGTTTATGATTTTTCTAAAAAATCTCTTCTGTTTTATTGGTATGGAGGTTCAATTCAATCATTTTTTTAAAAAAAACGTCGTTTTTGGAGTTTTTTAGCAAATTTATTACATTTTTGTGCGTTTTATTAGGGGGTGTTGTCGGAATTTGGAGCTGAACGGTTGGGGGCCTGTCTCTTATACACATCTCCGAGCCCACGAGACTAAGGCGAA
>URDC01000052.1 GCA_900546565.1 uncultured Opitutales bacterium
TGCCTTCGGCAAAATCTCAAACGCGCTTCGCTTGTTTTCTGCCTCGAGCCTCGCGATTTTTATTTCAGCACCTGTGTTAATCCTAATCCGATTAAATAATGTAAAAAGTCTTTTTCATTCGAAAAATCCTTTTTTTGAGGGGGGAAGGGCGGAGATTTTGCGCGGATTGGCTTTTCTTCAACCGACAGGCAAAGGCACATCGGCAACGCCGATTGCCACCACTTCCGAAACAATGGAAACCCGCCCAGCGGGGCAGAGCCGATTGCCGCCGCTTCCCAACATATAAAAACCTGTCGGAGAGTTTGGGGGAAGGGCGGAATTTTTGCGCGGACGCGCAAACCGCCCTCGGGGGCGGTAGCCTCCGCTCTTCGTTGAGGGGTTCCCCTTCAAAAAAGAGTTGAAAAGGGGTGGAAAAGGTATTTGATGTTTGTCCCAAAAAAATATGAGCGATACACAAAAGGCAATTTTAGCTCTGGAAGACGGCAGCGTGTTTGTCGGCAGGGCTTTCGGCGCGACAAAGACGGTTGTCGGCGAAGCGGTCTTCAATACTTCGATGACGGGATATCAGGAAGTTCTTACCGATCCGTCGTATTTCGGTCAGATTGTGTCGATGACCGCCGTTGAAGTCGGCAACTACGGGGTGAACCCCGAAGACGAAGAAAGCGACGGCGTCAAAGTGTCGGGTTTTGTGGTTCGCGAGGTCAGCCCCATTTCGAGCAGCTGGCGCGCTACAACGACATTGCAGGAATACCTCCAAAAGGCGGGCGTGCCCGCTATCAGCGGGGTAGATACCCGTGCGATTACAAAGAAAATCCGCGACGCGGGCGCAATGAAGGCGTGCCTTACAACCGAAGACATCTCGCCCGAAGAGGCTGTTGCCCGCGCAAAGGGCTGGGCAGGGCTTGTCGGCGTCGACTACGTTCGCGAGGTTTCGTGCAAAAAGCCCTACCACTTCGACGTTTCGGACGACGACGTTAAGCCGTTCACAGTCGAGGGCACAACGCTCTACAATTTCGAACGCCGTAAGCCGTTGTTTACCTGTGCGGCAATCGATTTCGGCGCGAAGACATCGATTTTCAAGCGTCTGGCATTTAACGGGTTCGACGTCACGGTTTTCCCCGCGTCCACACCCGCCGAAGAAATTTTGGAACGCGCACCGCAGAGCCTGTTCCTTTCGAACGGCCCCGGCGACCCGTCGGCAGTCGACTACGCGCACAAAACCGTCTCGAAGCTGTTGCAAAAACTGCCCACATTCGGCATCTGCTTCGGACATCAGGTCATCACGCACGCATTGGGCGCGCAGACCTACAAACTGAAATTCGGGCACAGGGGCGGAAACCAGCCTGTGAAAAATTTGGAAACCGATTTGGTATCGATAACTTCCCAGAACCACGGGTTCGCCGCCGACGCAAAGTCGCTTGAAAACGCGGGCGCGATTGTCACCGAAATAAACCTCAACGACGGCACGGTGGAAGGGCTTCGCCACAAAGACCTGCCCGTCTTCTCGGTTCAGTACCATCCCGAGGCGGCTCCCGGCCCGAACGAAGCGTGCAAACTTTTTGCCGACTTCTACAATATGGTGGCAAAAAATATTTAATGATTTTTTGTGATTCCGCGCCGCGCCGTTTTCGCGCGGCTTTTTAAAACCGCCTTTTCGCGACACGAAAAATTTTTTGCGAAAAAGGCTTGCAATATAAAATCAACGGTATCTAATTTACCGACAATATGACAACAAATTTTGCAGGCTATTACTATTACTTTACATCGCTTGGTGTTCGGTAAGCGGTCTGTCGTCCGTTGTCTTTAAAAACCCGAATGCCGAAAAAAGCGTTCGGGTTTTTTTATTGCAAAGGCGCGGGCGGCGTCGGGCGAAAGCTCGAAAAAAAACGCCTGCGCATGTCGAAAAACCGAAAAAACTTTCAAAACAAAAATCGAAATAAAAACAAAAAACTCAAAGGATAAAAAAATGAGCATCAAAGAAGCCACACAATCGGGCCCCGCAGGGTGGGTCGGATACAGGGAAGAATTAAAGGTGTTGGATTGCACAATCCGCGACGGCGGTTTGATGAATTCCAGCAACTTTGACGACGAAGTTGTCCGCGCCGTCTACGACGCCTGCGGCGACGCCGGCATCGACTATATGGAAATCGGCTACAAGAACAGCGACAAAATCTACTCTCCCGACAAGTTCGGCGCGTGGCGTTTCTGCAAGGAAGACGACGTAAAGCGCATTGTTGGCGACAACAAGCGCGATGTCAAACTTTCCGTAATGGCCGACGCCGAAAAATGCGACTACAAAACCGACATCGTCGACAAGAGCGAAAGCCCGATCGACATGATTCGCGTTGCCACCTACATCCACCAGATTCCCCTTGCCGCGGATATGATTAAGAATGCCGTCGACAAGGGCTACGAAACTACCGTCAACGTTATGGCGGTTTCGACCGTTCCCTCGGCGGAGCTCGACCGCGGGCTTGAACTGCTCGCCAAAACCGACGTCAATGCCATTTACCTTGTCGATAGTTTCGGTGCGTTCTACGGCGAACAGATTCGCGAGATGATGAACAAGTATCTCGCCGCCGTTGCGGGCACCGGCAAGAAAATCGGCATTCACGCCCACAACAATTTGCAGCTTGCCTTCGCTAACACGATAGAAGCGATTGTCGCGGGCGCGAATTTGGTCGACGGCACGTTTGCCGGTTTGGGGCGCGGCGCGGGCAACTGTCCTATGGAGTTGCTTGTCGGTTTCCTCCACAATCCGAAATATAGGGCGCGTCCGCTTTTAGAATGCATCGAAAAGCACATCGAGCCTATGCGCGAAAAGCTCGGCTGGGGCTTCGACTACCCGTATATGATTACTGGTTTCCTCAACCGCCACCCCAAAAGCGCGATGGAATACAACGAAGGCCCGAATCGCGGCAAAATCGTCAATTTTTATGACGAAATGCTTCGGTAGGGGCGAAGCCCCTACGACCTGAGCGTTCTCCGAACGCTCCTTGTGAGAAAACGGCGGCTTACTCAGCCGCCTTTTCTGTTCTCTGTCCGCATTGGCTTAGCCAATAGCTTGGATTTTCTAATCCGAAAAGCTTTTAGGAACGACAGTTCCTGCCCGCTGGGCGGGCTTCCATTATTTTGGAAGCGACGCGATTGGCTTTGCCAAAACGCTTTAAATTCTGATTAAAGTAGAGCCGTAAGAAGTCGGCTTGTGAAACAACGGCAGTGCTACCCGCACTGCCTTTTCTGTTTATACCCGCATTGCGCGTTGCGCAATCGCTGTATTTCTCCAATCCGAATTTTTTATTAAAGTTGTGCAGGCGTTTGACAAAGGCGAATTGACAAAGTCAATCGCCGCCCGTGCACGTCATATAAAAAGCACGTCATCTAAAAAACAATGGCGAAAAAAAGTGGAAAAAGGGGTTGACAACGGGGGAAAGGTCTATTTGATAGTAGGTTTAATTTTTCTATAAAAACAAAAAGATATGGCACTTAAAATCAGATTACAAAGACACGGCTCGACACACAATCCCGTTTACAGGGTGGTTGTAGCCGAAAGTTCGGCTCGCCGCGACGGCAAATTTGTCGAAACAATCGGTATGTATAATTCAAGCCCCAGGGGCAAGGATATCGCTTCGAAGATTGATATCGCCCGTGCCGATTATTGGCTCAGCGTGGGTGCACAGCCTTCGGACACTGTAAAGGCTCTCATCAAGCAGGCGAAGGCGGCGGCCGCCAACGCATAATTGGATGTTTTTTAATTCGAACCCGCTGTTGGTTTTGACCTTCAACGGGTTTTTGTCGTATAAATGGGCGCGTTGTTAAAGATAGATTTTCTTACGCTCTTTCCGAATATGCTTTCGGGTTTTTTGGGCGAAAGTATGCTTGCGCGTGCTACCGAGGCGGGCATATTGGATTTGCGCGTCCACGACATTCGCGATTGGGCGACAAGCAAACACAAGAATGTCGACGACAGACCGTTCGGGGGCGGCCCCGGAATGTTGCTAATGCCCGAGCCGATTTTTGCGGCAATCGAAGCCTTGCAGACGCCCGAGTGCACGCGCATCTACATGTGCCCCGACGGCGAAAAGCTCACGCCGAAAATTGCGGCGGAACTGTCGCAAAAAAAACACTTGATTATTTTGAGCGGACATTACGAGGGAATCGACCAGCGGGTGCGCGATTGCCTCATCGACAGGGAAATTTCGATAGGCGATTACGTTCTAACCAACGGCACATTGCCTGCGGCGGTTTTGGCCGACACCGTGGCGCGTTATGTAAAAGGCGTTTTGGGCGAAGAAAATTCCTTGACGTTTGATTCATTTAATGACAATCTTCTGTCTTTTCCACAATACACGAGACCGTCTATATTTAGAGGAATGGAAGTTCCGCAGGTTTTGATGTCCGGCAATCACGAGCAAATACGGCAGTGGCGGCGGCAGCAGCAGGTGGAAAAAACAAGACAGCGCAGACCAGATATTTTAAAAACTAAGGAGAAACAATGAACCAAGAGTTGTTGAAAGAAATCACGAAAGACCAAATTAAGGGCGACGTCGTAAACTTCAAAGTTGGCGACGGCGTAAAAGTGCACGCAAAAGTTCGCGAAGGCGACAAGGAACGTATCCAGATTTTTGCAGGTATCGTAATTGCGAGAAAGGGCAGCGGCATTCACGAGACATTCACAGTTCGCCGTCTGTCCTACGGCGAAGGCGTGGAGCGCGTGTTCCCCGTAAATTCGCCGAACATCGCCAAAATTGAAGTCGACAGAGAGTCCGTTCCGATGCGCGCACGCTTGTATTACATTCGCGACAGAATCGGCAAGCAGGCTTCGAAGGTCAAGGAAAAGAGACTTGCAAACTTCTAAATTTGCGCCCTCTAAACCAAAAAGCTGCGGAATGCCGCGGCTTTTTTGTTTGCCAAATCTTCCGCACTTTTTACACGCAAATCTCAAAAATTTTCCGCGCCCGTCAATGATACTTTTGAGCCTCGAAATTTAGAAGAACCACCGCGGAATTCCGACTCGCCAACCGCGGATTTTTTCGCGGATTTTGCAGCTTGATAACAGGCTATAATTTTTTTCGCGTCGCTTTCCATTCGCCATTTTTTGCGAGAGATAAAACGCGCTTGATAACATTAAATAATATCCATAACTAATTACACGGAATTTTGCGCCGCTACATAATTTTTCCGAAAAATCTCTTTAAAAATTTTTTAGCCCCCTTCTTTTTTAACGACCAATCGGGTTGTTATTTAAAATGAAACTTGACTATTGAAACATAAAAGACAATATCGCTCCCAGATTTATTGCTTTAAAAGTCCCTTTGTTGCGGGCTTTTGGGTTGAAAAATTGGGAAAAATGTTTTTTATTGTTGGATAATGAATAAAACTTACATTCTCGGGCACAAAAATCCCGACGTCGACTCCATTTGCTCGGCGATTGCATACGCGAATTTCAAGCGGGCAATCGGCGATGTCGGCTGCGTTGCGGCTCGCTGCGGCAATTCGAATTTGCGCATCGACAAAGTTCTTGCGCGTTTCGGCGCGGAACTCCCGCATTTTGTGGGCGACCTGCGCCTACGCGCGAAGGACATTATGAAGACCCAGTTTGTGAGCCAGCCGCTCGAATCGTCCTGTTTCTCGGTGATGGAGGCAATCGACAAATACGACCTCCGCTCGATTCCCATCGTCGATTCCGAAAAAAAGCTCTGCGGCGAAGTCTCGGTTTTCGACATGGGCGAATTTTTCATTCCCCGTGCGGGCGGAAAGTCGATTCGCCATTTGCGCGCCTCGCTAAATGACGTCATAAAAACGCTCAACGCCACCGCGCATTTGGCGTTCCGCCCCGACGAAACGGAGGATATGTACGTGCGCATCGGCGCAATGGAGGTCTCGACATTCGGCAAATTCATCGAAACCGAGGAGTCCAGCCCCGAGCAGAACCTGATAGTCGTCGGCGACCGCTTCGACATTCAGATAAAAGCCATACAAATGGGCGTTCGCGGGCTTATCATCACGGGCGGATACGCAGTCGAAGCGTCCGTTTTGGAAATGGCAAAATCCAAGGGCGTTAGCGTCATTTCGTGCGGCTACGATTCCGCCACAACCTCGCTTTTGGTGCGTATGGCAGCCCGCGCGCGCAAACTTATGCGCAGGGACTTCACCACGATATCCCCCGACAAACTGCTTTCGCGCCTTTCGTCCAATTCGAAAAGTTTCAGCAAAATCGTGTATGTGTGCTCGTCCGACGGCGTGCTGCGCGGCGTGTTTTCGAGTGTCGATTTACTCGACGTCGAAAAGCCGAAACTCATACTCGTCGACCACAACGAGCTTTCCCAGTCCGTTCTCGGCGCGGACGAAGCCGATATCGTCGAGATTGTCGACCACCACAAAATAGGAGCGGTGAATTCGGCGAATCCGATTCTCTTCGTCAACAAACCCGTCGGCTCGACGTGCACGATAGTCAGCCAGTTCTACGAACGCGCAGGTATCGCGCCCGATCCGCAAACCGCGGGGCTTTTGCTAAGCGGCATCGTCTGC
The DNA here is from genome assembly GCA_900546565.1 of uncultured Opitutales bacterium. GTDB lineage: Bacteria > Verrucomicrobiota > Verrucomicrobiia > Opitutales > Intestinicryptomonadaceae > Merdousia. The sequence goes on from URDC01000052.1 coordinate 6,532, forward strand.
GACACTCTCAATTTGAAAGGCCCGACCGCCACACGCGAAGATTTCGAAGAGCTTGCGCGGCTCGAAAAGCTCGCGGGCGTTTCGGCGGCGGAACTCTCCGACTACATTTTCGGCTCGACGTCGATTATCGCGTCCATTCCCGAAGACGACGTCATCACGACCGACTGCAAACATTACAGCGAGGACGGCGTCGACTTCTCAGTGTCGCAGATTGAAGAGCTTGATTTCGCCTCATTCTACGAACACATCGCGGGCATTCGCAAGTCGCTCGAAAAATACCGCGCCGCCAACAAACTGGCATTTTCCGCACTGTTTATCACAAACGTAATGACACAAGATTCGCTCCTGATGGTGTGCGGCTCGGCGGACGTTATCGAACACATCGGCTACGTCCGCGACCCCGACCGCGACGTCTTCGAGCTGCCGAAAATCGTCAGCCGCAAAAAGCAGCTCATCCCATACCTGCTCTCGATTCTGCGCTCGTTGTAAACGTAAAACCGCAAGCGATAACTGCGGACGACGACTTGCGGCTCGTGCATATTCGGCGCACGCATTTTTTACCGCGCCCGCGCGTCTTGCCCAGCCGCGGCGCGGTATTATTTTCGGTTAATAGTTAACCGTGTGTATGAAAAAGTGAGCCCGAGGGTGATCGCATACGGGGCAGGTCTCGGGCGCGGCAGTGCCCTCCGTTATGTAGCCGCAGTTGCCGCATTGCCAAACCTGCTTCGTCGGACGCTTGAAAACTTCGCCCTTTTCGACATTTTCAAAAAGCTTCGCATAACGTTGCTCGTGCGATTTTTCTATTTCGGCGACCATTGAAAACAGTCGGGATATCTCGTCGAATCCCTCCGATTTCGCGACTTTTGCGAAGTCGGCATACATCTCCGTCCATTCGTAGTTTTCGCTTTGGGCGGCATCGCGCAAGTTGTCGAGCGTTTTTCCAATACTTCCGCCGATAAGAAGCTTGAACCAAATTTTCGCATGGGCGCGCTCGTTGTTTGCGGTTTCTTCGAAGATGTCCGATATTTGGTTGTAGCCTTCGTCCCGCGCCTTGGAGGCGTAGTATGTGTATTTGTTTCGTGCCTTCGATTCGCCGGCGAAGGCTTCCCAAAGACACTGTTCCGTTTTTGTTCCTTTTAAATCCATAAGGTTCCTTTTAGATTTTGTATCGTAATTTTTCGGCGCGAGTATAGTCTTTTATGGAAAAATTTTTTGCCGCGGAATTTCTTTGGAAATGTTGGAGGTTTTCTTCTTGACGTATTTTTTTTGTTTGATTTTCTGTTTGTCGTTTCATGGGAAGTTGATTTTTGCGGGATTTTTACCCGCCGCTCGGCTTCCTTTTCTTTTATTATAAAATAGGAGATTGTGTTATATGAAAAAACTGTTTGCCGCATTTTGTCTGGGGGTCGCGCTGTGCGCGCAGCTTGCCGCGTTCCCGAAAAACGTTCCCGACGCGCTCAAAACCGCGCAGTGGATATGGCCGTATCCGTATCTGAATTTCGATATCGCAAATTCCTACGCGCTGTTCAGAACGCCCGTCGTGCTCGACGCCGCGCCGAAAAAGGCCATGGCGTATATCTCCGCCGACCAAAACTATATGCTTTACGTAAACGGCGAGCTCGTCGCCCGCGGGCCCGCCCGCGGCTTCCAGCGCAGCCAGCCCTTCGACGCCATCGACGTTTCGAAGTATCTTAAAAAGGGCAAGAACCTCTTCGCCGTCCGCGCGTATTGCGTCGGGCGCAGCACCTTCGCCTACGTTTCCGAGGGCGTTGCGGGCGCGATTTTTGCCTACGATATTGACGGGAAAGTCTACGCTTCAAGCCCGTCGACAAAGTGCCTGCGCCAGACTTCGTGCGACCGCGACACTGCGCCGATGAGTATGCAACTGAACAATCAGGAGCACATCGATATGCGCCTCGAACCCGTCGGTTGGACTGATTTCGATTTCGACGATTCCAAGTGGGTTCGTTCCGAGGGCGGACGCCCCTACAATTATATGCCGTATTTCGAGCTTGAAGAACGCGCAATCCCTATGATCAATCTCAAAATGCTGCCCGCGCCGAAAGTTGTCGCCTGCGGCGGCGGAAAGTCGGGCTGGGATTGCGAGCGCATACGCAACGTCTTCGAGCTTCTCGACTTGGAAAAGTCGAAAGTTTCGGCGACTTCGCAAAATATGCCCGTCGTAGTGAAGGCGAACAAAGCCGGAGAATTTTCCGAATTTGTAGTCGAATATCCGCGTATGGTCGTCGGCTCTCTGGTGCTGGAAGTCGAGGGCGCAAAGGGCGGCGAGATTGTCGACATCTTGACCGACGAGGCCGTCGATGCCGACTTCAAACTCATCCACGACCCCAAAGAGCACTGCAAGCCGCAAATCGGCGCGCGCCTAATCTGCCGCAAAGGCTCTTTCAAACACGAGTTCTTCCAGATTATGGGCTTTAAGAGTGCAGTCGTGCGCGTGCGCAACAATTCGGCGGATTTCAAGTTGAACCTGCTCGTGCGTTGGAGCGCATACCCGCTCGAAGAAAAGGGCAAACTGCGCACTTCCGACACTCTCGTTAACCGCATTTGGGAGGTGTCCGTCCACACCCAGCGCATTTGCACGCTCGACGCCTACGTCGACACCCCTTGGCGCGAACAGGCTCAGTGGTGGGGCGACGCCCGCGTCCACGGCTGGAATACGTTCTTCATCGCCAACGACCCCCGCGTTTTGGCTCGCGGCATTCACATCATCGGCTCGCAGGTCGCCCCCGACGGGCTCACCTACGGGCACGCCCCAACAATGGCGCACCACTGCATTCTGCCCGACTTCTCCCTCGTCTGGATTCTCACAATTTGGGACTATTATTGGCAGACGGGCGACATCGGACTTTTCGCCGAAAACAAGGCTGTCGCCGACGGAATCGTCAAGTATTACCAGTCGCGCCTTTCCCCGCGCGGACTGCCCACATACGACCCTCTCCATTGGCTCTTCCTCGATTGGACGAATCTCCCCAAAGACGGCGAGCCCTCGCTCTTGGCTTTGCTCTACCTCGAAACCCTCGACAAAATGGCCGAAATGGCGAAACTCTCCAATATGCCTTCCGAAGCCGCCCGCTATGCGGGTTACGCTAATAGCCTTCGCGCGGCAATCGGCAAACATCTGCTGCGTCCCGACGGACTCGTTTGCGACGGAATTCTGTCGAACGGCAAAGTCTCGACAAAAACGAGCATTCACTCCCAAATTTGGGCAAAGACCGCCAACCTCGAAGGGCTCGATTTCGCAAGGGCAAAGCGCGAAATTATCCTGCCCTACCTGCGCGGCGAGAAAACTCCCGAGGCTGAGCCGTCCCCCTACTGGGCAGTCTATATGTTCAAACAGATGATTGACGACGGCAACCAAAAGGAGGTCTTCGACTTCATCAAAAAACGTTGGGCTGTAATGGCGGACTTTGGTTCGACGTGGGAAAATTATTCTGATAAAGACTCGCATTCGCACGCGTGGAGCGCGCACCCGTCATTTCTCCTGCCGCAGATTCTCTCGGGCATAAAACAGACCGCCGCGGGCTGGCGCGATTTCTCCGTGACCCCGAATTATTTCGTCGACGAGGCGGAAATCGTATGGCCGACCCCGCGCGGCAACATCACCGTTTCGTGGAAGAAAAACCCCGACGGAACGTATACGACCACCCGCACCCTCCCCAAAAACTAAAAACGGGTGAGGGCGTCCCGCTGGGCGGGCTCCCATAGCGGGGGCACGCCCCCGACGGCGGATTTTGC
>URDC01000053.1 GCA_900546565.1 uncultured Opitutales bacterium
ATGCAATCGCCGACGGTGCACGTCTTATAAAAGACTCGTCGGCGAAGCAAACGTGGCCTCGCGGTTTTTAGTGAACAGAGAAGAATTTGCGCGCGATTTCCATCGATTCGGGGGGAAGGTCTTTGTTCTCCACCGCCCACACGCAATACTGGTCGGCGAGGTCGTTTTCCTGCGATAGGCGCAGCACCGCCTTGACCGCGAGAATGTGCAGCATTCCGATATTGAATTTATTCCAGTCACCGCTCGCGGGGCGTTTGCCCGATTCAAGCGTTTTTACGGTAAAATCGCTCTCCTTTCGGTTGACGAAAAGGTTCATCATTCTGCGCACGGGGCGGTATGCGCCCGTTGCGTAAAATTCGCCCGTTAACATATCAAGTTGCGACGTCCCCATAATCTTGTGCCAGCTTTCATAGGCGGACGGGAATTCGGCGTTACGCAGCGAATTCTGGTATTTTATCTGGTTTGGCGTGAGCATATCGCCCTTGATTGGCGGGCGTCCGATTAGCCTGTTGATGAGTATTATTTTCGACTTGTCCAGAGGGTCGAACTTGTCGAAGTTCGGCAGAATTTCGTCTATGAGAAAATCGAATTTTGCGAACGCAGCCTTGAAAAACCCGAGCATAATAAAATTCAGTTCATAGGGTGCGGACTTCTGTTCGAGATTCAGTTTTTTCGAAAAGAACATCGAATATAAAAGCTCGGGAGAAGGCTTGATGTAGTATGTGTAGAACGCCTGATTGAGCAACTGCTCAGTTTCGATTGGCTTCGGCGCAACCCAGTCGACGATTTCGACGGTGATTGTCTCCGACACCGTTTTGTCGGCAATCAAGTCGGTCGCGGAAATCGAGAACGCGTATTTGCCAGTCTGGTAGGTTTTGTCGAATTGAAGCCCGATAACGTCGGGGCTTGCCAGCGTATCCGCCCGCGCCGGCTTTTCGCCCTCCAACGTCGCCGATTTTACAATCGTGAGGTCTTCCCCCGCGGGCGATTTTGCGGTGATAGTGTATGATACTTTATACTTGCCGTCCTTGACCGCCGCATTTTTTATGAGGACGACAAGCGAGAACTTTTCACCCGAGACCGTCTTGTTTGTCGACGAAATTTGCGGCGTCGCGCCCGCGGGAATTTTCAGCCACATATCGAAATCGCCGTCCTGCGTCGTCGCAATCAGCCTCGGCGAGAACTCTCCGTTTGCGTCGGGCTTTACGAGCGTTCCGTCGAGCACATACGAAGCGTGCGCGGCAGTCGCGCCCGATGTTTTTATTTCCTGAGCCACCCCCGAAAACGCCGCAAACACCAGCGTTGCGGCAAGGGCGGATATTGTTGCGGAGCGTGTCATTATTTTGCGAAGAGTTGTTTTTGCCTGTTGTCTTGTCCTCCTCCGACCCGCTGCCACAGCGGGTCGGAGGCGCGGGGCGTTTTATATTCGCCCCTGTTCTTTGAAGAATTTTTCCGCCATCGCGACGTCTTCCTTGTAGGTGATTCCCTGCCATTTCTCGTCGGTCGGCAGAATTTTAGCCTTGGCGACTTTTTCCGAAATCGCGCGGTCGACCGCCGCGGGCAGATAAAACTCCGCCTTCATATCGGAAGAATTTTTCGAAAGGAAATCGTCGAAATACGCGCCGAGAACCTGCATAAATTCGTTGGGAAAACACCAAAAGTTTATCGACGTAAACTCTTCGCCCGTGAACTTTTCGCCCGCGCCGTCGACAATTCCGCCGTTTCTTTTTTCAATGCCCGTATGCTCGCGGATTTCGCTTAAAAAGTTTTGGGCGTCCGCCTTGCAAATGCCGCGCGAAACCGCGCCGTTGGGCGAAAGCGTGTTTTTGAGCAGATAACCCGCCAGCGCGTAGCGCGCGGGGTCGGGGGCGTCGAGAAAATCAGCGGCTATGCCGTAGACGCCGCGCCCGTAATAGTCGTCGGCATTGATTGCCAAAAACGGCTCGTCAACTTGGTCAATCATCGAAAGCACCGCATGCCCCGTGCCCCACGGCTTGGTTCTGCCCGAGGGCAGGCGTCGGCCGCACTGTTCCTGAAAAGAGTAGCGCACGTCGACGCGGTTTTCGTATTTGCGCGAAACAACGTCGCGGAAGACGCCTTCGATGTCCTTGCGGATAACGAACGCGATTTTTGTGAATCCCGCCGCGAGAGCGTCTTCAACCGCGAAATCGAGCATAGTCTTCGCCCCGTCGCCGAATTTTGCGGCCTGTTTTAGGCCTCCGAAGCGGCTTCCCATACCCGCCGCCATAGCTATGAGTGTTTTTTTCATATTTTGTGAGTGAAAATGTGTGCTATTGCCGCGCCGCACGCGTCGGCTTCGTCGTTTGAAAGCAGGGGAGCTCCGCGCACTATCGAGCTCACCGATTTCACAATCTGCTCCTTGCTCGCGCGTCCGTAGCCTATCACCGCCTGCTTTATGCGCAGCGGCGGATATTCGAAAACGTCCAGATTCGCCCGCGCCGCCGCCGCAATCGCGGCTCCGCGCGACGAGCCGAGAATAAGCGCGGTCTTGAAATTCTGCACATACACGCTTTGTTCTATTGCGACACATTCGGGCGATGTTTGCGCGATAATTTTTTCGGTCTCTTCGAGAATCCGCGCAAGACACTGCGCAAACGTCAGCTTCGGTTCGTTGCGCACGGTTATCGAGCGAATGTAGCGCAGCGTCCCGTCGGGCATCGATTCCACCGCCGCAAGCCCCGTTCCGCGCAAACTCGGGTCGATGCCCAGCACCACGCCGCGCATCTGGCGGCCGCGCAGATTTTGTTCGGTTTGCGCGCTTCTTTTTTTCTCGCCCGCAGTCAGTCCCGCTTTTGCTTTGAGGGTTTCGAACGTCCACGCGCCGCCGCCGCGCGGTGTGGATTTTACCCCGCCGTCTACGATTTTCTGCGTCCAGAGATTTCGCGCCGATTTTGCCATTTTCGTTTACGGATATTTTTCAAATTATCTTATATTCGCCCGAAACGGGCAGCGGGTCAATCGGAAGTTTTCCGAATTCGAGACGCTCGGGCAGAAGCGATTTTTGCGGCTTGCGCAAAGCCCAGTCGAACTTGAAGCGCAGCCCCGAATACGCGCTCATGCGCGCCGCGATGGCGAACATGCACGCATCGGTCATTTCGGCGATTGTGTTTACCCCGAGCCCTTCGCGAACCGATTTTATCAACGCCCTGTATTCGTCGAGCACGGGGTCCTCGGTGGGATTCGCGCTCCAATTCACGCCTTCGCCCAGCACCGATTGGCGCGAAAACAGACTCGTGAACATCACGCCCTTCGTGCCTACAACGCGCTCGACGACCTGCGGGGCGGTGTCGGGCTCCTGCCTGCATTCGGCAAACAGACGCACATTGTTCCCGAAGTCGAATTCCGACGCAAAGTGCGAAAATCTGTTGCCGTATTGCGGCATTGGCAGATTCAGACGCCGCCCGCCGAACGCGCTTACAAACTCGGGATTGCGTCCGAAAATCCAGCGCATAACGTCGAGATTGTGCACCTGCTGCTCGACGATGTGGTCGCCGCAAGTCCAGATAAAAAGCCCCCAGTTGCGCAGCTGGTATTCGAGCTGCTCGGGGTCTGCATTCGGCGGCGTATGCAAATCCATTCCGTCGAAGTGCGATAAAAACCAGCGGCATTGCGCATACACAATTTCGCCAATCTGCCCGTCCTGAACGCGCCTGACCGCCTCCTGATAGCCCTTGTGATAACGCCGCTGGACGCCGCTTATCGCCGTTAGCCCCTTTCGCTTTGCGACTTCCGCAATCTTGTAAAGCTTTCGCGCCTGAACCGAGTCCACACAAATCGGCTTCTCCATCAAAACGTGTTTGCCGCGCTCCACCGCATATTCGATTTCATTCGGACGGAAGACGGGCGGCGTCGCCAAAACCGCGACGTCGGCGCAGTCAATCGCAGCCTTGTATGCGTCAAGCCCGACGAATACGCGACTGTCGGGGACGTCGAAAATGTCGGCGGAATTCTTGTATTTGCCCGCAATCGATTTTGCGGCGTCGCGCAGGGCAAAAGCCCTGTCGGCGAAGGCGTCGGCTATCGCCACAACGCGGGTCGATTGGTCGATTTCAAAAAGCGTCAAGACCGCCTTCATCGCGCTGCGCCCCGCGCCCACAAGGGCGACATTTACGCGCCCGCCGTGGCGTATGTCCGCGCCCGAATATTTCGGCAACGCCGCAGCTCCTACAACCGCCGCCGCGCCGGACTTCAAAAAAACGCGTCTGTCCAAACCAATCATTGTGGGGCAATTTTGCTGTTTTCGGGAAATCTTGCGAGTATTTTTTTTAAATAAAATCTTTACATAAAAACCGCTTGTGCGATACTGAAAAAATAGCTGAATGAACGTAAAGTGGAACAGGATTTTTTGGCTCTCGACACTCGTTGCGGCGGCGTTTGCGGGCGCGTGCTTCTATTCGCAGTGGAGCGCAATGCGCGAGGAAAACGAAGAGCTCGCCGCGGCGTTGAAGTCGCTTTATTCGCGCCTCGAAAACCTGCGCGAGGATTGCGACAAAAAAAACGAATACTATAACCGCCTCGTTTCCGACGCCGATTTCGCCGAGCGCGTAATCCGCGAACGTCTCGGCTACGCATACCCCGAAGACATCGTCTTCCGCTTCAAGGATTCCGAGCCCGCCGACATCGACATTTTCGACGCGCCCGACACTCCCGCCCCCAAGCGCGAAAAAACTTTGTTCGAACGCATAGTCGCCTTCTTCGGATTCGGCGCAGATACCCCTTCAAACGCGGATTCAAGCGCGTCCGCCGCAAACAATTCCGCCCCGACAACCGTGGACGGAAATTCCGATTCCGACACGGCGCAAAAACAAAAACCCGTCGCGCCCGAGCTGCGCATAGATATGACAAACGCCTCAATCGCCGCCGACGAAAACCGCCAAAAGCGCGACGCGGCAAATGCGCCGACCCTCTCCTTTGAAAACGGCGGTGCAGCTTCGGCTGCCTCCGCACAGACTTCGCCCGAATTGCAGATGTCGAGCACTCCCGCGGACGGATTTTCGGCGACACTCCCGCCCGAAACCTATGTCCTGCTTGCCGATCGCGGCGGGGCTTCGGGACGCCGAATGACTGCGGCACAGAGCCGCCCCGTGGCGGTAAAATTGGGCGGCACCAATTCTTCGGTGAGGTTTGTTTCGGCTCGGGCGGCAAAACCCGTGCGGTTTGTCGACAGATAAAAATTTTTCGGCGTCGATATGAAAATCCAGAAAGTTTGGTGGTCTCAGCAAAGCGAAATTACTGTCGCCCTAACGCGCGATTGCGCGTTTGTCCCGCGCGTGCTCTTCGACAACGCCGACGGCTTGCGCGCGCTTTCGGTCTCGCGGTCAAGCCCGCGCAAGTTCGCCAAATACAGCTCGTATTACGTCGAAGGTTCGAAGGCGCATTTTCTGATTTCGCGCAGGTCTTTCCCTAACGCGGAGCGCGGCGTCAACTATTACCTTTGCGGCGATTTCAACGGCTGGGGCAGGGCAATCGGCGACGCCAAGTGGCTTATGCGCGAGCTTGAAGACGACCCCGATTTCTATTGCGAACTCGTTCTCGATTTGGCGCAATTCGACCACCGCAAAGTTTTGCAGCGTTTCAAATTCGCCTCCGATTGCGGCGTGTGGCTCGAACCGTCAAGCGACGTCGTCAACCTCGATTTCGACGCGCATAGAAACGCCAACCTCCTTCTCGACTTGCGCCGCACGGGCGCGCACGCGTTCGTCGTAAAAACCTCCTCGCCGTGCCAAATGGGCGGCGCGGTCGGAATTGAGCTGCCCGAACTCGGGCTTAGCGCGAAAGTCGACGAACTTTTGCTTCTGCTTAAAATCCGTTCAAGCTCTCCCCTTGGCGCGGGTCTCGAAAACGGCGTTTCGGTCTTCCGAATCTTCGCGCCCCGCGCCGACGCCGTCTACGTCCGCTACAAAAAATTCGGCGAACGCTCCGAACACATTTTGCAGGCTTCCACCCGCGACGGCGCAGTGTGGACAGCCCGCGCAAACGCCGATTTAAGCGGCTGCCTTTACTGTTTTAGCATAGGCGGCACAAACGCTGATTCCACCACCGCGTTCGACCGCCACGCGATTGTAGCCGACCCATACGCAAACGCCGCGCCCGATTCAAAGGGCTGGTGTATCGTCAAATACGATAGCGACTTGCCCGTAGTCCGCGACTCGTTCACCGCACCGCGCTGGCACGACTTGGTGGTCGTCGAAGCTCATATCCGCGACGTTTTGGCACGCGCGCGCGCCGACTTGAACGAGGGCGAACGCCTCGGCTTCGCGGGACTTTCCAAGTGGCTTTCCTCCGAAGACTGCTACCTGCGCCGCTGCGGCGCAAATTGCGTCGAACTCCAACCGATTCAGGAATTTACCTACGAAAACAAAACCGACTACGAGTGGGGCTATATGCCCGTCAACTGGCACGCTCCGTCGAGCGCATACGCCTACGCCCCCGAAATGGCGACCCAGAACGACGAGTTCGCCGAACTCGTTCGGGCATTCCACGCCGCGGGGCTTGCCGTCGTCTTGGACGTAGTCTACAATCATTACGGCGAGCCCAATTTCTTGCGCTTTGTCGACAAACAGTATTATTTCGAAAGCGGCGTCGCCGGCAACCTTTCCAATTACAGCGGCTGCGGCAACGACTTTCGCGCCGACGCCCCAATGGGCAGACGCCTGATTTTGGACAGCCTCAAAAAGCTGGTTTTAAACTACGGCGTCGACGGTTTCCGCTTCGACCTCGCCGAACTTTTGGGCGTCGACGTCCTGCGCGAAATCGAGCGCGAACTCAAAAAAATAAAGCCCTCCGTCATTCTGATTGCCGAGCCGTGGAGCTTCCGCGGGCACATCGCGCACAGGCTAAAATCCACGGGGTGGGCGTCGTGGAACGACGGTTTTAGGGAGTTTTCCCTGCAATACGCAAAGGGGTTCGGAAATTTCGACGGCTTTAAATACTTTATGAAAGGCTCGCGCGGCGGTTTCGCGTCGTTTCCCGCCCAGACGGTCAATTATGTCGAAAGCCACGACGATATGTGTCTGCTTGACAGAATCACGTCTTTGCACGAAGACCCGTCGGTGGACGACCTGCGCCGATTCAAGCTCGCATACGCGTTCACGCTTCTTGCGCACGGAATCCCCATGCTTGCCGAGGGGTTTGACTTGGCGCGCACAAAATACGGAAAGAACAATACTTACAAGGACGGCATAGCAAACGCGCTCGACTACGACAGGGGCTCGCGCTTCGGCGGCGTGTGCAACTGGCTGCGCTCGTTTGTGAAGTTCAGGCTTTCGCCGCGAGCCGCCGCGCTGCGCCGCGACAGGTTTGACGGCGACGGATTTTTCAGCTTCTACCGAAGTGCGGAATCCGACGCGGTTTCGGCGTGTATGTTCAACCGCGGCGGTTTCGACAAATCCTGCCCGAGCATTTTCGCGGCGTTTAACCCCACTGATAACCCCGCCGAATTCTTCGTAGACAACGACTTGCGCGGGTTCGTCCAGATTGCAGACATCGACACTTTCGACGAGTCGGGGCTTTTGCTCGACTCGCCCGTTAGCAACGGAATTTTGCGTATGCAAAAAACGTCGTTCGCGCTCTTTCTGGGGCGTTAATTTCTCTTTTTCGGGGATTTTCAGGTATTTTTTCGACTTTTTTATACAAGTGAAACGTTTTTGGCTTGCCTAATTTCTGTGCCTCGGTTTTAATTTTTCTGTATGAGTTTTTCAAAAATTTTATGTATGGTGGGAGCGGCTTTTGCCGCGGTTTCGGGGGCTAATTTTTGCTCGGGGCAAAATGCCGCCGATATGGGGTTTGATTTCATTCCGTTTTCGGTGTCGCCCGAAAAATACGAAGGCAAAATCAAGAAGCTGCCGACTGGGGCTGCCGAATTCGATGTCGACCTGCCCGCGCCGAAAAGCGAAGTCGTGGTGAATGCGGCGGATTTTATAAAACCCGACAGCAAAACCGTAAAAAGCGACATCAACAGGGCGTTGGAGCATTGCAAGAAAATCGGGGCGTCGAAACTCGTGTTCCCGAAACGCCGCTACTACATAACCGAGGACTGGCCCATTAACATTCACGGCTTCAAGGACTTTACTTTTGACGGCAACGGCTCTACCTTTGTTTTCTACAAGAAGCGCGGGTGCAATTTCAGTGTGGAAAGTTGCGAGCGCGTGCGGCTGACAAACTTCAATGTCGACTGGGACTGGAACAAGGACCCGATTGGCTCGATTGTGCAAGTCGAAAACACGGGCACTGACGAAAACGGAATGTTTGTGGACATTCGGTTTGTCGACTATGAGGACTTTCCGAAAAAGGACGTCCGTTTTGTGTTGTTTACGCCGTGGGTGCGCGAGCTGAACTCCGTAGGTGTTGAGGATATGCCCGAATACAATTTCAACAACAACTCTGGGGCGAACAATCCGAAATTCAAGTGGCTTTCGCCCAACTCGCTGAGGGTGAGTGTGCGGGCGTTGGAGCGGTTTTTCAAGAATGGCGGCTACTATCGCCTTGTGCACTACTCGTATGATATGGGCAATATGCAGATGACTTCGAACAGGCACTTGACGCTTGACGGAATCAATGTCTGGTCGTGTCCGGGGTTCGGGTTTGGCATTCACGGTTCGCAGCAATACTGGAAGTTTAAGAATGTGAATATGGTTCTGCCGAAGGGCGACAAACGCCGCTGCATTACGTCGAGTGCCGACCACTGTCATTTGACGAACTCGCTAGGGTATTTTATTATGGAAGGCTGCGAGATTTCGTATGGGGCGGACGACTGCATAAATATGCACGATTGTTCGGCGTTCGGGCGCAAGCGCGGCGAGAAGTCGCTGATTGGAAAGAGACTTGGCAATTACATTTCAAAGGGCGACAAAATCGAATTGCGCCACGGAGATTTTTCGCCGACGGGGGTTGTTGCGACTGTCTTGGAGCGCAAGCTTGTCGACCCGTCCAAAAAGCCGAACTGGAACTCCGACTGGATTTTGGAGTTGGACAAAACTGTTCCCGAAGCGAAGGTTGACGGGTTTGTGCTTTTCAACAAAAAATACAACACGTCGAACATCATTGTGCGCGACTGTTATTTCCACGACAACCGAGCGCGCGGAATCCTGATTTTGGCGAAGAATGTTTCCGTCGAAAACTGCAAATTCAGGCGCAATCAGGGCGCGGGCATTAAAATCGAAACGGGCTACACCTACAAGTTATGGAGTGAGGGGTTCGGCGCGGACAACATCAAGATTTCGGGCAACACGTTTGATACGGTGAACCCGATGGGCACGAAAAATCAGGGCTATGAGCGCGACATTTTCATAGGCACTTATGCGAAAACCGACCCGTCGCCGCACTCGCCGTATCCGATTTTATCGAACATTCTGATTGAAAACAACACGTTCATTGACACGTTCGGACTGGCGGTTTATGCGGCGTCGGTCAAGAATTTGATTGTCCGCGACAATGTTTTTATTGCGAAGACCGCGCGCGGGAATGTGCGCGACTATCGCGGGTGTTTCAGGCTGCAAGACGCGCGGAATGTGAAGATTATAAACAACCGATACAAGGCTTCGGAATTTTTCAAAGACTTGGGGGTGATTTACAATCCTGCGACGGTCAAGAAGCTCACCGTATCCGGCAACGTTGAAAACGACTGAGGACGCCTCGATTGCGAATATTTTAAATGTAGTGAAGAGGCGGC
>URDC01000054.1 GCA_900546565.1 uncultured Opitutales bacterium
TCCCCAGCAGCGACAAAAACAAAAAATATTGAGTTTTTGAGCGAAGAATTGAGGGTTTTTCAAAGAGAAGTAAGGCAAAAAAAACAGAAAAATGAGCTCAACAGGGAGCGATTTCAGATGAGAATTGGCGAGATTTTCGGGACTCCAATTTTTACCCGCTTAGTTTGATGTTTTTGATTGGTTTGACTGGGTTGGCTAATCGGAAGCGTTGGATTCGAGAATGCGGGTAGAAAGCGGCGGGAGTTTTTTGCCGTCGGGAAGGGTGAAGGGGGTTTTATCGAAGTTTGCGATGACGGATATGCCGTTATCGAAGGTCGTTTTCTGGATTGTTTTTTCTTGATTAAGGTAATCAAAATCTATCATCTTTGCGAAACCGACTTTTTTGGCAAGCGGCTGGGTGCGGTGGTAGGAGGCGGCGATTTTTTCTTTGAGTTGCTCCCAATGGGAAACATCCAAGCTATATATTGGAGGGTAGCCGTAGAGTTGGTTGAAGCAATCGAATGTTTCGATGAGTTCGGGGCAATTTGCGGGAGTGTCGCCCCAATACCAATATTGGACGGCGCAATCGTGGTATGCCAAGTCCCAAAGGGGAATGCGGTATTGGGGGTTGAGCATTAGGGCGAATGTCTGCGGGGGCATTTCGGAGAGCTTATGGACGGCGGTTTGTTTGCGCCCCGAATCGGGGACGCGGGCGAGCTCGGGGCTGAGAAGTCCCTCGGCGTAATCGTAGCTTGCGATGTAGAATTCGTGTCCGCACTCGACTCCCAAGACTTGTCCGATTGAATGCATGTATGCGCCCTGTCGGCGGATTGCGTCGGAGCTTTGGCGGCGCGTGGTGGGGTGTGTTTTCGAGTAACACTCGCGCGGAGGCATGCCCGCCTGAACGTCGATTAGGCGGGCGGCATAGGGAACTTTTTCGAGGTCGGCGGAGACGATTTCCCTCGTCATTTGGACGGCACACTCGTCGCAGACGGCGTGTTGCCAATACATTTTGCCGTCTATACCGTGGACTTTCCAAGACTTGTAATATTCGCCGTTTTCGTCTATGGAAACGACGTCCGGCCAATATTTGGTGCGTTGCGCGCTCATTTTGACGCGGGCGGGAATGATTTTATGGGCGATGTCGGCGGGGAGAACGTCGCGGAAGATGTCGTATTTGCCGACGAGAAAGCCGTGCGATTTTAGGAAATTGCAATCGTCGGCGGTTTCGCCCGAGATGTTTTGCCAGAGGACGTTTGTGATGCCAAGCGCAAGCATTTGTTCGGCGATTTTGCGCGGGTTGCGCGCGGGAGCTGCGGGATTTTCGGGCTTGCGATACATTTGGTTGTAGAAGTTTTCGTCCCATATCCAGAAGTTTGCGCTGCCGACAAGTTTATTTACAAGAGGGTTTGTTTTAGCCTTTTGGCGCAATGCCTTGACCAAGCCCTGAGACTCGCGCCAACGGCGGTATTCGGAGACTGTCGAAGCGAGGGAATCGCCGACAAAAATGCGCAGACTACGCGTGTAGGCGAAATTGCCTTTTTCGGAAAGCCAGCCGATTGAAGTGTGGTTGAGTCCGCCGACTAAGGTGTTGAAGATTTGGGCGTCGTAGGGTTTTTCGATTGCAGTGATTACGAATGTGCCGCCGCGCTCGAAGGCGGTCAGCGACATAGACCAAGCCACGCCTCGGATTGCGGGCGGATTTGGGCGTGTGGGGCACTTCATTTCGACGGGAAGGGCGAGCCCCGTTCCGATTGGGTATATGCCGATGTCGCCGCGCTGCATTTGCCAAGCGGGCGGAAATTTTATCGGGGCTTGAAATTTTCCGTCGGCGGAAAGGCTCAGTGTAAAGCCTCGCTGCGAAAGTGTTATGGAAGCGGAAATGGGAGGCCGTGCCGCGACATCAAATTTTAATCTTTCGCCTGTTTTTATGATTTTCGATATTTTATACTGCGGCGGAAGTTGCGCGAAAGTTTTGCCGCTTTTTTTGTCGAGAAGCGATATTCCGTTTTCGGAGATGGAGACCGATACCGAAGAGTTTTCGAGAGTTTGCCCTGCGTCGGCAACAAGCGCGAAACAGAAAGCCGCAGAGGTGAAAATGCATTTAGCGAATGTGTGTGTCATTTCGAAGCGGACTATTATTTGCGTATGGGAAATACGCAACAAAAAAAGCCCCGCGCGGGAAATTTCCGGACGGGGCTTGGAGAGGGAAGTGTTGTGTATCGTGGAGAAGATATCGGGAAATCCTGCTATTTTGCGAGGTGTTTTTTGATTTTGTTTTGGGGCTTTTGCTGTGCGGGTCGGGAAGAAGTAGCGGGATTGTCGGAACGCGCGGGGAATGTGGAGAGAACTTTGGCGGTTTCGTTGAGGTAGCCGTAGCCGAACTTTTTATCGGGCATGAGGTAGCCGCCCTCCGTCCACTCGTTCCACGCGTTTATAAGCACGAAGCGCGGGAGGCCGGGGTTGTGTTTATCCGTCCACTGCAAGGCTTGGTGCAGGAATTTTCCATAGAGTTCGGGCGACTTGCCGACGGTGGTTTTTGTTGTTTTCGAAAGCGGATAGCGGGCGTTGTTGTCCCAGCCTATTGTGATGTTGGCAAGGAACGGAACGCCGAGTTTTGCGGCGGTTTCGTCGAATTTCGAAAGGGCGCATGCTCCGTATTTTTCATATTCGATATTGTCTTTCGAAGTGTATGTGTTGAAGATGTCGACAACGAGCGGCTCCCAGTTATAGCACGTTGCGGAATCGACGCCCAAATATTTATGGAATGCCGCCCAAGAGGGTTTGCCGCCGTCGCCCTCGACTGCGAACGGTTTCTGCCACGGGTAGAATGCTATCTGCAAATGCAAGCCCGCAAATCCCGCCTTTTTAACTTCGGCGCGAAAGTAGGCGAGGGCTTTTTTGGCGTTTTCTACGCCGCCGACACCTTCTACAAACTTATTGACGAGGTAAATCATAAAGACGGGCTTATCGTCTATTTTATAGTAGTTGGGCTTTTTGAAATACGAAATCCAGCGGGGAACTAAAACCTTTGTAAATTCGTCGTAATCCACCCAAGCGCGCCAAATGGGGTCGTTCCAATTATCGATTGCGATTTTGTTATTCCAAAGATGTGTAACGTGGTGGTTTGCCCACATCAAATAGAAGTGCATACGCTCGTTGTTGGGGGCTTTGAGAAAGCCTTCATTGAGTGCGTTTTCGAGAAAGGGACGGCCGCAGTACCAATACCAATCATACATAAAGACGTTGATACCCGCGGCAAGGGCGGCGTCGAGTTGGCGGGCAACTTCGATTGGGTCGTCGTCGCGCCCGTAGCCCCAAAGAGGCTGCATCGGCTGGTAGTGTCCGTCGAAGCGCGGCTTGCCCTCGTAGACGTTTTGCCACTCGCCGCAGCCGTGGGCGAAGATGCCCAGTTCCTTCCAGCGCGGCTCGTCCTGATATGCAGGCCAGATTACGGCAACGGCGTCGGTTTCCGCCCCCGTGTTGGAATACGATTTTGCGTCGAGGACGAAAGGCGTCAAAGCCGCAAAAACGGAGGCTATGATTGTCAGAATATTAAATGTTTTCATATATTATAGTTTGGTGGTTTGTATTTTTCGAAAAATCATGCGGGAATTTCCGCAAAATGCGCCGCGGGCGCGGCTCGGAAAGTTACGCGGCGGAGGAAATTTTGCTTGGGGCAAATGTATATCAAAAAAATCAAAGAAGCATCAACACAAAAAAAAGCGGGCTTGGACAAAAATTGAAGTACATGCGAAAATCGGCAGAAAACGCGGCGGCGGAGCGCTAAAAAAAAAACTTCACAAAGCAAGGACGATTTGCTAATGGTCTTTGTTTGCGACTTATAATTGAAAAATTGGCGGTTTCCGAAAAATCGCCGGGAGGGAGCGTCGGAATGTTTCCGGCGCGATTCAAAAAAAAAGAAAAGCATTTAAAAATATGAAAATTATACAGGCTCTAAAAAATTCGCCGTGCGTTTTGGCGGCGGCTATATCGGGCGCGGTTGCGCTCTCGGGCGCGGTTGCGAATGCCGCGCCGTTTTGGCAGGACGAAAACGTCTTCGAAAAAAACGCGCTGCCCGCGACGGCCTCGATTAAGCTATACGGCTCGGAACAGGCCGCGGTTGCGCGGGAGAGCGGATCGGATTATGAACGCTCGCTAAACGGCGACTGGAAGTTCATGTATGCGGGCTCGCCCGAGCTGATTTCGGAAAAATTCCACGAAGCGAATTTCGACGCATCGGGGTGGAGGACGATTCCCGTTCCGTCGAACTGGGAGCTGCACGGATACGGAACGCCGCTTTACACGAACATAAACTATCCGTTCAACTACAAAAACTACCCGCGCGTAATGGACGAACCCGAAGACCCGTATTTCACGAATGCGCCGAAGTCGCAGCGAAATCCGACGGGCGCGTATGTGCGCAATTTCCGCGTGCCGTCGGACTGGCTGGGAACGAAAGTGATTCTGCGCTTCGACGGGGTTTCGAGTGCGTACAAAGTTTGGGTAAACGGCGCGCCCGTAGGCTATGCGGAAGACAGCCGTCTGCCGTCGAGTTTCGACATCACGAAATTTATACGCGCTGGAACGAACCGCATTGCGGTCAAGGTTTACAAATACAGCGACGGCTCGTTCTTCGAAGACCAGGATTTCTGGCGTCTGGCGGGCATTTTCCGCGACGTAAAAATAATAAAGACGCCCGCGGCGCGCCTCTATGACATCTTCAACAAAACGGAGCTTTCAAACGGCTACAAGGACGGCCAGTTGAAAACGGAGCTGATTGTGGACAACACGAAAAACGCGTCGCTTAACGCGGAGGTTTCGGGAAAGCTCATTGCCCCCGACGGCTCGGTCGCGGCGGTGGCCAAAAGCAATGTGGTCGTAACGCAGGAAAGTGCGGCGAAGTGTCTGTGGACGTTCCCGAAAATTGAAAATGTAAAGTTGTGGAGCGCGGAGATGCCGAATCTCTACAAGCTTGTCGTGGAGATAAAGGCTGACGCAGAAACATCGTATGCGTGTTTCAATGTCGGTTTCAGAAGTGTGGAACGCCGCGACATGCAGATTTTGGTAAACGGCAAGCCCGTGCTTTTCAAGGGCGTCAACCGCCACGAGACCGACCCGAAATTCGGACACGCGGTGGACAAAGCCGCAACGCGAGCCGACCTGCTTGAAATGCGCAAATACAACATCAATGCCGTGCGCACGTCGCACTATCCGAATGCGGAATTTTTCTACGACTTGTGCGACGAGCTTGGCTTTTATGTAATCGACGAAGCCAACATCGAAGCCCACCAGCTCGACTCGGTGGCGGCCGAAAGGCATCCGTCGAATCTGCCGTCGTGGAAGGGAGCGATTGTCTCGCGCATAATGAATATGGTCGAGCGTGACAAGAACCATCCGTCGATTATTTTCTGGTCGCTCGGCAACGAAACGACAGACGGAACGGCGTTCGCCAATGCCGCGGAGAAAATCCGCGCGAAGGACCCGACGCGGCTTGTGCACTTCGACCGCAACTACGCGCTCAACTATGTCGACGTGTTCTCGTGCATGTATACGCCGCCAAAGCGAGTGTTAAACAGGCTCGATATGATTGCCAAGAAAATCAAGGAGCTTCAAGTGCCCGCGGTTATTTGCGAATATGCCCACGCGATGGGCAACAGCGGCGGGTGTCTGCGCGAATACTGGACTGATATCCGCTCCACGCCGGCTTTCCAAGGCGGTTTCATTTGGGACTGGAAGGACCAAGGACTGGCGACTGTCCGCGAACCCGTAATCGAACTGCGCGACGACGCGATGCCCGAACGCTCGGTCGCTGTCTTCCCCGACGCAACGCGCGGGCGGATTCTGGAAAACGCCTCGATTGTGGCGTATCCGTCGGTTTTCGCAAAACCCGTGAAGGAATTCACTATTGTTGCGAATGTCAATAAAAACGGTTTCGAGCCGAGAGAGCCAATTATAAATTCTATCGGTCCGCGCAAGAATTTCGACGCAAAGCGCAAGCCGGCGGCGCAGGAAATTATCGCGGAGGTCGCGGGGGTATTCTCGCTCAAATTCTACGACGTGCAAAAATACGGCGAAAAGAACGGCGGAGAGAACGCCGAACGGAAGTCTGGCGCAAAGATTTTGTCGTTCTCGGTATGGAACGGATTCAGATGGGACAACATCGAGGCGGTAGTCGAGCGTCCGTATCAAATTGCCGCGGCTGCGGGTGTGGAAAGTCTCAAACTTTTCTGCAACGGCAGGCTTGTGGCGCAAAAGGAATGCGCGGCAAACGGCGTGTTCAAGTCGAACAATCCGTTGCAGGCGGCGTCGAAATATCGGACGAACGAAAAGTATGCCGTATATTTCAACGGAGCGGTCGAAAAACTCGAAGTCTACAACCGCTTTGTGGAAAACGAGCCGTTCATTGTGCCGTCGCAGATTAAGCCGATTTGCTCGATTGACTTTTCGAAGTTTGTCCAGAAGAACACGCGCGAAACTTTCTATGCGTTCGGCGGTGATTTTGCCGACTATCCCAACGACCGCGCGTTCTGCTGCAACGGCATTGTCGCCCCCGACCGCAGCGCGACGCCCCAATGCGCGGAGGTGAAGTATTTCCATCAGGACATCCACTGCAAGTTGGCGGGATTTGCCGAGAACTCGGCGGAAATAGAGATTTTCAACGAGAACTTTTTCGAGCCGTTCAGGAACGTAAAATTGAACTGGCTCTTGACGCGCGACGGCAAGCCCGCGGCAAGCGGCGAGCTTCTGATTGACGAGCTTGAACCGCGCAAGACGCTTAAAACCGTGCTCGAACTACCCGCGGAAGCCTTGTCGGGAGAGGGCGAATATTTGCTGCGCGCGGGCTTCGAGCTTACGCAGCCGCTTGCAAACGGTCATAAAGCGGGGGAGGAAATCGCGTTCGAGCAATTCAAGCTCAAAGGCGACTATGTAAAAAAGCCTTTCGCTTCCGACGACCGCGCCGCGCTTACGCGCGTGCTTTCGGCGAACTCGATTACGGTCTACAACAAGTATTTCAGCGTGGTGTTCGACAAGTCTACGGGTATGATTGCGTCGTTTAAACGCGGAGGGCGCGAATTGCTGGAATCGCCGTTCGAGCTGAATTTCTGGCGACCCGAAACGAACAACGATATGGGGCGCAAAAAGGACGGTGTGTCTAACCGCGAAAGCCTTGCGTTGTGGGTCGACGCGGGAAGCCGCTCGATTGCCGAGAAATGCAAGTCGCACATTGCGGGAGCGAATGTGGTTGTGGAAGCGGAAGTGATTGTGCCCGCGAAGGACTCGCGCGCGAAACTCGTCTACACGGTCAAGCCCGACGGCGAAATCGACGTTGCAGCCGACATCAAAATTGCCGAAGGCGTTGTAAATCCGCCGCGCGTTGGGCTGCAATTCCGCGTTCCCGCGGGCTGCGACACGCTCGAATGGGTCGGCAAGGGCCCCGTCGAAAACTACATCGACCGCAACTCGGGCTGCTGGGTTGCCGAATTCAGGGCGAAGATTTCCGAGCTCTTCTACCGCTACACCGACCCGCAGGAATCGGGCAATGTCACGCAGGTGCGCTCGGCGAAACTCTTGGGCGGGGCTAGTCCGATTTCGATTGCCGCCGCCGACAAGGACAGTCTGTTTGAATTGACGGTGTATCCGTGTCTGCCGCAGGACATAGAGCAAGCCGCGCACCCGCACCAGCTGCCGAAGCGCAATTTCAATGTGGTGAATGTTTCGGCAAAAAATCTGGGCGCGGGCGGCATTACGTCGTGGGGCGAGCTGCCCGAAGATTTCGCTGTTGTAAAGAGCGGCAAGACCTACAAGATGCGATTCTCGCTCTCGGGTGTCGACAACGACTAATTGCTGCGAGATGACGAAAAAGCAGAAGGCGGACTTTGTGGTTTCGGTGCTTGACGGGCTTTATCCGTCGCCCGAAATCCCGCTAAAACACAGGGACGTTTTCACGTTCCTCGTGGCGGTGGTGTTGTCGGCGCAATGCACGGACAAGCGCGTGAACGAAGTCTCGCCGAAGCTTTTTGCTGTTGCGGGGACGCCGCAAAAAATGGCGTCGCTCGATGCGGCGGAGATTGAAAAGATTATACGCCCGTGCGGGCTGGCGGCGTCGAAGGCCGCGAACATCAAAAAGCTTTCGCAGACGATTTGCGAAAAATTCGGCGGCGAAGTGCCGCGCTCGTTCGAAGAGCTTGAATCGCTTG
Source organism: uncultured Opitutales bacterium (assembly GCA_900546565.1). Classification (GTDB taxonomy): domain Bacteria; phylum Verrucomicrobiota; class Verrucomicrobiia; order Opitutales; family Intestinicryptomonadaceae; genus Merdousia. The sequence continues at coordinate 8,181 of URDC01000054.1, forward strand.
CGGGCGTGGGGCACAAGACGGCGTCGGTAATAATGTCGCAAGCCTTCGGGGTGCCCGCGTTTCCCGTCGACACTCACATTCACAGACTTGCGGCGCGCTGGGGGCTGTCGTCGGGCAAGAGCGTGGAACAAACCGAAGCCGATCTCAAAAAAATCTTTCCCGTTGAAAAATGGCACGATTTGCATTTGCAGTTGATTTACTATGGACGCGAATTTTGCAAGGCACACACCTGCAAGAGTGAAGCGACAAAGTGTCCGATTTGTCGGAAACTGGCAAAGAAAATCAAATGAGGGAAGTTGTTATTATAACGGGTCCGACGTGTGTGGGCAAGACCGCGCTGTCGCTGAAACTCGCCGAAGAATGCGGGGGCGAGATTATTTCGTGCGACAGTGTGCAGGTGTATCGGCACGCCGACATCGGTTCGGCAAAGCCCGATGCCGCCGAGCTTGCGCGGGTAAAACACCACCTAATTGACGTAGCCGAGCCTTCCGAAGTTTTCGACGTGGCGCGGTATGTCGAGCTTGCGAAAGCCGCGTTTGACGACATTTCGGCGCGGGGCAAAAAGGCGGTTGTTGTCGGTGGCAGCGGCTTTTATTTGAAATCGTGGTTTTGCGCGGTTGCCGACAATGTTATGATTCCTCCCGAGATACGCGCGTTTACAGAGGATTTGGAGCGCGTCGGCGGCGCGGAGGCTCTTGCGCGGGAGTTGCTGAAAGTCGATCCGAATGCGGCGTCCGCGCTTGACATCAACAATCCGCGGCGCACGAAAAACGCGCTTGAACGCTGTCTTGCCACGGGAAAATCGGTTATGCGTTTGCGCGAGGATTTTGCGGCGTTGCCCTGCCCCATGGGTGACGATTTTTCGCGGCGGGTGATTCGTCTTAATTTGCCCGACAATGAATTATTGGAACGGATAAAGCAGCGCACTCGCAAGATGTTTGAATTGGGGTTGATTGACGAGACCAAGAAGCTTATTGAGCTTGGCATCGAGCGCAATCCGCCGCTACGAAACTCGGTTGGATACAAGCAAGTGATTGAGTTTATAAAGTCGGGGGCATCGGACGTTGGCAAGCTTGAAGCGGACATCGTCGGGCAGACCCATTCCCTTGTCCGCAAACAACTAAAAACCGCGAGGGCGTGCGCCTCTTAATCGAATTTATTTAATTTATACCAGAGCGTTCTTCACACGAAGAACGCTTTTTGATTTTTAGATTCGATTAAGAGGCGCACCCACGTTGAATTGGCGAAGCCAAGAGCTGAGCGACGATAGGAGCGTTCTAAAATCTAA
>URDC01000055.1 GCA_900546565.1 uncultured Opitutales bacterium
TGCGAACGCCTTTCCAATTTAGAATGTATTGTCTGTATAACAGGGGGAACGGCGGAAGAATTTTGCGGACGCAAAATCCGCCGTCGGGGGCGTGCCCCCGCTATGGGAGCCCGCCCAGCGGGACGTCCTCGCCCGTTTTTTTTTAGGGGTTCGTGAGAAGGGAGAGTATGGCTATGAACGCGGAGTCCGTCCTTAAAACGCGGTCTCCAAGCGATACCAACGTGTAGTTGTTGTTGCGCAGCGTAATGCGGTCGTCATTTGTAAAGCCGCGCTCACTGCCCATAATAATGTTCACATATTCGTCCTTGACGGGATTGTATGTTTCGAAAGCGTCGCGGAAAGACGATTCTGCTTCATAGACATCGGGGGCAAAATTCACACTGTTCGGCTCGCCCGAGTCGTTAAGACGGTCAATGGCGTCGCGCAACGAGTCCGCGTATTGAAAATTCGGAATGTGCGTCGCACACGCTTGTTCGGCTCCTCGTTCGAGCCATTTTTTGTATTCGCCCGACATGTAAAGACTGCTTTTTGCATAGGCGGATTCGCCCTTGCTTGCGGGATAGAAAACGAGATTGCGCACGCCGAAACACGCGGCTTCGAAAAGCAGACGCTGCGCAATCTGCGGACGCGCATACGACACCGCAATGCCCGCGTCGAGCGGGCGCGGATTGTTCGCAAAACGCTTAGGCTTCAAAACCGCGCCGCCGTCATTCGTGAACGATACCGAGCAAACGTGGAGGTCGCCGTTCTGGTTGCCCGCAAAGACTTCGCCGCCTTCGTCCGTTTTGAGGACATTGACGATGTGTTCAAGCTTCGGGTCGCCGCGTTCGAGGCGCATGGGGGCGTCTTTGGGAAAGAGGATGCAGTTCATAGTAGATAATCGAATTTCGCGAAAGTTTCGCATAGGGGCACGCGCAAGGCAAATAAAAACGGCGGACGTTTTTACATATTTTTATGTGTTGAAAAATTGGCGGAAGTATGTTGTTATCTATATATGAATATGGAAAATTTCACTCCCGAAAAAGAGGCTAAATTGCGCGAAGATCTCAAACGTTGCAGCGCGGACACAATAGAAAAGGCGGTTCAGTTCAGAAAGACCGCAGACAAATCGCTGCTTGACGACATCGTTATCGGCATAATCGAACGCTTTACCGAGCCCGAAAAACGCGAACTTTTGCGCTCGGGCAACGACCAAATCGATATGGTAAAAGACCTCGAATTGGATTCGCTGACAATGGTCGAAATCGTCCTTTGCGTTGAGGATGCGTTGGAAGTGAGCATCGACAACGACGACGTGCAGACGTTGCATACCCTCGCCGATATCAAGGCGTATATCGCCAAGAAAATCGGTTAGTTTTTGCCGTCGTTTCGAAGTATTCGCGGACGCGGGCAGCAGCCCCCCAGCTCGCGACGCGCTTCGAATACGAAGTCGGAGGCTTTTTTGTCGGCGCGGTTAACTTACGCGCCCAAATGGTAATGCGGGGCGACGCCGAAAAGTTCGGCGCGGCGGCATGTATAGCCGTAGCGGCTTTTGAGGCTGATTTTTCTGCGGCGCGCCCGAAATCGCGTTGCGTTGCGCTGCGTTTTTTTCGCGGCGGACGGGATTTTCTGCCGCCGCACGTTGTCTGTAAAGTTATGCAAGCAGAACAGGAAGTTTCAAATTCGGTAATCGTGCGCCGCCTGTGTAAAACATACGGGGCGGTGAAGGCGATTGATAACGTGTCGTTTAGAATTGCCCGCGGCGAAATCGTCGGATTCTTGGGCCCGAATGGCGCGGGCAAGAGCACGACAATGAAAGTCGTTTCGGGTATGATGCCCGCCGATTCGGGCAGCGTCGAAATCTGCGGCGTAAGCGTTGCCGCCGACCCCGACGCGGCAAAGTCGCACATCGGCTTTATGCCAGAAAACAATCCGTTGCCCGAGGATCTGCGCGTCGACGAATATCTGAAATTCCGCGCAAAGTTGAAGGGCATTCCGCGCCGCGAAGTCGCTTCGGCGGTGGAGGAGGTTATGGAAATCTGCCAGCTCAACCGCAAGGCATACCGTAAAATCATCGGCAATTTGTCGAAGGGCTTCCGCCAGCGCGTCGGAATCGCCGACGCCATTTTGGCAAACCCCGACGTGATTATTATGGACGAGCCCACAATCGGGCTCGACCCACACCAGATTTTGGCGATACGCGACTTGATAAATTCGCTGCGCGGCAAGATGAGCGTTATAATAAGCTCGCACATTCTGCCCGAAATCGAGCTTGTCTGCGACAGAGTCATAATCATAAATCAGGGCTCGATTGTCGCAAGCGGAACATCGCAGTCGTTGCGCAAAGACTTCGTTTCGACGGACAGATATTGCGTTTCGATAAAAATGCCCGAGCCCGAGTTTGCCCGCCGTCTCGCGCTTTTTGCGCCGTTTGCGGAAGTCGAAAAATGCGCGCCCTCTTCCGGCGGCTTCACGGAATACACCGTCAAGACCCCCGCAAATTCGGACTTGTCCGAAACCCTAATCAGGGAGTTTTCAAAAGACAGCGCGGCACCGCTGGGGGAGGTCTACTTCAAAAAGCCTACCCTCGAAGAAATTTTTATGGCGGCAACCCGCAAGAGCTGGGAACAGGTGCTCACGCCCAAAGGCGCGGAAGCCGAACAAAAATAAAGCGTTTAGAGTATGAGGAAATTTATAATTCTTTTGCGGCACCAAATTTGGCAGATGGCAATTTCGCCGTCCACCTATTTTGCGGCGTTCCTGTTTTTGTGCTTTATGGCGGTTGCGTTCTTGCTGGCATTGCACGACACCAGCCTGATTCCCGAAAAACAGTCGCCGGTCGAAAAATTTTTGGGAGTCTTCTGGGTGCCAGTTCTGTTTATGGTTCCCCTGCTTACAATGCGCAGCCTCTCCGACGAGTTGCGGCGCGGAACGCTCGGCGGGCTAATGTCGACGGCGGTGTCGGCGTGGCAGATTGTGCTTTCCAAGTTTTTGGCGTGTTACGGCTTCTACGTCTTGATTTGGCTTTTGACTCTCGTGTATCTGGGAATCGCCTGCGTATACATTCCGCACGCAACCCCGAGGGATTTGTTCGAGCCCGTCCAGCTCGCGACGGGTTACGGCTTCGTGTTCCTGTCGGGGGCAATGTATGTCGCAGTCGGAATCTTCGCAAGTTCGCTCACGCGAACGACACTCGTTGCGGGTATGCTGTCTTTCGGAATGCTCTTCTTCTTCATCGTGGGCGCGGCAATGGCGGGGAGCCTTCCCATGTCCGACGATTCGCTTTCGCGCATAGTCTCGCGCCTTTCGGGCTATTTGCACACATTCAGACAGCTCGACGACTTCAACAACTCGCTCGTCGACACCCGCGCGTTTTTCTTCTACATAAGCTCCGCCGCGGTGTTTTTGGCGTGGACTTCGCTGATAACGGAATCGAAAAACAGGTAGTATGAAATTCGACGATTTTAAAATAACAACGCGCATACGCAAAATAAACCTCTGGATTCAGATTCTGCTCGGGGCTACACTCTATCTGGGTTTGAACTTTTTGGCGGCGCGCCACTATATGCGCATCGACGTTTCGGCGAACCACAAAAATTCGCTTTCGCCCGAAAGCGTGGCATATATAAAAAACCTGAAAATGCCGATAGACATCTACGTGGTGGTTTCCACGCGCAACTTCGCCAACGAAAACACCGCGGTCGTCAAAGATCTTGATTCGTTTTTGCGTCAATATGAATATGAATCGCTCTCTCCCAACAGAATCAGGGTGCACAAGGTGAATTCGAATTTGGAGAATTTGAAGGCGGAGGCGTTGACAAAGCGTTTCGGCGCGGGTATCGAAAACTCGGTGATTGTCGCGGGCAAGACGCGTTTCAAAGTCGTGCCCATTTCGGATTTTTATTCGGCCGACGGCGAGACGTCGAAGGCGTTTAACGGCGAGTCGCTCATGACTTCCGCATTGCTGAACGCCTCTGAGGAACGCCAGCCCAAGCTCTATTTCCTGCGCGGACACGGCGAGGCGGACTACAAAAACACAAACCCGATTTACGGAATTTCGGAGTTCGCGCGCGCGCTTGAAACGCGCAATTACAAACTTGCGGACTTGTCGCTTGCCGACGGTTCGCCGTTCCCGCCCGACGCCGATATGGTCGTGATTGCCGCGCCCAAAACAAACCTGTTGCCCGTCGAAATCGAGGCTCTGCGCAAGTATCTTTTGAAGGACAACGGCCGCGTAGTAGTCTTCTTGGGAATGGGCGATTTGTGCGGACTTTCCGACATCTTCTACGAATGGGGAATCCTCGCCGACGATATGCAGATTCTCGACACCAACGGCGATTTCGAAAGTTCGGAGGGCGATTTGATTGCCCGCACATTCCCGCAAAATTCGCATCCCGTCGTAAAACTTCTGCTTTCGGCCGATATGCCCGTGCAGTTCGGCTCCGTCCGCCCCGTTCGCGGCGATATGGGCGCGTTTGCCGACGACTCGCTGAAAATCTCGCCTCTGATTTTAAGTTCGCCGTCAAGCTGGGCGGAAAAATCCTACACGCGCGGCGGGGCGCAGAAGTTCGACGAGTCCACCGACCTCGCAGGCCCCATTCCCCTTGCCATGATTGCAAGCCGCACCGGCGGCAAGGAGCACGGGCTCAATATCCCCGGCGGAAAACTCGCCGTCTTCGGCGACGAAAATTTTGTCGCCAACAAGTGGTTCGGCAGACTCGGCAATTCGATTCTCGCGCTCAATACCATAAACTGGATGTTCGAGGAGGGCAAAATGCTCAACATAGCCCCGCGCCAAATGAAGGTCTATTCGCTGACGCTCTCGCACAACGATTTGATCGGACTGTGCGTGCGCTTTCTTGCGCTCCCGTTCGCGATATTGGGGCTCGGCGTAGTGGTTTCAATAATCCGCAGAAATTAAGGAATTAAAATGAAATTCAGACTCACGATTTTTTTGTTGATGGCGAATTTGGCGATGTTCGCGGCGATATGGTCGCTCGAATCGGCGAAAGTGCGCCAGCGGACGCTTCCGCGCGATGTCGCTTCGTTTACGACCCTCGAAATTTCGGGCAAAAACATCGACAAGCCGCGCGTGTTGAAATTCGAAAACAACCAGTGGCGCATAGTCTCGCCAATCGATTGGAAGGCGAATCTTTTCGCCGTCAACCGCATAAAAACGCAGCTCGATTTTATCGACAGACAGACGAGCTTCTCCAAAACCGAGGCGGTCAAGGCGGGGCATTCGCTCGACGAATACGGGCTTGAAAGCCCCGCATACGTCCTGCGCTACGGCGACGGCGAAAAAATGCACACAATCAAAATCGGCAAAAACACGTCCGTCGGCGACAGATTCTACCTGCTCGACGACGCCTCCGACTCCATAATCGTAGTCGACAGGGAGTTTGTCGAGGGGCTTGTTCAGGATATGGAACGCCTGCGCGACCAGTCGGTTTTCGGGATGCCGCGCTTCGAAGTTTCGGCGTTTTCGGTGCGCCTGCCAATCGCAAAGTCGGCCGCCGACGCAAAGGGCGATTTCAAGCGCGTCGGACTTGTGCGCGAGGGCGGCAACTGGCGTTTCGAAACCCCGATAGTCGCCGCCGCCGACAACGCCGAGGTCAAAACTTTTCTGGGCGACATTTGCCGGATTTCGGCGGTCGATTTTACGCGCCGCGACGGCGAGCGCACGGGCTTTGAATTGGCATCGCTGCCGACAACAATCACATTGCAGGGCACAAACAAGCGCGAAGTGCTTATGCTCGGCGCGTTGTCGGCGGACGGCAAAAAAGTCTACGCAAAGTTGGAGGGCAACCCGACAGTGTTCGCAATCGACGCGGGCATTTTGCGGAAACTCGAAAATATGCAAACCGCCCTGCGCGACAAAGTCATTATGGCAAACACGCCGTCGCGCATAACGGGCATCGACATTTCAGAGGGCGGCAAAACCCTCAAATTGCGCAGATTAAAAAGCGGCGTCTGGGACGTCATCGCGACTTCGCCCGACGGTTCGGTCGCCACATTCCCCGCCAACCTCGGGCTTGTCAACAAGCTTATGCTCGCGCTCGAATCGGTCAGGGCGCGCCAGTTTGTAAACGACGCCGCGGGGCGCGACTTGTCCGCATACGGCATCGGCGCGGATTCGCTCAAAATCTCCGTCATAAGCGAAAACAAAGACACCGCCGCGCTTTCAATCGGTTCGCTTTACAGGCGCAACGGCGTCAATATGCGCTACGCTGCGCTCGAAAATTCGCCCGCAGTCTACGGAATCGGGCTCGAACTCTCCGAGCTTTGCAATACCGACGCGCTCTTCTACCGCAGCCCGCTCGTGTGTTCGCTCAAAGAGGGCGACGTTTTGGAGTCGATAAAAATAACGAATCTCGAAACGGGCAAAACCGACTTTCAGGCGGTTTCCGAAAACGGGAGCTTTGCCGCGGCCGCAAAGAGGCTCGACAAGCGCGGCGCGGCGGCATTGCGCGCGCTCGAAGCGTTCGCCCGCAACACTGTTGCGGAAAGTTTTTCGGCACGCAAGTTCGACAATTCGGGCGTCATTTTCGGCGCGGGCAAAACGCAAAAATGGCTTTATAAAATCGAGGCAGCATACACCGAAAAGGGTTCTTCGGTTTCGAAAGTCCGCGTCTGGACTTTTTCAGCGCGCGTGGGTGCGGCAACACAGTATTGCCGCGTAGACGGACTTGACGCGCTCTTTGTCCCCGAGTTAAACACGATAGGCGCGCTTTTCGAGCTAACGCAGGAACGCCGCCAGCCCGAGCGGCTCGATATGCCCGAGCCCGCCGCGCCGTCGCAATCAGGCAAGTAGTGAATCCCGCAAAAAAATCGCAGTCGTCTTCGGCGCGTTCCGTATTTGCCTTGAACGCGTTTTTGGGCGTGTGCGCGGCGGTTTTGGGGTTATCCGTTTGTCTGAGTAAATTCGACGTTAAAATTCCGCTGCCCGACTTCATCGCAGAGCGCATTGTCGATATTCTCGACAAAAATTCGGTCGACGCCGATTTCGATTCAATCTACCTCGATTGGGATTTTTCCGCCCGCGCGTCTTCGGTTTCGCTGCGCGCCCACGGCACGCCCGAGCCGTTTTTCAGGGCGAAGGAGGTCGCCGCGGGGCTGGACATTTTCGGGCTTTTCGGCGGCGGAAATTTCATACGCTACGTCTTCGTGCGCGACGGCGAGCTGCTTTCGGCATACGACGGGCGCGACGCCGCCCCCAAGGCTACGGGTATAAATCTGTCTGCGGATTTTAGCGACGGCGTTTACACGCTCGGCTATCTGAATTTCCGCTTCCGCAACCTCTCGTTTTTCGCCCGCGGGAAGATAGAGTCGGGATATTCGCTCGAAAGTTTCGAGCGCGTCGCCCGCGTAGTTTCGGCAAAAATCGAGGCGGCGCAAAAAGACGCCCCCGCCTCTGTCACCGCCGCCGTTTCTCCCAAAAAGCCCGAGACGCTTTCGGGCGTCAGCCTCTTCATCAAAAAGGCGGACGAATTCGTTTTCGCCAACGCGTCGCTCAAAAAATATATGGGCGTGTGCGCGGCTTCGTCTATCCGCGCCGAATTCGGTTTTTTGCGCGGCGGAATGAACTTCGTAAACGTCGATTTCTACGCGTCGGGGGCGAAGCTTGACTTGACCTCATTCAAACCCAAACCCGCAGACGACTCAGCCAAAAACGCGCTTCCTACAACCGCAGCCACGGAAAAATCTCCGCAATCCTCCGCGCCGATTTCGCCCGAAAATCCCGCCGAATCAGCCGCGTCTTCCTCGCCGCAGTCCGAAAGCGTCGCGGCACTTTCGGCAGCCTCGCTTGAAACCCTTAGAATATCCCTGCACTACGCCGACACCCAAACGCGCGAGCGCATCAGCGCGGAGATTTCCGCAAACGGGCTCGAATTGGCGGGTGCGAATATTTCCGCGCGGGGCATTTCGGCTCGCGCGGGCGTGAATGTTTCGGAAACCGACATAGCCCTTTTCGATGTCGACCTGCTTTTGAGCGGGCTCTATTTGAACGGCACATTTATCGACGCCGTTTGGGCGGGTAAAAAAATTCTATCGCAATCCTCCTACGGCGACGATTGGGAATTCCTGCTCGAAAATCGCGGGCACTCGCTAAAAGGTGTCGTCGACATTTCGGCTTCGGAGGTGTCGTGCTCGTTCTCGGGCGGAGTTTGGCTGAACCCGATTTTTACGCGCAAAGAACTTGCCGACATTCCCGAGATGAAGGATTTCGACTTCCCCCGCGGCGTCGAATTCGACGGCACAGCCCAATACATTTTCGGCGCGGATTTCCCGACTGCCCGCGTCCGCGTTTCGGCGCAAGATTGCATTGTAATGCGCCTCGACATCGATTCCGTTTCGACTGATGTCACGTTCTCCGACGGCATTCTGCGCTGCGAAAACATCGCCGCAAAATCGAAAGAAGGGTGGGGCGCAAGGGGGCGGTTCGTCCAAAATTTCCTCAACTACGATTACGATATTGCCGTGCGCGGAACGTTGCGACCGATGGCAATAGCCCATTTTATGGAGGATTGGTGGACGAAAGTTATGGACTCGTTCTCGTTCGCCGACAAGGCGAATCTGCCGTATACCGACGTGCGCGTCGAGGGCACTTGGGGCGCGCCGGAAAACATCTGGTGCTACGGCTTCGTCTCGGGGCGCGACGCCCTCTACAACGGCGCGGCGTTCGACGACTTCTCGCTTTTCGTCTGGGTCAACCCCACCCGAATCACGCTTTACGACATCGCGCTTTCGTCGGCGGGCGGGGCGCGCTGGGGCAAATGCTTTATCGAGTGGCTCTACGACGCGGGCGACGGGCTCACCTCCTACGACAGGCAGCGGCTCTTCTTCAAGTCGCGCCTCGACGAACGCGAACTTGTCGCCCTCGGCGGCGAAGACGCCAAAGAGGTTCTCGACGTCGTCCATTTCAAAAATCCGCCGCTGCTTTATTTGAGCGCGTTGATGTTCAACGAAAGCAACAATCCGCAACGCCGCCGCGACATTTTCAACGCCGACATTTCCGCGCAGGGCGAGGTTTCGGTTGAAATGATTACCCTGCTTAACCCGCGCTTCAAGGCGTTTAGCGACAAAATCCATACTGAAATCAGGGACGCCAATTTTATGTTCTGCGGCGGCGACGCCTCGGGACGGCTCGACATCACTCGAACCGATAAAACCGTGCTCGTCGACGGCGAAGCCCGCGCCGAAAACATGAACCAGCGCAAGTTCTTCGACTTCCTCGCCTCCCTCGGTTCGGGCGAAACTTCAAACGCAGCGGCGGGCGAAACCTCTCCCGACAGCGGCGCAGCCGACAACGCGGCGGCAGCCACTGC
>URDC01000056.1 GCA_900546565.1 uncultured Opitutales bacterium
ATGCAATCGCCGACGGTGCACGTCTTATAAAAGACTCGTCGGCGAAGCAAACGCGGCGTCGCGCGTTTTAGCATTTCAAGGATGCGAGACAGGAGCAACTTGCGAACCTTGTTGCGCAGCCGCAGAAACTTGCTGCGCGGGAGCTTCGGCAGGACAAACCGTCTTGGGGTGCGAAACACGCCAAAAATAAGTAGCCGCACAAGCCGCTAAAATTGCAATCAAAAGCAGAATCGCGACATTGCGCAAAACGTGCTTCTCGGGGAATCGGTCGACAGCGCAGAATTTCGAACCCTTGGGCAACTTCGCCGTCTTCGTCAAATACGCGCCAAACGACATCGACACCGACGCCTTGTTGTTGACCGCCCAGCCATTTCCGTCCAGAAGCGGGGCGAGATTGCGCATTCTGAGTTTGAGCCAAGCAACGAACATCGACGGCAGCGATATCGCCAAAATTATGCCGACCACCCCCAGCGGCAGCCAATATCCGAGACCGAAAACTGCCTCCAAAACCATTCCGAACGCCGTCGTTATACCTCCGACAGCAACGCCCAACGCTGCAATCGTGCCGACATCAAATTTCTTGGCGTCTTTTTTGGAGTCGACCGTTTCCAAACTTTCGACTTTCGAAATAACCGACTTGTCCGTATCGGAGGCCTTTTTCGAGACCGTCTCGCCAATCCATTTTATCACCCGCTTGTAGGGCGAGAAAAATGCCTGATATACGCCAATCGGATTTTCTACTACTTTGGTTATGGTTGCGTCCCATTCATTTCCGAGATAGTCGTAGAAAATCCCGTTGCGGCCTACAATAATGTTGTCGCAGTCGCCCGCAGTAATCATCGCAACAATGTCAATGCTCGGCGAGTCCTTGCGGCGGCAGTTGCAATAAACCAAATAACCCTGCCCCATGGCAGCCATTTTCGCGTGGGCGTCGACGTTTTCAACGCGCACGCACATCGCACACATTCTCCTGTCTATAAACAAGTTGCCATATTGGAATATACCCGAGCCGCCGTGGCTGTAAAAATCCTGAAACGACACAAAATTTTTCAGCAGCTTGAACAAGTCGCGATTAAACCGCACCAACTTTTCAACCGAAGCTATGTTGTCTACGTCGCCTTTGCGCGAAACATCTTTCGCAACAAGCTCCAAAAGCGCATTCTTGTTCGCTTCTACCGCAACCGCCGCAAGCCGCTCAAACCCGAGCCCCACAACCGCCGAACTCGGCTTCGATTCCGACCACGCCTTGTAGGGCGCAAACTTCGCCATTAACCCCTTCCATTCGGGCAACGTTAATGTCGACTTTTTCAGTATTCTTTCAAGGACCAGACCCTTGAACGCTTCGCATTGCGCCGCCCAAGCGGGATTCACCCCCGACGAAAAATCCATTTCACCCGCCGAGTTGAGCTTTACAATCGGCAATTTTGCGAGCACTTCAAAGTCCAAATCCGCAAACGCCGCCACTAACTTTTCATTGTCGCGCTCGAACATAGCTTCCTGAGCGTCCGGATTATAGAAAATTATCTGCGAACGCGAAAACCAGTCTTCAATCTGCGATTTCACCGCCTCAAACGCCCCGAACGCCGCCGCCGTGTCTTCGCCCATAAACAGAATTTCGCCGCCGTCTTTAAGCTTCGCATTCCACGCCAAGGCCGCAGCCGCATCGGCAAAAAACGCTTCAATGTCGGCGGCGTCGACACCGTCAAGCCCCGACCTGTCTTTTTTCGGCGTTGAACACGCCAAAACATCGTTAAAAACCGAGACCAAATCTGCGTCGTCGCCGCACGAAAGCACAGTTATAATACCGTCCGCATTGAACGGCGACGCCGCAAAAATCCGGCTTTCGTCCGCAAAATCATCAACCGAAATCGCCTCCGCGCCCGCTTTGCCAATGTTTGCAAGCACTGTTTTCGCGCTTTCAAGCAATACCCCTCCGTCGGCGGAATCCGTATTTATCTCCGAAAGCAGCAGTTGAGAATCTCCACGCAAAAGCGCGTCCGCGTTTTTCACACGGGCGCATACCCATTGACACGCTTGTATGATTTCGCCACGCCTAATCCGACCATCATTGTTAGAATCGACAAAAGCCAGCGTTTTCGAATCGAGCGTCAGCCCGACCGTCGGACAACTCAATGCCGACCACAGCTTCGCATCGAGCTGGGCAATGTTTTCAATGTCCGCGCCCGAACCCAAATTAATCTGCACTGCGCCGCCGGCCTTAAAAAAATTCCACCTATGGGTTATATTACTCATTGCCCAGAGTTTGCAATTACTACAAAAATATGTCAATTCTTTTTGCTTTTTGGCTTGAAAAAACCAACAATACCATTTTAGTAGCCACTTATGAAAGTCTCAACGAAAGGCCGTTACGGTCTGCGAATACTCATAGATATTGCCCTCGGCAGCGACGACAAGCCGAGAATGATAAAACAAATTGCCCAAAACCAGCAAATTTCGCAAAAATACGTCAGCCGCCTCGTCTTAGAACTAAAAAACGCCGGCTTTGTAAAATCCATACGCGGCGTTCACGGCGGCTACGTTTTGGCAAAGTCGCCCAGCGCAATCTCCCTGCTCGATGTCGTCGAAGTTATGGAGGGTAAAATTTCAATCGTCGATTGCATTATGAACCCCGACTGTTGCAACCGTTGCGACGAGTGCCCCGCGCGCGACATTTGGAAATCCGCAAACGACAGTATGCGAAACGCCCTCGGCTGGTTGACCCTCGCAAATGCAATCTCGGGGTATTCCAACAAAATTTAGCCCATTAAAAAAAACGAGTTCGAACCCGCGCCACGCGCCGAAAAGTCGAACCCGAAAAATTTAGCCTACCCCCTTAAAAACCCCTTAAAATGGCTCAAAAATACCCCTTTTTTGCGCAAAAAAGGGGTAAAAAAGGGTCAAAAAATGCCCCCAATAATCACTGTTTGTTCAGAAAATTCGAAAACCACTCGTGGAATTTCGGATACGCCGCAACTATGAAAGCCGAGAACGGAATCGCCAAAATCATTCCCAAAATTCCGTTCAAAGCCGTGCCCCAAAAGAACACCGAAAATATTATAACCGTCGGGTGAAGCCCCGTTTTGCCGCCCATAATTTTTGGTGTAAGATAATATCCTTCAATCAGTTGAACAATCGTAAAAATCGCCGCGGCAACCGCCGTCAACACGAGCCCGCCGCCGTCCTGCAAAGCGGCAGTCGGCAAAATAACCCCGAGGCCTATTATAGTTCCGAAGTAGGGAATTATGTTCAGCAGCCCCGCCGAAAGTCCTAAAATCAGCCCGAAATTCACCCCCGCCAGCTTCAATCCAATCCCCAACATCAACCCCATTATCGACGCAATCAGCAGCTGTCCGCGGAAGAACGACTGCATAATTTCGGAAAATCTACGGATAAAAAATTTGATATTTTCGCGCGTTGCGGGAGCGAAAAACGATATGCGCGAATCGAGCCACGAATAGAAATCAAATTCAGAAATCAATATATAATAAAGATATACGGGGACAACCGCAAGCGAAGCAATTATCGAAAAAAGAACCTTAACTTCGTCGGTGGCAATTTTTGCGGTGTGGATTATCCGCCCCACGGTTTTCGAGTCGGGTATGCCGCTGGCGGCGGATTGGCTCGATGTTGCGCCCGCGGCGGTAGTAGCCAAATCGGATTCGGCAGATGTCGCGGCGGTCAGAGCGTCATTCATTCCCGAAAGTTTTGCCGCGAGAAAATCTCGGATTCGGGGCGCGGACTCGCTCAAATAGGCGTCGGCGCGTGCCGAAAATTCGGGAAAATGTTCTATCATCATCGATATTTGCGAGGCCAAATACGGGACTCCAAAAACCAAGAGACTTATGATAACCAATGAGATAGCCCCGAAACAAACTCCGCATGCCGCGCGTTTTGAGAGTTTCAATTTTTCGGACAAGATCGCCAAGAGCGGCTCGGCGATATACGACAGAATTATAGCCAAGACTATCGGGAACAAGACGTAATAAAAGGCGTCTAAAAATTCGCCCAATACTTTGAATACCAGCACGACAAACGCCGCCAGAATGGAAATCGAAATTGCAGTCAACGCATAACCTGCAATTTTTTTCTGAAAAAAACTTAACATTTGTCGAAAATCATTTACATTGTCCGACATAATGCAATAAAAAATGAAAAAATCGAACCTTTCTGCTCCAAAATCAGCCCCGTTTCCAGCCGATTGCATTGAAATAATCGGAGCAAATGAGCACAATTTAAAGAATTTAAGTCTCAAAATTCCGCGCGGGAAGATTGTCGCATTCACGGGGAAAAGCGGCTCGGGAAAGTCGACGCTCGCCTTCGACACGATTTACGCCGAAGGTTACCGTAAATATATGGAAAGCCTTTCCGCCGATGCGCGACGACTTTTGAGTCAAATCGACAAGCCCGAAGTGGAATCCATACGCGGACTTTCGCCCGTGATTGCAATAGAGCAAGTCAAGTCGCTCGGGTCGAATCCGAGAAGCACGCTTTCGACGTTAACGGAAATTGCAGACTATGCGCGACTTATCTGGGCGATGGCTTCCGAACAATTCTGCCCCGACGACGGCGGCAGGATTTTGAAGCGAAGTCTTGACGAATGCGTGGAGGAAGTCGAGAAGCTACCGCCGCAAGCGAGGATATATGTTATTGCGCCCAAGGGTGTTTTTAAGAGTGCGCAATTTGCGGCGGAAATTAAGAAATTGCGCCAACAAGCATGGCAACGCGCGAGTTTAGACCGCGAAATTTTTGACCTAGACGATCCCGACGCCGAAAAGCTGGCGGTTGCAAAATTCGCGAAAAAGCAGGCGCGGCTGGGAATTGTAATTGACAGATTTCCGAGAAGTTCCGCTGCGAGAGACAGAATTGCGGACTCGCTCGAACTGGCGTTCAGAGAGGGAGGCGACAAGGCGGTTATTCTCTACCAAATTGATGGACAATTCGCAGAATTGCCACTTTCAAACGCTTTTGCGTGTGAAAAATGTGGTAAAGTCTACACGCCGCTTACGGTGCAAAGTTTTTCTTTCAACCACCCCAATGGTGCATGTCAATTTTGTGGCGGCATAGGTAGAGTCATGCGCACAAATCCCGAATTGGCGATTCCCGACCCGACAAAATCGATAAAAGACGGGGCGATAAAAGCTTGGAGAGTAGGCTCTAAAACAATAATAATACTGCACAACAAAATCTTGCGACAACTTGCCGACCAGTATCCGTTCAGTCTCACGACGCCGTGGCGCGACCTGCCGAAATCGACGCGCGACTTCATTTTATACGGCGATAAGGAGCGGGTGTTTTCGCTGAGAATACGGCGCGGAAATTCGCGCCCCGTTTTGATGACTTTCGACGGAGTTCTTGCCGATGTAGACAGAATTTGCGCCGAAACGTCAAGCGACGCTGTGCGGGCGCGGCTTTCGACATTCCAGACGTCATCGATCTGCCCCGAATGTTCGGGGGCACGGCTTTCCAAGCGTTCGAGGAATGTTTTCGTGGAAAATACGAGTTACGACAAGTTCTGTGCGATGAGTGTGGAAAATGCGCTCAAATTCATTTCTAAAATAGTAGACAATCCAAAATACAAGGCGGTTCAAGACGCGGTAAAGGGGCTTTACGACCGTCTCAACTTCTTGGAAGAAGTGGGTTTGGGATATTTAGGGCTAAATCGCGAAGCCTCGACACTTTCGGGCGGCGAAGCGCAGCGCGCGCGGCTTGCTACACAGCTCGGAATGGAGCTTACGGGAGTGACATATGTGCTTGACGAACCGACAATAGGGTTGCACAAGTCGGACAACTATCGGTTAATCAATGCTATACAAAAGTTGAAAGAACGCGGCAACACGGTTCTACTTGTAGAACACGATGAAGACGCCCTCAAAGCCGCCGACTGGATTGTGGAGCTTGGACCGAAAGCAGGCGAAAAAGGTGGTGAATTGATTTTTAACGGAAGTGTGCAGGAATGTTTGCAATCTCCCGTTTCGCAGACGGGAATGTATCTTTCAGGACGGGCAAAAATCGAGCGTTCCGCTCCGAAACTTTCTATTGCCGATAGATTTATAACTATAAAAGAAGCGTCCGAAAACAACCTCAAAAATATAACGGTAAAGTTCCCTGTGGGGCTTTTTACGGTTGTAAGTGGTGTGTCGGGTTCGGGCAAAAGCACTCTTGTAAATGACATCTTGGCGAATGCGGCAACGGCAAAACTCAATGGAGCAAAGCTGATTCCGGGGAAACACAAAGGAATTTCGGGTCTTGAAAATTTCACGACCTGCGTGCGGGTTGACCAATCGCCTATCGGTAAGAGTCCGCGCTCGAATCCCGCAACCTATACGAAACTTTTCGACCTTTTACGCGAACTTTACGCGCAATGCCCGCTCTCGCGCGAAAGAGGCTACCGAGCGGGTAGATTTAGCTTTAATGTAAAGGGCGGACGTTGCGAAAACTGTCAAGGCGACGGGTTCATACACTTGGATATGCAATTTTTGGGCGATGTTTACGTAACGTGTCCGAGTTGCGGAGGCAAGAGATACAACCGCGAGACGCTCGAAGTGCGCTACAAGGGACTGAATATTGCCGAAGCGTTGAATCTTTCTGTGGATGAAGCTCTTGAAGTTTTCGCGGCGCAACCGAAAATCGCCGCAAAGTTGAATACTTTAAAGGATGTCGGTCTTGGATACATCAGATTGGGTCAGCCCGCGAACACTCTTTCGGGCGGCGAAGCGCAGCGTATAAAACTTTCGCTTGAACTGTCGCGGCGCACGCGGGGACAGGCTCTCTACATTTTGGACGAGCCGACGACGGGACTGCACTGGGACGACGTGGACAAGCTCTTAAAGCTACTGTTCAAGTTGCGCGACGCGGGGAACACCATAATTGTGATAGAACACCACCCCGATTTTATCAGACTTGCCGACTACATTGTGGAGCTGGGGCCGACGGGCGGAGACAAGGGCGGATATTTGCTTACGAAGCAGGATTAGGAAGGCAAGTATGGGCGAATGTTTTTCGTTTAAAATTGGCGGGTTGCCGAATTTGGTTGCCGAATTTGAAGACGATGTGCTTTTGATGCTAAAATTTGCGAAAATACCGACTAAATCGGTTGACATGAACAAGTCGGCGAAGTCGTTAAAGAGGCAGATTGAAGAATATGCCAAAGGCAAGCGTTCGAAATTTGATGTGAAGATTGCCCCGCGCGGGACGAAATTCCGCGAAAAGGTCTGGCAGGAGCTTTTGAAAATTCCGTTCGGACAGACGCGCACATATGGACAGATTGCGGAACTTGTTGGCGGAAGGAATTATGCTCGCGCGGCGGCAGGAGCGATTCACGACAACCGGATTGTTATTGTAATACCCTGCCACAGGGTGATTGGCCATGACGGTTCGCTTGTCGGATTCGCCGACGGAGTTGACATAAAGCGCACTTTATTGGAAATCGAAGGCGCAAAGTTTAAAGAATAAGGCTGCGAGAGCTTGGCAGGGGGAAACTGCGCGGGTCAGTGAACGCGGAAGAGCAACCCCAAAAGGGTGAAGTCCGAGTTTTTACGCGCCCCGCCCTACCTTTCCCGATTTTGCTGAGAATGCGGCGGAAGCGGGGAGAACATAGACTACGAGCTGGGGGCTAATATGCGGAAGGGGAAGTGCGAAGCATAACTTATTTGTTTATAGCAGCTTCGAGTTCGATTTCGAACATGAGGTCGTCGCGGCAAACAATACTATATGATGGGCAAAACGGTATATTATGCGCGGCGTTCCAAGACTCGAATTCGGCGAAGAACTCGGGGTGGCGGCAATAGACTACCGAATTAATCGTGTCTTTAAAATCCATCCCTCGGGATTTCAATATTGCGCCGATAACGTCGGTTGTGAGGGCAACCTGTTTTTTTATGTCTCCGAAATGTAAAGTGTTGCCATTTGGAGCGATACTTGCCGTGCCTGAAATCATTATGCGGCGTCCTGTGGAAGTATCGAGTTCGACGGCGCGAGAAAACGAACTGCCGTATTCGGTTGCGCCGCCCTGCAAAGGGGAAGGCAATTCGAAGATGAAGTCTTTGTCGCCGTTAGATTTACCGAACTTGTTCTTTACGGCAAAAACTCCCGAAATTATTTTGCTCCCGCTCGGATTGGGCGCGCCGATGCCCGTGCTTGCAGGCAAGAGTTTATCAAAAACTTCTCGGGCACGGTAAAATTCGGTTCTGCCTTTATTGAACTGCTGATACCAAGCGAGAATATCGTCGTTGTAAAACCACGTTCTGACGACGTCATCGAATGTGAAGCCGCCGAGGGCGAGTGTGGTTTCGAGCACATGGAGATTGTCGAGCGTATGAAGGTAGCCGTCGTCGTTATGTTTGGGAGAGACGATACCGAAACTGCGCAAGTAGACATTTTGCGAATCTTCGTAGACGGCGGCTTTGACGCCGCTTTCGGAGCGGAAGAATTGCGGCGTTGCACCCGCAATCGCAACTATATGCACTCCTGCAAGATGCGGATGCGAAGTTTCGTCGAGAGGGCAAATCCAATTTACTGGAACGGGCGTGTTTTTTAAGGAATCGAAAGACGGAACAAAACTTTTAGGAGCGAAAATTTCGGCAGAAACGACTGTCGCCCCCGCTGCCTGCGCCTGAGCAAAAAGCCTGAGCACGACTTCTGCGGCGGCGATGGCTGATGCGGGCAGAATTGCGGTAAGATGGACCTCGCGCGTCGTTTTGTCTAAAAACAATGTTTTCATATATAAATCCCCCTTTTACAGATACAATTAAAAGTCTATTTTTATTCGTGTCAAATTATAATTGCCAAAAAAACACAAAAAATGCGCCGCTTTGGGCGTAGAATTGGAAGAAATGAGTTTTGGCAAGAACAGGTTGTTGCACTTGGGGTGGCGGCCTGTTTTGCGGTGATTTTTCCGGAGAATTTTAAAGGTAACGCGTGTAAGGGTGGTATCTGAAACGCGAAAGTAGAACTGTCTCTTATACACATCTGACGCTGCCG
>URDC01000057.1 GCA_900546565.1 uncultured Opitutales bacterium
CAATTTAATAATCAAAAAAAAGAAGTTCCGAATGGAACTTCTTTCAGCATTATAATATCGGATTAGGATACCCGTGTGAGCCGACTAAAAGTCGCGAGGCTCGTTCTAAAAGACGCGTTTGTGAGCTGGTGGGATAGTACTTTCGTACAGACCACCCGAACAAACCGTCTTTTAGTCGAGAGCCTCCCGTTGCGAATTTAAATACAAAAAAACATTCCGCAACGCGGAATGTTTCTGTAAAAAAATAAAAATATTCGTAACGGGAGGCGTCCTCGCGGCTTTTAGAAGAGGCCGGGGAGAGAAAATCCCCCAGTAATCTTGTTCATCTGCTCTTGACTCTGCGCTTTGGCTTTTTCGACGGCATTGTCGACAGCCGCAACAATCGAGGCTTCGACACTTGCCACATCCTCCTTTAAAAATTCGGGGTCAATTTTAATGGATTTGAGCGTTCCTTGCCCGTTAACGACAGCCTTGATAGCACCGCCCGCCGCCGAACCTTCAATGGCGAGCGTTTCAAGCTCGGCTTGTGCGGCTTCCATAGCTTTTTGCATTTTCTGGGCTTGTTTGAGAAGTTTTCCTACTCCCGGCATTTTAATTTTCCTTTGTTGAGATTTTTGTTGATGTTTTTTGATATATTAAAATTTTTTGATTGAAAGCAGCGTAAGGTCGTCGTCATACGATTTCGAGTCCGTAAACTCTTCAAGCGTTCTGATAATCTTGTCGTTGAATGATAGCACATCATTTGGCGCAAGCTTTTCGATGGTCTTGATTAGCCGCGTCGCCGAATATTCTTCGCCCGCAGCATTGGAGGCTTCCGTGAGGCCGTCTGTGTAAAGCACCAAAATGTCGTTGGCTTCAAACCCGACTGAAACGTCGTTTATCGAACCGTCGAAAATCTCGGGGTCGACCATGCCGACGGCCATACCTTGACTTTTAACCTCCACACACTTGCGCTCGGAGGCTTTGTAAATAATCGGCAGCTCATGCCCCGCGCGGGCGAGAGTAATCGACGTTGCATCGGCATTTATCACAGCGAACGTGATAGTGATGAACATATCCGTGCGCATGGAGTGCACAATTTCGGCATTGAGCTTTTTGAGCGTCTGTGCGGGCGAGAGCCCGAGCTTTGCAATGTATTGAAGCTTCGATTGCGCCAACGCCATAAGAATCGCCGCCGATACGCCTTTGCCCGAAACGTCGGCTATCACAACACCGGTCTTGCCGTCGGGCAGGGGAATGATGTCGTAAAAGTCGCCCCCAATTAACTGGTGCGGAAAATACTTGACCGCCGTTGCAAAATACTTGTTCTCGGGCAGCGATTCGGGCAAAAGATAGTGCTGAACACTGCTTGCCAGCCGCAGGTCGGATTCCATTTTCGATTTCGTCAGCCGCGCCTGAATCCCGTCCAAGTTATACATCGCAAGCCCCCCGTGCTCTCCCAGCGACCTCGCGAGCGAAAACACCGTCTTCGAAAACGACTTCTCCGAAATCGAGTTCACCACTACGAGCACCCCGTAGACCACACCCAAAAACATAACGGGCACTGCAATAAAACTCTTGATTTTGAGCGAGTCGTCCTTGTGGCGGGGCAGGCGCGGGTCGCCGTCGGCCTTGCGGATAAACACGGGCACACCCGTCTTGAAAACTTCGCCGACCACCGACGAGTCGATGTCGAGCGCGTCGCTTTTTATCGCATTTTCGAGAAAATCCGTGCGCGTGGCATAGTCCGATTGCGGCGGAACAGTCCGCGCAAGCGGCGGGAAAAGCCCCTCCGATGCGACGGGCACGAGCTTACTGCCGCTCTTTTCGAAAACACACGCACTCATTGCGCCGCAGCTAAACGCAGTGGCTCTGACAAGACGCTTGTAAATTGCGTTTTTGTCCGCACCTCGGGCTATATCTTCGGCAACGACGTGCAGAAAATCCACCAGAATCTGCTTTTCCTCGTTGGAATTTTCCAGCTCTTCGCGCAATTTGAAAAACGCCTGCCTGTCTTTAATAAGCAATAGCAGGATAACGGCGAGAACAAAGAGTAGCAAATAAGTAAAAAACATCGGTAAATATGCGACCCGATTATGCCTATTTTATTTCCTTTTTCAAGAACGATATTACGTCCTCGAATTTTTTGAGATTCTCCGCGTCCGCTTCCACGAGATTTTCGTGCGCCGCCAGAATGCTCGCCTGCGGAACATTCTCCACCGCCAGCTGCGTCCCGACCTCCGCCTGCGCCGCTTTTGCCTGCGCGATTTTCACAAGCCTGTAAATGCCGAGATTGTCGATAAGCTGCCTGTTGCGCTCGTTGGGGTTTTCAAGCACAACCTGCGCGCCGTTTTTGGAAAGGCGCAATGCCGCGCCCGCAATCATGCCCAAAAACGTGCTGTCCATACCCGAGCATTCAGCGAGGTCAATCAGGAGCCGCTTGCAGTTTTTCTCGGCTACGATGTTGAAAAACTCGCCCGCACTGCGGCAGTTCAGATATCCCGCCTTGCCGACGACGCGCATAAACGCGTCGTCGCCGTCGATGTGAACCAAATACTTAATATCGTTTTGCATCTGATTGGATTATCGCAAAATTGGCATTACTTGTTAAGAATTTTCTTCAAAACAAACGGTAGAATGCCTCGATTCTTGTAGTAGTCGACTTCAATCGGCGTGTCTATGCGCAGCAGCAAATTCGCCTTTCTGAGCGAGCCGTCCTTGCCTTCGACAACCAACACCGCCTTCTTGGCTGGTTCGAGCCCCCCTTCGAGCCCTTCGATGGAGAACACCTCCGTCCCGTCAAGCCCCAGCGAGTCCGCGTCCGCGCCGTCTTCGAATTCGAACGGCAGCACGCCCATGCCGATAAGATTGCTCCTGTGGATTCTTTCGTAGGACTTCGCCACGACCGCGCGAACCCCGAGCAACGCCGTGCCCTTCGCCGCCCAGTCGCGCGAAGAGCCCATGCCGTAGTCCCTCCCGCCGAAGACAATCAGCCCTTCGCCGTTTTTACGATACACCTCGCACGCGTCGAAAATCGACACCACATCGCCTTCGCCGCAAAGCTTCGTAAATCCGCCTTCCGCGCCGCCTGCAATCTTGTTCTTGATGCGGACATTCGCAAACGTCCCGCGCGTCATAATCTTGTCGTTGCCCCTGCGCGAACCGTATGAGTTGAAGTCCTTGACTTCCACCCCGTGCGCTTTCAGGAATTTCCCCGCAGGGCCGTCGGGCAGAATCGCGCCGGCGGGCGAGATGTGGTCGGTCGTCACCGAGTCGCCCAAAATCGCGAGCGCGCGCAGCTTTGTAAGCGACGGCAGCGCGGGCGTCTGCATCGAGAACCCTTCGAAGAACGGCGGATTCTGAATGTAAGTGCTTTCCGCATTCCAGTTGTATACACTGCCTTGCGCGCCGCCGATTTTGCGCCACGCTTCGGGGCCCGACATATCGCTATAACGCGCCTTGAACATCTCGCTTTTGACACACTTTGCAACCGTCTCCGAAACCTCCTTCGCCGACGGCCACACATCGCGCAGGAACACGTCTCTGCCTTCGGGCGTCTTGCCCAGCGGTTCATTTTCGAAATCGATGTCTATTCTTCCCGCCAGCGCAAACGCCACCACGAGCGGCGGGCTCATCAAATAGTTCGCCTTCAAGAGGGGGTGTACGCGCGCCTCGAAGTTGCGGTTGCCCGAGAGTGCCGACACGCAGAGCAGGTCGTTTTTCTTGACGGCTTCCGAAAGCTCCGCGTCAATTGGCCCCGAGTTGCCTATACACGTCGCGCAGCCGTAGCCCGCCAGATTGAACCCGATTTTGTCGAGCGATTCCGTCAGCCCCGCGCAGTCCAAATAGTCGCTTACCACGCGCGACCCGGGGGCAATCGTAGTCTTCACATACGCGGGCGGCTTTATTCCGAACTCCGCAGCCTTCTTCGCCACGAGCCCCGCCGCAACCATCACCGACGGATTCGACGTATTCGTGCAGCTCGTAATCGCGGCAATCAGCACACTGCCGTTTTTTATCGCGCCTTTCGACGTCTCGACGGACTGCGAATCCGCGCATTTGCCCGATTCGCAAAGCAGCGTTTCGAACGCCTTCTTTGCGTCCGAAAGCTCTATCCTGTCCTGCGGACGCTTCGGGCCCGCAATGCAGGGTTTGATTGTAGAAAGGTCGAGTTCGAGCGTCTTCGTGTAGTCGCATTCGCCTTCGAGGGGAATGCCGAAAATACCCTGTTCCGTGTAGTAGTCCTTCGCCAATGCCACGAGCTTTTCGTCGCGGCCAGTAAGGCGCAGATATTCGAGCGTCGTTTCGTCGACGGGAAAGTAGCCCATCGTCGCGCCGTATTCGGGAGCCATATTCGCAATCGTCGTCCTGTCCGCGAGCGAGAGGCTGCGCGCGCCTTCGCCGAAAAATTCCACGAACTTGCCCACAACCTTTTCCTTGCGCAACATCTGCGTGACCGTGAGGGCAATGTCCGTCGCCGTAACGCCTTCGCCGACTTTGCCCTTAATATTCACGCCCACGACTTCGGGGACCTTGAAATACACGGGCTGTCCCAGCATGCCCGCTTCCGCTTCGATTCCGCCTACGCCCCAGCCTACAACGCCGAGCCCGTTAATCATCGTCGTGTGCGAGTCCGTTCCAACCAACGAGTCGGGATAGAAAAGCGCGTCGCCGTTCTCCGTCTTGCCTTCAAAAACGACCCGCGCCAAATACTCCATATTTATCTGGTGGATAATTCCCGTCGACGGCGGAACAACCGAGAACGTCTTGAACGCCTGCTGACCCCATTTCAGAAACTCATAACGCTCCTTGTTGCGCTCGAATTCCTTCGCCAAATTCTTTTCATACGCGTCGGCGGTGCCCGCAAAATCCATCTGCACCGAGTGGTCTACAACCAAGTCGACGGGCACGAGCGGCTCGACCAGTTCGGGATTTTTCCCCTGCTTCGCGGCTGCGTCGCGCATGGCGGCGAGGTCTACCAAAAGCGGAACGCCCGTAAAGTCCTGCAAAACGATTCTCGAAACCACAAACGGCACTTCGTAGTCTTCGGGCTTCTTCGCGCTCCACGCGGCAAGGCGGCGCAGGTCTGCTTCCGTAGCCCGCAGCCCGTCGCAGTTTCTGAGCACGCTTTCGAGCACTATTTTTATGCTTACCGGCAGTCTCGACACGTCAAAGCCGAGCTTTTTCAGGGCTTTGAGACTGTAAATATAGCCAGTCTTGCCGCTATTTTTCGATGTGAATTTTTCGAGTCCTAATGTGTTCATTTTTTATTCCGTTTCTTCCTTTTCGTCGATGAATACCGTGCATTGCACAACCGAGCGTTCGTCGACTTTGTCGACAATAACGCGCAGCCGCTGCGCCTTGAAAGTAATCTGCTCCCCCTCTTCGGGAAAACGTCCCAGCTTGTATGTAATCAGCCCTCCGAACGTCGACATCTCGTCGGTGTCGAAGTCCACGTCCAGAAAGTCCTCCACCTTGTGCAGGGTTGCCGAGCCGAGAATCCTGTATTTATTTTTTCCGACCCTGCGTATCGATTGCACTTGCGCTTCGAATTCGTCCGCCTGCGATTGCCCCACAAGCTCCGCATACGCCGAGTCGAGCGTGAGCACGCCTATGACGCCGCCGAATTCGTCCTCCACCAAAGCCATTTGCAGCCGATACTTCGAAAGCTTCACCAGAGCCGCTTCCAGCTTTTCGTTTTCGCGCACGCGCAGCGTTTCGCGCCTAAGCCGCATAAAGTCGATGTTTTCGGGCGCGGTCGAGTTCGCGAATAAATCCTTAATCCGCACAATCCCGTAGCATTCGTCGAGATTCCCGCGGCAGAGCGGATAGCGCGCGTGGTGCGTCCTCCTCGCCAGTTCGAGATTCTCCGCGTCCGTGTTGTCGAGGTCGAAATAGTCCACCTTGCTTCGCGGCAGCATAATGTCGCTTACGTCAAGCTCCTGCAAACGCAGCGCATTGCGCACAATCTTGCCCGTGTAGGGCGAAATCGCGCCCGCGTCGTTTTCCTTTGCCGAAAGCATAAGCTCCACGTCAATGCTTTCGAATTCCGCCTTCGGCTTGATTTTGAATTTCCGCGCAATCTTGTCTCCCAACGCCTTCGAGAGAAAGTGCAGGGGCATCATCAAAATGTAGACAAAATAAAACGCCTTCGAATACCTTTGCAAAATCATCTCGGGGTTCGCCTTCCCGAACTTTATCGCCACCAAATCGAGAGCCGAAAATTGCAGCCACATAGCCGCAAACGCCACGGGCAAAAACAACGCCAACATCTTGAATTCCGAGAGATTGTTTCCGCCCCAGACCTTCGTAATCCGTTCGAAGATGTAGTATAGTGCGACAATCGATACAATCAGCGCAAACCTCTTCACCAAATACACCACCGACGCTATCTTGTCCGACGCATACAAAAGCCTCTTCGCCGTCGCGTCAATCGAGTCCCTTTTTCCGCCGCGCCGCTCGTCGCCGGTAGCCGCCGCAAATTTGAACGCCGCAGCCGCAAACGTGAACATCGACAAAAACGCGCTCAGCGCAAACGCCGCCAAAATTGCGGCAATGCAGACAACCGCGTTTATTATCGATAAACTACCCGACATCTTTTTCTATTTTTCCAGTTTTCTTTCGGCTTTTTCGGCCCGATTCCATTTTTTTTGCGCCGCCACACATTGCATGCCCGCGCGGCGGCGCAATATGCTATAACAACGCTTTCAGTTCGCGCAGGCAGCGTTCGTTCTGTTCGGGCTTGCCTATTGTTATCCTAAGCCAGTCGGGCAGGCCGTAGCCCACATTCGGGCGCACAATCACACCCCTCTTTTGCATTTGCACAAACTTCTCCGTCGCGTCTTCTACTTTCACCATGATGAAATTTCCGCCTTCCGAGAAATATTCGAGCCCCAGCTCTTCGAAACCCTTTTCGAATTGCTTGCGCCCCGCATTGTTCACGCGCCTGCTTTCTTCCACAAATTCCACGTCGTCGAGCGCGGCAATCGCCGCAACCTGCGCAAGCGAGTTTACATTGAACGGCTCTCGCGCCCTGTTCAAATAGCCCGCAATCGTCGCGTTCGAGTAGGAGTAGCCGCAGCGCAGCCCCGCCAGCCCGTAGATTTTCGAGAACGTGCGCAGACATATCACATTGCGCCCCTCTTCAATCAGCGGACGCAGGTCGACTTCCTTCTCCTCGAATTCCGCATACGCTTCGTCGAAACAGAAAAGCACATTTTCCGGCAGGGATTTCACAAAGTTTACAATCTCGTCCTGCTTCAACACACAGCCTGTGGGATTGTTCGGATTCGTCATAAACACGACCTTCGTCTTCGGCGTAACCGCATCGCGCAACATATCGAGGTCGTATTTGAGGTTCGGCATCGGCACACTGAC
The DNA here is from genome assembly GCA_900546565.1 of uncultured Opitutales bacterium. Classification (GTDB taxonomy): domain Bacteria; phylum Verrucomicrobiota; class Verrucomicrobiia; order Opitutales; family Intestinicryptomonadaceae; genus Merdousia. Next base: position 7,357 of record URDC01000057.1, read on the forward strand.
ACATTTGCCGCCCGCAAAAATGGTCGCCAACTTGTAGACAATAAACGATTGCGCCCCGAAAACGGTTTCGTCTCCGTCGCCCACATAGCATTGCGCCACAAATTCGAGAATTTCGTTCGAGCCGTTGCCGAAAACGAGCTGGTCGGGCTTCACGTTGCGGAATTTTGCGACTTTCTGTCGCAGGTCGTAGCAGCCGCCGTCGGGATAGTAGTTCAGCCCGCATAGGTGTTGCTTTACCGCTTCAACCGCTTTCGGCGAAGCCCCCAGCGGATTTTCGTTCGACGCCATTTTAAGGACATTTTCGGGATTAAGCCCGAATTCCCGAGCCACATATTCAATCGGTTTGCCCGTTTCGTAAACGGGCAGGTTTTTGATTTGCTCTTTTACACAATCGCTCATTTTAATTACCTTGATTTAAATATATAGTGGGCAACGCTACCGATTTTTCGATTTTTTGCAAGCCCGATATTTGCCGCTTGCGCATTAATGTCGATTATTATGTTTGACAATTTTGCGCCGAAAAAATACAGATTCACCCAACATTCAACGAACAAACGGAGATTTTCATCATGACCATTTTCTGCACGGGCGCGACGGGACTTGTCGGCTACAATTTCATCAAGGCGGCTTCCAACGCGCGGCACCGCGTCGTAGCCGTGTGCGGCAAAAACCGCCTCGAACCTATTAAAAACGTCCTGCCCGTAAACGTCGACCTCACCGATAAAAACGCCGTCCAACGTGCCGTGCTTGACGTTTTTCCCGACGTAATCGTAAATTGCGCGGCAATAGCAAGCCCCGCCGACGTCGACGCAAACCCCGAGCTTGCAAACCGCCTCAACGTCGAACTTGCCGAAGAATTGGCGGTTCTCGCCCACCACGTCGGCGCGCGCTTCATACACCTTTCAACCGATATGGTTTTCGACGGTGCCGCCGCCCCGTATAAAAATACCGACGTTCCGATGCCCGCCACCCTCTACGGAACGACAAAACTTCTCGCGGAAAAGAAAATACTTAAAATTTCGCCGCAGACAACCGTCATTTTGCGCCTCAGCCACGTCTGCGGCAACAGCCTCACGCGCCGCCGCTCGCACCACGAAAAACTTTTGCGCGCTTGGGCAAAGGGCGAAAAAACCGCCTGCCGCCGCGACGAAATCAAATGTCCCCTCTCCGCTTCGATTTTGGCGGATTTGATTCTCGAAATCATCTTGCGCCCCAAACTCAGCGGCATCTACCACTATTGCGGCTCGGAGTCCGTCAGCCGCTACGATATGGCGCGGCGCGTTGCCGAATTTTTCGGACTTGACCCAGACAAATACGTCGAGCCGACCGAAGGCGCCGAACCCGCCGATATGACGCTCGATTGCGGCGCTCTACTTACCCGCGTCAAGACTCCCGCGCCGACTTTCGCGCAGGTTATGTCCGAAATGTGCGTTCCTCCCGATTTGGAGGGTTGGCTGCGTTCCGTCTGTCTCTTATACACATCTCCGAGCCCACGAGACTAAGGCGAATCTCGT
>URDC01000058.1 GCA_900546565.1 uncultured Opitutales bacterium
CGCTTCGGTGCCCGTCATATAAAAAAATCCGCTTCGGTGCCCGTCATATAAAAAAATCCGCTTCGGTGCCCGTCATATAAAAAAATCCGCTTCGGTGCCCGTCATATAAAAAATTCGCTTCGGTGCCCGTCATATAAAAAAAACCGCTTCGGTTCCCGTCGCATAAAAACACTTTCCAAGTTATAAAAACGGGGTTTTGTGGCGCAAAAAATAGTGGATTTTTTTTGAAAAAGTGTAAGATTTATATCACAGGGAAATTATTTTATGGAAAACGATATTTTGAAAATCGGCGGGCGCGAATTTTCGTCGCGCCTAATTTTGGGAACGGGCAAGTTCTCCGACCTCGAACTTATGAAACGCGCGATTGCCGAAAGCGGCGCGGCTATGGCGACGGTCGCCTTGAAGCGCGTCGACATGTCGGGGGGCGAAACCGCCGAAGATATTTCGAATTTTTTGGAACCCGACAAGTATATGATTTTGCCCAACACCTCGGGCGCGATGAATGCGGACGAAGCCGTGCGAATTGCGCGTTTGGGACGCGCCGCGGGCTTCGGCGACTTCGTAAAGCTGGAAATCCACCCCGATCCCAACTATCTTTTGCCCGACCCAATCGACACCCTCAAAGCTACCGAAATTTTGGCGTCGGAGGGGTTCAAAGTTATGCCCTACATAAATGCAGACCCCGTATTGGCAATGCGTTTGCAGGAGACGGGCGCGGTTGCGGTGATGCCGCTTGGCGCGCCGATTGGCTCGAACAGGGGCGTTGAAACGCGCGAGCAGATAAAGATAATAATAGAGCAATGCGACGTTCCCGTGGTTGTTGACGCGGGGCTCGGAATGCCGTCGCACGCGGCGGAAGCCATGGAAATAGGCGCGTCGGCGGTTATGGTAAACACGGCGGTCGCCATCGCGCGGGACCCCGTCGCAATGGCGAAGGCGTTTGCCCGCGCCGTCGAAGCGGGGCGCGTTGCGTATTTCAATGCGATGTCGGCAAAGACATTCAAGGCGAGCGCGACAAGTCCTCTGACGGCGTTTTTGGATTAGAAAAGGGTTCGTCCGATGGAAGAGACTTTTTTGGAAGAGCTTAATTCGCGCGACCTGCACGGGCTGGCGGCGGAGCTGCTTTCGACGCCCGCCGAGCGCGTCGAGTCGGTTTTGGCGAAGGGCAGAGCCGACTCGCTCGAAGAATTCGCGGCGTTGATTTCGCCCGCGGCCTCGGCGTATTTGGAGGATATGGCGGCGTTGTCGGCGTCGATAACCGAAAAATATTTCGGCAGGACTATGCGTCTGTTCGCGCCGCTTTACGTCAGCAACACCTGCGTGAACAACTGCGTTTACTGCGGATTTGCGATGCGCCACAACATCGAGCGGCGCACGCTCTCGCTTGCAGAAGTCGAGCGCGAAATCGGGGCAATCTACAATTTGGGGTTTAGAAACGTCCTGCTTGTGGCGAGCGAGCACCCGAAGCTGGTGTCGTCGGGCTATATGGAGGACGTGATAAAAATCGCGCTCAAAAAGATTCCGTCGGTGTCGATTGAAATCGCTCCGTCGCGCGTCGAAGACTACAAAAAATACGTCGACGCGGGCTGCGAAGGCCTCACCGTTTTTCAGGAAACATACGACGAGAAAGTGTATCCTACGCTCCACCCGTCGGGGCCGAAATCGGTTTTCAGCTGGCGTCTTGCCACGCCCGAACGCGGGGCTCGGGCGGGAATGCGCAAGCTCGGGCTCGGGCCGCTGCTCGGCGTAAACAACTGGTATTTCGAGGTTTTGGCGGTTGCCCTGCACGCGCAATTTTTATTCAAACGCGCTTGGCGCAGCCAGATTTCGATAAGTCTGCCGCGCATGCGCCCCGCGGCAAGCGGCTACATTCCAAAGCCCGAAAACATTCCAAACGACAGGCAGCTTGTGCAGATAACCTGCGCGTTGCGCATTTTCCTCAGCCGCCTTGCGATAGTTGTGAGCACGCGCGAAAGCCGCAAAATGCGCGACGGGCTTATGCGCCTTGGCGTCACGCAAATGAGCGCGTTTAGCAGCACCAAACCCGGGGGATATGCCGACCGCGTCGAAAGCGGAGAGCAGTTTCACATCGACGACGGCCGCACGCCGCAGGAGTTCGCCGAAGCCCTGCGCAAAATGGGCATCGAGCCCGTCTGGAAAGATTTTGACACCGCACTGATTTAAATTATTGCTTTGTGAAAGTTTTTGTCTTTATTAAAGCACAGTAAAACAGGGCGATAAATGGCGAAGATTTTTGTGATAGCAAACCAGAAGGGCGGTGTTGGCAAAACCACGACCGCCGTGAATTTGGCTGCGGGATTGGCGCGCAGAAAAATGCGGACTCTGCTTGTGGATATGGACCAGCAGGCGAGTGCCACAAGCGCGCTCGGCTACGAGAAAACCGCGGGCGCAAGCCTGTATCAGGTTCTCCACGGCGAGGGAACTGCGCGCGAAAAGCTTATCCAGACGCAGCGCAAAAATCTCTGGCTGATTCCCTCCGAAACGGACCTCTCGGCAATCGAAGTCGAGCTTTCTGGAAGCGAAAACTATCTCGTGCGCCTGCGCGACGCCCTCGCGCCGTTGAAAGAGTCGGGCGACTTCGATGCAATCGTAATCGACGCGCCGCCTTCGCTGGGGCTTTTGTCGATGAATTCGCTTGCCGCCGCCGACTACCTGCTTATCGCGCTTCAATGCGAGTATCTGGCGATGGAGGGCCTCGGGCAGATTATGGGTGTCGTCGACCAGCTCAAAAGCGCGGGCGTAAGCCCTTCGCTCGAAGTCGGGGGCGTCGTGATGACGATGTTCGACAGTCGCACGAATCTTTCGAAGCAGGTCTTGAAGGAAGTGAAGTCGTATATGAACGGGCTTGTCTTCAACACGCTCATTCCGCGCACGGTGCGCCTCGCCGAAGCCCCGAGTTTCGGAAAGACGATTTTTGAATACGCCCGCTGGAACGAGGGCGCGTTCGCCTACGACAAGCTCGCAAAAGAGGTCGAAAAGCGTTTCTACTCCGACAGAAAATGATTCGCAAATACATAAAAACCATTTTGCAAAAACCGTCGGTCGCAAAGCGGGCAAAGGCGATGAAACGCGCAAAAAAGACGCGCGTTAAGGTGAAAACCGAGCTGCGCAAACGCCGCCTTGCGCCGCTCGAAGCAAGCCTCGGCTACGAATTCGAAGACAAATCGCTTTTGAAGGAGGCACTCACGCACCCCGGCCTTGTCGGGGTAGCAAAGCAGAAAGTGCGCTCGAACCAGCGTCTCGAATTTTTGGGCGACTCGATTTTGCAGTCGGTAATCACCGACGCGGTTTTCAAAAAATTCGACTCATGCGAGGAGGGCGAGCTCACGAAAATCCGAATCGCGCTCACGCAGGGCGCGTTCCTTTCGGAGCTTTCGCGCGGGCTGCGCATACCCGAATTTTTGTCCGTCCCGAAAGGCTCGGAGGAAATCCGCGGGCAGGACGCCGCCGCCGAAGACGCTTTTGAAGCGGTTGTCGGAGCGATATATCTGGATTCTTCGTTCGAAAGAATTCGCGACGTGATTTTGTCGTGGTATAGCCGCAAACTCGACGACGTTCCGGACCTGTTGCGCGCGCAAAATCCCAAGGGCGCGTTGCAGGAATACGCGGCGAAGTTCGGCGGAAAAATCCGCTACGAGTTGCTTTCGCAATCGGGCCCCGCGCATAAAAAGGTTTTCGAAGTTGCGTGCTATGTCGACGGCGAGGAATGCGGCCGCGCGTCGCGCTCGTCAAAAAAACACGCCGAGGCCGCCGCCGCGGGTGACGCCCTCAGACTTTTGCAAACGCGCGGGCGGGACGCCGACGAACCGACCGCCTCTTCCGACGGCGGCGACGCCTCCGCGCCCGCGCCGCAACGCCGCAAACAAACCGACGCGCCCGCCGCACCGAAACAAAAAACAAAACGCGCCGAAGCTTAAAACGCGCTTTTTAGAGGGAACGAAAGTTCCGCGCGGTTGTCGAAACCCGCAACGGTATGCTCACAGTTTCAGCCGATAAAAACACCCTGTTTTGCGCCGACGTCCCGCAGGCGTCGTGGGGCGCGGTGTGCGCCCAGCTTTGCGCCGATTCGCAAAAGAAAACGCTGGTTGTGGTTTTCAATTCGGCGTCCGACTGCGACGTTTTCTATTCGCGCATAAAATTCTTTTTGGACGCAAACGGCGCGAAATACCGGCTGAAAGTTCTGCCGCCCGAGTATTCGCAAAACCTCTCCGACGCCGCCACATTCGACAGCGTATGCGAGCGCACTGGAACGCTAAATACACTCGCCGAGGCGGAGGACTTCGACGGCAAAACCGTGGTGCTAACTTCTCCCGACGCGCTATTCGCCCCCGCGCTCGAACCCGTCTCGACCGAGCATATAAGAATCGACGCGGGCGGAATTTTTCCGCGCGAGGAGCTGCGCCAAAAGCTGCTCGAATACGGCTATTACAACGAAGTCTTGTGCGAAAGCCCCGGTCAGTTTGCGGTGCGCGGCGGCGTGCTCGACGTCTATCCGATAGCCTCGCAGTATCCTGTACGCGTCGATTTTTTCGGCGACGAAGTCGAGAACCTGCGTATTTTCAACCCCGACACGCAGCTTGCCGACGGCAAAACGCGCAGTGTGCGCATCGACAAAGCCCCGTCCGCGCTCGCCCCGAACGACAGTGCGTGGACCGCGCTCGACTACATAAAAACGCCCGCCGACTGGGTGATTGTCGAGCCCGCGCAGCTGCGCCAAAAGCACTCCGACTATTTTATGTATCCCGAGGGCGCGAAGCCCGAGAAGGCAATGTTCGGCAGGCTCTTTGCCCGCGCCCCGCGCGACGGGTTTGCGGCGGTTTCGTCGATGGGCGCGGCGGGCGACGTCTTCGAAAACGCGCAAAGAAAAAGCTTTTCGATAACCGAAATGTCGCTTTATTCTTCGACGATTCTGACCGCCGAGGGAATCGGCGCGGAGCGTTTCGAAACCGAGAGCGACTCGCGCGGAAAGTTCGTGCGCAAGCTTGCCGATTGGGCAAACGCGGGCGTCGAAGTTTTCGCCGCCGCCGAAAGCGACGCCGACAAAGACCTGACGCGCCGCCTGTTCGCCGCCGAGGGCCTCGAATGCAAATGCAAGTTTGTCGCGCCGCAGTTCGGCGAGGGGTTTGTAATCGAAAGCTTCGCGAAGTCTGGTTTCAAGCCGCATTGGAATTTTCTTTCGCCCGACGCGGGGGGCGCGGCGTTCGTCAGTCTGCGCGAGCTCTTTGCGCGGCGCACGAAAACCGACTTGCAGCCGCGCCGCAGAATGCTTTCGGTAAAGGCGCAGGTAGACCAGCTTCTCGATTTTTCGGAGCTGAGCGTCGGCGACTACGTTGTCCACTTGGGGCACGGCGTCTGCCGCTATTGCGGCATTGTAAAACTCGAACTCGACGGCAAAGAGCAGGAGACAATCAAGCTCGAATTCGAGGACGCCGCGTATCTCTTCGTCCCGCTGCACAAGGCGCATTTGCTAAGCCGCTACATCGGGCTTGAAAAGTCCGCGCCGAAGCTTGCGAAGCTCGATTCGAAGTCGTGGACGAAAGTTAAGACCGCCGCCGAGCACGCCGCGCTCGACTACGCCGCCGAGCTATTGCAGACGCAGTCGAAGCGCGAAATCACCGAAGGAATCCGCTACCCCGACGACGGCGATTGGCAGAAGAGCTTCGAAGACTCCTTCCCGTTTGTCGAAACGCCCGACCAGCTCAAAGCAGCCGAGGACGTGCGCGGGGATATGTGTTCGCCCCGCCCGATGGACAGGCTTTTGTGCGCCGATGTCGGCTTCGGCAAAACTGAAATCGCAATGCGCGCGGCGTTCCGCGCGGCGATGTCGGGGCGGCAGGTCGCTGTTCTGTGCCCGACCACGATTTTGTGCCAGCAGCATTTCAGAAATTTCAGGGAGCGAATGGGCGGATATCCGATTGTCGTCGAAATGCTCTCGCGCTTCCGCACCAAAAGCGAGTGCGAAAAAATCAGGGAACAGCTCGCCTCGGGGCGCATCGACATCGTAATAGGCACGCACGCGCTTTTGGCAAACGACATCGCCTTCAAAAATCTCGGGCTTCTCATCATCGACGAAGAGCACCGCTTCGGCGTCAAACACAAGGAGAAAATCAAGGCCATGCGCGAGGGTATCGACGTGCTTTCGATGAGCGCGACTCCCATTCCGCGCACGCTCTATTTCGCCATGATGGGCGCGCGCAAAATCAGCCTTATGGAGACGCCGCCGAAAAACCGCTTCCCCGTGGAAACCTTTGTGCGCGACTATTCCGACGAAACCGTGCGCGACGCAATCCAAAAGGAAATCGACCGCGGCGGGCAGGTGTTTTACCTGCACAACCGCGTCCAGACAATCGGGGCGGTCGCCGACAACATCAGGCGGATGTTCCCGAAGCTGCGCGTCGCTGTCGGGCACGGGCAGATGGGAGAGCGCGAGCTTGAAAAGCTTATGTCCGCGTTTGTCGACGGCAAATACGACGTCCTCGTCTGCACCACGATTATCGAGTCGGGTCTGGACATTCCCAACTGCAACACGATTATAATCAAGGGCGCGGACAAGTTCGGCTTGGCGCAGCTCTACCAGCTGCGCGGGCGCGTTGGGCGTTTTACGCGCCGCGCATATGCGTGGCTTTTGCTGCACAAGCACGCGAAAATTGTAGACGCCGCCCGCAAGCGTCTGAGCGCAATCCGCCAGTATAACAAGGCGGGCGCGGGGTTCAGAATCGCCACGCGCGACCTCCAACTGCGCGGGTGCGGCAACCTGCTGGGAGCGCGCCAAAGCGGACACGTCGCGGGCGTCGGCTTCGACCTCTATTGCGCCCTCTTAAAGCGAAGCGTCGCCCTGCTTAAAGGCGACAAAACCGCCTCCGTCAAACGCGCGACCGTCGAGCTCGATTTCGTCAAACTCGGCGAGGCCGCAAACGACGCCTCCGCGGAAGTTTCGAACGCCAAAAACTACTATCAGGAAATTCTCGTGCGCGAAATTGCCGCCACGCGCGGGAGCGTTGTCCACGCCTATTTGCCGTCCGACTACATTCCGCAAACCGAACTGCGCATCGAGCTTTACAGACGCCTTGCGGGCGCGGACAAATTGGAGGAAATCGACCGACTGCGCTTTGAAATACAGGACAGGTTCGGACGCCCGCCAGCCGAAGTCGAATATGTTTTCATGCTCGAACGCATTCGCGTCATCGCCCAGCAACACGGCTTCACTTCGGTGCAGACACAGGGCAACCTGCTCAAACTTTCCTATCCGCAGCTCGGCGAAATGAAAATATTTAAAATCAACGACCGCTTTCCGCGCTTGACGAAATCGACCCCAGTAGGCAAACTACGCGAAATAGAGTCGTTTTTGACGAACGTAGTAGACTCCGTAAAAAAATTATGAAAAAATTATTAGCAATATTTTTAATTATTGCCGCCGCGCTGTCGGCGTGTGCCTCGGGACTATTGCGCCCCGACCTGTTTTCTAACAAAACGCTTTCCTCCGACGCAATCGTCGCGGTCGTCGAAGACCGCGCAATCACGAAGGCGGAAGTTATGCGCGGCGTAGAGCCATTTATTCCGCAAATCCGCGCCCAGTCGTCCTCCGAATACGAATTCAACCAGCGCGTGAACGCGTTCGTCGGCGAAATCGTGCAGGATATGATTGACCGCGAGCTCATCGTCAAGGAATTCAACGCAAAGGGTATGAGCATTCCGCAGTCGTATCTCGACACGCATTTCGAAGACTACCTCAAACGCGAGTTCAACGGCGACCGCGCCGAGCTTCTGCGCTTCGTGAAAACGCGCGGCAAGACAATCCGCGAGTTCCGCGAAGAGCAGAAAAACGACATCATCGTAAGCTATATGAAGGGCAATCTGCGCCAGAGCGTCGCCGAAATCAGCCCCAAGCGCATTCTCGAATACTACGAAAAAAACAGGCAAAAGTGGTTTTCGCCGGCAAGCGTCAACATCAGAATGATTACCCTTAAAACGTCGATGTCCACAAGCCTCGACGACAACCGCAAAATCGCCGCCGACATCGAGGCGAAGCTCAAAGCGGGCGGCGACTTTGCCGCACTTGCAAGGGAATTCAGCAAGGACGACTCCTCCGCAAAGGGCGGCGAGTGGGGCTGGTATAAAAAGGGACAACTCAATCCCGCCCTCGACAAGGAAGTTTTCGCCCTCAACGCGGGTCAGTGGACAAACCCAATCGAGCTCGGCGATATGATTTTCATTCTGAAAGTCGAAGACAAACGCGCCGAGGGTATCCAGAAAATCGACGACGTGCGCGAGCAGATAGAAATTGCCATAGCTGACAGCCAGTCGAAAATCTCCTATCGCAAATGGATAGAATCCCTCAGGGCGAAAGCGTACATCAAATTCCTCTAAGCTAAAAACCGCGATGCCGTCCCGCTGGGCGGGCTGCCAATAGCGGGGACACGCCCCCGAGCGCGGATTTTGCGTCCGCAAAATTCCTCCGCGCTTCCCCCTTCTGTTAATCGGGTAGTATATTCTAATTTTGAAAGGTTTTCGAAAGAAAACCTTTTTACATTATTTTTCGGCTTAGAACCAGCATAGGTGCTGAACTAAAAATCGCGAGGCTCGAGGCAGGATTCGTGTTTTCGAGTGGTGGGATAGTGC
>URDC01000059.1 GCA_900546565.1 uncultured Opitutales bacterium
ACAAAATTTCAAGGCGAAGCCCCTAGAACCTGAGCGTTCTCCGAACGCTCTTTGTGATACTTCGGCATAGCTACCCGCTATGCCTTTTCTATTTTTATACGCATTGCGCAAAGCGCAATCGCTACGTTTTTCTAATCCGACAAAATTTCAAGGCGAAGCCCCTAGAACCTGAGCGTTCTCCGAACGCTCTTTGTATTTTCGAAACTAGCGCGAAGGCAAAGCCCTCGACGGAGAGCGGGGGCTCTGCCCCCAACGGCGGATTTTGCATCCGCAAAAATTCTCCGCCGTTCCCCTGAACTCTCCGATTGTATTTGCCAATACGCTTTGCTTATTTGTTAAAGTCGGAAAAAGGAATTGTGTTAAAACAACAAAAAAGGCCTCCCGAATGGGAGGTCTTTTTTGAATTAAATTATACCCTTCTTCAATGAGGAACAAAGCGGGATATTGGCTGAAAGCCACTTCATTACTTCAAGTAGAGACAAAGGCGGAATTGAAAAAAACTTTAATCCGAAAGCAAAGCGGGATATTGGCTGAAAGCCAATCCCGCGCCACTTCCGAAGTTTTAAAAACCCTTGACCTTGAAGAGAGAGGTGACCGACATATTGTTGTGAATGCGCAAAATCGCTTCGGTGAGAAGGGGCGCAACAGAAAGAGTCGTAATGGGATAGTCCTTGTATTTTTCCTTCGGAGGAGTCGAGTCCGTAACAATAAGCTCGTCAAGCCACTTTTCGCCAAGCTTGTCATAGGCGGAATCGGTGAGCTGCGCGTGCGTAACGGCGGCGCGGACAGTCTTTGCCCCCTTGCTTTTGAGAATTTTTGCTGCGGCAGTGAGCGTGCCCGCCGTTTCGGTCATATCGTCGACAAGAAGAATATCGCGGCCTTCGAGTTCGCCGACGAGATTCGTGGCTTCGACAACTTCCGCACTAATGCGGCGTTTGGCAATGAAGCCGAGCTGGCAGTTGAAAAGCGTGGCGAACGTCTGCGCGCGTTTGAGCCCGCCAACGTCGGGCGAGAAGACCGTCATATTGTCGGTGGGCTGGTCTTTCAAATAGTCGTAAATTACGGGAGACGCATAGATGTGGTCGCAGGGAATGTCGAAGAAACCCTGAATCTGATTAGCGTGCAGGTCGAGCGTAAGAACGCGGTCTACGCCTGCGGCAACCAACAAGTTTGCAACCAGCTTGGCGGTAATCGGAACACGCGGCTGGTCTTTTCTGTCCTGACGGGCATAGCCGAAGAACGGCAAAACCGCCGTAATACGCTTTGCGGAAGCGCGCTTGCAGGCGTCGACCATAATGAAAAGCTCCATTACGTTTTCGTTGGTCGGATTGCAAGTGGGCTGAATAATGAAAACGTCGTCACCTCGAATATGGTCAAAAACCTTTACGAAAGTTTCGCTGTCCGGAAACGACTCGACAAGCATATTGCCGAGTGGAATTTGCAGACTGTCCGTTATTGCCTTAGCCAGAGCGGGGTGCGCCCTGCCCGTGAATATTTTGAGGTTGTCGATTTTCATACTTACCTGCTTGTTAGGTGAATTTTGTGATTGTACAAAAGTAGTCCGCCGCGCGTACAAGTCAAGATTTTTAAAGACAAAATCGAGTAAATCCAATAATTGTGTTGCGTGAGAAGGCGAGGATAAAGGCTTGACTCGGGATACCTAATATGCGAGGGTTTCATGAATAGCCGCGCAGGTGGCGAAATAGGTAGACGCACTGGTTTTAGGCGCCAGTTCCCGAAAGGGAGTAGGGGTTCGAGTCCCCTCTTGCGCAGTAAAATAAAAGTCCGCATTCCGATTGGAAGGCGGGCTTTTTTTGCGCAGGCACTCAGCAGAGGCGTCGGGCGCACGGTGACATGCACGGCGCGGTCGGGCACGCGGTTGGGCGCAGTTTTATCGGGAGGTATAGACTTTATACATACACCAGACGAAGAAGACTGCGAATGCGCCCATTGAAATTCCCATTGTTATCCAGCCTCCGAGTGTCATTGGTCGAATCCTTTCCAGTTGTTGTAGCGTTTGGACGAAAACAAAATTACGGCGAAGAATGCATAGACCGAAAGCACTATCGCAACCGACATACACGCCGCAGTATCAGGATTTTCGCCTATCAAGTCGATAATGTATGGCGAGAGGTTGCCGCTGCCGAGAAGTCCGAAAACGTCTTTGGCTATCCAGAAGAGGAACACGGAAAGCAAAACCACGGGTGTGATGTATTTTATTATAAAAGAATAAATTTTCGGCAGTTTTATCACCGAGCCTTCGTTTGCGAGCCTGCGCCCGCGCTCCGAGCCGAAGAACCAAGAAAAGGCGATTGTCTGAACCATGGCAAAGACAAAGAGCACAACCTGTCCCACCCAGAAATCGAAAGTGTCCATCGCCTTCAAATTTTTGGAGAAATACAGAACGAACATCGTGATGAAAAACGTGATCATGCCCAGCAGCGCAACGGACGCCTTGCGGCGCATTCCCGTAGCCTCTTCGAGATACGAGACACTCGGCATCAACATTGAAATCGAACTTGTGATTGCCGAAATGTAGAGCAAAAAGAAGAACAAAAAACCGAAAAATTCGCCGAACGGCATTCTGAAAAACACCAGCGGAAGCACTTTGAACCCGAGGTCGAAAAGGCTCAACCCCGCACCGATTGCCCCCGCCACGCCGAAGAACGCAACCGCCGCCGGAACTGTAATCATCCCGCCGAGGCAGACTTCGAAAAACGCGTTTGTGCTGCAAGAGGAAATTGAGCTTAAAACGACGTCCTGTTTCTTTTTAAGATAGCTTGCATAAGTCATAATGCAGCTGAACCCGACGGTTAGCGAAAAGAATACCTGCCCCGCTGCGGCAATCCAGATTGACGGGTTGGAAAGCTGCTGCCAGACCGAGATACGGACGATTTCGTGTCTTACTCCCGACACCGAACGGCCTGCGGGCTTTTTGTCTGCGGCGGTCTGCTTTATTGCGCCCGATTTTTCGGCGGCGTCAGTCTTCGGGGCTGCGGCTGCGGAAGAAGATTGGTATGGCGTCTCGAAAGCGATTTGGCGGGCGTTGAAGAGTTCCGCCCGTTTTTTTGCTGCGGAGATTTCGGCTTCGCCAACGAGGGGCTGGATAAGTTTATAGTTTCCGCCCGCGTAGACTTCGCGCAATTCGACTTTGACGGGATTCCACATAAAGCCCAAGCCCTGGTTTATTGAGCGTTCGGGGTGGGCTGGGTCGATGTCGGAGAGCGTCATCATACGCACGACAATCGCAATGCCTATGACGATGAGCGAGGGCATTGCGAACTTGCAAAACGCCTCGATTCCGCCCGAAACGCCGCGGTAGATGATGTAGAAGTTGACTACAAAAGAAAAGAGCAAAAACAGCATGACCCTCTTTGTTGAAAACGAGAGCGCCGAACCGTCCTTTGTTGCACCCACGAAGGAATTGAAAAATCCGTCCGCCCCCGTTAAATCCGAAAACGAGATATTGCCAATTAGAAAATGGTAGGCGTAACCCAAACACCATGATTCTATATAGATATAGTAACAGAAAACGATGAGCGTCATTACCGAACCGGTTATGCCGAAATACGCCAAGGCTCTGCTGCGGCAGAGGCTGCCGAGCAACCCCGCCGCACCGTGGTAACCGAGTTCGCCGCCGCGCCTGCCGATTGTCCACTCCAAAATCGAAATGGGCACCCCGACAACGAAGAACGAAAACACATACGCTATCATAAACGACGCGCCGCCATACATTGCCACAAGCCCCGGGAATTTGAGAAAATTCCCCAAGCCCACCGCGCTGCCCGCGACGGCGAGGATCACGCCGAATTTGGAATTCCATGTTTCTGGTTTGGACATAAAAAAATCAGCTCCGTATTTTGCCGTCGACTAGGTATATGATTCGGTCGGCAATATCGAGTATGCGGTTATCGTGGGTGACGAGAACGACGGTTACTCCGAGATCCTTTGCCATTTTGCGGATAATTTCCACGATCTCGCGCCCGCTTTTTTCGTCTAGCGACGCGGTGGGCTCGTCCGCCAAAACAATGGGCGGCTTGCGGATTAGCGCGCGGGCGATTGCAACGCGCTGGCGTTGCCCGCCCGAGAGACGCGAGGGCTTTTTCTGCGCCTGAGACTCTATCCCGACTGTCGCCAAAGCTTTAAGGGCGCGTTCGCGCGAGGTTTTTGCGTCGGCGGTTTCATCGAAAGCAAGCGGGAGCTGAACGTTCTGGACTACTGTCAGCGAATCAAGCAAATGGTGCGACTGGAAGATGAACCCGAGTTTGCGGCGGATTTTCATCAAGTCCGCCTGTGTCGCGCCTTTGAGCGAAAAGTCGCCTATGCGGACGTCGCCCTCCTGCAAGGTCAGCTGAGCTCCGATTATTTTCAGAAGCGTCGATTTTCCCGAACCCGAAGGCCCCATAATTATGACGATTTCGCCGCGGTTGAAGTCGAGGTCTACCGAATGCAAGACCTCTTTCATCGCGTCGCCCTCCGAATAGGAATGGCGGAGGGCGCGGATTGATATTATGGGGAAATCGGGATTTGGGGTGTCCATTTTATTTTTTAATTCCCGAAACGCGGATATCGGCGATATCGGCAAAGCCGCCGCCCTTGACTTGCGTGAATACGAAATACAGGTGGTAGAATTTGCCCACGTTTGCCGTATACGGGAGCTTTTGCGAGCTGAACTCGTTGCCGTTGGGGTCGAAGAAACGCACAATCATGTTTTTGTCCGGATTGACGTGCGTCGGCAAGACACACTCGACTTTAATCCACTCGTTTTGGGGAAACGTGAAGCCGTTACATTTTCCGCCCCCAAAGGAGAGTGTGGGGTCGCCAGGCTCGCCGGCCTCATTGCAGCGGAACTGCAAATAGAACGCGGGGTTGCCCTGAATGCGCAATTTGAGTGTGAGTTTTACGAAATCGAACGCGTCGAGACGGAAACTATTGAAGAAATACGAATAGGGCTTTTTGCTCTCGTTTACATATGTGGCGCGGACAAAGCGGCGTTGTCCCTCCTGCATAACGGTCAGATTGTGGTGGTTTCTGCCGAGAGTGGTTCCCGAGTATGGAGGGTTACCGATTTTATCGTGTTTGAATTTCACGTTGACGCCCATGTCGGGCAGGACAAACGAATTGCGGCGGATTTCGGGATATTTGTAATCCTTCAAAATCGCGGCGGCGGTTTGGCGCATTTTGCCGCGAGTGCCTACGTCATCGAAATTGACGGGTTTGAAGCCGATTTTTTCGACACCCTTGTTGTTTTTGAGGAGGTCGTCGATGTCGATTTTTTCGACAATGCCATTGGGGTCCTGCCCCGTCGCCTGCCAGCCCTTGAAGTCGAGTTCGGCAAACATAGGCACTCCGCCCTCGCAATAGTAGGCGTTGTAATCGCACTTTGCAAACTGCGGCGGAAGCAGCCGGTTTTTGCGCAGGATTACAGCAGGGGCACGATACTGGATTATGTTGCGCTCGAAAACGTAGGAATCGGGCTTATATTGCCCGAGCCCGAACTGGTAGTCTTTGCAGTTGCGGATAATGTTGTTGTAGACGCGGCAGTTTTTGCCGTAGTGCATAAAATATCCGCCCTTGCTGGAATTGTTGACGTAATTGTTAAAGATGCTCCACCCCTGCGAGCCTTCGTCGTTGTAGATGCCCCACGCGCCGTAGTCGAAACACTCGATGTTTTCGATGAAGTTACCCTCGATTTTCGAATTGGGCGACGCGCCGAGCGTGTAGATTCCGCCGAGGTCGTTCATAACGCCGAACGAGAGGTCGTGGATTTTATTGAAACTGATTGAGGTGTCGCGAGTTGAGGTTTCGTAGAAACCCCAAGTCCAACCGTATGAAATGCCCGTGTAGTAGCCGTCGAAAATTTCGTTGTGTTCGAGTTTGCACTCGGGAACATCGAAGGCAAGTATGCCCGCCCCGCTTTTAGAGACGCGCCCGTATTTATATATGAGGCAGTCTTCGACTGCGATGTTGCGCGTTTGAATGTCTTCGACTTTCGCCTTGGTATCGCGGGCGTAGCGTTTTGCCTTGGAGGGAATGCCGATTTTGATTCCGCCCAAGCCGATATCGGTAAGAATGCAGTTTTTTACGCTTGCGCCGACTACGCCCTCGGCAATCCAAAGCGCGTAGGAATCGGTATTTTCTATACGGCAGTCTTCGAAGGCGATGTTTGAAGCAAACGCGACGCGAACTGTCGAAATGGATCTACTCGCCGACTGCCCGTCGAGCATAAAGGCGTCTGGTCTGCCCTCGTAGAAGCCGACTGCGCCGCCCTTGAAGGAAACGCCGCGCACCGTGATATCGGAGACTTTTTCGATATTGCCCTTATTGTCGAGGAATTTGCCCGCAATCGTTAAAGGCGTTTTAACGAACGGATATTCGACCTTTGCCGAAGCCATATCTTCGTCCGAAGTCGGAATGTAATAGATTTTTGAGTTTGCCCTGTCGAAGTAGAATTCGCCGACTGCCAGCGAAAGTTTTGTGTTGCAAATTTGGAATGACGGGTAGGCACAATATGTGAACATTGAACCGCCCAGCGGCGATTTAAAATGGATTTCAACGTATTTTTTTGTCGGATTTTTAAACTCCTTAATTCCGACGTTGACCTGAACCCAGTTACGGTAGGTGTGGATATAGGCGTTGTCGAGTTCGGCGGGAGAAAGAGCCATAAAATTTTCAACATCGCTTTTATATGCCATGCAGGCGTCGCGCGCGCCGTGTCTTTCGCCATTTTCAACGCGCTTGACGGCGAGCAGGCTGCCGTTTTTTGGGTATTGTGTGCAGCTGCGGCGCGTCCCGTTTACGAAGATTGCGGGTATGAGTTCCTTCGACGGTAAATCGGCAACCCACGCCCCCGCGATTGTATCGGATTTTTTCCAGCCCGAAATTATTTTTGCGCCCGTGATTGTCGCGCCGCCGCCGTCGATTGCGAGCCCGCTGTGTTTTTTAGTCAGCACAATCGGCGCGGAAAGGCGGAAGACTCCGCCGCCGAGTTTTACGCTTTTACCGCCGTTTTGGACGGCGTTGTCGAGTATCGACATTAATTCCTCTCCCGTAAATTCGCGTTCCGCCGAAAATGTTTCCGCCGCGATAACGCACGATAGCAATATAGATAATAGTTTTTTCATAACCCGAGTATTTTCGAAAATTCCTCGGTGCTATGCAACAAAAAACGAACATCGCCTCCGCAAAATCTCGGATTTCGGGGCTCGGGAGAATTTTATAGCGGGCGTATTGAGGTCGTTTGGAAACCGGCGGAATACGCTGTGGGTTATTACTGTTTTTTTGGTGGTGGTGGGGGGGGGTGTGTCTTATACA
>URDC01000060.1 GCA_900546565.1 uncultured Opitutales bacterium
TCCGCTTTTATACATTAAATTAAAACTCGTCGGCGAAGCAAACGCGTCCTCGCGGTTTTTAGTAGAAGTGGAGGGTTTTGAGTACATTCGACAGCAATTCGAAGATTTCGGGGTCTTTGTAGCCGTGCGCGCCTTTGGAAATCATATGCAGCTCGGCGGGAACGCCGAATTTTTTGAGCGCGAGATAATAGGCGATGGCCGCGTCTACATACGGATCGAATTGCGACTGTGTGATGAAGGCGGGCGGTGTGTCTTTGTCGACAACGTTCCAGTCGGCGATTTCGTAGCGGGCGGAGTAGTCCTGCGAGGCGGTGCGCTTGCCGAGCATACGTCTGTCCTTCTCGGGCTGCGAGCAGTATGCGGGGTAAATCAGCACGGTGTAGTCGGGGCGCGCCGAGAGTTTGTCGATGTCGTCAAGCGGTGCATAGGCGGGATTTTTGAAATTTGTCGAGGCGCGGGCGGAGAGATTCGCGCCTGCGGAGAAGCCCATAATCGCAATCTTGTCGGGATTCGCGCCCCACTTTTTGGCGTTCGCGCGGACGAGGCGGATTGCGCGCTGCGCGTCCATAAGAGCTCCGTCAAAATTGTTCGGAATGCGGTATTTTAGCACCGCAGCCGATATTCCGCGCCTGTTGAAAAATTCCGCGATGTTGTAGCCTTCCGCCGAGGTATCCGCCAAATTGGCATACGCGCCGCCGGGGCAAATGATGACAAAGCCGCTGTCTTTCGCGCCCCGTGCAGGGAAGATTTCGAGAGTCGGATTTTTTACGCCCTCAACCGACGGCTTCCACTTTTTTTTCGAATAGTCGAGCGGTTCGGTCACCCCGCCGGGCATTTTGACGTCATTCCAAAGCTCTATGACTTCCGACGGCGCGGACGTCGCCTTATCGGCATGCGCTGCCACCATCGCGCACGCAACCAACACGGTTAGAATTATTTTCTTCATATGGCCTGCCATTCAACACGAGGATTTTGCCGAAATCAACAAAATTTGCATATGCGGACTTTTATGAAATGTAAAAATGGAATTAAAAACAAAAAGCGTTTCCAACGCGAAGAACGCTTTGTGGCGAATACGTGGGGGATTGACAAGAGTCAATCACCGCCCGATTCTGTTTTAATGTAAGGGGTTGGCAAAGGAGGAAAATTTGCCAAAGGCAAATCCTCCGCCCGTGCCTGTTTTTTAGTGTAGGAGTTGGGCAAAGGCGTATTGACAAGAGTCAATCGCCGTCCGTGCCCGATATACATAGTGTTATAAAAAATGTAGGCGTTGGGCAAAGGAGGAAAATTTGCCAAAGGCAAATCCTCCGCCAGTGCCCGTCAATGGGAACCCGCCCAGCGGGTTTAGAAGGAGAGGGAGGTTTTTACTCCGAACCAAAGGTTGTTCTCTTTGCCTTCGCGGGCGGCATAGCCGTCGTCACTATCGTTATTGCAGGCGTAGCGCGCACCGATTGAAAAGCTGATTGTCTCGCTTATGGCAAAGCCCGCATCAATACTCGCGCCCGCATAGGCGTAGCCGCCGTGGTCGCTCATTCCAGCGCAGTAGTCGGCATAGCCGCCAAAGCCCGCTATGTCGAGCGTGCCCCAGTTCTGCCCTATCAGCCATTTCGTGACGGGAGCGGAGTAGCTAAGCCCCGCTTCTATTACCGTGCCCGAGTAGGTCAGGTTGTAGTAACCCGCAACGTATGGCGATACGGCAAAGTCGCCGAGAAGTTCGGAGGTGTCGTAGGAGAGGACGAGTTTGAGTTCGTTTTCGTTCGAACCCGACGGATAGAGGTAGGCGGCGTATCCAAAATCGACGGTGAAGTTTTCAATCGCATAGGTTATGCCCGCGTAGAGGTCGTTTTCGGTATAGTCACCCTCGTCGGTAGAGTAACAACCCCACCAACCGACGTATGCGGCAAAGCCCGAACCGATGTCATAGCCCAAATCGGCAGACGGCGAAACGACATTCCCCGCGAACTGTTTGCCCCTGAAAATGTATTCCGATTCGTAGTCGGCAGCCAACGAACCGGAGAAGTTTTCGAAGATTTTCGACGAAGCGGGAATGTCGAAAATCGCGTTGATTTCCTTCTGTGCGGACGCGTCGGAAGACGGAGTGGCCGCAGCGGATTCAGCCGCGAATGCGGCGCACGCCGAAGCCGTGATTAACGATGCTATTTTTATGATATTCGATGTCATAATCGTTCTTATTTTGATGTTAGCTATTGCGGCATTTTTTTATTTGTTTGCCGCCCGAATTTCTTAAAGCAGTTTGCGTGCCAGTTTTTGAGGGCGGCTTTCAAGCCCTTTTTAATAACGGGATTTAGTGTTCAAGGTAAGAAAAACGACAATTCGGTTGCGAAAAAATGCCAGCAAAAATGTAGTTGTTGCATTTTTCGTGCAGACAAAATTGTTTCGCCGTTTTTATCGAATAAGGGTAGGCTGATAAAAAACATCAAAAAAAATACGGGCGGGGCGATGAAGCGGATGGCTGCCATAGGCGGGATTGGCGGAGGATTTACCTGCGTCGGATAATCCCCTTTGCCAAGCGTCTATCTTTTTTTATGACGGTAAAATGTATGATTGGCTTTATCAATCATATGCCGCTTGTGCGTATAACAAAAAAATCAACCCAACTTAAATGGATGTTTGAAACGGAAATTGCCGCGGGTAATCCGCACCGCTTGGTTGCATAATAAAAACGAATCCCGTAAAGCTTTAATAGATGAGCGGGCAAAGGAGGAAAATTTGCGAATGCAAATCCCGTTGAATAAAAACGGGGGGGAGGGGCGGTGTAATTTTGCGGTAGCAAAATCCGCCACCGAGGTATTTTATATGTTGGGAAGAGGCGCGGATTGCTGTGCAATACCGCTTTGCTTTAATGGATAAGCAAAGGCACATCGGCTATGCCGATTACCGCCTCTTTCGAAAATATAAAAAACCCGCAATGGCGGACTGCCTTTGTCTATCTACATTCGGAGAGTGGGGATAGGCGTATTTGCGAAGCAAATGCCTAAGGGGCAAAGCCCCTTCAATGGCAGCCTGCCCAGCAGGCTAGGAGGGGTCGGAATCGTCTTCTGCCAAGGCTGTGCCGCCGACGACGGTTGTGCTGGCGGTGATGGCGTTCTTGATTTTTTCGGCGACGTCGGGGTTCTGCATGAGGTAGGCTTTTGCCGCCTCGCGTCCCTGCCCGATAAGTTCGCCGTTGTAGGAAATCCACGCGCCCTTCTTTTCGAGGATTTTCTGCTCTATGCCGAGGTCGATGAGCGAGCCAGTCATGGAAATGCCCTCGTTATACATAATGTCGAATTCGCATTCAGTAAACGGCGGGGCGACTTTGTTTTTGACGACTTTGATTTTTGTGCGGTTGCCGATGACTTTGCCCGACGGGTCTTTGATTTGCCCGATTCGGCGGATATCGATGCGCACGGAGGCGAAGAATTTGAGGGCGCGTCCGCCGGGGGTCGTTTCGGGGTTGCCGAACATAACGCCGATTTTTTCGCGGATTTGGTTGGTAAAGACGCAAATGCACGAGGTTTTGCTGATTGCGGCGGTAAGGCGGCGCATTGCCTGCGACATCATTCGCGCCTGCAAGCCGACGGTGGTGTCGCCCATCTGTCCTTCGAGCTCCTGTCGCGAAACGAGGGCGGCGACGGAGTCGATTATGACGACGTCGATTGCGCCGCTGCGGATTAGCGTTTCGGCGATGTTGAGGGCGTCCTCGCCGCACTCGGGCTGGGCGACCATAAGGTTTTCGAGGTCTACGCCGACGACTTTTGCGTAGCGCGGATCGAGGGCGTGTTCGACGTCGATGAAGACGGCGTTGCCGCCCTTGCGCTGGGCTTCGGCGATGAGCGAAAGACAGAGGGTCGTTTTACCCGAGGATTCGGGCCCGTAGATTTCGACGATTCTGCCGCGCGGAAGCCCGCCGACGCCGAGGGCGAGGTCTATTGCGACGGAACCCGTGCTGATTGTTTCGACGTTCATCTTTGTGGCGTCGCCGAGGCGGATTAGCGAGCCTTCGCCAAATTGTCTGTTTACCATGCCGAGAGCGGTTTCGAGGGCTTTGTCGTCCTTGGCAATCGGCGTTGTCTGAATTTTCTGTTTAGCCATAATTTTGCAAAAATTTTTCGAAAAAATTGAAGTGTATATGAAAAATAATTCGTAGGTTATGAATATCGAAAATTTCGGGTCTGTCCACAAAATTTTTTTCGCACGTCGGCTGGCGCGTCAAAACTGGTGCGGGCGGCGCGGGGCGGGGCGTCAAAAAAAACTTGAAAACGCGGAGGTTATGTGAAAACATCGGCACACTTAACAAATGCGACGGTTCGGCGGATTTTTGCGGGACGGTGTCGCGGGTAAAATTATTCGGATTTTATAATAAGATGAATCACACAATATCAGCTTTGGTTGAAAATAAATTCGGCGTTTTGGCGCGCGTTGCGGGAATGTTCAGCGGGCGCGGTTTCAATATAGAAACGCTCAATGTAGGTCCGGTTGACGGCGGAAAATACTCGCGTATAACCGTGACTGTAAGCGACGACCGCAACAGTGTCGACCAATGCGTGAAGCAACTAAACAAGCTTGTCAACGTTATCGACGTTAAGGATTTTTCTCAGGACGGCAGTTTTGTGGCGCGGGAATTGGTGCTTGTCAAGGTGAAGTCCGACGGCGGGACTCGTTCCGAAATCGTGCAGGTTGCCGACCTGTTCAGGGCGAAGGTAATCGACGTGGATGCGAATTCGCTGGTGATTGAATGCACGGGCAATGCCAATAAAATCAAGGGATTTATGGGTATGATTGCGCCGTTCGGAATTCTCGAAATGGCGCGGACGGGCAATGTGGCTCTCGAACGCGGCTCGTTCGACGCGAGCAGGTAATCGGTTCGCGTCGGGTGTGCCCACGCCGTGCCGAGGTTGCGACTGTTGCGGTTGCTCAGTGTCGGCGGAGGTGTTCGGGCAGTTTTCGAGGGCGCGGGCTTTTCGCGAGGCGTTCGGCGGTATCGGATGTGTGTTTCGGAGAGGGCGTCTTTCAAGACTCGGAAAGGTAGGTTCAAAAGGCGTTTCGGCTGCGGAGGCGGTCGGGGCGGAGGTTGGAATTTTAACGCAAAAGCGGAGGGAGTTTTATGTCGCCTGCAAAAGTTTTAAGGGAGAGGGACGTCAACAAAAAGCTGCTTAAAGGCAGGGCGATTGCGGTTGTAGGATACGGTTCGCAGGGGCACGCCTTTGCTCTGAATTTAAAGGACTGCGGGCACAAGGTTGTTGTGGGGCTGTATCCCAAAAGCGCGTCGACGGAGCTTGCGAAAAAACACGGTTTCAAGGTTTTGACTACTGCCGAAGCGGTGCGGCTTGCCGACATAGTTGTGGTTGCCGTGCCCGATATGAAGCAGGCTCGGGTTTACAGGGAGGACATTGAGCCGAATTTGTCGGCGGGAAAGACGCTCGTTTTTTTGCACGGGTTTTCGGTCCACTCGGGGCTTGTGAAGCCGCGCGAAGACGTGAATGTAATTATGGTTGCGCCGAAAGCCCCGGGGCATATGGTGCGCTCGCAATTTTCAGAGGGGAAGGGCGTTCCCGCTCTGATAGCCGTGGAGCGCGGCGGAAAGGCTGCGAAGGAGCTTGCGCTCGCGTTTGCCGACGCCGTTGGTTCGACCCGCGCGGGTGTGATTGAAACGACTTTCAAAGATGAGACCGAGACCGACCTTTTCGGCGAGCAGGCGGTTCTTTGCGGCGGAATAAGCGCGCTGATTCAGGCGGGGTTCGAAACCCTTGTCGAAGCCGGCTACAAGCCCGAAATGGCGTATTTCGAATGTTGCCACGAGCTGAAATTCATTGTAGATTTAATTCACCAAAGCGGAATTTCGGGAATGCGCTTTTCGGTGTCGGAGACTGCGAAATACGGCGATGTGACGCGCGGCGGGCGTGTTGTGACTTCGAAGACGAAATCCGAGATGAAGAGGATTTTGAAGGAAATTCAAAGCGGCAAATTCGCAAAAGAATGGGCGCGGGAATATGACGGCGGTTTGCGTTCCTACAAGAAGCTGCTTGCCGCGGGAGAACAGCACCCCGTCGAGAAAACGGGTCAGCGGTTGCGTTCGCTTATGCCGTGGGCTGCAAAGCAGAATTTGAAGGGTGCGCATGCGTCGTTTTCGGCGGGCGCGGGTAGAGAAAATAGGCGGGCATAGGTTTGGTGGGCGCGCTTTAACTGGGGAATTTTTTTATCGATATGGCAAAAATCAGACTTGCAACGCGCGGCAGTCCGCTCGCGTTAAAACAGGCTCAAATGACGGCGGACTATCTTTCGGGGCGTATTTCGGACGCGGAATTCGAGGTCGTCGAAATCAGAACTTCGGGCGACAAAAACCAGTTGATGAGTCTTTCGGAGAACGGAGGCGCGGGGCTTTTTACGAAGGAAATCGAGCGCGCTCTTTTGGACGGAGTTGCCGACTTGGCGGTGCACAGCGCGAAGGATTTGCCGACGCAAATCCCCGAAAACTTGCGGCTTTGCGCCGCGCTGCCGCGCGACGGGTGTCGAGATGTTTTGGCGGTTCGCGAAGGAGTGCAGGTGCCCGAATTGATTGCGAGTTCCAGTCCGCGCCGCCGCGCCCAATTGAAGCGGCTTTTCCCAAATGCGGTTTGGACTGAGCTTCGCGGCAATGTCCACACGCGGCTTGAAAAAATCGCCTCGGGCTATGCCGATGCGACTGTGCTTTCCGAAGCGGGGCTATTGCGTTTGGGGATTTCCGATTTCGACGGCGTTATTTTGACGCCCGTGAAGACCGACATTTGTGTGCCCGCAGTCGGGCAGGGGATTATTGCGCTTGAATGCCGTGCGGAGGACTTCGGGTTCTACTCGGCGTTCGGAGACGCGGCGGCGTTTGAGGCTTTGGAGCTTGAACGCGCGTTTTTGGCGTCGCTCGGCGGCGGGTGTCAGAGTGCGTATGCGGCGAACTATGACGGGGAGTTTTTCAGGTTTTATCACGAGACGACGGGGTTTCAGAAGCTTTCGTTCCCGCCGAAGATGTCGCGTTCGCAGAAGCTGTCCATCATCCGCGAACTCTTCCGCTAAAAACCGCGAGGACGTCCCGCTGGGCGGGCACCCATAGCGGGGTTTTTTATAAGTTCGGAAGTGGCGCGGATTGCCTACGGCAAAA
>URDC01000061.1 GCA_900546565.1 uncultured Opitutales bacterium
TTTCACATTTTTAAAATTCACCACCACCAAAGAAACGTGTCCTCGCGGTTTTTAGCAGAAGCGGTAGACGGTGGTTGACGTATACGTTTCGTCGGGATATAGGTCGACGGACGGAAAGTGCGGGTAGTTGGCGGCGTTCGGCCAATGCTGCGTTTCGAGCGCGAATCCGCTGAACGCGCCGTATTGTCTGCCGCGCTTGCCTTTCAGCGCGGGAATGAACGTGCCCGAATAGAACTGCATACCGCATTCGGTAGTGAAAACTTCGAGGGCGCGCCCCGAAACTTCGTCGAAAACCGCGGCTGCCTGCACGAGCTCGGAATCGTTTTGCAAGACGAAATTGTGGTCGTAGCCTCCGCCGACAACGGCAATGTGCGGGTCGCCCGACTTCACGCCGTCGCCGATTTTCCTGAATTTGCGCAGGTCGAGCGCGGTATTCTTGACCGAAAGCACTTCGCCGGTGGCAACCATTTTCGAGTCTACGGGCGTGAAATAGTCGGCAAAAATTTTGATTCGGTGGTCGAGAATATTGGCCGCCCTTCCGCAGGACAAATCGAAATAGGTGTGGTTTGTGAGCGCGCAGAGCGTGGGGCGGTCGGTGGTCGCAACGTAGTCGATGACAAGCTCGCTGTCGTCGGTTAGCTTGTAGGTTATGCCGACATCGAGGTTTCCGGGAAAGCCGTTTTGCATATCGGGCGAAAGCAGATGAAGTTTGACGCCCTTCCACTTTTCGCCCGAGCATTCGCACATATCCCAGATGGCGCATTCGAATGAGTTTGCCCCGCCGTGAAGCGTGTTTCTGCGCTCGGGTTCGTTGCAGTCGAAGCGGTACATCTTACCGTCAATGGGAGCTTTCGCGCCGCCTATGCGGTTGCAGACGCGCCCGATTGCCGCGCCGAAATACGTCGGATTTTTGCGGTATGCAAGCGGCGAATCATATCCGAGCACGACGTCGCCCATTTTTCCGCGGGCGTCGGGCGTAAGAAGCTTTGTAATTGTCGCGCCCAGATTCGAAACCTCCATTTCGAGATTCCCGTTTTTGACCGCGACAGTTCTTATATCAACATTTTTCATAAAATATTCTTAGTTAAATTAGGATATCAAATATTATAAAATATCCCCAAACAAAACCGCTCGCAAAATGCGCAACCCGATGCTCAGCCGCCGAAACGCCGCGCTACGCCTTTGCGGTCTCCGTCCAGCGGCGTTCGCGTATGAGCGTTATTTTTACGGGAATGGAGTTTGTTATGGTGGACTCGATTTTCTCCCTGATTTTCGAGACAAGCTCGCACGCTCGGACATCGTCGACAAGCTCGGGCGAAACAATCACGCGCAGCTCCCTGCCCGCCTGCAAAACGTAGGCGTTCGCGACGCCTTCGAATTCGCGAGCCAAACTTTCGAGCGTTTTAATGCGCTTGATGTAGCCGTCGACCGCCTCCATTCGCGCCCCGACGCGCGTAGCCGAAATCGAGTCGGCAATCTGGACGATAATCGCATAAACACTTTCGGCGGGAACTTCGCCGTGGTGCGATTCAACCGCGTTGACGACGATTTTCGATTCGCCCGCCCTGCGCAGCAACTCCGCGCCCGCAACCGCGTGCGAGGCGTTCGCGTTGCGCACGCCCTTGCCTATATCGTGGAAGAGGCCGGCGCGCGCGGCAATGTCGGCGTCGCAGCCGAGTTCCGAGGCAATGAACGCCGAAAGTTTGGCTACTTCAATCGAGTGCGCCAGAGTATCCTGATTGAGTGAAAGATGAACCGAAAGCTCGCCGAGGGCAGACTTCAACTCGTCGGACGTCGATGCAATCCCGAATTGCGCGATAGTCTCTTCGCCCAAGTCGTGCAAATTTTGCGAAATCTTCTCACGCGCAACGGCGACCGCCTGCTCGATGGTAATCGGCGTGATGCGCCCGT
This sequence comes from uncultured Opitutales bacterium, assembly GCA_900546565.1. Taxonomy (GTDB): domain Bacteria; phylum Verrucomicrobiota; class Verrucomicrobiia; order Opitutales; family Intestinicryptomonadaceae; genus Merdousia. The sequence goes on from URDC01000061.1 coordinate 1,912, forward strand.
CCTCCACAAGCGATTCCAACGCGAGTTTCGCGACCGCCCTGCGCACGGGGTTGAACGACGAAATCACGACGGTTTCGGGCGACTCGTCTATAACGAGAGTCGTCGCCGTCTCATTTTCGAAAGAGCGAATGTTGCGCCCCTCCTTGCCGATAAGACGCCCCTTCATAGACTCGTCGGGAATTTTGACGAAAGTCGCCGTAGCCGACTGCGGCATTTGAACGGAGACGCGCTGCATAGCGTCCATAAGCATTCTGCGGGCGTTGTCGTCGATTTCGCGCTTCGACTTTTCCAAGACCTCCTTTTTATACGGAGCCAAATCGTCGAGGCACTTTTGCAGCACAATGCGCTTTGCCTCTTCGACCGCGGCGTTCATATCCAGAACCCCGCCGCCTGCAAGCTCGGAAATCTTCGCCAAATATCCGTCGCGCGCCGATTCCGCCTCGACGCGCATTTTTCCGAACGCCTCCGATTCCGCGGCGGCGCGCTCGCCCGCAACACGCGCGTTTTCAAGCTCGACGTTTATCTCGGCGAGTTTTTCGTCCTGCTCGCGTTTGGCGTTTTTAGCCAAAAGCAGCATTTCCTCGTATTCCGCCTTGATTTCAAGCTCGCTCTCTTTAAGGAGCATTTCCTTTTGGTTTAGCTTTTTTTCGTAGTCGAGCCGCTCGCTTGTCCTGATGGATTCCGCCTGCGCCTCCATTTTATTTTTCAAATGGCTTACGCGCAGAATCAGCACGATACACTCGGCAAAAAGGCACGTCGCCAAAAGCCCGAGAATTAGAGTGTTCCAGTCGAAATTTAGAGGCATAAAAAATTCGGAATCTATTTTAACTTACAGGACGGCTACTGGCGCGGGCAGTCCGCACCGCTTTCGGACACAAGAAATTTTCCGATTCGCGCCAAGACGCGGTCGCGCCCCAGAACTTCGAGCATCGGGAACAAGTCCGCACCGCCCGACTGCCCCGACACCGCAAAACGGATTATCGGGAAGAAATCGGTAGCCTTCATTGCGCGCTGCGCGGCAAGCTCGGACATAGCCGCGTAGAGTTTGTCATGCTCGAATTCGCAGGTTTTGAGAACTTCGAAAGCGAGATTTAAACGCTCAATCGGATCGCCCTTCTTGAAGACTTTTTCCCGCGCCGTAGGGTCGAACGCGTAGTCTTCGGTGAAGAAGTAGGCTATCAGCGAGCCGAACGACTCCATATTCGAAACTTTCGGGTGGCAGAGCGTGAAAACCCTGTCGACATACGTCGGGTCGTCGGGCAGCTTAATTCCCGCCTCTTCGGCGCACTGTGCGGCGAGAATGTCGAACTTTTCGCGCGGCAGGGCGCGGAGATGCTCGGTGTTGAAGTGAGCCATTTTGCGCTCGTCGAAACGCGCGTTACTCTTGACGATTCCGTGAAAGTCGAACAGCGAAACAATCTCCTCAATCGGCATAATTTCCCTGTCGTTTTTCGGATTCCAGCCGAGCAGGCACAGGTAGTTGCGCACGGCCTCGGGCAGGAAGTGCTTCTGCTGGTATTCCTCAATCAACGCGCCGCGGTCGCGCTTGCTCATCTTGCCCTGCCCCTCGCTTTTGAGGATAAGCGGAATGTGCGCGAACTGCGGAAGGGGGGCGTCGAAAGCCTTGAAAATTTCGATATGCTTGTTCGTGTTCGTGAGGTGGTCCTGCCCGCGGATAACGTTGGTTACCTGCATACAGATGTCGTCGACGACATTGACGAAGTGGAAAACGGGCGTGCCGTTGGAGCGGAAAATCGGGAAATCCTTTTCCTCCAAACGCTCGACATCGCCGTAAACGGCGTCGTGCAAGACCTGTTTCTGCCCCGAGACCTTGAAGAAAACCGCACCGTCCTTGTCGTATGCGCGACCCTTTTTGCGCAGAATTTCAAGATACTCGCGGTAGATGTCGGCGCGTTGGCTCTGGAAATACGGCCCGTAATCCCCGCCGACATCGGGACCTTCGTCCCAATCGAGCCCGAGCCAACGCATACCGTCTTTGAGAACGTCGAGATACTCCTGACGGTTGCGTTCATCGTCGGTGTCCTCTATTCTGAGAATGAACGTCCCGCCCGTATGTCGGGCATAAAGCCAGTTAAAAAGCGCGGTTCTCGCGCTGCCGATGTGGAAGAACCCAGTCGGGCTGGGTGCGAATCTTACTCTTACTTTGCTCATTTTTGCCTGTTGAAATTTTGACTAAATAAAAACTATTTTGCCCCGCACGACAAATAAAAATTGTAGACCTTCAAAAAAGACGGCGTAAAAAGTTCGGGCGAACGCGCAATCATATCGCGGAAATCGCGCTCGCAGACCCATTCCAACGCCGCGACCTCATCGGGCTGCGGGATAAAACGCGTGGTTTCTGGCAGGTTCAAAACATACACGAACGTGAATTCGTTGCCCGTTTCGGCGCAGGGCGAAATCTTGCCCACGCGCAGCAAGTCGTCCGCGTTTATCGAAACGCCCGTTTCCTCGCGCATTTCGCGAACCGCGGCGGCGTCGTAGTCTTCGCCGCTGTCGACGTGCCCCGAACAAGACGTTGTGTAGAGGTTCGGATACAAATCCTTTTCGGGCGAACGCTTTTGAAGCAAAATCTTGCGCCCGCTCGCGCCCGCGCCGCCGCCGTTGCCGCAAACCCCGTTAAAGACGATTATGTGGGAAGCCCTGTGCATAAGCCCCCGCGCGTGCACGGCACTGCGCGGCATACTCGCCACCACGCTGTCGGAGGCGTCAACAACATCGAAAATATCCTCGTTTTTTGCCATATCAACTTTTGATATATTTAGGCGTTCTACCTTACTTTATACGGGACATTGATTCTCTTTACCGAGCGCAAATCGTAGTCGCCAACTCTGAGTTGGCGACAGTAGTTGAGAACGGGCGGCTCGGGCTCAATCGGCGCGAAGCGGTTAGCCCTGCGGTATTTGTTGAGCGTCTGCCACGCGATGTAGTCCAAAACTACGGGGTTCGCGCTCAGCAAAAGCAGCTTTTCCGAAAACGAAAAACGCGCGTTGTAAAGCGAGCCGCCCACGAACTGCCCGCATTCGAAAGTAAGCAGCGTGAAGACGTTTGTTTCCCGCAATTCGGGAATGGCGCAAACTTCCGCCGCCGCCATCGAGGCGTTCGCAGGCTCTTTCAAAAAACGCTCGTTGTTGGACATATTCCAAATGCTCATATTCCCTATCGCCGCGCACACGCCGAGCCCCTGCATATCGGTGATAACGGGCAGGTTTATCCAGTAGTCTACCGTCAAAAACAGCGGCACGGGCAGGTAGCTCTTGCGGATTTCGGGGTCGTAAATCTCGCGGAAGGAGGTCGACGTTTTCAAATTTTTCGGCGTGAGGGCGTTGTCGTAATACCAGTTTTTGTCGAAGAATTTTCCGCCGTCTATGTCCGCGACGTTCACGCCGCCGTAGTCGTCGGACGCGCCGTTTTGAAGCTCCGAAAGTTTCGGCAGAAAACCGCATTCGCGCATTTTGCGGCGCGACATATCCACAAGCGTGATGTCCGACTTCTTGTAGCCGCGCTTTTCAAGCTGCGCGATAACCGCGTCGATAAGATTTTTGGGAGTGGCAAGCCCCGCGCCCGAGTTCGTGTAAATCTTCAACCCGACGCGCCCCTTCGCGCCCCTTTTGAGCGGCTTGCCAGAGTATTTTTCGAACGCCCTGAACATCGAGGCTACCGCCGCGCGGTAGTTTCTTTCGTCGAAGCCGTTCATACGCGCCTGAAACACCGCAGCCGACACGTCGATTGGCGACGCCTTCGCTCCCTGCTCAACCTGCGCCGCGTCCGAACCCACGCCCGACGCCGAAGCCGCGTTGCCGCTTGCGCCCTGTCCCGCGCTACCCGAAGCCTGCGCAAACGCCGCCGAGCCCGCCGCGAACACAACCGCCGCAATAGACGCCGCCCTAAATGCCGACTTCATAAAAAATCCGCCCGCAAAAAAAACCCTTATAAATGATGTTGCCATTGTCGAAAAAATAACAAGTATTGTAATAGCTATATTAAAGGAGGTTTTTGGCCGTTATGCAAGCAATGAAGTTGTTAAAAAATTCAGTCGCCCCCGCAATTTTGGCGTGCGCGGTTTTTCTGTGTTCGTGCGGCGAAAAATCGCCCGAAGAAACCGCATACATAAACAAGCGCAAGTCCGAACTCGCCGTGCGCCGCGCGCAGGTGCTTTCGGCGGAAAACGACCTCAAAGGCGCAATAGCAATGCTCGAAAAGGCATACGCCGAAAACGGCGCAGACCCTCGCGTGAGCGAGGCTCTCGCAAACGCGTTCGCCCAAAACGGAGAGACCGCCTCGGCGGGAATGTTCTACGAGGCCGCATTCGACGGCGACAATTCGCGCGCCGACCTGCTCATATTCGCCGCCAACGCCTACGAGCAAACCGACAGCCCCGAAGCCGCAATCAACGCCTACGAAAAATATTTGAAGAAAAACCCGCGAGACGCCCAAATACTCAAAAACCTCGCCCTGCTGCTCGAAAAAAACGGCGAGTATTCGAAAGCATTAAACACCTATATGTCGGCAATCAAGGCGGGGAACAAAAACCCCGACACCGCCGAAGCCGCGGTAATAGGACGCCTTTTCGTCAAAACTGGCAACACCACACAGGCGAAACTGTGGCTCGAAGCGGCAATCAAGGTCTGCCTCAAAGAAAACACAGAAACGCGCCGCGAAATCTATCTGAACCTAATCGATGTCTACCTCGCGCGCAAGGATATGGGGTCTCTTGAAAACGCCGTCGCCGAGCTTGAAAAAATCGACCCGAAAATAATCGGCGAACGCTTCCCGACACTCAAAGCCAATATCGCCGAGTTCAAACACCGCCTCGCCGAAGTCGACGCCGTGCTAAACGCCGACAAAACGCGCCGCGATGTCGAGCTTGAACAGGAACGCGCCGCCGCCGAGGCAAAGAAGCAGGAGCGCGAAGCCGATGTGGCAGCAACTCCGCCCGTCAAACAAACCAACACCCCCACGCCCGCCGACGAAAAACCGCGCGGCGGCAATTCAACAGCTTCAAACGCGGAAAACGCTGGAAACGCGGGCAACACCGCAGCCTCCGACAAGCAAAACAAGCAGTCCGCGCCCAACGCAAATGCGAAGACGGACAAGACTGATTCCGCCCCCGAAGCCGCCCGACCCGCCCAACCGGCTTCAAAACAACCCGTTTCGCAACTGTCTCTTATACACATCTGACGCTGCCG
>URDC01000062.1 GCA_900546565.1 uncultured Opitutales bacterium
ATGATGCCCGAGAGCGTTTCTTTGGTGGTGAATTTATTTACAAAAAAAAGGCGTTATTGCGAACGCCTTTTCCACATTCTAAAAATTCACCACCACCAAAGAAACGCGGCGTCGCGGTTTTTAGAGGGCGCGTTGGGCAAGCTGGGCAAATACCCCGCCTCTGGGGTTTTCGGCAACCGCCGCGAAAATCTGCTTTGCCTCGTCCGTCTTGCCCTGTGCTTTCAATGCCAAGCCGAAAAGGTAGCCCGCCTGTGCCTTGTAAACGACATCAATGGAATTTGTGTTATATGCGGCTTTGAGAAGCTCGACACCCTTGGCGGCGTCGGTACAATACTGGCTCACGGCTTCGCCCACAAGGGCGCGTCCGAAAAGAATTGTCGATTTCAAGTCGCCCTTTGCCTGAGCATACAAGGCTTGGGCTTCGGCATACTTGGCGTCGGCATAGGCTGCGTCGGCATTCTGTAAGAGCGCGACGCCCGCAAGCTTCGTGCCCGCATTCGCCTTTGCAAAATCCGCAAGCTGCGCGGGCGAGACCGCCGCCGCGTAGGCGTCGGCAAGTTTCTGCTTTTCGGAGGCGCGCCAAGCCTTCCAGCTCTGGACACCGATGATGATTGCGAACGCGAGCACAACCGAGACGATAATCGTGTTCTTGTTGCGCGTCCAGTAAAGCCAAACTTTGTCGTCGAAATCGACGCCCGAAAGCTGCTCGTCGGCGATGACGGTTGCGCGTTCGTCGGCGTTGGGAACGTCCTGAGAATTCGAGATTTTGTTTTTCGCCGCGTGCGGCCCTTTTCTAAAAAATTCCGATGCCATTATTCAAGTTGTTTATTTTTGATGTTAAAGCACAAATCGCCGATTCGAGCAAGCATAAAAAAAGGGCGGAACTTCCGCCGAAAAAATCCGTTTTTTTGACGAAGACATGCCGTTATAGGCTTGCAAAACAGGCAAAATATTGTTTATCTTGCAACGATGGAAAATAGAAAAGCAGTTGTGATAGGCGGGGGAATAAGCGGACTTTGCGCGGCGGTGGAACTTAAACGCCGCGGATTCGCCGTAACGGTTCTCGAACGCGAATCGAAAGTCGGCGGCGTAATCGACACATTTTCGGAGGCGGGGTTCAAGGCCGAAAGCGGCTCGAACTCGGTAATGGTTCAATCGCAAAAAACGCTCGATTTTCTGGAATCAATCGGCGCGGCGCAAAAGCTCGCGCGGGCGAATCCCGTTTCGAAAAAACGCTTCTTCGTGCGCTACGGCAAGCCGCGGGCGGTTCCGATGAGCCCGATTTCGATGGTGTTCACGCGGCTGTTCACGGTGGCGGGCAAGTTCAGGCTTCTGCTCGAACCGCTCGTGAAAAAATTCCCCGCCGACGCCGAGCCGAGCGTCTCGGAGTTCGTCGAAAGGCGAATGGGGCGCGACGTTCTCGACTACGCGATAAACCCGTTTATGGCGGGCATCTACGGCGGCAATCCCGACAGGCTTTCGATACGCCACGCGTTCGCGCCGTTCTGGAATCTCGAACAAAAATACGGCTCGATAATCCGCGGCGCAATCCGCTCGATGAAAGAGAAAAAAGCGACGGGCAATTTTTTCAAGCCGATGATGATTTCCTTCGAAGGCGGAATGAAAACGCTTGTCGACTGCCTGCGACAGGAGCTTGAAGGCTCGATTGTGGTGGACGCGAAAATCATTTCGATGGACATAACCGCCGAAGGCTGGGAAGTCTCGTGGTCGAACGGCGAGGAGGATTCGTGCGAACATTTCGACGCCGCAGTCGTCGCGGTTCCCGCCCCCGAGCTGAAAAACCTGCCGCTGCCGGGGTCGCTCGCCGCCGCGCTTAAACCGCTCGACGAAATCGAATACGCGCCGGTTGCCACATTCACGATGGGCTTCAAGCGCGAACAGATAAAACACAAACTCGACGGCTTCGGCGTGCTCACGCCCGAAAAGGAACAGCTCTCGATTCTCGGCAGCCTGTTCGTCTCGTCCGTATTCGGCGGCCGCGCGCCCGAAGGCTGCATAACGCTGACAAACTACGTCGGAGGGCTGCGCAACCCCGAACACGCAAAACTCGGGCGCGAAGAAATGCGCGGTCTCGTTCTCGCCGACCTGCGCAAACTGCTCGGCTTGCGCGGCGAGCCCGTCTTCGAAAAAATGTATTTCTGGGAACACGCCATAGCCCAATACAACGTAGGCTACGAAAGATTTTTGGAGCTTTTGGACAACGCGGAAGACGAATTCCCCAGCATCGCATTCGTAGGCGCATACCGCAACGGCGTCGGCGTGAGCGCGTGCATGGAGAACGCGTTGGCCTCGGCAAGAAAACTATCGAAAAAAATCGGACTACCGTGAATGACACAGCCAGAATAATAGTAAATATCGGAGCTCCAGACGCGCCCACTCCCGAAAGCGCATCGAAATTCCTCGCCGAATTTCTCTCCGATAAACGGGTAATTTCGACGCCTTTGCCGCTTCGCAAAATACTGGCGTTTGTAATAAGCAGAAAGCGATGTCGAAACTACGCCCGCGAACTTTCGCAAATCTTCGCGGACGGGAAACACCCCCTGAAAAAATTCACCGAAAGCCTCGCGCAAAAAGTCGCAAAAATCGACGGCAATCCGGTAGAAGTAGCCTACCGCTACGGAACGGACAGCATTCCCGAAGTCGTCGAGCGGCTCAAAAAGCGCGGCGCAAAAAGATTCCTGTTCGTGCCGCTGTATCCGCAGCACACGCGCTCCACAATCGAGTCCGCCGCGGCGAAAATACGCCGAACCCTAAAACGCGGACAATACCGCATAGCAAAGGCGTATTTCGACGACCACGACTACATCTCCGCGCTCGCGTCGACAATCCCGAGCAAGTGCCAGACGCTGATAGCGTCGTTCCATTCCGTGCCGCTGGAACACGCGAAAAATTCCCCCTACCAAAGCCAGTGCAGACGCACAGCAGAATTGCTTGCGAAATATCTGGGCATAAAACGCGTCGAGTTGGCTTGGCAGTCGCAAATGCCGAAGGGAGAGTGGCTCACGCCCACAACGCGGGAGGTCGCCGAAAACCTCATTGCGCACGGCGAAAAACACGCCGTCGTAATCGCGCCGTCGTTCGCGTGCGACTGTTCCGAGACGTTGCGCGAGCTCGGGGAAACGCTCACGGCGCAGTGGAAGGCGGCGGGCGGAGAATCGCTCTTCGTCTGCCGTTGCCTAAACGACTCCGACGCCCACGCGCGCCTGATTGCAAAACTCTTCAAAAACCTCGAAAGCATTTTGTAATATTTTATGATACACACATTCCCCGTCCAAATTCTGTGGCTTGCCTTTGCGTTCTACGCTTTCGCGTTCTTCGCAATAGGCTTCTTTCCGAATTCGGCCGAATACGCGAGACCGACGCGCTGGTTCGTCATTGCGGCATTGCTTGCGCAGACGTCGACAACCGTCTGGTTGTTTGCCGCAGCCCCCGCGGGAATGTGCGCCAACATTTACGGAACGTTTGAGCTTGTAGGGCTCGCCGCGGGGGGGCTCGCTCTTGCGGGGATTGTTTTCAAACGGGCTGCTGTCGCGAAAATATCGACGGCAGCAGCCGCTCTTTTCTGCGCAATGCCGATGTGTTGCCCGCACTTCTCCCCTCGCGCGGCCGAAAACGCCTCGCAAATTTCCCCGATAGTTCTCGTCCATATCGTCTTCGCGTGCCTTTCCTACGCGATTATGGCGGCGGCTGCTGCGGCGGCGACTGCATACATGGTAAAATACATGCTCCTTAAAAACGGCGAAAACGCCTCCGACACACTGCCGAAAATTCCGCTCGAACGCCTCAACAAGCACGCACGCATTGCCACAATCTGCGCGGCGGCGTCAATGTTTGTTTCTCTTTTGTTCGGAATTGCCGCTGCGGCACGGATAACCCCCGAACCCGCATTCATAATGAAAATCTGCGCGGGGTCGGCGGTGTTCGCCGTCCAGATTTTCGCGGCGGCAAACATAGTTTCGAAAAACATAAAAGACATAACTTTGGCGAAATTTTGCGTCGCGCTTTTCGCATTCGCAGTTGTTGCGCTCGCACCGATAATTGCCAAATAGCATCAAAATTTAATACGTAATAATTGAAATGAAAACGGAAGACCTCTCCGAAAACCTACTCAAATTCATGAAGGCGCGCTCGTATGTGCCTATGACGCTTCCGGAACTTGGAATGTCGCTGGGCTTGCAGCGCAAAGACCTCAACGCCCTGCGTAAACTCTCCGCGGCAATGCTTAAAAGCGGAACCATCGTAAAAGTAAAGGGCGACAGATACGGATTGCCCGCCGACCTCGATTTGGCAAAGGGCACAATCGAATTCCGCCAGTCGGGCTGGGCGGTGCTGCGCTCCGACACGGGCGAAATCCTCGCCGACATCTCGCCCGACGACACGGGAGTCGCCCTAAACGGCGACAGAATTCTCGCGCGAATCCAGCATCGCAATATGACCCCGCGCGAAAAATTCCGCCGCGGCAAAAACTCCAAAAACAGCCGCAGCTTCGCCTCCGCCTACGAGAAACACTACGCCAAGGTAGTCCGCATTCTCGAACGCCATAACGAAACCGTCTCGGGAACGCTCAAACGCGCCCACCATTTCTGGCACATCGTCCCAGACGACCCGCGCTTCTTCTACGACGTCATCGTCGGCGATCCCGCACGCACAAGCGTCTCCCCCACACCGAAGGAGGACGACAAAGTTCTCGTGCGCCTCAACGAGTGGCAACAACGCCACATCAACCCCACCGGCGAAATAATCGAAAATTTCGGACAAAGCCATACTCCTATGGCAGAGTACAAGGCGATTCTCGCCAAATACAAGCTCGACGAAACTTTCCCGCCGTCCGTGCAAAACGACGTCGCGAAAATTCCGCAGGAAGTCTCCGCGAAGGAAATCGAAGGTCGCCTCGACGCCCGAAAATACTTCACAATAACAATCGACCCCGAGGATGCCCGCGACTTCGACGACGCAATCTCCCTGCACCGCGAGGGAAACCGCTGGATTATCGGCGTGCACATAGCCGACGTCTCGCATTACGTCCGCCCGAATTCCGCAATAGACAAAGAGGCGTGCAAACGCGGCAATTCCACATATCTCACGGGAACGGTAATTCCCATGCTGCCGTTCGAGCTTTCAAACGGAATTTGCAGTCTGGTCGAAGATAAAGACCGCCTTGTCAAAAGCGTGTTCCTTTCGTTCGACGCGACGGGCGACTGCCTCGAAGTGCGCTTTGCCGATTCCGTCATACGCAGCGACAAACGCCTCAGCTACCAGCAGGCATACGCAATGCTCAAAAACGACACGCCCGCAAAAATCCGCGCCGTCCGTCCGCCCGAAAATTATGAAACCGCCTTCGCAGGGAAATCGCTCGACGACATCGGCGACAAACAACTTTTGCGAATCCGCGCCGCCGTCCGACGCCTTTGGTCGATAGCCGCCACATTGCGCAAAAAGCGCATGCGCAAGGGCGCACTCGACCTCGAAGTTCCCGAATTTAAAATCTATTGCGATGCCAAGGGTTATGCCGACCGAATCGAAAAAATCGCCTCCGACGAAAGCCACCAGCTAATCGAAGAATTTATGCTTGCCGCCAACGAGGCTGTCGCCCGCGAGCTTTTCAGCCACCACATTCCCTACATATCGCGCGTCCACGACAATCCTGACGAGGAAAAACTCTCCGACTTGCGCGACGAACTCGAACTCTTCGGCATTACTTGCGGCGACCTCACTTCGCGACGCGAAGTCATCAAAACGCTTGCCGCAATCTCAAACCATCCGCAAAGCTCGATACTCAAAACCAAGTTTTTGCGCAGCCTCAAACGCGCCGTCTACCGCGCCCGCGCCGACGGGCACTACGGATTGAACAAGGTCTATTACGCGCACTTCACTTCGCCAATCCGCCGTTACGCCGACCTCACCGTGCACCGCAATCTGTCGTTTTTGATGAAATCACTCGACATGCCCTTCACGGCAAAACCCGCGTCCGCGCTCATTCCCAAGGGCGCGCTCGAACAAACCGCCGACCATATTTCGCGCACCGAGGAAAATTCCGCCGAGGCGGAACGCGAGTCGCGCAAAATAAAACTCATCGAGTTCTTCCAACGCTGCGTCAACACCGACAAAACCTTCGACGCCATAATAACGCAGACCACAAACCATGGGTTCTTCGTGGAATTGACCGAGTCGATGGCATTCGGCTTCGTCCACGTGCATTCGCTCAAAGACGACATCTACCGACTCAACGACACAGGCATAGAACTGCGCGGACGCCGCACAAACCAACGCTACCGCGTCGGCGATAAAATCCGCGTCAAAGTCGAAAGCGTCGATGTGTATAAGCGTCAAATCGACTTCACTCTCTAAAAACCGGGCGAGGGCGTGCGCCTTCGAGGCAAATAATTTTATTATTTACGGAAACATTCCACATTCGTGGAATGTTTTTTGTAATTAAATTTGCCTCGGAGGCGCACTCACGGCTAAAAGCCGGTTTCCTTGGGTGGTCTGTGCATTAGCACTATCCCACCACTCGAAAACGCGTCTTTGTAGCACGCGCCTCGCCCGTTTTTCAGCACCCACGGGTATCCTAAGCCGAGAAATAATGTAAAAGTCTTTCCCATACGGGAAATCCTTTTTCTAAAATCTATTTTTATTAAAACGAAACTTTGTTTCGTTTACATTATTTTATCGGCTTAGAATCAACGTGTGAACTTGGTAAAAATGACTCGCGTTTGCATTCGCAAACCGTCTCGCCCACTCGCTACGCTCGGGGTCTTTTGCCTTCGGCAAAATCTCAAACG
>URDC01000063.1 GCA_900546565.1 uncultured Opitutales bacterium
AATCGGCAAAGCCGATTGCCGCCACTTTCGAAAATGCAAAAGACCCAGCAAGCCGAGCCTCGCTCGTTTTTACAGTTTCCACGCTGGTTTTAAGCCGATAAATAATGCAAAAGTCTTTCCCATACGGGAAATCCTTTTTTATTTCGTTAGATAAAAATGCGGAGGATTGCTGGCACAACCGTCCGTGGATATTTTATATGTTGGGAAGTGGCGCGGATTGCTATGCAATACCGCTTTACTTTAATGAATAGGCAAAGGCGCAAATTACCTTTGGTAATTCGCCGCCGCTTTAAAAGGAGTAAAAACCCCCGCTCTCCGTCAAGGGGTTTCCCTTTGCTGCTCGAAGTAGTGTTGGGCGGAGAAGGGGGGTAGGGATTTGATTTCGGGGGAGGCGTAATATGCGCCGTTGGCGTGGAGGAGGGTGGCGAAGGTGTTGTCGCGCAGGAGGGCGTTGAGAATGTCGATAATTCGGGCTTTCAGGTCGGGGGCGCGGACGGGGAAGAGGCACTCTATGCGCTTGAACATATTGCGCGTCATAAGGTCGCCGCTGCCAGCGTAGATGAGGGGCTCGCCGCCGTTTTCGAAATAGTAGATGCGGCTGTGTTCGAGGTATTTTCCGACAATGCTGCGCACGGAGATGTTTTCGCTAAGCCCCTTTACGTCGGGCACGAGCGCGCAAATTCCGCGCACGACAAGCTCGACTTTTACGCCGGCCTTCGACGCCCTGTAAAGCGCGTCGATTGAATCCTTTTCGACAATCGAGTTGACTTTTATCACTATTCGCGCGGGTTTGCCGTGATTGGCGTTTTCGATTTCGCCGTCGACAAGCTCGACGAATTTGTCGTGGAACGAGAACGGGGCGACAATCAGGTTTTCGAACTTCGGCGATTTAGACTTGCCCGTGAGGGTGTTGAAAAGGTTTGCGACCTCGGCGCAAATGTCAACGTCGGCGGTAAGGAAGGAGAGGTCGGTGTAGATTTTTGCAGTGATTGAATTGTAGTTGCCCGTGCCGATGTGCGCGTAGCGGCGCAGCGTTCCGTCGGGCTCGGAGCGGACGACCATACAGACTTTGCAGTGCGTTTTAAGCCCGACTATTCCATAGACGACGTGCGCGCCGGCCTCTTCGAGTTCCCGCGCCCACTGGATATTGTTTTCTTCGTCGAAGCGCGCTTTGAGCTCGATTAGAAGCGTGACTTGCTTGCCGTTTTTTGCCGCCTCTTTGAGGGCTGCGAGAATGGGCGAATGTTTGTCGGTGCGGTAGAGGGTTAGTTTTATGGCCAATACGGACGGATCCGTCGCCGCCTGCGAGATGAAGTTTTCGACATATTGAAAACTGTCGTATGGGTGTTGCAATAAAATGTCCTTTATTTTGATTGCCTCGAATATGCTCTTATAGCCGTCGAGAAAGGCGCATTTGTGCGGTTTGAAGGGGGCGAATTTGAGGTCGGGGCGGTCGATTGCATCGAACGCCTTGCCGAGCCGCGCGAGATTCAACGGGCTTGCGGGCGTTTTGAAGACGAAGTTTCCGTCCAAGTCGAGGGCGGAGACGAGTTTTTTTAGCGCGGGGTCGGAGACGCAGTCTTCGATTTCAAGACGCACCGCCGCGCCCTTGCGTCGGTTGAGCAGTTCGCGCTCGATTGTCTGCAATAGGTTTTCGGTCTCCTCTTCGTCGAAGTATAAATCCGAGTTGCGGGTTACGCGGAAAATTGCGGCGTTGCGGACCTTGAAGCCGTCGAAGAGCGACTGGGCGAAATACTTGATTGTGTCGCCGAGATACGCGAAAACAACGCCCTCGCGCTGGTTTTCGATTTTTATCAACCGCGGCATAATCGGCGGAATGGCGACGATTGCGGTTTCGGATTTTGCGCGGGGCGCGGACGCGTCGGCAATGGAAAGAAGGACGTAAAGCCCCTTGTTGCGCAGATGCGGGAAGGGGTGGGCGGGGTCGATTAACATCGGCGTGAGCGCGGGGAAGATGCGTTCGTCGTAGTATTTTTTCAGCCATGCGCGTTCCTGCGCGGAACAGTCTTGCGGGCGTTTGAAGAAGATTTTTTCCTTTTTGAGTGCGGGCAGAAGCGTGTTTGTCCAGCAGTCGTGGGAGTCTTTTACGAATGCGGACGTGATGTCGGAAATTTTCGAGAGCTGCTCGCGCACGCCCATTCCGTCGAAGCCTGCGTCGGGCACGTTCGATTCGAGCTGCTGCTCGAGCCCAGCGACGCGTATTTCGAAAAACTCGTCGAGGTTGTTGCAGGCAATCGAGAGGAAGCGCAGTTTTTCGAGCAGGGGGAAGTCGCTTTGAGTGCACAGATTGAGCACGCGGCGGTTGAACGCCAGCCAGCTGAGTTCCCTGTTGAAATATACGGGCGGTATTTGCTTGTTGCGTTTTTGCGGAGTCTTCATCGGCGATAGTTTCTCGACAAAAGCGCAGTTTTTTCAAGAAATAATTTACACGGGCAAAAATGTGTTGCACAGGCGCGGGCTTGCCCTAAACTGGGCGCAGTTAAGTTTTTATTATGAAAAATCCCCTTGTAAGCATAGTTATAGGCAGCGTCAGCGATTGGGACACAATGCGCTTTTGCGCCGAAATGTTGGACAAATTTTCAATCCCCTACGAGCGCAACATCGCAAGCGCGCACCGCACTCCCGAAAAGGCCGTGCGGATTGCTTCGACTGCCCGCGAACGCGGCGTGAAAGTTGTGATTGCGGCGGCGGGAGGCGCGGCGCACTTGGCGGGCGTTTTGGCGGCGCACACGCGCCTTCCCGTGCTGGGAGTGCCAATGAAGGGCTGGGCGACCGACGGAATGGACTCTCTGCTTTCGACGGTTCAGATGCCTCGCGGAATACCCGTGATGACCCTTGCAATCGGCAAGGCGGGCGCGGTGAACGCGGCGATTGCGGCGTTGCAGATGCTCGCGCTTTCGAATCCCGAATACGACGAAATTCTCGACGAATTCCGCAAGAAGCAGACTCGCGACGTTCTCGAAACGAAATTTCCCGACGAGCAATAACCGTGAGCGGACTGGATAAATCGAGGCAAGGTTGCGGCGCGAATGGCGGAGGCTTGGCGCAGAATTGCGCTCCATCGGGTTCGGAAAACGCGGCGCGGAAATCGTCGGGATCGCTTCCGAAGCGGATCGGGTTCCCTGCGGGATTTTTGGTTGATGGGCCTTTGCGCGTCGACGTTGCGGCGGCGCAGTTCGGAAAATTCGCGGTTGTGGACAAGCCCGCCGACGTGCTTTTCGACTCGTATCTGGGCGCGCCGAAGCGTACTTCGATGATGCTTGCAATGCGCGAGCAGTCGGGCAAGGGCGAGTTCGCGCGGCTCGGAATCGAAAGTCCGTATGCGGTCAACCAGATTGACTACGAGTATTCGGGCGCGTCGATAATGGCGGCAAACAAGGACATTGCCACTGCCATGCGCAACGCGATGTGGTCGGGGTTTTTCACTTTCAAATTCCTCGTGCTAACACGCGCATACCGCAAGGATTCGACGCGCTTCGATGTCGAGTTGCCCGTGCTTATGCACGAAGAACGCCCCGTTTGGATAGTTTCGCACCGCTTCGGCAAGAAGGCGAAGACGTCGTTCGAGCTTGTGCGCTCGGCGGGCGACTACCAGCTTTGGCAGGCTACGGCGAACACCGTGCGCCCGCACCAGATACGCCTTCATGCGGCGGAGGCGGGGCTCGACGTCGTGGGAGAATGGATTTACTCGAAGACGCCCTACATATTTTTGTCGAAGTTAAAGGGCGAATACAAGCTCGCAAAAGACGCGCAGGAAAGGGCTTTATATCCGCATTTGGCGGTGCATTTAAGCGGTGTGGAGTTCGACGGGGCAAGTTTCGGCGAGCCGTCAATCGGGAAGGTTTCGGCGACGGTCGCGCTGCCGAAGGGCTTCGAAGTCCAGCTGCGCAAGCTCGAAAAGCTTTCGTAGAAATTGATTGATTTTCGCTTTTTGTATCTGGCGCGGATAGTTTTTATTCGCGTCTTTTTTTTGTCGGAATGCGCGGCTGTGCGGGCAAAGAAGTGTAGTTCTGCGCGGGCGCGGTGCGGTGTGGCAGGGATTGAAGCGCTCGGTGGCGGATAGGGGCGCGTTGCGTGTGGCGTTGTTTTAGGGCAAGCGCGGAGGATTGCGGCGGAATCAGCCGACGAATTCGAGCGCGATGTAATCGGCTATCTGGCGTCCCCGTCGGGTGAGTTTTATGCGCGAATGTTCGCGCGCAAGAAGTCCGTCGCGCGCGAAATTCTCGATTGCGGGCGCGTATTTTGAGATGTCGGCGTTCGGGAAACGGCGGGCGAGTTCGTCCAAGTCGACGCCGTCGTTCATTCGAAGACCGAAAATCAGCGAGCTTGAAAGCATTTCGGCGTCGTCGAGCGCGACGATGTCCTCCAATGCGGGGGCGCGGTTTTTTATGCCGTCCGCCCATTTTTTTATCGACGGACAGTTGCGGTATCTGCGTCCGCCGAACTGCGAAGCCGCAGCGGGGCCGAAGCCAATCCACTGCGCCATGTGCCACGTGGAAAGATTGTGCAGGCAGCGGGCAGCGGGCGTTTTGGCGTAGTTCGAAATTTCGTATTGCGCGAAGCCGAGGGAGGGGAGTTCGAGCATTGCCTCGTCGAACAATTCGGCGTCGGACTCGTTCTTTTTCAGGGCGTCGTCGCTATTGCCGCAGGGCGAGCCTATGCACGAGCTCGTGCCGCTTTCGAATTCAAGGCAATATGCGCTGATGTGGTCGACGCCCGAAGACGCCGCGCGTTGCAGGTCGCGGGCGAACATTTCGGGGGTCTGCCCCTGCGCGCCGAAGATGAGGTCGAGCGAAAAGTGCGCGAAGTTTGCGCGGGCGGCGGTGTCGATTGCGCGGAGGGTATCGGCGAGCGTGTGGGCGCGTCCGAGGGCTTTGAGCGTGGTTTCGTCGAAGCTTTGCACGCCAAGCGAGATTCGGTTCACGCCCGCGTCCTTAAAGGCTTCGAGCTTGTCGGGGGTGACTGTCGACGGCGAGACTTCGACACTCCACTCGGTTGTCGGCGCGAGGCGTTCGAGGATTCCCGCAAGCCGCGCAATTTGGCTCGGGTCGAGTATCGAAGGCGTTCCGCCGCCGACAAACATTGTATCGGGACGGGCGCGAAGTGTATGGGTGTCGAAGAACAGTTCAACTTCCGCCGCGATTGTGTTCAGGTAGAATTCGATGTCGTCCGCAGTCGGAATCTTTTTGTAGAAGCGGCAGTATCCGCAGGGCTTTGCGCAGAACGGAATGTGAAGGTAGATGCCGGTGTTTTCGTAGACGGGTTTCATACGCGGATGCGGAGCAGGGCGAGATTTTAGCTACAAAAAAGCGTTAAAATAGCTTGCATTGCAACTATTAAATTTATAGAAGTGTACCATACTTAATAAATATCCAGATTATGAAAAACGCAAAAATTATAGTTTTTGTTGCCGCGTTGTCGGCATTCGTTCTCGGCGGGTGCTCGTCGATTCGCAATACTACCCCCAAGACGTTCCCGGAATCCCCCTCGCGCACGTATACCCTTTCGGTTAATGTCGATGTCAAGGACGGCGACGTCTCGAAAAAATCCTACAAGCCGTATATCGTCATAGACGGCGGCGTCTTCCCGATGCGCGATATGGGCAAGGGGCTTTATCAATACGACTATGTTATGCCCCGCGGCAGAAACAGCGCGAAATACTACTTCCAATTCGACTACGACCTCAACAAAATCGCAAGCGGCATACCTTCGGCCAGAACCCTCAAAAGCACCGAAGTCTACGAGTTCTCGACCGAAGGCAAGTTTGTCGTGAGTATGGAAAGCGTCCGCGGCAATGTCGGCTCGAAAATTACGGTTCTGGGCAAGGGCTTTACTGCCGACGACAAGATTTTGGTCGGCGGCGTTGAAGCTAAGACGGACTTCATTTCCGAAAGCACGCTCAACTTCACTGTTCCCGCGCTCGAATCGGGCAGGGTTTACAAGGTAGAGCTTTCCACTGCCGAAAAGAAAATCTACATCGGCGAGTTCCGCATTGACGACGCCGCTATGGTTGTAACCCCGTCGTTCCTCGAACTGCGCAGCGGCGAGACTACCAAGCTTACTTTCAATATCGGCAGCAGAGCTCCCGCGGGCGGCTGTGTCATAGATGTAAAAACGAACATTCCAAGCTCGCTGATTATGGACGACGTTGTTGTTCCCGAAGGCAAGCGCAGTGTTGTTGTCACAATCAAGGCGGGCGCGAAAGGGCAGGGCTTCATTTACATCAACAGTTTCGGCTATAAGGAAGTGCGCATTCCAATCACCGTCAAATAGCTAAAAAAACCGCGAGTCCGTCCCGCTGGGCGGGCTGCCATTGCGGGGGCTTTGCCCCCGATGGCGGATTTTGCGTCCGCAAAATGTTTCCGCCATTCCCCCGATTTTCAGGAGGCGCGATCAGCTGGGCGGGCTGCCATAATTTGGTAAGTGGCGGCAATCGGCTTTGCCGATGTGTCTTTGTCTATTTATTAAAGCAAAGCGGTCATTGCCGTAGGCAATCCGCTTCGGTGCCCGTCATATAAA
>URDC01000064.1 GCA_900546565.1 uncultured Opitutales bacterium
AAAGGCGGAATTGCCGTAGGCAATCGCCGCCTCTTCACTACATTTAAAATATTCGTAAACGAGGCGGCGTCGCGGTTTTTAGCAAACGGTGTTGATTGGAGAAGAACTGCACCACGCTTTGAAGTTTTCAAGACAAATCCCCAATAAACGCCGCCGCGCTTCCGTCGTCGTCCACGCATTATGCGGCGTGATAAAACAGTTCGACAACCCCAAAAGCGGATTGCCTCCCGCGGGCGGTTCGACCGACAACACATCAAGCCCCGCAAACGCCACGCGCCCCGATTTCAGAGCATCCGCAAGCGCGTCTTCGTCGACAAGCCCGCCGCGTCCGGTGTTTATAAGCCACGCACCCCGCTTAAATTTCGAAAGCGACTGCGCATTTATAATTTTCGCCGTTTTTTCATTAAGCGGACAGTTGAGAGAAACAATATCGCTGCTTGCAAAAATTTCGTCAACTGGGCAAATCCGCGCCGCACCATAAAATTCTCCGATTTTCCTACTCGGCGCAAACGCCAGCACGTTCATCGAAAACGCTTCGGCAATCCGCGCAACCTTGCGCCCAATTGCGCCAAAGCCGATAATCCCGAGCGTTTTTCCCGCCAGTTCGACTTGTTCCGTCAGCCTGAAACATATATCGGCAGACTTGCACCACACGCCGCTGCTCACCGCTTCCGCGTGCAATGCCACACGGTTGGAGATATTGAGAATGTGCGCAAAAACCGCTTGCGCAACCGAGTCTGTGCCGTATTGCGGAATGTTCGTCACCACAATTCCGCGCTCGGCGGCAAGGCGCACATCGACATTGTTGTAGCCCGTTGCCAATACCCCAATGTATCTGAGCTTGGGCAGGGCGTCCAGCTGCTCTTTAAAAAGCGGAACTTTGTTCGTGAAAACCGCATCGGCATCCGACGCGCGCTCAATAATCTTTTCTTTCGGCGTTCTGTCGAAAACCACAATGTCTGCATATTGCTTGAATGCGTCCCAATTTAAATCGTGTCCGACAGTCGTGAAGCCGTCGAGCACCGCAATTTTCAGCTTATTGTTCATATCCGAATTTTCCGCCACCCCATTCCGATAGTCGAGCTTTTTTTTGACACGCATATCTTCCCGAAAAAGAATACGTCAACCAATCCATTGCTGACCCGCCAAGAAGAAGGGCAAATAAACCATTCCGAAAAAAAGACTTCCAGAAAAAAGAAAATCGGCATTGGTTGCCCAATGCCGATGCCCTTATCAATAATAACCTATATATGATTAACTAACTAAACTAAAATGGATTTTATGAAATCTATCTCGGTTCTATTCGCGAACGAACATTGCCAACGATTTATTTAAAAATCTGCCCCCATTAACACACTAAAATCAAAGCTTGTCAATACTAAAATCCAAAAAAAACAATTTTTTTAAATTTTTTAGTCTTATATCTCAAAGCCTGCTTAAAATATAAATTTTTAAGCGTTCCGACCCTCGGTGCGGATTTTGCGTAGCAAAACCAAGCGAGCGAGTTCAATTTAAAAATCAAAAAAAAAGAAGTTCCGAATGGAACTTCTTTCAGCACTATAAATAAATATTTTGCAATTAAGGCGCACGCCCTCGCGGTTTTTAGCTTAGTTGTGGCGGAGGAACTCAATGCACTTCTTTATTTGGGGAATGTTGTTGTCCCATTCGCCCTCGTATTCAATCATAAAGAAGCCGTCAAATCCCTGCCTGTCAAATTCGGCAAGCATGCCTTTGACATCGATAATACCTTCGCCATAGGGCGCGGGAACATTCTTGCAGGGGATTTTCCCGAATTCGCCGCCTTGCTTCAAATCCTTGAAGTGCGTGCCCGCGACATAGCCGTCAACACTCTTCAAACATTTCACGGGGTCGAGTCCCGAACGAGTCCAGTGGCCAGGGTCGGGGTTGAACTTTATATGCTTAAAGCCCTTTACATGACGCTTAAAATAATCGGTGTCCCAGAAAGGGGCGTCTTTTGTGCTGTGGTGGTGGATAAGCATCGTAAGCCCGTATTTTGCACAGGCTTTGTCCCACGCGGGCCAAAAACAGACGGGAGCTTCGGTGAGGACGCGTTCGCCGCCCATTTCCTTGACAAATTGGCAAACCTTGTCGACTTCCTCTTCGCTGTTTGCGTGGGTTACGCCATAGCTGACCATTTTAAGCCCCGCGTCTTTGAGCAATTTTTTCATATACGCGCGCTCTTCGGCGTTGAGCTTGTAGTCGGTTCTTGCATTGGGATATTTTTTCGAAAGCTTTTGGCTTCCGTAGCATTCGATACCGTCAATATCCAAACCTTTGAGTTTTGCAATGGCGTCTTCAAACGTAAAGCGGTTGAGCGAATACATTTGAACGCCGACCTTGCGCGGCTGCTTGACAACATTTTGATTTTGCGAGGCGCAGCCGACAAGCATCGCCGCCGCCAACGCCGTAATTAAGAGAATGATTTTTTTCATACGCCGAAATTCTGCCGACATGCGCAATTTTTGCAAGATTTTTTTCGAAAAATCCATCCCGCCCAACCGCCGCCACCCACATAGTTTAAGCCACAAAAAACGAATAATTTTCTTCCGCAAATCCCCGGGCCGCCATCCTCCCGCAAAAAAAGACTTTATTTCCGACATAAAAAGTCTATTTTCTACCGACTATGAAACTGTATACAATACTGATTGCGAGCTTCTACCTTTTGAGTGCGGCGGGGGCTGAAACAATAAAATCGCCAAACGGCGGCGTTTTGGTAAACTTCGACGTCGAAAACGGCGTCCCCGTCTATTCGGTCGACTTCAAGGGGAAGAAGGCTGTTCTCAAAAGCAAAATGGGCTTGGCACTCGCCAAGACGAAATATCCGTCGCTGCACGGCGGCTTCACCCTCGTGAAAACCGAGCGCGCCACATTCGATGAAACTTGGCAGCCCGTCTGGGGCGAAACCAAAACAATCCGCAACCATTATAACGAGGCGCTCTTCACGCTCGAACAGAAGAAACCCGCCCGTAAAATGCAAATCCGCTTCCGTGTCTACGACGACGGTGTCGGGTTCCGATACGAGTTTCCCAAGCAGAAATCGCTTATGTTCCTGACCGTAAAGGACGAACTCACCCAGTTTGCAATGCCCTCCGACGCCACAGCCTTTTGGATACCCGCCGATAACGGCTCGCAGGAATACGAATATAATAAAACGCGCCTTTCGGAAATCCGCGCAAAAATGGCGGACGCCACAAACAAGACCGACTGGGCAAGTCCCGTTGGACCTACTTCCGTTCAGACCTCGCTCCAACTTGTTACCGACGACGGTCTTTACATCAACATACACGAGGCCGCACTTGTCGATTATTCCTGTATGCACCTTACTTTGGACGACAACACACTCACGTTCAAATCAGAACTCGTCCCCGACCCCACGGGCAATAAGAGCTATATGGTAGCACCCGCAACCACGCCTTGGCGCACCCTTATCTTGGGCGACAAGGCAACCGACATGCTTGCTTCAAACCTCATTCTCAACCTCAACGAACCTTGTAAAATAAAAGACACCTCTTGGATAAAACCCGTCAAATACGTAGGCGTTTGGTGGGAGATGATAACGGGTAAAAGCTCATGGTCATACACCTCCGAACACGGTTTGCGTGTCGATACCGACGATTACTCCAAGGCGAAACCGCACGGCCGCCACGGCGCGACAACCGCAAACGTCAAACGCTATATCGATTTTGCCGCAAAACACGGTTTCGACCAAGTCCTTGTCGAGGGCTGGAACGTCGGTTGGGAGGATTGGATTAACAAGGAAAAGGAAGACGTCTTCGATTTCGTCACTCCATACCCCGATTTCGACCTCAACGAACTTACATCCTACGCCAAGTCCAAGGGGGTTCGCTTAATGATGCACCACGAAACCGCCGGACAAACCCGCAATTACGAACGCCGCCTCGATACCGCCCTGCGCTTTATGAACCGCCACGGCTACAACTCAATCAAGGGCGGCTACGTCGGCACACTCATTCCGCGCGGAGAGTTCCATTACGGACAATTTGCCAACAACCATTACCTCTATGTAGTCAAAAAAGCGGCGGAATATGGAATTATGGTCAATGCCCACGAGGCGGTTCGCCCCACGGGACTGTGCCGAACCTATCCCAATCTCATCGGCAACGAATCCGCCCGCGGCACCGAGTTTCAGGCTTTCGGCGGATCGCAGCCCGAGCACGTCACAATTCTGCCGTTCACGCGTTTGCAGGGCGGGCCTATGGATTATACTCCCGGTATTTTCTGTATGGATTTGTCCACATTCAATCCGCGCAACAAATCGAAAGTTCTCTCTACGTTGTGTAACCAGCTCGCACTCTATGTTACCCTTTACAGCCCGCTTCAAATGGCTGCGGATTTTCCCGAGCACTACGAAAAATACATCGACGCCTTCCAGTTTATCAAGGACGTTGCCGTCGATTGGGACGATACTAAATATATCGACGCCCAAGTCGGCGAGTTTATCCTCGTAGCCCGCAAGGCGAAGAACACCGACAACTGGTTCGCTGGTTGCGTTGCCGCTTCCAACGGCAAACAGACCGGGCTTAAACTCGACTTCCTCGATCCCGACAAAACCTACACCGCCACAATCTACTCCGACGCCCCCGACGCCGACTTCCAAAAAAATCCCGAAGCCTACCGCATCGAAAAGCGCGAAGTAAAAAACACCGACACGCTCAAAATCAAATGCGCGCGCGGTGGCGGTTGGGCGGCAAGCTTCTTTCCCAAGAAGTAGTCCGCAACAGCACTGAACCACATAGCACATTGGACATAGCGCACCGCGCGCACCGCGCGTTTTTGCACACCCGCGGGTTTCGTCCTTGCGCAAAATCCGCTCCCAAAAAAGCCCGAACTGCCACGCGCCGTTCGGGCTTTTGCTTGCCAGTTCTTTTTCTTATTCTCCCGCTTCCTTTCTGTCCGCGCCACGCCGTGTTCGGTCTGCCGCGCTACCATACTCCCCAATCTTTCGGCCACCTCGCGCCACAACCCGCCAGCGCACGCACTTTCTCCCGCCCTCTCGTCCCGTTTTCCCTCCCGCAAATTCCGCTCCAATCGTATAAAATTCAGTTTTTTTACAAAAAAGCTTTATTTTTATTTCGCGCTAGCTTAGTGTACCCACTTCAAACATCAATTCCATTTTAAAACAACGAAGGTATCATATATGGATAGGAGAACATTCACAAAGTCGGCAGTCGCGGCAATGCTCGGCACAGTCGCATTCAAGGGCGCATACGGCGCGGTAAAAGTTTCGGATATCGCCGAAAGCACCGCCCCGTTCAAGTCGAAATTCGCCCCGCACTTCGGGCTTTTCAAGGAGAGCGTCAAGGGGCTAAGCCTCGTCGACCAGCTCCAATTCTACTACGACTGCGGCTTCCGCGCCTTGGAGGACAACGGTATGATGTCGCGCCCCGTCGAAGACCAAACCGCCGTCGCCAAGAAAATGGAGTCGCTCGGAATGGAAATGGGCGTTTTCTGCGCCCACACCGAATGGAAGCTCGCCTCTTTCACCGGGGGCAGGGTAGACGTAAAGCTCAGAACTCCGCCCGACCCCAAAGCCGTCCGCGAATCGCTCGTTGAGAAAATGAAGCAGGCGGTCGAAGTCGCCAAGCGCGTCAACGCCAAGTGGTGCACCGTCGTTCCCGGCCTCGAAGACCCGTCACTCGAACCCGAATACCAGTTCGCCAACGTCGTCGAAAACCTCAAATATATGAGCGACGTCTGCGCAAAAACGGGGCTTATTATGGTTCTCGAACCGCTCAACATCAAGAACCACCCGCAGCTTTACTTGAAGCGCATTCCGCAGGCATACGCCATTTGCAAGGCGGTCAACAGCCCCTATTGCAAAATTTTGGACGACTTCTACCACCAGCAAATCACCGAGGGAAACCTTATCGAGAATTTCGACTACGCCCGCTCCGAAATCGCCTATGTCCAAGTTGGCGACGTCCCCGGGCGCAACGAACCCACCACGGGCGAAATCAACTTCAAGAATCTCTTCCAGCACCTTTGGGATAAGGGCTACCGCAGCATAATCGGAATGGAGCACCGCCAGAGCGACAAAACTCTCGACGGCGACCGCAAGATAATGCGGGCGTATCGCTCCGTCGACTGCTAAAATGGTCTAAAAACCGCGAGGGCGCATTTGCTTCGCCGACGAGTCTTTTATAAGACGCGCACCGTCGGCGATTGCATTCGC
>URDC01000065.1 GCA_900546565.1 uncultured Opitutales bacterium
CCCGCTACATCAATATGCTCGGCATTTCAAAACAGGAAGCCCGAAAATTTTTCCAAAACTAAGTAAACACAAAAAAACATTCCACCGTCGAGGTGGAATGTTTCGTATAAACAAATCTATTTTGCAACCGCGCTTAGCAGACAAACGGGTCTGCGCCGAGCGTCCCCGCAAGCGACTTCAAATAGCCGAGGCTCTTCTTGTATTTCAGCTCGCTCTTGACCGCCGCAAGTTCGGAATCCTCATGAGACCTCTTCGCGGGGCTGTCGCTGATTTCGTGCAGTCGGTGTTGCAGCGCATTGACCTCAATCTGCTGGCGGCTGATTAGCCGTTCCGCATACCACTCCGAATTCTTAATGCTTTCGAGCGTAAAGAGATTGCGGATTTCGGGCGAATCGAGCGTCTTCCCCTCATACGAGCCGTCGCGCATAATGTGCAGCAACGCTTTAAGCGGGGGGCACGCGCCCTCAATCGAGCCGTCGGCAAAATACATCTCGGCGGCGCGTCGGTGCGCCCCCACCATATTGTCCATACCCTCGGCGAAAACCTCCATATTCTGCAATTCCGGACGAAGCATATCGGCGGTAAAAATCGACGCGGGATTCGAGAACACGCGCCCGAAGAAGTTGATGACAAACTCCTCGTTTATGCGCCAACCCAGCCGCGACGAAAGCACCTTTTTGCCGTTGAACTCCATATCCTTGCAGCGTTCGAGCATACCCGCCTTAATCAGATTTTTGGCATTGCGCTCCGACGGCCGCATACGCGCCCAGATTTCGGGAATGAGTAAACTGATGTCGTGGTCTACGCGATATTTCGCGCCGATATACCCCGCGCTGCTCAGCCAGCCGTCATAGCCCGTCAGGGCGAAGGAAACGAGCGCGTTGTTGAGGTCGGTAATCGCGCAAAGCGCATTGAACGGGCCCTTCGTCATCGCGCCTTCAAGCCCCGCGCCGACCGTCGACGGCGACTTGCCCGTCATCGACGCGATGTATTCCATAAACAGCTCGGGTAGTTCTAAATAGTGGATAGGCCCGTGCACCGCCAGCGCGCGGATTCCGTCCGAGGCGGGGTTGTTCCGACGCCCCGAAATCACCGCGCAGACGGGATTCGGCACCTTCTTGCCCGCGGGAATCCGCCGCGCGAGCCTTGCGCCGACGTCCGCGACATAGTATTTCTCGCGGTTGACGAGGTCGTCGCGGTTCTGCAAATAGCGCACATTCTTGCTCGGGACGCCCTTAATCAGGCGCGGATTCGCCGAGCACACAACATACTGCGGCGCATCTTCGGCGAGAAAATCGAGTAGATTGTTTTTCATCGGCGCGGTAAACTTGTCGAAACGCAAAAGGTCTTCGGTCATCTCGCGCACCTGCGGACGTTCGAGCGGCTCGTAGTTCGAAAGGAACATATCCTTGCCCGACATATCCGCCTCGGCGCGTTTGTCGTAGCCGCGCACAATCGCCTCGTCGGGACGCTGGAAAAGCCTGAACTCGCAGTTTTCCGTGAACTTGACCGAATCGCCCTCGTTGCTGAGCGTCCTCGGCAGATAGTCCACCGAACTCTTCGGCACAACCACACTGCTTGTGATGTCGTCCTGCATTTGCAGCTTCACACAGGGAGCAAAATCCTTGCGCAAACTGAACGTGCGCCACGAGCCGTCCTCCGTGAACCCGATTCGCAAATACGACGTCAGCACGTCGGCATTCTTGTATTTGAGCGTGTTCCCGTCCGTTCCGTTGATAGAATCCACCGAGAACTTGTCCGCCCAGTTGTCGCCCCACTCGGGACGGTAGTGGCGTTTGACTGTGAGCACGAATTCGCGGATATAGAACGGAATCGACTCCAACCACGCGTTGTATTCGTCGGTAAAATCCTCCGAGGGCGTCAGCAATTTGACCACCGAGCCCATCGTGCGCTTCGGCGACAAAATCGGGCGGCTGTTCTCGCCCTTGTTTTGCGATTGGTCCTTGTTGCGGTTGCCGTAGTTTTTGTTGATAATTTCCGCCACGCGCTGAATGTCCTTTTTGAAGTCGGCGACAATCGACGGGCCGTGAATTATGGCGTCGGAAATATCCTTTGAAATTTCGCTCTTGCCGCCGCCCGAAACTGTCGCGGGCTTGTGGCAATAAATGCCTTCTGGCAGGACGCCGACAAGACGCCAACGCCTGTTTTCGTGGGGGCGGCACATTTCGACCTTCGCGCCCGACGGCAGCACATAGATTTTCTTCGGCATCAGTTTGAGCGATATCTCGCGCCCGTCCTTCGTCCACGAAACCGTCTGTGTTTTGAGCGAAAAGTTCGCCCGCTCGTCCACATAAATCACGTTCGGAAATTTCCTGTCGACCGCCCAGCCTTCGGGCGATACGTCGATGGCGTCGCCCAAAAGCTCCACCGTGTCTGCAAATTTCAGAGGGTTGTTCTGAACGAACCAGTCCGCCTTGAACTCTTCGCCCATATCGCGGCTGCTGAACGCGAGCGTGCCGCCGCTGTGCTCTTCCTCGCATTGCCCGTAAAGGTTTGCGGCATAGCTTATCTGCGTCTTGATTTCCTTTTTCGAATAGCCGAAATAGTTGTCGGCAATTATCGTAACAATCACGCCGCGCCCGTCGCGAGCGGTAATTTTAAAGGGCTTGCCGTTGTTGTAAAGCTCTTCGGGGTCGCTCCAACACATTCCGTCGCGCTTCTGCCTTTCCGTTGCCTCCTCCACATTCGGCAGCCCCAGCGACTTTTTCGTGCAGTTGACCAAATGCGGCGCAAGCACAATGCACCCCGTCTGCCCCGTCCAGCTTTCGATGTTCGCGTCGGTCTTGTTTTTCGTAAGCGACGGATTCCCCGCGTTTCCGAAAATACTCTCAACAAAATCGAGATTGCAGACAAGCCCCCCCGGAACGAAGAACCTGATTTCCATTTTTTTGCTCTCGCTGACATTCGGAATGTCGGGGCATACAATCGGGCGCACAAACAGGGATATCCAGCGTTTCGCCCTCCTGTGCTGCGTCGACGTAAAGGGAATTTCGAGCAGCGATTCGGGAGCTTCGAACGCCCTCTTCCAAAGATTCTTGAACACGACCTTGGGCACCGCCTTTTTGTCGTCTGGAATCGGCAGCCCGCCTTCGGCAATATGAAAGACGCCCGCAGTCGTGCGGCGGTCGTTTCTCGGATTGTTCAGCACACCCTGACGCACGCGGAAGGATTCCACATACTCGTTTTTGTAGCTGTCCTTGTCGGGCGGCAGCGACAACATTCGCGCAGTTCCGAATCTGTCAAGCACCAACGTTTTCGACGGCAACGGCGCGACCTCTTCGTGCGCGCCCAGCGAATCATTCAAATAGTCCCGCAAAAAGTCCATAATGCGCTCGTCCGACGGACAGTAGCCGTGTCCGCCGTCGGCAATAAAGTCGCGGTAGTTTTCCAGAAGCGGCTGAGCCATTTTCAGCAGCGGATAATCGTCGCGGTTGCCGAAAATAGGTTCGCCTATCGCGGCGAGGCGCATATTGACATATTCGAACAAGGTTTTGTCCAGAACTTCGTTCGTGCCCGTTTCGGGATTTATACCCAAACTCGATTTGTAGTCCATTGTAGTAATCCTATATATAGAGTATATAATCGTCCTACTATTGTATACGTCCCAAACTTTTCAAGCTAAAACGGGCGAGGGCGTGCGCCTCGCCCGTTTTAGCGGCTCACACGTGTGTCCTAATCAGAAAAATAATCCAAAAAGTCTTTTACATTCGTAAAATCCTTTTTAATTAAAGGAAGCAAAACGAGTTCGAAGTAGCGTTCGGAGAACAGGAGAAAATCGCGAGGTTCGCACTGGAATTCGCGTTTTGCAAGCCGTAGCGTACTAAACGTACGTGAGGCGAAGCGAAACCGAATTGAAGCCGAACCGCTTACTTTTGGTGGCGGATTTTATTTACAAAAAAGCCGTTCTTCCGAATGGCTTATGTAGGGGATAGACAAAGCAACATTGCGAAGCAATTTGCGCCTGTGCCCAACATTTAAAATAATCCGCCGCCAACAAAAGTAAGCCATCGCGGTTTTCCGAAAAAATGTTGATATAATGGGAAACGCCTCTACACTTGGGAAAAATCCGGAAAAGAAATATGCTTTATACAGATTTAAACAAAAACATCGATGTCGGTTCGAGCGCGCATTTAATCGAGCTCGGCGGCTTCAAAATTCTCGTGGACTGCGGTATGCATCCCAAAAAAATGGGGCTCGAAGCCCTGCCCGATTTTTCGAAAATTCTGGACGACTCGCTCGACTTCATTCTCATAACGCACGCGCACCTCGACCACTGCGGCGCGCTGCCTGTTTTACTGCGCCGCCAGCACGGGGCACGAGTGCTTGTCGCCGACGAATCGCGCGAACTGCTCTTTAAAATGCTGCGCAATTCCCGCACGGTTATGATGCGCCAGCGTCAGGAACGCGATATCAAGGAATATCCGCTTTTCGAAAATTCCGAGCTCGACAGAATCGCAGAGCAGCTCACGCCAATGGCATACAACCGCGAGCGCGTTTTCGAGGCGGACGGACGCCGCATTTCCATAAAATTCCTGCCCGCGGGGCACATTCCGGGAGCCGCGCAAATCCTGATAGAATTCAATAAGAAAAAATACCTCTTCTCGGGCGATATTTCCTTTCACGACACCACGCTTTTGAAGGGCGCAGCACATACCGACGAAAAAGTCGACGTAATGGTTGTCGAAACCACGCGCGGAATGCGCGACCGCCGCGAAATGGGCGACTACCTCTCCGAGCGCGAACGCCTCGTCGATTCCGTCGCCCGCATAGTCGACGACGGCGGCAACGTCCTCATTCCAGCCTTTGCCCTCGGCAGAATGCAGGAGATTCTGCTGATAATCGAACGCGCCAAACGCGCGGGCAAAATCCCGCAGGAAACGCCCGTCTTCATCGGGGGGCTCGCCGTCGACGTCGCCGAATACCTTATGAAGCTTTCGAAAAATTCCGCCTACATAAACTTCGGCAAACACAGCCTCGACGGCGCAAAAGTCATTCGCGGAAAAATCGAAATCGGGCGCGATTTCGACGAAAAGGGAATTTACATTCTCGGCAGCGGAATGATGATAGAGCGCACCCCCGCCTACTTGGCGGCAACGGGCATCATAGGCAATCCCGCCAATGCCGTCTTCCTCGTCGGCTATTGCGATCCCGAGACGCCCGCCTACAAACTGCTCAACACACCGCTCGGCGGCGACTTCGCCTTCCGCGACCAGTTCTTCGTCGGACAGGTGAATTGCAAAGTCGACCAGTTCGACCTCACCTCCCACGCCGACCGCGACGAAATTCTCGAATACATTCTGCGCCACGACCCGCGCTGCGTCGTCCTCACCCACGGCAGCGAAGAGTCGCGCGACTGGTTTATGTTCGAAGTCCTCGACCGCCTGCCGAAGACGAACGTTGTAATCCCCGAGCCGTCGAAAACAATCGAGCTTTAACCGCGCCCCCGCACCACCCCCGCCACACTCTCGCTC
>URDC01000066.1 GCA_900546565.1 uncultured Opitutales bacterium
TGAATTGGCGAAGCCAAGAGCTGAGCGACGATAGGAGCGTTCTAAAATCTAATAGTGTCTTTGTAGCACGCGCCTCGCGACTTTTAGCAAGCTCACACGTTGATTCTAACGTGAAAAATAATGTAAAAGTCTTTCCCAGTCGGGAAATCCTTTTTTTTACAAAAAAATAAAGGCGAAATTGCCTTTACTAATCGCCGACTCTTTCGAAACATACAAAAGACCCGCCCTGCGGGACGCCGCTTGTCGGACATACAAAAGAGTTGCAAAAAAAGCGGACGGGCTTAGAGTTATTGGCAAATGAAAGAATACTTGGATTTACTGAAATTGGTACTGGAAAACGGCAACGAGCGTTCCGACCGGACTGGGGTCGGCACAATCGGCGTATTCGGGGCGCAGGCGCGTTTCAATTTGCGCGACGCTTTTCCGCTTTTGACAACCAAAAAGCTCCACACGCGTTCGATAATACACGAGCTTCTCTGGTTTTTAAAAGGCGATACAAACGTGAAATACCTACACGAAAACAACGTCACAATTTGGGACGAATGGGCGGATAAAGACGGAAATCTCGGCAGAATCTACGGCGCACAATGGACCGACTGGCGCGCGCCCGACGGCCGCACCATAAACCAAATAAAGCAAGTCGAAAACTCGCTAAAAAAAGACCCGTTCGGACGCCGCCATATTGTCTGCGCTTGGAACCCCGGCGAGCTCGACAAAATGGCATTGCCCCCGTGCCACGCAATGTTCCAATTCTACGTTTCCTCAGACGGCGAGCTCAGCTGCCAACTCTATCAGCGCAGTGCCGACCTCTTTTTGGGCGTGCCCTTTAACATAGCTTCCTACGCAATGCTCACGATGATGATGGCGCAAGTCTGCGGCTACAAAGCGGGCGAATTTGTCCATACTTTCGGCGACCTGCACATATATAAGAACCACCTTGACCAAGTTCGCCTGCAACTTTCGCGCGAACCGCGTCCGTTGCCGAAGCTCGTTCTAAACCCCGAGCGCAAGCGGCTCGAAGACTTCGTATTCGAAGATTTTTCGATACAGGGCTACGACCCCTACCCAGCAATTAAAGCTCCCATAGCCGTCTAACCAAACCGCGTAAAATGGGCAAAAAAATAAGGGCAATCGCCGCCGTCTCGTTAAACGGCGTAATCGGAAACGGGCTGCAAATACCGTGGCACATTCCCGAAGATTTTAAACACTTCAAGAAAACCACACTCGGCGGAATCATCGTGATGGGACGCAAAACGTGGGAAAGCCTCGGGGCGAAACCGCTGCCGAAGCGCGAGAACGTCGTCATCACATCGACGCCCGAAAAAATCGGCGCGGGCGCAAAGGCGTTTAAATCGTTCGAAGACTTCCTTGCCGCCTACGCTGACGACCCGCGCAACATCTGGGTGTGCGGCGGCGCAAGCCTCTATAAATCGGCGTTGCCCCATTGCTCCGAAATCATTCTAAGCCGCGTAAAATTCAGACCCCGCGGCGACATATTTTTTCCGAACACGCGCGGCGTATTCAAAAAAGCCGACACAATCAAAAAGCGCAAACTCTTCAACGTTGTCCGCTATGTTGCGATAAAAAACGCCTCCGCAAAAAACGCACAACCCGCGCAACAAAACGCTTAAAAAAACTGTCTAAAAGCGGCATATGGAATTTTTGTTTTTGATAATCGTCCCAATCGTAATAGGCATTTATGCGCAAATGCGCATATCCTCCGCCTACGAAACATACAGCCGCGTGCGCAGCCGCAACAACCTCACGGGGCGCGACGCAGCCGAGGCAGTCCTGCGGGCGGCGGGTATACGCGACGTCGAAATCGTCCAAATTCAGGGACACCTCACCGACCACTACGACCCCTCGCGCAAAGTCCTCGCCCTCAGCCGCGAAAACTACCTCGGCACAAGCCTCGCAGCCCTCGGCGTCGCGGCGCACGAGGCTGGGCACGCCGTCCAGCACAAGCAGCAGTATGCCCCACTCAACCTTCGTATGGCACTTGTGCCGATAACAAACTTCGCAAGCCAACTTCTGCCGATAGTAATGCTCGGCGGATTTTTCCTGTTCCAAAGCCTCACGACAATCTACATAGCGGTTGCAATCTACACGGTGCTGGCCGTCTTCCAGCTCGTGACATTGCCCGTCGAATTTGACGCCTCCGCCCGCGCGAAAGCATACCTTTCAAAACTCGGCGTAATTGGGGGCGATGAAGCCCGCGGTGTCGAAACCGTTCTGAACGCGGCGGCATTCACCTACGTTGCGGCATTCGTATCGTCGTTGGGTTGGCTACTTTATATGATTTCAATAGCAAACGACAGACGCTCCTAACGCCCTTAAAACAATGCAAAAAAGATTCTATCCGATATTTTCCGCAATAATTCCGCTCGCGGCTCTCTTGCTTTCGGCTTGCTCGCAAAACGAAGACAAGCTCGCAACCGCCGAATTTGTCGACGCAGCAAACCGAACTGTGCAGGCAAAAACGCTCCTGCAAAATTGCGACTTTGCCGCATCGAAAAAGGCGTTCGAAAATATCGACGCAAAATTGCGCGACATTGCCGTAAAATACCCGTCAAGCGCAGTCGCCCTCAAACTTGTCTCCGTGCCCGACATTCGCGCGGGCGAATTCAAATTCCGCGATATACGCGGTAAAATCCTGCCCGCGCTCGCCTTGGCGACATCGCCCGAAACCGCAAAAATATCGCGCTCTTGCGCCATAGCCGTCTTCTGCGACACCCCGCGCGACGCCTTCGAAACTCTCGCCGAGCTCGTCAATAAAACCGACAAATTCGACGCAAAAACAAAGGCGGAAATCATCGCAAAATTGCCAATCGACGCAAAAATACAGGCATCTCCCAACGCCACGGCAAAAACCTCAATCCCCGCGGCAGCCTCCGCAAACACACGCCCCGCGCTCACCCAAGCCGAGGCAAAAACGCTTCTGGCGGAGGCATCGCGCAATGCAAAATTCTGCGCTTCCAGCCTCTCGGCGGCGGAATCGCTGCTTGAAAAATCGCAAAAAATTGACGCCGCCCACCGTGCCGAATTTACGGAAATCCTCAAACTCGCCCTCGACCGAGCTGGCACAATAAGCGTCGTTTCAATGCGCGAAAAGTCCTTCGCAATACTCGCCGCAGCGGCCGCAAAAGCGGGCTTGGAACAACTCGCCCTCGACACAATCGCGCGGATAAAAGACTACAACTCGTTCGAAAACGTCTTCGGGCAAATCGCCGAGTCAATCGGAAAAACAAAGAACTACCCCGCCGCGCTTTCAATCGCCTCCAAAATCCGCGATGCCCAAAAGCGCGACGCCTTCATCGCAGTGCTCGCGGCAAACATAGCCCGCCAAAATAAATTCGAGACCGCTACGCAAATCGCAAAGCAAATCGCCGACATTAAAACGCGCAACGACACCTTCGTCGAAATCGCAATACTCGCCTACGATGCCCGCGAATATAAACTATTCGCCGCGGTTCTCACAAACATCGACATCTCGGACCTCTCCTGCCTGAAAAAATTCGCCACCTTCGCGGCCCCCGCCGAGACCGATTTAAGTATATCCAATTCCGCCGCAATCCTCGCCGAGCTCACAATTCCCGTGAACGCTAAAATCGCGGAATATCTAAACAATACCGCGGCGGAAAAATATTCGGGCGGCGTCGCGTGCGCAACGCGCATAGTCGACAATTATTCGAAGCTCGGCGACTATCCCGCCGCGCTGAATTTCGTCCATAAAAACGAACGCCTCATCGGCACAAAAACATTCCATCTCTCGACACGCGCTTCGATAAACGCACTCGAAGCAGACAACGCCGACGCCGAAAAAGCACTCGTCGAAGCCTCGACAAAAGCCGCATTCAAGGACACTCCGCAAAAAATCGAGTTCGCCTTCCTGCTCGAAACCTCGAAAATTTCGGAGCAGACAAAATCGAAAATCCTCAGCCATTTGCTCAAAGCTGAGTTGCGATAACCTCAACCGCGCGGGCAATTCGACCCGCGTTTTTTTACACCCACTTCCCTAATAAAAACAATGAAAAATTATTTGGATTTTGCAAATACTATCGCCTCAACTTTCGAGGCCGCAAAAAAAATCCCAGCCCCCGACGCGCAGCACGCGCCTAAAAACGCCGCGGAAATATTCGGCAATCCCGCCCTCCCAACTGACAAAAGCTCGGCGGACAACATCCTGATTTTCGCGCCGCACCCCGACGACGAGTGCATAACGGGGCTCCTGCCCCTGCGCCTCATGCGCGAACACGGCGCACATGTAACGAATGTCGCCATAACGCTCGGCTCGAAAGTCGAACGCCGCGGGGAGCGCAAAATAGAACTTCAAAACGCCTGCAATTTTCTCGGCTGGGAACTCGAAATCTGCGGCGACCCCGACAACGGGCTCGTCAGCATTAATCCCAAAACCCGCGCCGACAACCCGAATTATTGGTCGATTTGCGTCGAAAAACTCGCCGCAATCATCGAAGAAAAAAAGCCGACAATCATCTTCGCGCCACACCCCGACGATTGGAACGCCACACACATCGGCACCGCGTTGCTCGCCCGCGATGCCGTAAGAAAGGCGGATTGGTGCGGCACATTCGTTGAAACCGAGTATTGGGGCGGGTTAAAAAAGGCGAACCTTATGGTCGAGGCGCGCTCCGAACACGTCGCCACACTAATAACAGCCCTCGCATTCCATAAAAAGGAAGTCGAGCGCAACGATTACCATTTGCGCTTGCCCGCTTGGATGTGCGACAACGTCCGCCGCGGCGCGGAACTCGTCGGCGGCGCGGGCGCACCCGCGCCCGAATACACATTCGCCACCCTCTATAATGTAATACAAATCCCGACAAAACATACCCTGCCCCCCGCAATCTCCTCCCTCCTCAACACCACCCCAAAGGCATAATTTTATAACTCCGAAAGCGGCGGCGATTGGCTCTGCCAACGCGCTTTGACCTTTGGTTAAAGTTCTTATTTAAAAGTGGCGCGGCTTTCGCTTCCAGTCAATATCCAGCTTCGCCTCTTATTAAAATGAAAAAGGATTTTACGAATGTAAAAGACTTTTTACATTATTTTTCGAATTAGAACTAGCGTGTGAGCTGAAAAAAACGGGCGAGGCGCGTGCTAAAAGCCGCGTTTAGATTTTAGGCCGCTCCTATCGTCGCGCAGCTTTTGGCTTCGCCAATTCAACGTCGGCGACCGACTGGTCGCAAGTCCGAAATAAAACCGTCTTTTAGCTGTGAGTGCGCCTCTTAATCGAACACAAAAGTTGCGGAGCAAGCTTTTGGGAAGAA
>URDC01000067.1 GCA_900546565.1 uncultured Opitutales bacterium
TGCCGAAGTATCACAAGGAGCGTTCGAAGAACGCTCAGGTGCAGGGGCATTCGCCTAGAAAGTTTGTCGGATTAGGATAATGAAGCTATTGGCGAAGCCAATGTGGGTGTAAATAGAAAAGGCAGTGCGGGTAGCACTGCCGAAGTATCACAAGGAGCGTTCGAAGAACGCTCAGGTGCAGGGGCATTCGCCCCTGCCGCCCCTAGCAGATGAGGTCGTGGAAGTTAGAGAAATTTGCGGAGAATCCGCCTGGAAGACCCTTGCAAATTACACTGACCGCATCATGCGAGTGCAGACTTTCGAGGTGTATGCACGCAATTTCGAAATCCTTAATGCGCTTGTCGGCATTGAACTCGCTGTAAAGCAGACGCGCGGCGTCTTCGATAAACTTGGCATACGCACCGTTGAGCTCGGCAAACGCCTGCTCGTCTTCGCGGCGGACAATGGTTTGCGTTTCGGTTTTTAGGGCATTGAGACAGTGGTTGTGCATATCCTCAATGCTGATGTGTTCGTTCTCCTCAATCTCTGCACTCACGCGGGCTTTGCTGCGCTGCGAGTGCGGCACACAGTAGACATTGCGCGTGGCGCGCGCGTGCTCGCTAAGCTCGGCGGAACAAGGGCACGCCGACGAATACACAAAATCGAAATGTATGATTTTTCTAAAAATGTCGAGGTCGTCAATCGAGCCCTCATATGTGCATTTGTAGTATTGCCAGGCCTTGTGTCCGCTGCGCAAACTCGTCTGCTCAATCGGATAGTCGAACGAAATTCGAAGCCGCGCGCGTGAGGTTTTGAGGTTTTCCTTCATCTTTATGAGCACTTCGCGCAACGTGTCCGGCGTAAAAATCCTGTCGGCGAACAAATAAAAAACCCGCATAATGCGCGACATATTTATGCCCTTGCAGTCGGCGGCAAGCGATACAGTCGCCGTCACCGACGCCGCGAGCGTGCAAACCTGACAGTCTCCGCGCATAAATTTGAGCGGCAGCCTGAAATTGTGCATGCCCACCTGCATAATCGGCACGTTCGCGCCTTTAATCGTATTTTTGTCGGCGTTTTGGGCATCGGGCAGGGTTGACTTGTATTCGTTGTCGATTTTGAAAGATTCGTCATAGAAAGTCAGCGGCCTCTGCTGCGCCGCGGGCTTTTGAGATTTAGACTGTTTTGTTGTCTGGCTCATAATGAATAATCCTTAAATAATCGTCCGTCGCGCCTTTATTGCAAGCATATTTTACTTTTGATTTCGCGCTCTGGCCAACGCCGCATACACAAAATAAAGCAGAACGGCAGAAACCGCCACAACCGCGATATCGGGCAACATTACCCCGAAGCCGAGCACGACCGCCAAATTAACACACACTGCGGGAACTGACACCGCAATCGAAAGTTTCAGGCACTTCGCCATGCCGAATTTTCCGCGCGGAATGTCCATAATGAACGCGAACGCCCCAAGCATGAAAACGTGCCACATCTGAACCGACACCGCCGAGACGAACGCCACAAAAGGCATGACGAAAAACGCAACCGTCGCCCAGTCGGGCAGAATCTGCGCCAAATCGCGGGCGTCGCCATATTCGAACGAATTCAAATCGAACGGCGTTTCCGAGCCGTCGCGATACAAACTGAGCCGTGTTCCTTCAATCGAGAAGAGCAAATCGCGCGTTTTGTTAGCGTCGATCGGGGACTTCGAGACTACCGCAAAAACCGCACCGTCTGGCGACTTTATTTCGATGTCCGTTCCCGCAATCGGCACGACCTTTCCTTTTTCGATTTTCACCTCTTTCAACGCCGAGCGCACCGCGTCGATGTTTTCGTCAAAGCCCTTTTTCACGGGGGCATACACAACCAGACACGCCGCGAGCGCAAAAAGCGCGCAACACAAAACAAACACGCCCGCGCATTTCGCCGCGCCCCAGCCGAGCGCGATTCGATAGCTTTCCACATCGTAGAAAAGGGATAAAACGGAAAATTTTTTGATTCTCGAAACGTCCATATTAAAAAGTTTTTTTGCGCAGTTGGCCATTGTATCGGAGTATTTTTTCGAAACTTTCGGGCAGGGGAGCTTCCGCCGAAAAGGCGATTTTTTCGCCTTCAAGCCCGAACGCAATCGACGTTTTTTGGCAGTGTAAAAACAGCCTCGAAAACCCCGACAAATTTTTGACGTATTTGTTGCGGGCAAAATCGCCGTATGTAGCGTCTCCCAAAATCGGATGCCTGCGCCGCGCGCATTGAACGCGCAGCTGGTGCGTTAGCCCCGTTTTCGGTTCGAGCCTTATCAGCGAAAGATTCAGCCCGTTCTCGTCGAAACATTCCGTAGCATACGCCGCCGACGCCCGCCGCGCCGCTCCCGCCGCGCCGCCCGCCGTCGAGCGAACAAAATGCCCGAACGCCTTCACTTCGAGCGCGTCAACCCACACGCCCGCATTCGGAAACACTCGTCCCAGCACAATCGCCTTATAGATTTTTTCCACATTTTTGAGCTTGAATTGCGCCTTTGCCGCATCCGCGACTTCCCGCGACACCGCCGCAAGCACGACGCCCGAAGTCGGCGAGTCGAGCCTGTTAATCAAATAAAGCCTCCGCTTTTCTCCGCCTTCGTCGAGCCACGAATAATACTCGCCGTCGAAGTTGTACTTTGCCCGCAACATCGGCGGCTTGTCGCTCTTTCCGGCATTCGGATTCGGGTGCACAGACCGCCCCGCCTTTTTGTTGATAGCCAACAGTCCGCACGGATGAACTGCCAAAATTTCGCAACCGCTCGAAAGCGGCAAATTGTCGAAAACCTCCATAAAACTACCTGTATAAAAAGTTGATTTTCACGCGCTGGGGTTGCTCGCCGAGCGTGTTTACCATTTCCTGAGTCCACGTTCCGTAGGGGGCGGTCGAAAGAATCGCCTGCTGACAAAGCGCGGTTGCCGTGTTTGTAGACGACGAAAACACGACCGTAAAATTCACAAGCTCACCCTCCGTGTTCAGCGAAAACTCAATCGCCACTTGCGACCCGAACGCCGAAGACAAATCGTAGCGTGCCCCCAACAAATTCCATTGGCGCGAAATCGCCTCAATCATTCGCTGCTGATACGCTCCGAACTCGCTGAACTTCGAGTCCACCGAAACAAGTCCCGCCTGCGACGCCGCCGTATTGTTGTCCGCAAGCGGCCCCGCGGGAATCTTCATACTCAGTCTCGGACGCGGCTTCGGCGGCGGAAGGGCCCGAACCTGCTCCCGAACCGATTCCTGCCGCGCCCCGCCGGCACTTTGCCCCGAGTCCGATACCGTCTGTTCTCCGCTGTTTTCGGCAACTTCACGCGCAGATTCCGCGCTCCTATCCACAATCCTCAACTTATCCGACTTTTCGCGGGATGAGTCGCTTTTTACTTCCGCGACTTTCGGGACAATTATCGCATTTTTGTCGTCGATATCTCCGCTTAAAATCGCGTCTATTTTGTCGGGTTTCGCTGGCGATTGGAATTTTTCAGCCCCGCCGTCGGAGGAGACTTCGCCCGCCTCCGCTCCACTTTGCGCCGCATTCTTCCCGACTTCTGACACTTTTCCATTCCCGACTTTTCCGCTTTCGCGCGCTGCATTTTTCTCGATACTTTGCGCACTGCTTTGCACCCCGTTTTTAGCCGCGCCTTGCGACGATTTTTGCAAACCACTCTTCGCCTCCTGCCGCGAAACTTCCTTTTGCGCCACTTGCCGCACTTCCTCAGCATGACCTGCCGCTTGCTGTCCGTCCGCATCGCGCGATGAATTGCCCGAACTTGCGGAACTTTCCAATCCCTCGCGCGAGAAATTTTCAAGCGGACGCTCCAACACCCGATTTACGCGCGACGGGTCGAGCGCGTCAAGCTCGTCGGCAGTCCCCGACACAATTTTTTTGTATAGCCTGCTTTCGCCCTTTACAAACGGCATTTGCGAGTTCGAATTTCTGTCGGGAATCTCGTCGGCAGCCCGCTGGTTCTTGAAGGATTCGGGCGCATCCTTTGCGGGTTTGAGGTCGTTGCCGTAGGGGTTGGCCTCCACGAATTCAGGAGCTTTTTTTTCGATTTCCGGCGGAAGAATTTCCAGATTCATAAAACTTCCGTCTTCCGCGCCCGCGCCGCCGAAGTTTTCGGGCAGCAGCAAAAACGCCGCGGCGTGGATTGCCAACGCCGCCAAAAACGACACCGCCATAACGGCGGATTCCGACTTGTCGAACCCGCGCCTTTCGAAAAAAATGTTCCCGCCTTCCTGCATTATATTATGCAAATATGCGCCCCAGAGTAGGCTAAAAATCGAGCTTGTCGAGCAAGTTTTTGACAAGCCTCATCGGCAGCCCCATGACGTTGTCGAAATCCCCGTCTATGTTTTCTATAATCATCCCTCCGTGTTCCTGCGCGGCATACGCGCCAGCCTTGTCGAGCACATTTACAACGCGCAAATACTCGCGCACTTCGCCGTCGGAGAGATTCCTGAACTTCACCTTCGAAACCTGCGCCCCGCAAACCTCCCGCAGCTTTCCGCCCGAGTTTTTTACGAACGCCGCCGCAGTCCAAACTTCGTGCTCGCGCCCGCGTAGCTGCGCCAGCATTCCGAAAGCTTCGTCCAAATCGCGCGGTTTCCCGAAGACCTTTCCGCCTAGGGCGACAATCGTGTCCGCGCCCAGCACGAGTCGCTCTGGATACTTTCGCGCCACAGCCCGCGCCTTCGCAAGCGCGTTGAATTCCACAAGCTTTTCGGGCGCGAGATTCGAAACCTCCTCCGCGTCCGAAACAACCATGTCGAAGTCGAAACCCGCCTTCGAAAGAATCTGCCTGCGCCTCGGCGACGCCGAGGCGAGTATCAGTTTTTGCGCCGATTCCTTTTTATCCATAATTTTCCGATACAACACGAATGCGCCGAATTTTGCAAAAAAATTCTCCCCACAAATCGGAAATCTCTCCCCATATAACCTGTCTCTTATACACATCTCCGAGCCCACGAGACTAA
>URDC01000068.1 GCA_900546565.1 uncultured Opitutales bacterium
GCCTCTATTGCGAATCTAAAAACAAAAAAAACGGGTTTCAATGAACCCCGTTTTTCTCCATTATTAGAATGTAATTCGCAATAGAGGCGCACGCCCTCGCCCGTTTCTAGTTGAGGAGGTGGTAGGATATCGCATGATTGCGTTGAAGCTTGATTAACACCTTCTTCTTCGAGTCCTTCAACTTCTCATATTCGTCAATCAAGTCCTTGCAGGTTTTAATCTGCTTGTCGCCTACGGAAAGAATGATATCGCCTTCGGCAATGTCGGCAAGCGCAAACGGGAATCCGTTGCGCACCCCCGAAACCATGGCTGACGATTCACACACAAGCCTGCGCTCGCGACGCAACGCCTTCGTAATCTCGACAATGCCGGCACCCCATTTTTTGAGCGTGTACATACGCCCGACACGACTTTCAAGCTTCTCTGTCTTGACGACTTTTTCGAAAGTCTTGCCGCCACGAAAAATTTTGAATTTCACTTCCGAGCCTGTCTTGCGCTCGGCAATCGAATTCATAATTGCGGGCAGCTGCTCGGGATACCGCCCGTCAACCGAAACGCCGTCAATGGCAACCACGACATCGCCGGCCAAAATCCCCGCGACATACGCGGGCGAGCCGACATCGACATTCTTCACCACAACGCCCCTGCTTGCCGCATTGGAATTTTCGGAGTCAAGAATCCGCGCGGGCGTAAACGACACCCCGACATACGAACGCTCCACAACGCCATTTTCGGCGAGGGATTTCGCAACCTTCCGTGCCACATTCGAGGGCACGGCGAAGCCCAAGTTGTTCGCCAAAACCGCGGCGCGGGTGTTTATGCCGATAATCGCGCCGTCGGGGCGGCAGAGCGGCCCGCCGCTGTTGCCGGGGTTTACGGCGGCGTCGGTTTGAAGCCAAGTGTTGAAAAGCCCCGTTTCATAGCCCGAGTCGGTAATCTCGCCGTCGAAATAGCGGACTGTGTTGGAAATTATCCCCTTCGTGATGGTGCGGGCATAACCGTGGGGCGTTCCGACGGCATAGACAGTGTCCGTGCTTTCGACTTTGTCCGAGTCGCCGAAACGCGCATACGAAAAACCGAGATTGCGGCGGCGCACTTCGTCTTCGTCGATTTTAAGCAACGCCAAGTCCGTCCAGTGGTCCCAGCCCACCAAGACCGCCGAGACGCGTTCCAG
This sequence comes from uncultured Opitutales bacterium, assembly GCA_900546565.1. GTDB lineage: Bacteria > Verrucomicrobiota > Verrucomicrobiia > Opitutales > Intestinicryptomonadaceae > Merdousia. Next base: position 1,175 of record URDC01000068.1, read on the forward strand.
ACACGGCAGCGTAATTAAAATCTTTTCCGCATACGGATTGACGACATGCGCATTCGTGATTACATAGCCGTCGGGCGAAATTATCGCGCCCGAACCGAACGAAAGCTCCGTCGATTCTTCTCCGTCGTGGGCAACGACCTCCCAGACGTCGATTTTCACGACACTGCGCATGAGGTTGTCGAGCCCCATTCGCTCCGAACGCGCGCATCCGCACATAAACAACGCCGAAAACGCCGCCAGAAAAACCGCCCGCATAACAGCCGACACCCCGAAACCGCACATACCCGAAGCCCGCAACATACCATGCCTCCCCGAAAAATCAGACATTCGCGGGACGTTCGCCCTTCTGCGCGCTCACTTTTATGCCGATACCGCCGCGGACGTTGAAGTCGCCTTCAACCTTGCACCAAACGGGGTCGAGAACCGCACAGAGGTCGTCCAAAATTACGTTCGTCAGGTGCTCGTGAAAACACCCTTCGTTGCGGAACGACCACAAATAAAGTTTCAGCGACTTGCTTTCTACAATCAGATTTTTCGGCACATACGAAATCTTGATTTTCGCGAAGTCGGGCTGCCCCGTCGCGGGGCACAGACACGTAAATTCGTCCGTAAAAAGCTCCACCAAATACGCGTTCGCCGACTTGTTCGGAAACACTTCAAGCCTTTTTGATGGCCTCGCTTTCGAGTTCCTTCCCGACCCCAAAAGGGTCAAATTTGCCAAATCCGTTTTTTGAGTTTTTTGTATCATTTTTACACCCTCTTAAAATTCCAACATCACCTTGCCCGAACGCGAATTTTGCGCCGCCCGCGCGAGAGCTTCGCGCACATTTTCGAGCTTGAAAACCGAGTCCACCGGGGCTTTCAGCGTCCCGTCGGCAATCAGCGCATACACGCGCCCCAGCACGGCGTCGACTTCCGCCTTCGGGCGCGTCCGCTGGAACTTGTCCCACCAAAAACCGCGCAGGCGCAGGTCGTTAAAAATCAGGAAACGCGTCGGGAAACGCACGGGCTCGGAAACCATAGCTCCCACCGTGACAACCGTCGCGCCGTAGCCCATCGCCTTTATCATATTTGAGACGCTCTCGCCGCCAATCTGGTTGAGCCCGAGCTTCAACCGCCCCTCGGTTAGCTTCGAAATCTGCTTGGCGTCGAATTCCGATTCGTCGACAACGACGTCCGCGCCCAGCTCTTCGAGCGACGCCTTCTTCGCCGCGGCATTGCGCAGCATATTCACAGTCCTGATTCCCCGAGCCTTGCACAGCTGGATTATGAAATACCCCAGCGCACTTCCCGCGCCGTTTTGAATGAACCAGTCGCCCTCTTGCAATGTTTCGAAATTGTCCAGAATGCACAGCGCAGTCGGCGGATTTACAAACGCCATCGCCGCCATATTCGGGTCGAGATTCGGCGGCAAAACCGTCAACCCCGACGCGGGCAAAACCTGATACTGCTGCCACGCCCCAAGCTCCGCACTCAGACGCACTACATCGCCGACCTTTACCGATTCCACACCCGCACCGAGCTCGACGACTTCGCCGATTCCCTCGCGCCCCGCAACCGCAGGCAGCGTTTTGAGCACGCCGTATGAGCCGCCAATCATACCCAAGTCGGACGGGTTGATAGTTGCGCGCTTGAACCTTACAAGCACCTCGCCCGCCGCGGGCGCGGCAACCTCGGTTTGCTTGGCAAAAACAACTTCGGACGGACGCCCGAACTCTTCGTAAATGGCGGCAATGTTTTTCATTTCAGTCGATTCCGTTTTTTTTATTTACTATCGGCTTTTTTCTCCAAAGATTTTTCGAAAGCCTTGTTTATGTCGGCGATTGTTTCGGATTTCTTGACGGACGCCTTCGCCGATACTCCCGCGGACTTCACTTCCGCCGCGCCCGAATTCACTTCGGATTTCGCGCCCGCGCCGCTTGACGCGGCAACCGAAGCTTCCGCCGATTCGCCCGACTCCGCGCGTTCGCTCGTGTCCACTTTCGACAGGCCGAAGAACGACATCAGCGACAGCTTCGGCTCGGGATACCTTTCGGGCGGAAAATATTCCAACGCCCAGCGCGCCTGATTTTTCAGCATAAACGTAGTGATGTTGTCAGTCTCGGTCTCGACGGGCGAGAACCCGCGCCAGGCCCATTTTCCGTCGCCGCGCAAAAATGCCTGAATTTCGAGCGTCGCGTAGTATTCCACGCGTGTCTGGATCGCATTTTGCGCCACATTGCCTATGCGCGGCACCCCCGAATGCGTTTCCTGCGCATTCTCGCCGCCGCGCAGCGACACGCTCCAAACGGGCACGAAAACAATTTCCGCCGCGCCCCTGTCGAAGCTGCGCACAAACCCCTTCGCCTCCAAATTCGCCGCAATTGCCTGCACGAGTGTCGCGTCTATTTCGGCGCGGTTGTTGTATTTTGCGAAGACCTCACCTCCATTTCTCGGAGATTCCACATAAAAAGTCTTCAAGCCTTCGAAGCTCACATCGTCGCGTTTAATCTGCGGAATCGAACACGCCGCAAGAACCGCCGAAACCACTACCAAAAAGTATGCCGTGAAAATTTTCATATCGCGCGATTTTTACTTTTTATAATTTTATTTTCAACCAAAAAGGCTAACCCATCAGATGTAAAACGTGTTTTTTGTGTTGAAAATTTGCGTGGTTGTGGCGTATATTCGGGTTCATGTTAAACAACGCAAGCGCAGAGAACATTTGGCGTTCGGTTTGCAAAGAGGCTACACAGGCTTTGCGCGACGAACCCGCCATGGCGGAACTTTTAAACGACGTTTTCCTGTCCAAAAAGGATCTCTTCGACGCCGTCTGTTACATAATCTCCACAAAGCTCGAATCGCGTTCGCGTATGAATATCGACTTCCGCGCCATCTTCGACGAGGCATTCGCTTCCGACGCGTCGATTCGCGCGAACGTCGTCAAGGACATCGTCGCCGTCGTCGAGCGCGACGCCGCCTGCAATTCCGCGCTCGCGCCCATACTCTACTTCAAGGGCTTCCACGCCATAACAACATACCGAGTGGCGCACCACCTGTGGCTCGGCGGCAAGAAAAACACCGCCTACTACCTGCAAAGCCTGATGAGCGAAGTCTTCGCCGCCGACATACACCCAGCTGCGCGTTTCGGCGGCGGCATTATGCTCGACCACGCAACTTCGTTTGTCGCGGGCGAAACGAGCGTAGTAGAAGACAACGTTTCCATTCTCCACGAGGTGACGCTCGGCGGCACGGGCAACGAAGTCGGCGACCGACACCCGAAAATCAAGTCGGGAGTGTTGATTGGCGCGGGCGCAAAACTCATCGGCAATATCACCGTGGGCGAGTGCGCCAAAATCGGCGCGGGCAGCGTGGTTTTAAGCGACGTTCCCGCACATACGACAGTCGTGGGCGTGCCCGCGAAAGTCGTCGCCTCGCGCACCGACGCGGAGCCGGCGATATGTATGAACCAAACCCTCTCCCCTTTCTAAAAACCGCTAAAACGAGCGAGGGCGTGCGCCTCTGGGGCAAAATTTATTTTTATAATGCTGAAAGGTTTTCCC
>URDC01000069.1 GCA_900546565.1 uncultured Opitutales bacterium
CTACACCCTAGAGTTCGTCGGCAGCGTCAGATGTGTATAAGAGACAGATATTCAGGTAGGTCAGGAAATCGAAGTCCTCCTCGAAAAATTGGAAGACAGCGAAGGCAATCCCGTAATCTCCTACGACAAAGCCCAGCAGAAAAAGAACTGGGAAGAAATCCTTTCCAACTGTCAGGAAGGCGCGATTTTGCCCGGCCGCGTGAAGAGCAAGGTCAAGGGCGGCTTGATTGTGAGCATTGGTGTGGACTCGTTCCTGCCCGCCTCGCAAATCGACGTTCAGCCTCCGAAGAATTTGGACCAGTATGTCGGTCAGACATACGACTTCAAAGTCGTCAAAATCAATGTCGAGCGCAAGAACATTGTCGTTTCGCGCCGCGAGCTCATCGAAGAACAGCGCACGGAAAAACGCCGCAAGCTTCTCTCGGAAGTCAAGCCCGGCGACATTCGCAAGGGTATTGTCAAGAACATTACCGACTACGGCGCGTTTATCGACCTCGACGGTTTGGACGGCCTGCTGCACATCACCGATATGAGCTGGGGCAGAATCTCGCACCCGAGCGAAATGCTCAAAGTAGGCGAAGAAATTTCGGTTATGATTTTGGACGTCGATTCCGAAAAGGAGCGCGTTTCGTTGGGCTTAAAACAGACCACTTCGAATCCGTGGGAAAACATCGAACGCCGCTATCCCGAAGGCGCGCGCGTCCGCGGCAAGGTTGTCAACCTCGTCAACTACGGTGCGTTTATCGAACTCGAAGACGGCGTGGAAGGCTTGGTTCACATCACAGAATTCTCGTGGACAAAGCGCATTACGAAGCCCAGTGAAGTTCTCAAAGTCGGCGACGAAGTCGAAGCTGTCGTCCTTAATGTCAACAAGGAAGAGCAGAAAATTTCGCTCGGCCTGCGTCAGCTTGAAGAAAATCCGTGGAAGAAGGCGGTTCACGACTATCCCGTGGGCGCGCACGTCCGCGGCAAGGTTCGCAATTTGACGACCTACGGTGCGTTTGTCGAGCTCGGCGACGGCATCGACGGCATGATCCACGTCTCGGATATGAGCTGGACGCGCAAAATCAACCACCCCAGCGAAATGCTCAAAAAGGGCGACGAAGTCGACGCTATCGTCAAGGAAATCGACCCCGACAACCAGAGAATCTCGCTCGGCTTGAAGCAGCTTACGGTAGACCCTTGGGAGGAAATCGACTCGCTCTTCAAGATTGGCGACCTCGTAAAGGGCAAAGTCAGCAAAATCACCAACTACGGCGCGTTTGTTGAACTGCAAAACGACATCGACGGTCTTGTGCACATCAGCCAAATCAGCGAAGAGCACGTCGACAAAATCAAGGACCACTTCAAGGTCGGCGACGAAGTTACGGCTCGCGTTGTGAAAATCGACCGCGACGAACGCCGCATCGGTTTGTCGGTGAAGGCTGTCCAATACGATTCGGACAAGCTCGCGAAGGAAGTCGACGCGTTCGACAAGATTCGCAAAGACCAAGACCTGACATCGCTCGGCGACTTGCTCGAAGAAGCGACGAAGGAATAGTTCGGTTTGCGGCTACATTCGGCGGGGCGTCTGGTTTTATGCGGGACGCCCGTTCAAAAGGGTTCGGCAATTTTGCCGAGCCTTTTTTTTGTCTTGTCGCTTTTTTATCGCGCCGATTTTCCCGCGGTTGCTGCTTTGTTTCTTTCGCGAAATTTGGGGTTCGGGCGCGTTTTGTGTGCTCTGTATTTTATGCAGCTTTTGCGTGTTTTGAGCTTTGCAACTTCTTAAAAAACTAAAAAAATAAGAGAAAAAACTTGACTTTTTCCCCGGGGGGGTATTTTCGCCCTCGAAATAGCAAAATACCTCATTGAACGAAAGATTTTTAGTTATGGGAAACAAATATGCAAAATACCTCGCGGCGGTTTGCGCCGCTTCTATGGCGGTTTCGGCGTTCGCCCAGACCCCGATAACGTATATCGACGCCGAATCTTCGGCACTCAGCGAAAGCGGTTTTGCCGACGGCAACAATCTGTATTTCAGGGGAACGGGCGTCGAATCGATGACGCTTACTATCGACAAGGGCGCCAACGCGTACGAGCTTTCGGTTTGGGGAGGTAAAATCGCCACAATCAGCTACGACGCCGGCAAGACGCTTTTTGCGGATTATGTAAATTCGGGCAAAGTCGACTCGTCCACAAGCCACATCGGCGAAGGCTCGTGGGGAAGCGACAAACTCATTATTTCGGGCGGTTCGGGAGAAATCAATTTCGGCGTCAATGCCACGCTTTCGACCATCACGAACAATGAGACAACCTCGCTCAACTTTGTGAAAGTCGGCTCGAATGTGCTGACGCTCGGCGAAAACGCCGTTTTCTCGGGTGCGGGCAAAATCACGATTTCGGGCGACGTCAACTATACGCGCGGCACGGACGGCAGATTCCGCTACAAATTGGCGAACAACGCCAACTTGGTTTTGAATTCCGACACCCAGCTCAGCGAGGTTATTTTTGAGCGTTCCGCCTCGGGGCAGAGCGGCACCGTCTATTTGGAGGGAACTCAGAGAGTTCACCGAATTTATGCGTCGACGGGCATAACGCTTGTTATGAATTCCGATACGGTTGTGGACGCGGGCGACGCCATTTGGATTAACGGCGGCACTGCCCGTTTCGACAAATCGAAGCAGCTATCCAAGTGGGCTTGGTTCACTTCCGCCAACTCGACGCTCATTTACAACCAGCGCGACATCAACGCCCGATTCAAGGCGTGGACCCTCGGCAGCAAGGTTTATTTCAACGAGCGCACGCGGGTAAGCGGTAATGCGTTTACCGTTTCGAAAGGCGTTAACAGTGTTCAGTATTTCCTCGGCGATATGAAGGAGGGCGACGACTATCTCGTGATTTTCGAGCACCTTATGACGGAAGGCGACAAGAACAATGAAAGCTATTTCAAACCCGACACGCTTTCGAAAGACGGTCTCAATTTCAAAATCGTTTTCTTTAATTTCGCAAACGGTAAGGTAATGCTCGAAAACGGTTTGCTCAACGACGAAGACTATCAGAACATTGTTGCATACACGGGTTCGGACGAATCGGGGACGGCTTTGGGCAACTTCTACTGGGATTCCGAAACGAAGTATTTGATGTCGCGCGATGCGGTTCCCGAGCCTGCCACTTATGCGGCTGTGTTTGGCTTGGCGGCGTTGGGCTTTGCCCTCTATCGCAAACGCCGCTGCTAAAACGCGCGAGGGCGTGCGCCTCCGAGTCGAATTTATTTCTTATAATGTTGAAAGGTTTTCCATTCGGAAAACCTTTTTTGTTTTTTTTAGATTCGACTCGGAGGCGCACTCACGGCCAAAAATGACTCGCGTTTGCTACGCAAACCGTCTAGCCCCTACGGGGTCGTTGCTAACGCAACGCTCAAACGCGCTTCGCTTGTTTTCGGTTTCGCTTCGCCTCACGTACGTTTAGTACGCTACGGCTCGCAAAGCCGCGATTTTATGGCACGCGCCTCGCACGTTTTAGCCCAAGAACCCACGCTGGTTCTCAGCTGAAAATAATGTGAAAAATCTTTCCCATTCGGGAAATCCTTTTCTGATTTAATGAATAAATAAAGCGGATTGGCAAAGCCAATCGCGCCCCTTTCGAAACAACAAAATTCAATGCGGGTGGGAACAGGAAAGACGGCTGGGTAAGCCGTCGTTGTTTTTACTTTAATCGAGAATCGAAGCGGTTATTCCCGAAGGGAATCCGCGCCTCTTTCGGAACTTGTAAAAAAGGTTCTAGGGGCTTCGCCAAAAAAAACTTTTTCAAATTAGAATTCCCAAGCTATTGAACGAAGTTCAATGCGGGTGGGAACAGGAAAGACGGCTGGGTAAGCCGTCGTTTAATCACAAGCCGACGCCGAAGGCGGCGGAGGTTCTAGGGGCTTCGCCCCTAGACAGCCGCAATAGAGTTGATTGTAGAAATTGTATTGTTTTATGAGTTCGTTGCGGCGTTGTTGAAGTCCGCCTTTGCGCCAGTTGCGTGCCCAAAAGCGGACTCCCGTTTGGGCTTCGGCAAGACGCCCCGCGACTTCAATCTGCGATAAATCCTTCCAGCGCGAGGAGGCGAGGGTCGTGGCAAAAACTTTTATGCCGAGCTCCCGCGCCATCTGGGCTGTCCGCAAAAGACGCATCTTGAAACATTCAAGACAGCGCGCGCCGC
>URDC01000070.1 GCA_900546565.1 uncultured Opitutales bacterium
AAAAAAGAAGTTCCGTATGGAACTTCTTTCAGCACTATAAAAAAATATTTCGCAATCGAGGTGTCCTCAGTCGTTTTTACGTTTGAAGGAGGCGTGGAGTTCCAGCTCCGGCGTCAGGATTTCGATGCGCGGCTTGGACTCGGGGTTCTTCAATTTCTCCAACATCATCAGCGCGCCCTTTCTGCCGAGCAGGTCGATGTCGGTTCTGATTGTGGCAAGGCGCGGGTAGATTATTTGCGAAAGCGGTATGCCGTCGAAGCCCAAGAAACTGATGTCCTGCGGAATTTTTATGCCGCACTCCTGCGCGCAGCGCATAAGGGCGATTGCGATTTTGTCGTTGGCGGTCATAACGAGCGTGGGCAAATCGGTCTGTTTGAGCATTTGGCGGAACTCTTTTGCCGCGCTTTCGTTGTCGATGAAATTGCGGTGGATTTTGCATTTGTCCTTTTGCATACCGTATTCCTCGACGCCTTCGAGAAAGCCCTGAATGCGCATATCGGTGTTGTAGTCGGGCATATTGAAGGCGAAATATTCGACGTGCGTGTGCCCCGCCTCGGCTACGGTTTTCATCGTATTTTTAACGGCGGTTTTGCCGTCGGTTATCACGCAATCGACGTTTGCGGAGTAGGTGTCGAGGAAGACGACGGGCTTTTGCGACTGCTCGAAAAGTTTTAGGGTTTCGGTCGGGAAGCCGCCGAGGACTATCATTCCGTCGACTTTGCCCTTCATCAGGAACGGCGGAAAGTCGCGGCGTTCGAGCATTGTGTCGGTGTATTCGGAAAGAATGATTTCGTAGTTGTTTTCGGCGAACGTGCGCTCGACGGAGCGCATCAATGTGAGGTAGAACTCAGAGCTGAAAATGTCGGCGTTGGGGCGGTAGAACGTGATGCCGATTGTCTCGGTTTTGCCCGTGCGCAGGTTGCGTCCGATTGCGTTTTGCGTGTATTTGTTCTTGCGTACAATCTCCATTACGCGGTCTTTCGTCGCCGAGCTGAACATTCCCTTGTTGTTGAGAACGTTTGAAACCGTGGCGGTAGAGCAATTCGCCATCTTTGCTATCGTCTTGATTGAAACTTTCATTTTGCTGATTTTTTCGGGATTAAAATTCCTCCGATTACCGCCGTAAACGGGGCTACGAGCACGAGCCCGAAGCTGCCGATTATGGTTTTGACGAGTTCGGAGCTAACATACGGATTGCACAGAAAATCTGTCGGCGAAACATTCTCCGCCGTAAAAGCCATTATGAGTGTGAGATATCCGCCGGAATATGCAAGCAAAAGCGTAGTTGTCATTGTCCCGACAACGCTTTTGCCGATTTTCCAGCCCGATATGGCAAGAGTCGTCCGCGATATGTGGGGGTTGTGGAGGAAGACTTCCTGCTGGCCTGCGGCGACGTCCATTGCCAAGTCCATCACTGCGCCCGACGACGACAGGAAAAGCCCGCCGATGAAGAGGTCGGAGAGGCTCAGAAACTCGCGTCCCGAATAGAGCAACGCCTGCGAGAACGGCATTACCGCGCCGTTGATGTGGAAAAGGCGCGTGAATATTATCGCCATAAGGCAGCTTGCGCCCACGCCCGCCATTGCGCCCACAAACGCGGTTGTAGCCTTGCGCGAGAATCCGCCCACAAGAAAGATTATCACAAACGTCAAAGCCGCGACCGCCGCAAAGCAGACGACTATCGCGTTTGCGCCCGAAAGGCACGCGGGCACTACGACTTTCCAGACAAACGCCGCCGCGAAGACAAAGCTTATCATCGCCTTCAAGCCCGTCCAGCCCGCAAACAGCGCAAGGAGCAGCGCGAAGAGCGCGGTGAGCATTATTGCGAGGTCTACGCGGTAGAAATTTTGCGCGTGCAGGATAGTCGTCGCGGCATCGGCGTCGGGCGGAAACGCCACGAGGGCGTTGTCGCCCACTTCGAAAATTTTGTCGAGGTCTAGCTGCGCGCGCAGGATATTTTCGGCGCGGTAGATTTTGCCCTTGTCGCGCCCCTGCCGCATTTTCACTTTGAGGTGTTGCGCGCCCTGCGTGAGCAGCCCGAGCCGCTCCACGGGCGAATTGTCGACTTCCACAACCTCCGCCTTCAATTTTTGCACACGCGCCTCATCGGCGGGGTTGTTTGCGAGCAATAGCACCGCCGAGAGCGCGGCGAAGATTGCCGCGCTCAAAATATCGGCGATTTTATTGCGGCGCGATTGCATTTTTTATTTCGCCAAAATCTCTTTCAGACGGACGGAAATTTCGGTGTTTTCATACATCCCGCTGAACATTTTTTCGTTAACGCCCGTCGCCGAAGTGCTCACGGGCAGGGCGGTGTGGGCGTTCGAAGTCCACGCTATGCCCGCCTTGTTGTTGAGCATGCGGATTGCCGCGACCGTCAACGGACTGCGTTTGCGCTCGTAGGAGAGGTCGCTTGCGGCGGCGGCGTGCTCGGATTTTTCGCGCTCGAAGGCGGTTTTGAGCGTTTTAAGCTCGTGTTTTTTGACCGTCATTCTGTCGGATTCTTTGCCGCCGAATTTGAAGCCGAAGTTTTCTGAAAGCAGTTTTTGCGCGTCGGCAAACTGCGCGTCGGGATTTGCCTTGAAAAGTTTTGCAAGCTTTTCCTCGAACGCGTTTGAGGAGCATTTCTGGTTTTTGAGAAGCTCGAAATACGACTTGTAGCCCGTGCCCGCAAAGCCGAGCGTAAGTCCGCCCGTCTCGTGGTCGCCCGTGACGACGACGAGCGTTTCGGCGGGGTGTTTTTTCGCGAAATCGAGGGCGACTTTAATGGCGTTGTCGAGGTCGACGGTTTCGTTGATTGTGGTGGCGGCGTCGTTTGCGTGGCACATCCAGTCGATTTTTCCGCCCTCAATCATAATGAAAAATCCGTTGTCATTGTCCAGAAGCTCGATTGCCTTTTCGAGCAGGTGGCGGATTCGCATTGAATCGGGCGCGTCGATTATATACGGAATCGCGCCGTCGGTTTCGGCTATGGCAAGCACTTTGCCGTCGCCCTTTTTGAGCGCGGAAATTTCCTTCGCGGTTTTGACGACTTTGTAGCCGTTTTCGGCGGCTATGTCGAGGGCGTCGCCGCGGTATTCGGGGGCTTTTTTGTTGTCGTGGGCGTTGACGTTGCCGCCGCCGAAAAAGTCGAAATTCGATTCTGCGAGGTCGAGGCCGATTTTATAATAGTTGCTGCGGTTGGGTGTGTGCGCATAGAACGAGGCGGGGGTTGCGTGGTTGAGGGTTACGCTCGTGATTATGCCAACTTTTTTGCCCGCGTTTTTTGCAATTACGGCGCATGAAGTGAGTTTGTTGCCGTCGGCGTCGACGCCCACATAGTGGTTGGGCACTTTGCGCCCGCAGGCTATTGCCGTGCCGCTCGCGGCGGAGTCGGTTATGAGGCTGTCGGCGGAGCTTGTTTTCGTTATACCGCAGACGTTCATTTGGTTCATTGCAAGCGCGGGGCGGTTTTCGGCTTTGAGAAAGTCGTCGGTCGCCATTCTCTGGGGCAACGACATTCCGTCGCCGATGAAGAGAAAGACGTATTTTGTCCTTTTGACATCGGTTGCAAGCAGCGCGGACGCCGCAAACAACACTCCTGCAATCGCATATAGAATTTTCTTCATAAGTATTGAAAAATAAAATGCGGCGGGGCGATTTTGGCAACAAAAATAAATTGACGCGGCCGCGCTGGTGTCGAGAATGCGGGGTATGGAAAGTTCCGTTTTGATTTCGAGCGAACGCATTGCCGAACGCGTGGCGCAGCTTGGCGCGGAAATTTCGCGCTGGGCGAAGACGTCCGCCGAGGCGCGTGCGGGTGTTGGCGGCGCGGGGCAGTCGGGCGA
>URDC01000071.1 GCA_900546565.1 uncultured Opitutales bacterium
GTTCGTCGGCAGCGTCAGATGTGTATAAGAGACAGGCCGCAACCGCAGCCCAAGCCCGACCCCGCACCCGCGCCAACCCCGAAACCAAAACCCGAGCCAAAACCGCAGCCTCCCAAAAAAATTTCGCGCGAGGAGTGGCTGAAAAAACATTCAAAGAAAAAAACCGCGACAAAACGCGTAACAAAAAAGTCCACGCCCGTAAAAATCGCGCAAATAACGTCGTCTACAAGCAACCTCGACAATATCGCCACAATTTCGCCGTCGCAGACTTCGGCGGCAAACGCCAACGCCGCATATAGCAGCGCAATGGCGGACGCCCTCGCGGCATACCGCAACGCGATTTACACGATAGCAAAACGCAACTGGAAAATTCCCTCAATCAGCTCCGATTCTCTCGAAGCCCGCGTTTCGTTCAAGGTCAGCCGTCTGGGTATAATCAGTGCAGTGCGCATAATAGAGTCTTCGGGCGATGCCGAATTCGACAAGTCCGTGCTCGAAGTATTCCGCACAATCAGTATTCCGCCGCCGCCCGACAACGCCGCCCACACTGTAACAATAACATTCTCGGCAAAATGAGCTGCAAAATAACGGCAGTTTCATACACCCTGCCGCGCGGAAGACTAACCCATGCGGAACTTTGCGAACGCTTCGGACAAGACGTTATGGACAAAGTCGCGTCGATATCGGGCATATACACGCGCCGCACGGCAACCGCCGCCGAATGCGCCTCGGATTTCGCCGTCGCCGCCGCCGAACGAATTCTGGGCGACGCCGACAGACGCGAAATCGACGCACTCTTCTTCGCCACCCAAACGCCCGATTACACCCTGCCCACAACCGCCTGCATAATCCAGCAACGCCTCGGACTTCGCCGCGACATCGCCGCCTTCGACATCAACCTCGGCTGCACACAGTTTGTCTACGCGCTTTCAACCGCCAAGGCATACGTCGAATCGGGCTTGGCAAAAAAAGTCCTCGTCCTTTGCGGAGATACCCCCACACGCCTGATAAACCCAAAAGATAAAAGTGCAGTCGCATTGTTTTCCGACGCTGGTTCGGCGTGTATCGTCGAAAAAAACGACGATTCCGCCGCGACACAGATTGCCGATTTCGTCTTCGGCGTCGACGGACGCGGCTACGCCGACCTCATTTGTCCGGCATCGGCAATGCGCCACCCCCCGCGCCCCGAAGATTTCGCTGAAAACGACGACGGCAGCGGCAATATCCGCCGCAACGTCGACCTATTCGTAAACGGATTTAAAATTTTCGCATTCGCCTTCAAAATAGTGCCCCAAACCGTCGAAAAAATCCTGCAAAAAAACGGAATGAAAAAGGGCGATATCGACCTGTTCGTCTTCCATCAGGCGGGCAAAAAAATCGTCGAAAGCGCGGCGCAACGCCTCGACTTGGATTCCGAAAAAGTATGGCTCGACATCCGCGACAAGGGCAACTGCGGCGGCAGCAGCATTCCGATAGCAATCGCCGACGCAATCGCCGCGGGTCGAATAAAAACGGGTATGAAAGTTCTCGTGTGCGCATTCGGTGTCGGGCTTTCGTGGGGAGCTGCGATACTTGATTTTTCAAACGGCGTCCCCCGCGCGTATATTCCCGAAGACAAAAAATAGCATTTTCGCCCCCGAAAAAACGACAAAATGCCCGCGCTAAAATACCCGAAAAGGGGCAAAAAAGGGGCAAAAAATCCCCAAAAAACGGAACAAAAAAGGGGCAAAAATGCCCCTTTTTCGCCGATAAAACGCAATAAAAATTATCCGCGCCTGACGACAACCGCGTGGTTGTTGCCCGTCCACGAACTCGACAAAGCCAGTATATATTCGGGGTTTTCGGGGAATTTTACGGCATCGAAATTCTCCAAACCGAACCTCTGCCGCCAAATTGGAACGCCGTCGGCATACGAGCGCAGCAGACATAAAAGCGAATGCAAAGCCGAGGTCGTCTCCATATATCCCGTATGGAAGACCGTTGTAGCCATAGAGATACGGCCAAAAAGATTATCGCGCAAGTTGACGATTTTCGAATCCTGAGCGCACCCGCGGGGCGACCACGAAATACATCCGACCTGCCCCGCCGAAATTCCCGCGCGCGTCAAAGCCAAGTCTACGGCGCGGGCGAGTCCGTCGCCCGTCAAATTGGCGTCGTAGAAATCGCCGCCGTCGGTCGTGGAGGCTGCCGATACGATTTCGCCCAACACCGCCGCGCCGCGCCGTGCCGCGGACTCGGGCGTTTCGACAACCGCCGCGCACGCGCCCTCGCCGAAGACGGTTTTGAATTCCGAAGAATATTTCATCTTGAAAAGACGCTCGACTTCGCCCTCGTGTAAATATCCCATTGCGGCGTATGTTTTGAGCTGGTGTGCGTAGAGTTCGTCGGCGGCGAAAACGGCAATCTGCGCTGCATCGCGGCAACGCAAAAGCATTTTGGCGTATTCGAGAGTCTGCAAGCCCGAATTGTGCCCCGAAGTGAATGTGATGTTTGCACCCTTGATTTCGAGGGCTTTCGAAACCCAGCCCGCGGTGGAATTGGAAGTTTCGTTCGAAAAGCAGGCGATGTTGCCGCGCATTTCGGGGTCGGCAAAGACGCCGAGCATATGCGCCTCTTCGCTCGAACCGCGCGAGACGGCGGCGACAAGCCCGACGTTTTCGGAGTTGTCGCGGCGTATGCGCAATGCGGCGTTTTCGAGCGCGCCCGCACAGGCGATTGTCGCGTAGGAGGCGACGGCGTTCATTCCCGAAAAATCGAGACGCCTGTTGATTTTGCGCAGATCGGGCATATCGACAAGACCCGCCATTCGCGGGGAGTCGAAGCGCGAGATTTTCGCGATGCCGACTTTGTCCGCCGCCAACGCCGCCATATTTTCAGCCGCGCCGACGCCGAGCGAAGACACCGCCGAAAAACCCGTGATTACCGCGCGAGCCGAAGTGTCGGGAATTTCCCGAGAGTAGTTTTCGAAGGTTTCGCGGGCGACGACGATTGCGGCGTTATTGCCCGCGAAGGCGTAATTTGCCGAGAGAAAGCAGCCGTATTGGGCATCGGCGACGACGGAGGCTGGCGCGATTTCGCACCCCGTCCGAAGTCCGTCGAAGTGGAGTGTAGGCGGCATAAAGCCGTCGTTCATCGAAAGGAGCTGGCACGTCGCCTCAATCGCGCCCGTAGCACCCATACAGTGCCCGTGGTATGATTTTGTAGAGGTGAACGAGACCGGCGCGCCGTCGAGAAACTTGGAAATTGCCTTTGTTTCGGCGCGGTCGTTTGCCAGAGTGCCCGAACCGTGCGCGTTGATGCAGCCGAGATTGCAAAGTTCTATACCCGCGTTTTCGGCGGCGCGCCGCATTGCTGTCTCTTATACACCTCTCCGAGCCCACGAGACTAA
>URDC01000072.1 GCA_900546565.1 uncultured Opitutales bacterium
GCCAAGAGCTGAGCGACGATAGGAGCGTTCTAAAATCTAATAGCGTCTTTGTAGCTCGCGCATCGCACGTTTTTTTCAATCCGAAGCTGGTTCTAAGCCGATAAAATAATGTAAATGTGGAACGGAAGTTTCGCTTTTCTTTATTTATTCTCAGAGGGGTGCTTGTGTTGGGCTGGTAGAGGATAGGAATGTGTTATTATATTGGTTGGGAGAATGGGAAAAATAGTGTTGACTATTTTTTAAAATTTCAAAAGATTGCGCAACTAGTTGAGAGGCGTTGGTTGCTCGGTGTATACTGCGTTTTTTTTAGGCGGGTATTTTTCGGTATCGGGTATTCTCTTTCGGCCTTTTTTCGGCGTTTGTGCTGTGATGGTGCGTTTATTTTTTTCGGTTTTTGCCGTTTCATTTTGGACGTATTTTCGGCGGCGTATTGTCGTTAATGTTGTTCTTTTCAGCAAAGATTCAATGATAAACACAAAACTATGAAGTTAGAAAAATCAAAAAAACAGGCGGGGCAGAAGAAATCCTCTGCCAAGGCTAAATATGCATACTGGTTCGGTTCGAAAACCGACGGCGATGCGAAAATGCGCAACCTCCTCGGAGGCAAAGGCGCGAATCTTGCCGAAATGGCGCGTATAGGGTTGCCCGTTCCACCCGGGTTTACCATCACGACGGAAGTTTGCACTTATTTCTACAACAACGGCAGAAAGTATCCCGCGGCGTTGGAAGCGCAAGTCAAAGCGGGGCTGGAATCGGTCGAAAAGCAGATGGGCAAGAAGTTCGGCGACGAGAATGACCCTCTGTTGTTTTCGGTGCGCTCAGGGGCGCGCGAATCGATGCCCGGTATGATGGACACGATTTTGAACTTGGGGTTGAATGACAAGACGGTTCTCGGACTCGCCCAGAAGACGAACAATCCCCGCTTTGCGTGGGACTGCTATCGCCGTTTCATTCAGATGTATGGCGATGTCGTTATGTGTGTGCAAGCGCGCAATGAAAGCGAAGCCGAGCCCTTCCACGAAGTTATGGAGGGGTTGAAGATGGAAATCGGCAAGAAGCTCGACACGGAGCTTTCCGTCGACGACCTCAAAGAGCTTGTCGCCCGCTACAAGAAGCTTATCAAAGCCCGCGCGAAGACGGAATTCCCGCAGGATGTAAAGAAGCAGCTTTGGGGTGCAATAGGCGCGGTATTCAACTCGTGGATGAATGAACGCGCAATTATCTACCGCCAGAAATACGGCATTCCGTCGGACTGGGGCACTGCCGTCAATGTCCAGACTATGGTTTTCGGCAACAAGGGCGACACGTCCGCCACGGGTGTTGCATTTACGCGCGACCCCGCCAATGGCGAAAACTCTTTCTATGGCGAATATCTCATAAATGCGCAGGGCGAAGACGTTGTTGCGGGGGTTCGCACTCCGCACAAGATTTCGCAGCTTGCCGAAGAAATGCCCAAAGCATACAAGGAATTGTTGGCGATTCGCAAGAAGCTTGAAAAGCATTTCAAGGATATGCAGGACTTCGAATTCACTATCGAGGAAAACAAGCTTTATATGTTGCAGACGCGCAACGGCAAGCGCACGGGGCTTTCCGCCGTCCGCATTGCCGTCGAGATGAACAAAGAGGGCTTTATGAATGAAAAGCAGGCGTTGCTCAAAATTCCTGCCGACTCGGTTTCGAGTTTGCTCGTGCCCGTGTTCGACTCCGCCGCGGTCAAGAAGGCGAAAGTTTTGACAAAGGGGTTGCCCGCAGGCCCGGGGGCTGCCAGTGGCGCGGTCGTTTTTGCCGCCTCGAAAGCCGAACTTTTGAATGCGCAAGGCAAGAAGGTGATTCTCTGCCGCGAGGAAACGTCGCCCGAAGACCTGCGCGGTATGATTGCCGCCGAAGGCATTTTGACGTCGCGCGGAGGTGTAAGTTCGCATGCGGCGTTGGTTGCGCGTCAGATGGGCAAAGTCTGTATTTGTGCCGCCTCGGAAATCGAGATGGATTACAACAAGCACTTGATGAAAATCGGCGATGTCATAATCAGAGAGGGTGAAGACATTTCCATTGACGGCACGACGGGCGAAGTTTTTCTCGGCGAAATCGCGACTGCGCCCAGCGAAGTTATCCGCGTTCTCTCGGGCAAGATGAAGCCTGCGCAGAGCTACACATACAAGCTTTTCGACACCGTTATGAAGTGGGCTGACAAGTATCGCAAGCTCGGTATCAGAACGAATGCCGACACGCCCGACCAGGCGAAGGTTGCCGTCGAGCTTGGTGCTGAGGGTATCGGGCTTTGCCGCACGGAGCATATGTTCTTTGAAGGCAACCGCATTGACGCGGTTCGCGAGATGATTCTCGCCCCCGATGTCGACGCGCGCAAGGCCGCGCTCAAAAAGTTGTTGCCGTATCAGCGCAAGGACTTTGAGGGTATTTTCAAGGCTATGGAAGGGCGTCCTGTGACGGTTCGTCTGCTCGATCCGCCGCTTCACGAATTCATCCCGCACGACAGTGCCTCGCGCAATGCGCTCGCCGAAAAGATGAATGTCAATCCCGATGTGGTGGCGGCGCGCTGCAAGGCTTTGGAAGAGCAGAATCCCATGCTCGGGCACCGCGGTTGTCGTTTGGGCAACAGTTATCCCGAAATCACCCAGATGCAGGCGCGCGCGATTTTCGAAGCCGCCGCGAATGTGATGAAGGGCAGGAAGCCTGTCAAGGTTAAGGTCGAAGTTATGGTTCCGCTTGTCGGGTTTGTTCAGGAGTTGAAATTCCAGTCAAGTGTTATCAAGGCCACCGCCGACGCCGTGATGAAGGAAAAGGGTGTGAAAATCGACTACATGCTCGGGACGATGATTGAAGTCCCCCGCGGCGCGCTCACGGCCGACGAGATTGCCGAAGTCGCCGAATTTTTCAGTTTCGGCACGAACGACCTAACGCAGACCGGGCTTGGTATGAGTCGCGACGACTCTGGTTCGTTCCTAGGCCGCTACAAGGAGCTTGACATTCTCCCCAAGAATCCCTTTGCCTCGATTGATGTCGGCGGTGTCGGGCAGCTTGTGCGCATTGCCGTCGAGAAGGGGCGCGGTGTTCGCAAGAACATCAAGCTTGGTGTTTGTGGCGAGCATGGCGGCGATCCGGACTCGATTAAGTTCTTCAATGATGTCGGGCTTAATTATGTGTCGTGTTCGCCGCCGCGTGTGCCTGTGGCGAGGTTGGCGGCCGCCCAAGCCGCCCTCCGCTAAAAACGGGCGAGGGCGTGCGCCTTCGAGGCAAATTATTTTATTATTTACCTGAA
>URDC01000073.1 GCA_900546565.1 uncultured Opitutales bacterium
AGCGTACTTAACGTACGTGAGGCGCAATGAAACCGTCTTTTAGTCGAGAGCCTCGATTGCGAAACTAAAATACAAAAAAAGAAGTTCCAAATGGAACTTCTTTCAGCATTATAAAAAATTATTTCGCAATCGAGGCGTCCTCGCCCGTTTTAGCGGTTTTCGTAGCGTTGACGGAGCATATTATTGAATGCTGCAACCTTGCGCTTGCGACGCTTTATTTCGCAGGGCTTTTCAAAGTAGCGTTTCTGGCGGACGTCTCTGATGACGCCTTCTCTGTCAAGCTTCTTCTTCAAGCGGCGCAGAGCCTTTTCCATAGCTTCACCCTTGCGTAATTTTACTTCTACCGGCATTTCAATTCACCTCCTTCTAAATAAAAAGTATCTTCCGCTTTATAAACGAAAAATCAGAGCATATGTTGGCGTTTTTGCGACCGCCGTCAAGCAGTTTTTTGGGGACAGAGCATTTTTATGAAATTTTTAAGTATGGGCGATTTGTTTTGAGCCTTCCAAACGCCCGAATAACTGTTGAAGAGGTCGAAACCCGAGACGTCGCGGAAGACGACGCTTTTACACGCTCCGTCGCGGTAGGCCTCGGGTATGAAAGTGGCGAATCTGGTTTTTGGCAGCATTTTTAAAAGAAGCTCAAAATTGTAGACTTCCTGCGTGCAATAGGGCGTGAAGCCGCATTTTTCGAGGCAGAGGGCGTCGACGGACTGGCGGAAAAACGGGCTTTCGTCGCGCGCGAGCATTATGAAGGGGGTTGCGCGGAGGTCGGCAATGGAGATTTTTCGACATCGGGCAAGCGGGTTGTCTGCGGAGACGGCGAGCAGGATTTTGTCGCGCCCGAGAGTGATTGACTGCAAGCCTTGTTCGGCGGGGTTCGGGATTCGGATTATGCCGAAGTCGGTCTCGTCGTTTAGGACTTTTTTGAGGATTTGCTCGGACGAATTTTCGAGAATTTCGAGGAAGACCTGCGGATATTTTTTTTGCATTTCGCGGATTGCACGGACGATTTTTTCGGAGCGGAAAAAGGAGGGTATGCTGCAAAGCGAGAATCTGCCGATGTCGCCTCGCGACGCCATTTTTGCGCGGTGCTTGATGTCGTCGGCCTGCCGCAGGAGGTGGCGGGCGTCGGATTTTAGGGCTTCGCCTGCGGCGGTAAGTTCGACGCGCCATTTGTTGTCGCGGTTGAAAAGTGCGCAACCGAGTTCGGCTTCGAGCGATTTTATCTGGGTGGAAAGTGCCGACTGGGCGATTCCGAGCGCGGCGGCGGCCTTTGAAAAATGCAGTTCCTCGGCGACTTTCAGGAAGGCGTTTATTTGTTTGAGTTCCATGATTTTTTTCGTGTCGCTGTTAGTAAAATGCGGGAAGAGGCGGGAATCAATCTAAAAAACATATTAAATTGGGTATTTTTATATATTGAATTTTTCGGGTGCGCAGACATATATTATATGCAGCTAACAGGATTAATATGGATTGGTTGGGAATTTTATTTACTCAGGATTCGGTTGCGGGTAACATTCTTGCCCTCGCAGTTGTTGTGGCTCTGGGCGTATGGCTTGGGCGTTTCAAGATAAAGGGCGTGGGCATCGGCATTACGTGGATTTTGTTCGCGGGTATTGTGCTTGGGCACTTCGGATTCTCGATGACGCCGAAAACGCTTGGCTTCGTGAAGGAATTCGGGCTTATTTTGTTTGTGTGCTCGATTGGGTTGCAGGTCGGACCGAGCTTCTTTTCGCTTTTCAAGGCGACAGGGCTGAGGCTCAATTTGTTGGCGTTGTATGTTGTTTTATGCGCCGTGGTTTTGACGGCGGCAGTTGCGTTTTTCTCGGGTATGCCGATTGAAACGCTGGCGGGCATTATGTCCGGCGCGGTGACGAACACGCCCGCGCTCGGGGCGGCATCGCAGGCGTATTTCGACGTGAAGGGGACGGACTCGCAGAGCATTGCGCTCGGGTATGCGGCTGCGTATCCGATGGGCGTTATGGGCGTGATTGGCTCGATGATTGTATTCAGAAAGATTTTCGAAAAGATGTCGCTGCCGCTCGAACAGGCGAAACTGCGCAATCTCGGCAAGGAGACTTCTCGCGTGAGCGTAGAGCTTCGCAACGAGGCTGTTTTCGGTAAAACCATCGAGAGCGTTCACGAATTGGTCGGGCGCGACTTCGTAATTTCGCGCATTTGCAAAAACGGCGAGACGATGTCGGCAAACGCCGAAATGGTGCTCGAACGCGGCGACAAAATTCTAATCATTGCAAAGGCGAGCGACCTCGATTTCTTCACGACGTTTTTCGGCGTCAAGATAGATTTTCAATGGCGCAAAATCGATACGCAGATTGACTCTGCAAAGTTTTTGGTCAGCGTTCCGAAGCTCGAAGGCAGGACGCTTTTCCAGCTCGGGCTTTACGGCGCGGCGGCGTTCAACATTACGCGCGTAAACCGCGCGGGCACCGATTTGATTCCGCACTCCGATCTGAAATTGCAGTTGGGCGACAAGCTGACCGTGGTGGGTTCGAAAGAGGCTATCGGGCGCGTCGAGGCGATTGTCGGCAATTCGGTTCAGAAGATTCAATTCCCGAACTTGTTCCCGCTGTTTTTGGCGGTGGTGCTCGGCGTGATTTTGGGGTGTTTCCCCGTGTCGATTCCGGGTATGCCGCAAGCCGTCAAGTTGGGGTTGGCGGGCGGGCCGCTCATTGTCGCGATTTTGATTGGCTACTTCGGCCCGAGGCTCAAAATTTCGACGTATTCCTCGACAGGTGCGACGCTTATGGCGCGAGAGCTTGGCATTTCGCTGTTTTTGGCGGCTGTCGGCATTGGCGCGGGCGAGCAGTTTTTCAAGACGGTATTTTCCTCGACAGGCGCGCTATGGGTTGCGATTGGCGCGCTTATTACGCTTGTGCCGACTATCACGGCGTATTTTGTTGGGCGCATACTGTTGAAGCTTGACTACTTCACGATTATCGGCGTGCTTTCGGGTTCGACGACGAATCCGCCCGCGCTTGCGTATGCGAACTCGCAGACCGAAAGCGACACGCCCGCGGTGAGCTATGCGACGGTTTATCCGCTTTCGATGTTCTTGCGCGTGATTACGGCGCAGGTGTTGATACTCCTCTTCCTCTAAAAAAAAACGGGCGAGGGCGTCCCTCTGGGAGGGCTTCCATTGCGGGGGTTTTTATAAATTCGAAAGCGGCGCGGATTGCCTGTGGCAATTCCGCTTT
>URDC01000074.1 GCA_900546565.1 uncultured Opitutales bacterium
TCTGTGCGGGGGGTGGCTGCGGCGCGGGTGGCGGGGGCATATCGGCGTTTTGCGCGGGTTCTACCATGTCGAAGACGACTTTATTTTCCTCGACTTCTTTCGGAAACAAAATGTCCATCAACGCGTACGCAAACATTGCAAGAGCTATGAAAACGTGCAATGCCGCCGAATAGCAGTAGCCCAACTTTGTATTGTCCTGCGCCATTACTTTACTTCTGTATCGAGGTGAAGTTTTGTTAGGTTGTTGCGCTTGATGGCGTCGATTACGTCGACGATTTTCTGGTAGGGTAGCGAGAACTCGGCGCGCAGGCTGATTGCAGGCGGATCTTTTTCGTTGGCAATCAGACCGAGCAAGCGGTCAAGTTCCTCCAAATCGACAGGTTGCCGTCCCCAGTAAATTTGGCTGTTTTTATTGATTGATATAACCTGAAATTTAATTTCGGGGCGGTCGCTTGCCGCGTTTTTATCCTGCTTGGGCAGGTTGATTGGAATTGTCTGCTCCAAAAGCGGAGTGCTTATCATAAAGATGATAAGCAGAGAGAACGCCAAGTCCATAAGCGGCGTCACGTTGAGGTCGGTCATTGCCGACAGGGATTCTTTGCGGCGGAATTTCATTCTTCATCGAAGTTGGACATTTCTTCGGAATCGTCGTCGAGCGAAAAGTCTATGATTTTTTCGGCTTCGGGCGTAGTGTGCCGCACGGTTTCGACTATTTCGGGCTGTTTATGAACAGACGTAACCACCGCCTTGGGTTCGTTCGCGAGCGAATCCATCTCGATTCTGTCCGAAAGGTAACCCGAAAAATTTTCTATATCCACCGACATTTTGCGGATTTTCGCACTCAAAAAGTTGTATCCGAAGACAGAGGGAATAGCCACCACCAAGCCCGCGACCGTCGTAAGCAATGCCCCCGCAACGCCCGGGGCGAGCTGTTGCAGTGTGACGGATGTCTGTCCGCTCATCGAACCGAAACAGTCCATGACGCCCCACGCCGTTCCGAGCAGCCCCAAAAACGGCGCACCGCTGATGATTGTGCCCAGGAGGGTCATTTTTTCCTCGTATTTTTCAATCTGGCGCGAAAGTGTGCGCGCGAATGCGTTTTCGACCATTGCAACGCGCATTGTCGCGTTTGTTTTCGAGGCCCCTCCCATTGCAGCGAGCGTGTTTACCGCATCGCGCACCAGTCTTGAAAAGGGCGACGGAATCTGTTTGGCAATCGCAGCTGCCTCGATTATGTCGACACTCTTTGAAATCTTTTGCTGGACGCGTTTGTTGACATCGTCCATACCCGACAGGTCGGCGTATTTGCAGAACATAACACCCCACGCCATAACGCTGAAAACGAGCAGGATTACGACAATAACCTGACCCGCAAAATTGGATTGCAGAAAGTAGTCCGTCAGCGACGACGCCAAAATATTTGTTTCCGAAAAATTGAATGCGCAAAAGAAATTCATATGTGCTGATAATATTTCATCGGCGTCGAAAAAATCGAGTTTTTTTTCAAACTATTTTTCGATTTTTCGGCGGGTTCGCGCCTTGTCCGGCAGTGGTTTGTCGGATGTTTCGCTTTTTGCTCCTTCCCCCGCAGCTATGTTATTTTGTGGCGATTCCCGAAAGCGCGATAACCGCCATCCCAAGAAAGACCCCGACAATCGCGCTGTGTTGTTCGTCATATTCCTTCGCCATAGGCAGGAGTTCGTCGAGGGCTATGTAGACCATAAGTCCCGCGGTGATTGCCATGCACGCGCCCACAAGTGTGGGCGTCAAAAACGGCGCGAAGACGAAGTATGCGCACAATGCGCCGAAGGGTTCAGCAAGCCCCGAGCACGTCGAAAGCCAGAATGCCTTCTTGCGGCTTCCAGTCGACTGGTATGCGGGCAGTGCGACCGAAATGCCTTCCGGTATGTTGTGCAACAGAATCGCAAAGCCCAGTGCAAGCCCCATTCGGGTATCTTCAAGTGTCGAGAAAAACACTGAAAGTCCCTCCGGAAAATTGTGAACCGCCAATGCAAGCGACGTCATTATTGCAGCCTTGCGCACGTTTGTTTTCTTCGCGACGCCGCTTTTGTCGAGCATTTCCGTTGTAATGTGTTCGGGCACGAATCTGTCGATAATTCCCGCAATCAATGCGCCCGCGAAGAACATTGCGAATGTTACCGCCTCTGCTTTTGTTTCCGAAAAACCGCGTCCGAACAGTTCCGCCGACATCGGCATTATATCCGCGAACGATACGAAAATCATTACGCCCGCCGAAAAGCTCATTGCGAAGGCGATTGTTTTGAAGTCCTTTTTACGGACGAAAAATGCCGCCAATGCCCCGATTGCCGTCGAAGCTCCCGCCACGAACGTTATTGTAAATGCCAAAAGTGCGTTGTTATCCATATCGCGTTAGATAATTCAAATATTCGCGCCGGACGCAACAATATTTATCGGAGTTTTTGTCCCGAGGTTAGCGTTTTGGCTTGACTATTCGGGGGCTTTTTTGCCAAATTTCGGTAGATGAATCGGATAACGAGATTTTCAAAAAAGCGCAGGGATATGCTCGAGATTATGCGTTCGGGTGCGCTCGACCACCCGACTGCAATGGAGGTCTTTTTGCGTATGCGCAAAGTCTATCCGAATATCAGCCTCGGCACGGTTTATCGGAATTTGAAGTGTTTATGCGATTCGGGCGACATTGTCCAGCTTGACGCAGTTGCCGACTGCGACCGTTTCGACCACAAAACCCATCCGCACGCGCATCTTGTTTGCGAAAAATGCGGGCGTGTTGTTGATTTGCCGATTTCCGATGAGTTGCTGAATGGTCTCGGCGAAGGTTGTGGTGTGAGTGTAAAGTCGGTGAAGATTATATTGACGGGGCGCTGCCCCCACTGCCGCTAAAAGCCGCGATGACGCGTTTCTTTGGTGGTGGTGAATTTAAAAAATGTGAAAAGGCGTTCGCAAGAACGCCTTTTTTTTTTGTAAATAAATTCACCACCAAAGAAACGCTCTCGGGCATCATTTGGTTTCCTCGGGGGGCCTGTGCATTAGCACTATCCCTCCTTGAATTGGCGAAGCCAAGAGCTGAGCGACGA
>URDC01000075.1 GCA_900546565.1 uncultured Opitutales bacterium
TTCGCCTTAGTCTCGTGGGCTCGGAGATGTGTATAAGAGACAGCATCAACACCACACTTGAATGCTACTTTGCCCTGCGCCTGCACGGCTTCGACCCCGACAGCCCAATTATGGCGAAAGCCCGCAAATGGCTTTTGACAAACAACTGGATTGATAAAATCCGCGTCTTCACAAAATATTGGCTCGCACTTTTCGGACAGTGGCCGTGGGCGCATACGCCCGTTTTGCCGCCCGAAATTTTCTTCCTGCCCAAGTGGTGTCCGTTCAACATCTACGACTTCGCCTGCTGGGCACGCGCGACAATGATGCCCATTTCCATTCTCACAGTGCGCCGCCCCATAAAGGAGCTTCCTGCGCACCTGCAAATCGACGAACTCTTCCCCGAGGGGCGCGAAAAGGCGGATTTCCGACTTCCGCGCAAAAACAAAAACATTTTCAGCCTCGAAAACGTCTTTATGAAAGTCGACCACGCATTGCACGCCTACAACCGTTTCCCCGTGAAGCCGTTTAGAGAGCACGCAATAAAACTCGTCTTGCAGTGGATTTTGGAGCATCAGGACGAAGACGGCGCGTGGGGCGGAATCCAGCCGCCGTGGATTTACGGAATCATCGTAATGTTCGTCGAGGGCTTCCCGCTCGACCAAATAAATATGTCCCGCGCAATCGACGCATTCAACCTCCATTGGCGCGTCGACCGCGGCGATGGCATAATGTTGCAGGCAAGCGAAAGCCCCGTCTGGGATACCGTCCTTACAATGATTGCCCTAATCGACGCGGGCGAAACGCTCGGCTCGTCGCCCGAACTCGTCAAGGCTCTCGACTACATTTTGGCTAAGGAAAACCGCTACCACGGCGATTGGGCAGTCAAAGTCGGCAAAAACGTCGAACCTGGCGGCTGGGCTTTCCAGCGCGCCAACAATTACTACCCCGATATCGACGACGCCGCAATAGCCCTCACAGCCTTGAAGAAAATCCAGAAACTCGTCCCGCGCGAAAACATCCGCGCCCGCCGAATCGATTCGGCAATACGGCGCACAATCAACTGGATACTTGCAATGCAGTCCGACAACGGCGGCTGGGCGGCTTTCGACAAAAACAACACGCGCGAAATCGTCACGAAAATCCCCTTCTGCGACTTCGGCGAAGTCCTCGATCCGCCGAGCGCGGACGTCACCGCGCACGTCATCGAGTCGCTTGCAATGTGCGGATTCTCCAAAAACCACCCCGCAATCGAAAAGGCTTTGAAATACATCTATTCCGAACAGGAAGACGACGGCTCGTGGTTCGGCAGATGGGGCGTCAATTACGTCTACGGCACATCGGCAGTCATTCCCGCGCTCATCGCCGTCGGCGAAAATAAAGACGACCCGCGCATTAAAAAGGCACTCCAATGGCTCGCCTCCAAACAACAGCCCGACGGCGGCTGGGGCGAGTCCGTCGCCTCGTATATGGAACCGAAATATTCGGGTTGCGGCATTCCGTCGACGGCGTCGCAAACCGCTTGGGCAATCTCCGCGCTCGTCGCCGCCGACGACAAAAATTACGACGACAACATCAGGCGCGGCTGCGAATTCCTCACTTCCACAAACCGCGACGACGGCACTTGGAACGAACCCTACTATACGGGCACGGGCTTCCCCGGCTACGGACTCGGCGCAAAAGTCGACCTCCGCGCAGGAGCACCCCTTCCTCAGGGCAAGGAACTCGCCCGCGGATTTATGCTCAATTATAATTGGTATAAAATGTATTTCCCCGTTATGGCATTGGCTCGTGCCAAGGCAAAATTGGGGCTAAAATAGACGTAATAACCCCCTAAAAATACCCTAAAACGGGCAAAAAAGGGGTAAAAAACGGCAAAAAAAAGCGCGAAAAAAACGCGCTTTTTTTCGACAAAAACGGAACTTTATGGACGCAAAACAGACAGTAAAAATCACCATAAACGGTAAATCCGCGGATGTTTCGGCGGGCATAACTATATCACAACTAATTGAAGAAAAAAATCTTAACCCACGCCGCTGCGTTGCCGAAATTAACGGCAAGGCGATGCCTTTTGCGCAGTTTAAAGACGTAAAAATAAACGACGGCGACATTCTCGAAATAATGTCGGTTGTCGCAGGAGGTTAACTCCTTGAACGAACGCTATATAAGACAGACAGCCCTACCCGATTTCGGCTCGGCGGCACAGGAAAAACTCGCCCAAAAAAACCTCATAGTTTTCGGTGCGGGTGGCGTCGGCTCGGCGGCATTGCCATTGCTCGCGGGCGCGGGTATCGGCAGAATCGTCATCTGCGACGGAGATATTGTATCACTCAACAACTTACACAGACAAACACTCTACGCCGAAAGCGAAATCGGCAAGCCAAAAGCAGCCCTTGCGGCAAAGCGTCTGCGCGAACTAAATTCGGCAATAACAGTCGAGACGGTCGAAAGATTTTTTTCGTCGACCGAAGATATCTATAACTTACTCAAAGACAAAGATATGTGCCTTGACGCAACCGACTCTTTCGCGGCGCGAATTGCGGTTTCCGAGGCGTGCGCAAATGCAGGCGTCCCACTCGTATCTGCAACCGCCGAAGGTTTTTGTAGTCAAATATTTACATTTACAAACGGACTAAAATTCTCCGATATCGTCTGCGACGCCGACGCCCCCACCGAGGCACCCCACCGCGCCGCAATTTTCGCCCCCGCCGCACATATGGCAGGCGTCTGGGGCGCGGCAAAATGCATAACAACCCTCGCCGAAATCGAACCTTTCATTGGCGGCCAAATACGCTCTTTCAACTTCCAAACCGCTGCATATTCCTCATTCACAATCTCTTAAAAAGCCGCAAGGACACCTCGCGATTTTTCTGTTTTTTTGAATATCCCCACGGACTTACTTCACTTAAAAACAATAAGATAGGGCACAAAATCACCTACCGTAGTCGAAAGGGGGAAGCGCGGAATTATTACGCGGATGCGTAATCCGCGCTCGGGGGCTTTGCCCCCGCAATGGCAGCCCGCCCAGCG
>URDC01000076.1 GCA_900546565.1 uncultured Opitutales bacterium
AGTGCTAATGCACAGACCTCCCGAGGAAACCGTCTTTTAGCCGTGAGTGCGCCTCCGTTGCGAATTTAAATACAAAAAACATTCCATGAATGTGGAATGTTTCCGTAAATAATAAAAATATTCGCAACGAAGGCGCACGACCTCGCCCGTTTTTTACTTGATTTGGGGGAGGGATTGGTCGATATTGGTTGCCGATGAATGATTTTGAAGACACTTCTTTCCTGAAAGACGGCGGCGATGTCGGAATAGTCTCGTTTAAAGACTTTTTCTGCGACGAGCCGCTGCGTTTCAAGCTCGGCGGTGTGCTCGATTCGTTCAACATAAGGTATGAAACCTATGGGCGGCTCAATGAAGACAAGTCGAATGCGGTGTTGGTCTGTCATGCGCTGACGGGCGACCACCACTGTGCGGGCGTGTATTCGCTCGAAGACAGGAAATCGGGCTGGTGGAACAACATTATAGGCCCTGCAAAGCCGCTTGATACGAACAAGTATTTTGTAATATGCTCGAACTGTCTCGGCGGGTGTCGGGGCACGACGGGGCCCGTATCGGTGAATCCGAAGACTGGGGCGCGCTACAATTTGACGTTTCCAGCGATAACGATGCAGGATATGGTTGCGGCGCAAGAGCGGTTGATTTCGCACCTCGGCATAAAGGTCTTGAAGATGGTTATCGGCGGGAGCATGGGCGGAATGCAGGCGTTGCAATGGGCGATTGACTTCCCCGAGCGTGTGGAGCGGGTATGTGCGCTTGCGACGACCTCGCACCAGAATGCACAGGCGATTGCCTTCAATGAAGTCGGGCGTTCGGCGATTATGCAGGACCCCGTCTGGCAGGGCGGCAATTATGCGATTGAGCGCGTGCCCAGTGTCGGGCTCGGGATTGCGCGAATGATGGCGCACATAACGTATCTTTCCGACAAGGGTATGGAGGGCAAATTCGGGCGCGACCACACGAAAATCAGCGGAGAGGAGATTTTCCGTCCGTCGTTTCAAGTGGAGAGTTATTTGCACCACCAAGGGCAGAGTTTTGTGAACCGTTTTGACGCGAATACGTATTTGTATTTTACGAGGGCTCTCGACCTGTTCGATCTGCGTCTCTATGGCGGGGGCTCGTTGGAGGCGGCGTTCGAAAGGGTGTTGTCGCGCTTTTTGGTTGTCGGGTTTACGAGCGACTGGCTGTTTCCGCCCGAGCAGAACCGCGAAATTGTCAAGGCGTTATTGCGGGCGGGCAAGACGGCGTCGTATGCGGAGATTCAGAGCGACTTGGGGCACGATTCGTTCCTGATTCACTCGCCCAAACTTTACAAACTCGTGGAGTATTTTTTGAATGATTGACGAGAAAAACCAGAAGAATCTTCTTAAAAAGAAAATCGAGCTGAAAGCCATCAACGAATGGGTAGGGCGCGGAAGCCGCGTGCTCGACCTCGGCTGCGGCAGGGGGATTCTTTTGCGCGAACTTATGCGCACGAAAGATGTCTATGCGGTAGGGGTGGACTCGGATTTCGAGAAGATTTCGCTATGCATTAAAAAGGGTGTGAATGCGTATCACGGCGACATTATGGATTTGCTTTCGACGTTTCCGGACAAGTCGTTCGACTGGATTATCTGCTCGCGCACGCTGCCCGAATTGGAGAATGCCAGCGAGGTTATTTTCAGATCGCTCGAAGTGGCGGAATCGGTCGCTGTGGGGTTTGTCAACTACGGCTACTGGCGCAACCGTCTCGGGATTTTGCTCACGGGAGACAGGGTTGTGAACGAGGTTTATCCCGACCCGTGGGAAAAATCGCGTCCGACGAACTCGATTTCGGTGAATTCGTTTAGGGCGTTTTGCAAAAAGAACGATATTGCTATCAGGCGCGAGCACTTTTTGCGCGGAGACTGGGAAACGCCCTGTCGCCGTTTGCCGAATCTGTTTTCGGGCTATGCGCTTTTCGAAATTTCAAAAGACTTGCGGCCAAGTATTTAAACATTTAAAACATCTAAAATTATGAATAATTGCGAAGAAGAAAAAAACAAGAAAGAGCAAACTCCCGCGGTCTCCGCCGAAATGCAGAAGCGTTTTCTGGACGAGCGCAAGATTTTTTTGTGGGACTCGGTGACTGACAAATCCGCCGCCGAGGTTGTCGAGAAGCTGCTGTATTTGGACATGCTCGACCACGAGAAGGAAATCACGTTTTATATGAGCACGCCGGGCGGCTCGATTAGTGCGGGCATGTCGGTTTATGACACGATGAAGCTCATTAAAGCTCCCGTAAAGGTTGTTGTGACGGGCATTGCTATGAGTATGGGCTCGATTCTGCTTTCCGCCGCGCCGAAGGGCAGGCGTTTCCTTTTCCCGAGTGCGCGTGTGATGATTCACCAGCCCCTGATTATGGGCGAGATGAGCGGCACGGCTGTCGACATGCACATTCAGGCCATTGAGCTTGAACGCATGCGCGAAGAGCTCAACAAGATTCTTGCCGAAGCCTCGGGGCAATCGCTCGAAAAGATTGCCGCCGACACCGACCGCGATTTCTTTATGACTGCGCAAGAAGCCATAGAG
The DNA here is from genome assembly GCA_900546565.1 of uncultured Opitutales bacterium. Taxonomy (GTDB): domain Bacteria; phylum Verrucomicrobiota; class Verrucomicrobiia; order Opitutales; family Intestinicryptomonadaceae; genus Merdousia. The sequence continues at coordinate 2,545 of URDC01000076.1, forward strand.
TATGGGTTGGCGGATGCCATTGTCACCTCTCTCTAATCTAAAAACCGCGAGGGCGCCTCGATTGCGAAATATTTTTTTATAATGTTGAAAGAAGTTCCATTCGGAACTTCTTTTTTTGTATTTTAAATTCGCAATCGTTGAATTGGCGAAGCCAAGAGCTGAGCGACGGTAGGAGCGTTCT
>URDC01000077.1 GCA_900546565.1 uncultured Opitutales bacterium
GTGGAATGTTTCCGTAAATAATAAAATTATTTGCAACGAAGGCGCACGCCCTCGCGCGTTTTAGCGACGGCGGCGGGAAAGGGCGAAGCCCAACGCCGCCAAGCCAAACACAGCCGCAACCGTGGCGGGTTCGGGCACAGCTGCCGTTCCAACCAGCCAGTAGGAGTTCGACGCATCGTCAAATTCCCAGTGGAACGAGCCGTCTTCGAACCCCGCAGCCTTGATAAGCGTGAGGTCGTCAAGATCCTGTTTGTCAAGACTCGTAATGCGAATCATACCATTCCTGTATCCTTCAAGCGTCAGCGAAACATCGCCTTTCAACCCGTGATACACAGAGCCGTTCCCTTCATTGAGCGAGAACGTTTTAAGCAACACTTCCACATCTTCGGCAAACTTGAACACAACCGAAGTTTTGTCTTGCCACGAAAAACCGAGCAACTTCGCATTCGCATTAAATTCCACGATCGCCGATTCGTCCGTAACCGTGTTCGGCTTGAAGAACCATATGCGCGTCGAGTTGTCGTCAAACGCCGACGCGCTGTCGATTGAAAGCTTCGCACCCTTGTAAAGCCTCAACCCTGTTCTGCCGAGCGAAACTTTCTGTGCATTTTTGCCAATCACCATTTCGCCATTGCTGAAAACTTGCACATACGGATCGTCAATGCTTCTCGTCGTGCCGTCGAGAATCCCGTTGATAACCGTTTTGCCGTAAATCGACAGAGAGCCGGCCATATCGAACGTGCCGTTTACAATCAGCAACGCGCCACTGCTAACAATGTTTGTCGTTCGTTTGTCCGACGCTTTTTGTGTTGAGAGAACGCCGTCAATTTGCAGCGCAGTGTTATTTTCAAGGGTTATGCGTCTTACAACCGCCATGGCATTTTCGCCAATGACGGCATAGTTCCCCGCCTTTTCGATGTTGCCCGCGGCGTCATACGTAAGCGGAACCGATGTCGCAGTGAGCGTCAAAATCTTGTGTTGGTCTGTCGCGTCGTCGCCGTTAAAAAGCGTGAGGTCTTTGTTGAAAGTGAATTTGAAAACGCCGCCATTGTCTGCTTGACTGTTCAGCCTGCCTTCAAGCGAGAGATTTTCCGTCGATTCCACGAACGAGTTGAACGTATATCCATACGTGCGCCCCGTGAAATCCTTGTCTCCTTCGGGCCTCATGGAAAAAAACGCCGTGCGCGTGCCCGTATTCGCCGAGTCGGTTACCTTTATCGTCCCGCCTTCAAACGTCAGGTTCATATTCATCACCTTGTAAACTTCTCCCGTTCCGGTATAGGTATGTGTGAACGCATTTATGCCGTACACCACACTGTCGCCGATAGCCGGATACAACACATAACTGTTTAGGGATTTGTTCGCCAGGTCGAGCGTGAGCGTCGCATCTCGAAGCCCGTCGCCGTCCGTGACAGTTTCGCCCATATAAATCGTAGGATTCGCATTCGGGTCTTTGCCCATATCGCGCCAGGCAGAACCCAAGTCGCGGTTGAACATCAGCGAATTCAACGTGACGTCCATGTCCATATAGATGTCTTTGAAGTTGTAGTTGAGCGTAATTTGGTCGTCTTTGCCGTTGGGCGCTTTTTCGAGAGCTTCGCTCGTCGTCGAACTCGTCATTTTTTTCCAGGCGTCAATGTCGCTCCATTGCTTGCCGTTTCCGTTTGTTCGGATATACGGATACGCAGCAAACGCCGCCGACCCCATAAACAGAGCCGACAAAGATAATATTGCAATCGATTTTCTCATAACAGTTCCTTTCGTTAAAATTGTGGTGGTTTGTGGATTTCCACAATGCACCGAATAGTTTTCTCGCTTAGTAGGCTACTACCCCCCCCCTAAGGCGCGTCAAGGCTTTTTTTTTGTAAAAACTTTATAAATTTATACTTTCACGCCCAAAAGCACCCCGCACCCCCGCTGAAATAGCCACTTCCCACTATGCCGCATATCCAATGTAAACCCAAGTTTAACAAAATCGCGAGGGCTTGCTTTTGAATTGAATTTTTCTTTTTTGAGGTTAGGCTTCGCCAATTCAACGTGAGTGCGCCTCCGAGTCGAATCTAAAAAAACAAAAAGGTTTTCTTCCGAAAACCTTTCAGCATTATAATATCGGCTGGGAGCCAGCGTGTGAGCTGGCTAAAAACCGCGAGGCTCGAGGCAGAAAACAAGCGAAGCGCGTTTGAGCGTTGCGAAGCAACGACCCCGAAGGGGCG
>URDC01000078.1 GCA_900546565.1 uncultured Opitutales bacterium
CTTGAATTGGCGAAGCCAAGAGCTGAGCGACGATAGGAGCGTGTTAAAATCTAACGTGTCTTTGTAGCACGCGCCTCGCCCGGCTTGCTGGGCAAGCAGCCATTGAAGGGGCTTTGCCCCTTAGGCGTTTGCTTCGCAAATACGCCTATCCCCAAACTCCCCGTTTGTATCTTCAGTTCTAACGCGGAAATATTTTAAAAAGTCTTTTCCATACGGGAAATCCTTTTTCTCTTTAACCGAAAATTAAAGGCGCATCGGTAAAACCGATTGCCGCCACTTCCGAACTTATAAAAAACTTTACTTCAATAAAGAGTCAAAGGCGTAATTGCCTTTGGCAATCGCCGACTCTTTCGAACATATAAAAGACCCTTGCGATTTTGTGAGACGTTCGGAAATAAAAAACAATAAAATGTGAAAAAAACTTGCAAATTTCTCGGGGGGGGTATTTTCGCCTTATAACATTTAATTAAAGGCTGTTTATGGACAAAAATTGCGCGTTAAAATCTATATTTTTCGGCGTCTCATTGGTGTCGGCGGCGGTGCTTTCGGCGCAGACTTACACGGAATCCTACTGGACGGGAAAGACAGTCAGCAGCCGTTATCAAGCGGGTTCTACGCAGGATCCCGACAACTTTACAACGGGCGCAATCCCCGATGCGAACACGAATCTGATTTTCGACAAAGCCCAGTTGGTCGAGGGCTACACCGCGCCCTCCATTTTGGCGGACAACGGAAAGACTCTCACGGTTCATGACTTTACCGTTTTGGAAAACTACGTTGGGATGACGCAGAACCGTATGCAGACGGGTTCGGTTTTGGACGTCAAAAACGATATGAATCTTATCGGTCGTTCGGTGTCGTTCTTTTATGACGACGCGCACGGCGCAGTCCCCGTCATAAAGGTCGGCAACAACCTCAATATGGGGTCTGCCGCCTACACGGGCTCGCAGCAGGGCGTTTACAGATTTACGCTTGGCCGCGGCAATGAAAATGCGGGTTGGGGCCCCGTCAACTTGTATGTCGGCAACGACTTTGTTGCGAATACCTATTCAAAAGTCTATCTCGATGGCGCGACAAAAACCGAGCTGGACGTTACTTCCGCCAATGCCGCAACGACTGCCCAAGTATACATCGGCGGAGTTATGAATTTCGTCGGCGGTTCGAGCAACCCCGAAGTCTACATTCTTTCGAGAGCGGGCTCCGAGACGACTATTCCCGTCAACACAATCAATGTTGTCAGTTCCAATGGGGTGACGGGCAAGGGCGTCATCAAAGCAGAAGGCAATGCAAGTGCCGATGCCTCGTATCTCGGTGTCTTGCACCTCAGAAATTCCGCCGACCAGACTTTCAACGGTTGGATTCAAGAAATCAAGACCGACAACGCCAAAATCAAGGTTATAATGGACGCCACGAATGCCAATGCGACGCAGAAGTTCACCGACAACCGCCTATATTTCACGGGCGGCGTTGAAGTCCGCAACGGCACGCTTTCGATGAATGCGGGTTACGACTACAACGGCTACAAAGCCAGCGACAACCACGGCGACCTTGTTATGAACGGCGGCACGTTCAAGGCTATGGCGAGCGGCGGCAGATGCCAATTCGGCTTCAACGAATTTGAATACACTGCGGGCACGATAGACCTGACGATTTTCGCCACGACGGGTTATGGTTTGAAGTTGTATTCCGAATCCGCATCTATCTACTTCGGCTCGGACGCTCTCGGCAGCGCGGTTGTCGATTTCTACTTGACCGCGGGCGGCACTGCCGACCTCATCGACGGCAACTACTACAAGATTGTCGACTGGGTTGTAAAGAGCGACCTTACTGCCGAGCAATTCTCGGCGAACACCATTGGCGACTATCAGGCGGAATTCGACGTCCGCGACGACGGTTTGTATGTGCGCTATGTCAATGCCGTCCCCGAGCCTGCCACGTATGCGGCGATATTCGGACTGTTTGCGTTGGGCTTTGTAGCCTACCGCCGCCGTCGCTAAAAACCGCGAGGGCGCGTTTGCTTCGCCGACGAGTCTTTTATACGACGTGCACCGTCGGCGATTGCATTCGCAATGCGCCTCTGCTTTATATTTACGGA
>URDC01000079.1 GCA_900546565.1 uncultured Opitutales bacterium
ATCGGCAAAGCCGATTGCCGCCACTTTCGAAAATGCAAAAGACCCAGCAAGCCGCACCTCGCCCGTTTTTACAGCACCCACGCTGGTTCTAATCTGATAAGTAATGTAAAAAGTCTTTCCCGTTCGGGAAATCCTTTTCTGTTTTGCAACGGAGGCTCACTCACGTTGAATTGGCGAAGCCAAGAGCTGAGCGACGGTAGGTGTATTCTAAAAATCTTACCGCGTTTTCTATTATGTATACACGAAACTCGTAAAATTAGATATCTGTGCTGCTTTTACAAAACGTTTAAGTCGGGAAGAGTAAGAATTTTAGAGAAAAAACTTGATTTTTTTTCGGGGGGGGGGGTATTTTCGTCCAATGCAAAACAGATTTGTATGTTAAAACAAAAAAGGAGATTACACATATGAAATATCAGACACTCGTAAAATCGGCTGTTTCGGGCGCGATTTTTGCGGCGGCGTTTACCGCCTCCGCGGAAGACACCGCCACTACATACGATTTAAACGGAACGGGCGGCGCGTGGAGCGACTCTTCGACGTGGGCTACCGGCACTGTTCCCACAACAACAAAGTTGGACACCGTCAAAGTTTCGTCCGACAACGCGAATCTTATTGTCGATTCCGACGCAACTCTCGGCTATTTCGACATTTCGTCCGTAAACAATTTTGACGTTTCTATCGCCGACGGCCAAACGTTCACATTCGGCGGCGCGTATGCAGGCAAAAGTGGCGACAGAAACAAGACAATCACCTTCAACGGCAACGGCACGCTTTCGTTCGGGGTCTCCCGCGAAGCCCTCGACAACGCTTCGTCAAAGGCGTCGTATGTGTTCAACACGAAAGTCAAGTTTGCCCTCAGAGACACTTGGCTTCAACGTTCGAGTTTCACGTTCAACAACGATGTCGAATTTTCGGGCGGTCAAGTTGTGGCGCGTGCGTCTACTGCCGACTTTTACTTCAACAAAGGCACTGTGAACGTGAAAAGCACCCACTTCAACTTTATCGACAGCAAGAGCATTTATGTAGCTAATGGCGTAAATTTCTTCAATACTTCGAATGGATCGGGTGCGGGGTTTAACAACCTCACGCTCGGAGGCTCAATGACGCTTTACGGCGAACGCAAAGGTTGGGGCGTAAGATGTTCGACATTGTTTAGAGGCAACACGACTTTTGCCTCGACCGCCGTTTTGAAGCAAATGAAAGGTTCTACGTCGGATCTTCGCAACATTTTCTGCGGTAACATTACCGTTGAAGACGGCGCGGATTTGCAATTTGCCCAAGCCATTTCGTTCGGCAGACACGGTGATACCTCCGTGACGCTAACGCTTAACGGCAAGAACTCAATCAAGATAATCAATTCCGACGGCTCGGTTTCGGGGCAGGGCGAAACTAACTTCGTCTTGAAACGCCAAGTAGGCGTTACTGGCGACGCAGCCGGAACCGAAACGCTCGACTACGTCAAGCTCAACGTTACCCTCAATGCCGACAACGATTTCGGAGTATTCCAGTTCTACGGCAACTCCGTTCTGACTCTCGACACCAACGGCAAGAACGTTTCCATCAAGGGTTTTGAAGCCCTCACCGAAGAGCTTGCTTCCAGCAGCGTCAACGTCTACTTCAAGAATCTTGTAGACAACACCGTCAGGATTTACGACAAAAAAGGCATTGAATTGAGCGAAGAAGGACAATCCACGAACGTCTTCTTTTACGACGCCGACAACAACGCCATGGGCGTATTCCTTAAAGACGCGGGCGACGGCTCGTATTGGATAAACACCACCGCCGTTCCCGAACCCGCCACGTATGCGGCACTCTTCGGGCTTGCGGCGTTGGGCTTTGCCCTCTATCGCCGCCGCCGCTAATGCTAAAACGACTGAGGACGCCTCGTTTGTAAAATATTTTTTTATAATGCTGAAAGGTTTTCCACTTGGAAAACCTTTTTTTGTTTTTTAGATTGAACTCGCTCGCTTGGTTTTGCTGCGCAAAATCCGCGCTGTTCTCGCCCTACG